>NZ_JARUBH010000009.1:6000000-6600000 GCF_029626105.1 Solwaraspora sp. WMMD792
GTCAGCGGCCACTGCTCCTGGTAGGCGTCGAGGATCCGGTCCAGGTACGGAGCGCCGCCGAACAGCGCCAACTGCGCCAGGTCGGTCTCCCGGTGCCCGCCGTGCGCCGCCGGGTCGACCAGCCGGCAGCGCCCGTCCGCGCTCCAGAGCAGGTTGCCGGGCCACAGGTCGCCGTGGATCCGAGCGGGCGGCTCGTCGCCGCCGTACCCGTCGATGTTGTCGACCACCTGCTCGACCAGGCCGGTCTCGGCGGCGGTGAGCGCGCCGTTGTCGACCGACATCCGCAGGTACGGCAGCAGCCTGCGCTGTCCGAACCAGGCCGACCAGGGCTGGTCGGTCACCAGTTCGTTGTCCTGCGGCAGCGCGCCGACGAACCCCGGCCAGTCCGCCCCGAACCCGGCCGCGCCGGCCCGATGGGTGATTGCCAGCTCCCGGCCGAACCGCTCGGCAGCGGCCACCTCCGCCTCGCCCGGCTCGACCCACTCCAGGGCCAGCAGCTGCGGCAGCGCCACCAGCACCGCCGGCACCGGTGCCCCACCGGCGGTGGCCAGCCAACGCAACCCGGCCGCCTCGGCGGCGAACAGGCCGTCCGGCAGCGGCCTGGCGGACCGCTCCGGCCAGGACTTGGCGAACACCGAGTTGCCGTCGTCGAGGGTGAGCCGGCTCGCCGCGCAGATCGACCCGCCGGAGACCGGCGTCTCCCGGATCCGCTGATGGGTGAGGAAGGTCGGCAGGTGCTCCGGGTGAGCCCGCAGGTACGCCAGATCCATGGCGGCACGGTAACCCGCGCTACCGGAATGCGGGCCAGTGCTCCGGCGTTCAGGCCGGGGGTGAAGGTCCGCGCTGGGAGGGCCGCCAGGCCCGAGCAGTGCCTTAACCGGGACGGTTCTGCTGCTCGATGTACTGCTTGATGACGCTCAACGGTGCGCCGCCGACAGACCCGGCGAAGTACGAGCCGGACCAGAGTTTGTTGGCCCGGTAGTAGTGGCGCACCAGGTCGGGGAACTCCTGCCGGAGGCGGCGCGAGGAGACCCCTTTGAGGCTGTTGACCAGCCTGGCCACGGCGACCTTGGGCGGGAAGTTGACCAGCAGGTGGACGTGGTTGTGGCCGCCGTTGAACTCGACCAGTTCGGCCTCGAAGTCGGCGCACACGTCTCGCATGATCGCCTCCATCCGGGTCAGGTGCCGGTCGGCGAACACGTTGTGCCGGAACTTCGTCACGAAAACCAAGTGGACATGCATCGCGAAAATGCAGTGCCTGCCGGTGCGGATGCCTCGAAGTTCGACCATAAACCAACATGATACAGTGATGGCCGTGCAGCTCCGTTACAACTACCGGATCACCCCGGACGCCGCCCAGCGCACCGCGCTGGCGCAGGCGTTCGGGTGTGCCCGCGTGGTTTTCAACGACGGACTCAGGCTGCGTCAACAGGCCCGCGAGGCGGGCGAGAAGTACATCTCCGACGGCGACCTGTCGAAGTTGGTCATCACAGCGGCCAAGGCCAGCGAGGACCGGGCCTGGCTGGGTGAGGTGTCGGCCGTGGTGTTGCAGCAGGCCCTCGCCGATCTGAACACCGCGTACCGCAACTTCTTCAACTCGCTGTCCGGCAAACGCCGGGGCCGCACGGTGGCCCCGCCCCGGTACCGGTCCCGTAAGGACAACCGGCAGGCGATCCGGTTCACGAAGAACTCCCGGTTCAAGGTCTGTGACAACGGCCGCCTGCGGCTGCCGAAGATCGGCGACGTTCCGGTGCGCTGGTCGCGCGGCCTGCCGTCGGATCCCACCTCGGTCACCGTGATCAAGGACACAGCAGGCCGGTACTTCGCCTCGTTCGTCGTGTAGATCGGCGAGGACGAAACGCTGCCGCCGGTCGACTCCGAGATCGGCATCGATCTGGGCCTGACCCACTTCGCGGTCATGTCCGACGGCACGAAGGTGACCGCACCGAAGTTCCTGCGCCGCGCGGCCCGCAAGCTCAAGCGGTTGCAGCAGGCACTCTCACGCAAGCAGAGGGGCAGCAACCGCCGTAGGAAAGCCGTGATCGAGGTGGCCCGCGCTCACGCGCGGGTAGCCGACACCCGGCGGGACTGGCAGCACAAGCTGTCCACGGCGATCATCCGCGAGAACCAAGCGGTGTACGTCGAGGACCTGTGCGTTGTCGGTCTCGGCCGGACTCTGCTGGCGAAGTCCGTGCACGATGCGGGCTGGGCCGCCTTCACCGGCATGCTGGAGTACAAGGCGCAGCGGTACGGGCGCGCGTTCGCCCGGGTGGACCGGTGGCTCCCGTCCACCCGGATGTGCTGCGACTGCGGCCGGATCAACGAGAAGATCGCGTTGAACGTCCGGGAGTGGGACTGCCCGTGCGGCAGTCACCACGACCGGGACATCAACGCCGCCATCAACATCAAGGCCGCCGGACAGGCGGACTTCAACGACCGTCGAGCGCACGTAAGACCGGGACTTGTCCCGGCGGCGCGCAGTGAAGCGGTAACCCACCCGGACGCTGCGTGTTCCACGCGCAGCGTGGAGGGAATCTCCGTCCTTCTTCAGGGCGGAGAGGATGTCAACCGTCACCCCACCCAGTGGCGCAACCGGTAGTGAGCAGAAACGCCGCCACCAGGGAAACTACTCTGCGTGCTTGTGGATAACCCGGCGTGTCGTCCACAGGTCGGGTTGGAACGGCCACCGCCGGTCACCGTCCGGCGCGACAGTTTCCGGCATGACACCTACCGAACCGGTACCCACCCCCGATTCCGTTCCCGACCCGGCTGCTGACCCTGCTGCTGATCCGGCTGCCGGGACGGCCCAGGGTGCCGCGCTCACCGTCCGCGAGCCGGCCGACCTGATCGCCGCCGTGCCCTACCTGATCGGCTTCCACCCCGCCGACAGCGTGGTGGTGGTCGGGATGCGCGACCACACGGTCGTCATCGCCGCCCGTGCCGACCTGCCCGACGCCACGGTCCCGGCCGACGTCCGCGCGGCGGCAACCGCCCAGCTGACCTCCATCGTCGATCGCCAGCAGGTCAGCGCCGCCGTGGTGCTCGGCTACGGTCCGGCCGACACCGTCGACCCGGTCCTGCGGGACACCACCGACGCCCTGCGCCGACAGGGCACCGTGCTGCTCGACGCGCTGCGGGTGGCCGACGGTCGCTACTGGTCCTCCTTCTGCGACGATCCGACCTGCTGCCCGCCGGAGGGCCACCGTTTTGACGCTGAGATCAACCCGGTTGCGGTCGCGGCCACCGTCGCCGGGCAGGTCGCCCTGCCCGACCGGGCCGCGCTACGCCGCCAGGTGGAACCGGTCACCGGTCCGGCCCGGGCAGCGATGCGGTCCGCCACCGAACGTGCCCGGGCCCGCCGGTCCGCGCTGGTCGACCACGCCCCGCCGGCCGACCTGCTCGGTGCCCGCACCCTGCGCCGGGCCGGGGAGAAGACGGTACGGATGCTGCTGGAACGGCAGGGCCGGGGCATCGCCCCGACCGACGACGACATCGCCTGGCTCAGTCTGCTGCTGACCGACCTGGAGGTGCGCGACTACGCCTGGGAGCGGGTCACCGACGAGCTGTGGCAGGTCACCTTCTGGCAGGACATCGCCCGCCGGGCCGAGCCGGAGCTCGCCGCCGGGCCGGCCAGCCTGCTGGCCTTCGCCGCCTGGCGGGCCGGCAACGGAGCCCTGGCCCGGGTCGCCCTCGACCGGGCGCTCGACGTCGAACCCGGCTACTCGATGGCGAAACTGATGGACGACGTCCTGGTCCGCGGCATCCCACCGGCGGCGCTGGGTCCGTGGCCCAAGCCGGACCGCAGTGGGCGTAAGGGCCGGGCGGACACCCGGCCGCGCCGTCGACCCGACGGTGAGCGGCTCGACCGGGCCCGCCCTGCCGGCCGACGCCGCCCGTGAACCCGCCCCGCGCGGGCATGACGCGGACAGACCCCGGGCTCGCCCCGGGGTCTTCCGGGGTTGCACCGGTGTCAGGACGTAGGCTGCCCCGATCCGGCACATCTGGTCCGGCTTCCCGGGCCCTGGTGCAGCGGTGCGGGCTGGCCGGGGGCGGTGGTCACCTGCTGACCGCAGACCGAGCACCTACCTCCTGGCGCCATGAACGGACTCCTTCCGGAATCTGGTAGTCCGGGTACGGGTCCTCGTTCGGCTCACCTGCGATGCCGCCCGGTCCGGTGGTGGCGGTCGCCCGGAGGAAGACGGCGCCGCCGTCCCGGCAGGTGATCTTCACACCGGACGGGGAGCTGTGCACCCCGGTGAAGGCGCACGGCTCCCACGAGGTGAACTCCTCGGGTCGGGCGAAATCCAGCAGTTGTACGGCGAACGCGAGCGTGCGACGCGCCCGCTCGCGAGGTGCGGGCATCTCGGCCGGCAACGACGCCGGTGCCGGTGCGGGCTTGCCGACGGCCGCCCACAGCATCCCGGTCGATCCCGTCGAGTAGTAGACCCGTACCCCGGCTGGCGAATTGCCGCCGGGCTCGGTGTCCTGCCCGTACCGACGGACGTCGGTGATGTCCGGGTGCTTGCTGGTCTGGAACAGTGCTTCGAGCACGTCCAAGACTTCGGCGACCTGCATGTCCCCGTCTCCGATCTGAGGCTGTCTGCGCTGTTCAGGGCCGAGCATAGACACGGCAGGGATCTTGCGGGGGTACGCGGCGCACTTCACGAGGTCGCGCCCTTGTCGCGCGGTCGCCGTACGCCCAGCCGGCCTTGCTCAGGCTGTCCACAGCACCTCGCCCACACTGAACCCCGGTAACTCGGAGCGGCGGGTCATTTTCGGCCCGGTTGCCTGCTGAGGCACTCGGCGGCTGGCCAAGTCGGACCCGCCCGCTGGCCCCACCCGGGTCGGCTGGTCCCGCGCCAACTCCCGGCCGGTGATGGCGCACACCAGACAACCACGGCCGGGGACGCGGTAGACCATCCCGGGCACCCCCGTGCTGCGCCGGCCCGACTCCGGTCATGGCGGTCAGGCACGCGGTCGTTGACGAACTCGGGAACGTGCCGGCCAGCTTGGCCAGCTCGGCGCTCCGGCCAGCCTGCCGCCAGCGCCGCGTCATATGACAACCCGTCAACGGCCAGCATGATCACCCATGTCGCGCCCGGGACAGTTTCTCCGCGAAAGACGTCGGGGACGTCGGGTACGTCCGCCAGTGAGGTGTACGGAGCCGACGACACAGATCCTCTGCTCCTGGCTCCGCGGATCGCTGACGCCACGAGTTGAAGGTGAGATACCTGTCAGCCGACCGGAAAGGTATCTCACCTTCAACTGATCATGGTGATCATGGCGTCGGACACGTCGGGGTCAGTCGGTGAGGCGGTCGGTGCCCGCGTAGACGTTCATCGTCGATCCGCGTAGGAACCCGACCAGGGTCATCCCCGCCTCTTCGGCGAGGGCGACCGCCAGACTGCTCGGCGCGGAGATCGCCGCGAGCACCGGGATGCCGGCCATCCACGCCTTCTGGGTGAGCTCGAAGCTGGCCCGCCCGGAGACCAGCAGCAGATGACCGCGCAGCGGCAGCAGGTCCTCTCGGGCCGCCCAGCCGATCAGCTTGTCGACGGCGTTGTGCCGGCCGACGTCCTCGCGTACCGCCCGGAGCTGCCCGTCGGCAGTGAACAGGCCGGCGGCGTGCAGCCCACCGGTGCGGTCGAAGCCCTGCTGGGCGGCGCGCAGCTGGTCCGGCAGGCCGACCAGGGTCTGCGGGCTGAACGTGGCCCGGTCGGCAGCCACGTCGAACCGGGACCGGGTGCGGACGGCGTCGATGCTCGCCTTGCCGCACACCCCGCAGGAGCTGGTGGTGTAGAAGTTGCGGGTCGGGTCGGTCTGCGGCGGCGGGACGTGCCCGGCGAGCGTCACGTCGACCACGTTGTACGTGTTCGGTGTGTCAGTGCCGGCACACAGCTGCGCGGTCACCACGTCCTCGGCGGCCCCGATCAGACCCTCGGTCAGCAGGAAACCGATCGCGAGGTCGATGTCGTTTCCCGGCGTACGCATGGTGACGGCCAGCGGGGGACGTCGCGCCGCACCGGCCGGGCCGACCCGGATCTCCAGCGGCTCCTCCCCGGAAATGGTGTCCATCCGACGGACCCGCCGGGTCGACCCACTGCCGACGTCGATCCGCAGTACGGTGCGTCGCTCGTTCGCCCTGCCCATGCACCCCATCCTGCCCCGGTTCGCAGGTGGCGAACGGGCCGGGAGGGCGGCAGCACTCGCCTCAGGCGCCGCCATATCGCTGTATGGTGTATGTGTGGCGGCGAAGAAGGTGACTGTGACCCTCCCCGAGGAACTGGTCGAAGCGCTCGGCGAGGCTGCTCGCGAGGATGGCGTCCCCTTGTCGCGGCTGGTGGCGAGCGCTGCGGAAAGTGAGCTCCGGCGGCGGGTCGGGCGGCGGCTGGTCGCCGACTGGCAGGCCGAGCACGGTGCGTTCACCGTAGAAGAGATTGCTGCGGCACGTGCGGAGATGGCTGCCGCCGACGCCCAGGCGCTCAGCGCGCCCGGACGGACCGCCGCGTGACCATCCCCTACGTCTACGACACAGGGGTGCTGCTGGCGACCGACAGCAATGACCGACGGATCTGGGCGATACACCATCTGGCCGTCGAGGAAGGGCGACGTCTGCTCGTCCCTTCCGTCGTGGTCGGCCAGGCCTGGCGAGATACCCGCCGGCAGGTCCAGCTCGGACGGTTCCTGAGCAGCTGCGAAATCGTTCCAGTCGGTCTGGAACTGGCCAAATCGGCCGGGGTGTTGTGCGGGAAGGCCGGTACGCGTGACGTGGTCGACGCCAGCGTGGTCACCATCGCGCTCGCCTACGGCGCGATCGTCTTCACCAGCGACCCGGAGGACATCGCGCACCTGTCGGCTGCCTCGGACGTCAAGCCAGGGCTGGTCATCCGCCGCCTCTGAAACCCGTCGGCACGACACGGAGCCCGGGTGCTTCCGAGGCATCTGTGACGCATCTGGGGGCGACGGACGCTCAGGCCGCCGGCAGTCGACTGGCCAGCAGCACCCCGACGACGGCTCCGAGCACCAGGAACGGCCCGAACGGCAACTGCTGGGTCCACCGGATCCGCCGGGCGGCCAGCAGGACCACCGCCACACCGCCCGAGCCGACGAAGGCGACCAGCAGCCCGAGCAGCACCATCGGCCAACCGAACCAGCCGAGCACCGCGCCGACGCTGAGCGCCAGCTTGGCGTCGCCCAGCCCGAACCCCCTGGCGCCGAACGCCAGGGTGGTGGCGGCGAACAGCGCCGCGACGCCCGTACCGGCGATGACCGCCCGCAGCCAGGCCGCTGACGGCTCACCCAGCAGCACCGCCGCACCGAACAGCGCCCAGGTCCCGGCGGCGGCCGGGTAGGTGAGCCGGTCCGGCAGCCGGTGCACCGCGAGATCGACGAAGACCAGCGGGACCATCCAGGCCGCCCACCAGATCAGCGCCAGAACCACCGGCCAGGGAAGGCCGGCGGAGACCAACGCCGCCAGCGCCGCGACGGCGACCGCCTCGACGGCGAACGGCGGCGGGCCGACCCGGGCACCGCAGCCGCCGCATCTGGCCAGCGGGGACACCGACGCCAGCGGGGAAAACGACCCCGCCGGGCCGGCCGCGCCGAACGGCGTGCCGCACCGTGGACAGCCGGTCCGCCACGGTTCGCCGGGTGCCACCGAGTGGACGGCGACGGCTCGGCGCAGCACGGGCAGCACCAGCAGTACGCCGAGCAGCCTGCCGGCCTGACTGGGCTGTCGCCGGGCGGGGGCCGGTGCCGGCTCGGTCCCGATCGGGCGCTCGTTACCGGTGATCATCCCTGCGCCCTCTCCCGGCGTCCGCGACGCCGATCACGGTCCGTGTTTTCATGATCGCTTACTTTCGGTGTCGACCGGCCTGGCGGAGTCCGGTCGACCGGTTTCGGCTCGCACCGTGGTCGGCTCACCGGCTGGCAGTGGTCGCGCCGACCGTCGACTTCCAAATGGGACAGAATCCGGCGCAGGCTGGCAATTCGCGATGGCGACTGTCGGTTTTCGATCACCGCCGCCCACTTGACAGACGTACTCGGATGCGTCTTAGGGCGGTGATCGGAATGACCGGGCATCGCACCGCCCTCCATCGGGACCGGACTCGAAGATCGTAACCCTGAGTATTGTTCTGAATTGCCCCTGTTGCTGTCGCGGGCGTCAGCCTATGCTCCCCCCTTGAGCGATGCACTACCGCCGGGAAACATCCGACCGACCGGCGGAAATGCGTCGGTCGACACCTGGCCGGACCAGCCGGAGGCAGCACTGGATCATTCCAGCGGACAGTACGGCAACACCCCAACACATCGATGTTGGCAATAGTGCTTGTCGCCCTGCGCCACCCTGGCCGGCCCGGCGGGCACCGAGGAGGACGGACGTGAGGCCAAGTCAGCGCCCCTGGCCAGCGGTAATGCTGGCCGCGTCGGTGCTCGCGGCTGCCGCACTCGCCGGCTGCGCCAGCGAGCAGTCCGCCACCCTGCCACCACTGCGCGTACCGGCGGCGACCGACGACCCGGCCGCCGCCGAGGCCGCCGAAGCCGCGCTCGCCGCGTACAACGGCTACCTCGCCGCCGCCGAGAAGGCCGAACACGCGGCCGACCCCCATCACCCCGAGTTGAAGAAGTATCTCGGCGACCCACTCCTGACCCGGGTCAGGCTGAGCATTCGAGACGCGAAGGAGCACGGCGCCGTGCGTATCGGCTCACTAACCTCCGAACCCACGATAACCGACATCAATCTGGATTCGGTGCCGATGGCGGTGGAGATCCAGGACTGCCTGGACGCCACGAATTACCGGATGGTCTACGCCAACGACACCGACACGGTCGTTCCCGGCACCGAGGTGGGTCGTTACCTGGCCACCGCCACCGCGACCCGCTACGACGACGGTCGCTGGCTGATCAGCCGGGGTGTCGCACACCGGGACCAGCCATGCTGACCGGCGTCGCTGCCGCCAGCCGCCGTATGTTCGTCGGGCTGGCCGCAGTCGCTCTGCTGGCCGCTGCCGGGCTGGCCGCCGCCGGGCCGGCTGCCGCACAGTCGTCCGGTGGCGGCTGCGGCGGCGTCACCCAGGCCGAATGCGAAGGTTGGGTCGAGCAGCCCGGCGGCCCCGGCCACGACGGCGGCGGCGGCAACAACGGCGGCGGCAACAACGGCGGTGACGGCGGTGCCGGCCCATGCTACCGCGACGGCGTCGAGTTGCCCTGCTACGACGACATCGTCGGCTGGTTCAACCGCGAGGACGAGTGCTACTACATGCGGGCCGAACCGCAGCCGCCGGGCGGCGAGCCGGGGCAGGTCGCGTACAACGTCAGTTGCGTCGCCGGGCAGGTCTCAGAAATCGTCAGGTGGCTGGACGACCCGCCGTCGGGCTACGAGGCGCCACCGGACCCGTACGAGCTGCGTCGCCGTGCGTACGCCCGGATCCAATTCGAGAAGCCGGTCATCCACACCGCGCCCGACCCGGACAAGCCCGGCCTGGTCGGTCTGCCGGTCTGGGTGTGGTCCGAAGAGTCCAACGCCGTCTGGGGACCGCTTGATGAGGACGAGGCGGACCGCGACGTCAGCGTCCGGGTGCTGGCCGAGGTCGACGAGATCACCTTCAACATGGGCAACGGCGACAGTTTCAGCTGCGAACGGGACGAGGTCTTCGACGCATACGACCCGGCGGTCGACAACCCCTGGAACCCCGGCTGCGGCTACGACAACGGCTACTCGACGCCGGGCAGCTACCGGATCACCGCCACGGTCAGTTGGGACGTCACCTGGTTCATCAATGATGTGGAACAGGACATCTTCGCCAGCCCGCAGATCAGCAGCGACCCCATCGAGATCGAGATCGACGAACTGCAGGTGGTACGGCGATGACCGTGGCGACGACACGTACCGGCCAGGGCGGCGTCGACGCCCCGGTCACCCCGCCGAAGATCGTCCGGCAGCGACGGGTCCGGCCCGGCCTGCTCGGGCTGGCCGTGCTGCTGATCGCCCTCGGCGGGCTCGGGTCCGCCTTCGCGGTCACCTCGGTCCGGGCCACCGGCTCCTACCTGGCCGTCGCCCGGGACGTGTCGGTCGGTACGGTCCTGTCCGCCGACGACCTGGTGACCGTGCAGGTGGCCGGCGGGCAGGCGATCAAGCCGGTGCCGGCCAGCCAGCTCGACCAGGTCGTCGGGCTGCGGGCCGCGGTCGCCCTGGTGCCCGGCAGCCTGCTCACCCCGGCGCAGTTGACCAACGAGCCGATGATCGGGCCGGACCAGCAGCAGATCGCCCTCGGACTGCGGGCCGACCAGGTGCCGGCCCGGCGGCTGAACCCCGGCGACAAGCTGATCCTCGTCGGCACCCCGACGCGTAACGCCAGTGAGAACGCGGTCACCCGGTTCGACGCGACCGTGATCGACGTGGCCGCCGACGACCGCAGCGGGGTCATCGCCTACCTGGCGCTCGCCTCGCGGGACGTGCCGGCGGTGGTGGTGCTCGCCGCCGAGGACCGGATCGCGGTCGTGCTGGCCCCGGCGGCCTGACGGATGGCCATCGTCGCGCTCGTCTCCGCCAAGGGTTCCCCCGGCGTCACCACCAGCGCGCTCGCCTGCACGCTCTCCTGGCATCACCGGGTGGTGCTCGCCGAGTGCGATCCGGCCGGCGGGACGTTGATGGCCGGCTACCTCGGCGGTGCCCTGGAGGGCCCGCGGGGCATCGGGGAACTGGCGGTCAGCGAGTTGCGCGACGGCAACCTGGAGGAGGCCTTCTGGAGCCAGCTGGTCGACCTGGACGCCCCCCGCCGGGAGCGGCTGCTGCTGCCCGGCGTGGTCGACCCGACGCAGATCGGCAGCGTCACCCCGCTGTGGCAACGGTTCGCCGACTTCTTCGTCGGTCTCGAACATGGCCGTCCACCGTACGACGTGATCGTCGACTGTGGTCGATTCTACGTCGCGAATCCACCGTGGCCGATCCTGCGGGCGGCGACGATCGTCCTGGTGGTGGCCGCCGCGCACCTGCCCGACCTGTCCAGCGCCCGGGCGGCGGTGACCGCCATCGAGCGGGACTTCGCCGAGCACCGGGTGCCGCCCGGCTCGCTGCGGCTGCTGCTGGTCGGTGACGGGCACAGCCGCGCCGAGATCAGCAAGGCGCTGCAGCTGCCGGTGATCTCCCGGTTGCCGGCCGACCCCCGTACCGCCGAGGTGCTCAGCCACGGCGGCACGGTCAAGCTCAACCGGCCGCTGCTGCGGGCGGCCGGTGCGTTGGAGGTCCCGGTCCGATCGCTGATCGAGCGGCGCCAGGCCCGGTTGCGGTGGCCCGCGCCGGAAGGGGTGCCGAATGCGATTTGAGCCAGTGCTGAGCGATCCCCGCGACGAGTCCGACAACACCGCCGGCCGGCCGCAGCGGCCGGCCCGGGACCGGCCGGACCCGCTCACCTCGATCACCCCGCCGCTCGGTCCGAACGGCATCCCGGGCGAGGCCGCCCCCGGTGACGCCGTACCGCCCGCCGCGACCCGGCACAGCGGCGTGCCGCTGCGTCCCGCACAGCACGGCCACAGCGCACGGCACAGTTGGCCGCTGGTCGTCCCGGTCAGCGCGGCACCGGCGGGCAACGCGCCGCCCAGCCCGCCGCCGAACCCACCACCGCCCGGGTCACGGCAGCCCGGTCCACCGATGTCGGCTCCGCCGGTGTCGGCCCCGCCGGTGTCCGGTCCGGCGTGGGCCGCGCCACCCACCGCCCGGCCCACGGGCGCACCCCGGCCCGGCATCCAGCCCGGTGCCGCCCCGGCCACCCTGCCCCCGGTGACCCCGCCGCCGACCGCCCCGCCTTCCGTAACCCAGCCGCGCCCCGCCCCGCCACCCGTCACCGCGCCGCCGACCGCGCTGGCGCCAGCCACCACGCCGCCGATCACCCCCGACACCACCGGCACCGGTGCGCTGGCCCGGCCGCGTACCGACTTCGCGCTGGTCCGCGAGCTGCGCCGGGAGCTCAGCACCCGGCTCACCCGCTGGCAGCGGGGTCGCGAGTTCACCATCGACGAGGAGGACGTCGAGCGGGCCCGGATCGCCGTCGCGGTCGTCGCCGAGTACGCCGACCAGGTCCGCCGGGCCGGCACCCCGCTGACCGCGTACGAGGAACGGGTGCTGCTCGACCAGGTCACCGCCGAACTCGTCGGGCTCGGCCGGCTGCAGACCCTGCTGGTCGACGACACCATCGAAGAGGTCCACATCCTCGGCTGCGACCAGGTGCGGATCACCCGGCGCAACGGGCAGGTGGACTGGCACGCCCCGATCGCCGACAGCGACGACGAACTGGTGGAGATCCTGCAGGCGGCCGCCCGCCGGGCCGGGGCCACCGAACGGTCGCTGTCCACCTCGAAGCCGACGCTGGACCTGCAACTGCCCGACGGCAGCCGGCTGGCCGCCGTCTACCTGGTCAGCCACCGCCCGTACGCGGTGATCCGCAAGCACAACACCCTGGACATCAGCCTCGACGACGTGGCCGGCGGCCGGCCCGACCTGGACGAGATGATCGACGTACTGGTCCGCGACTTCCTGCGGGCGTCGATGCGGGCCGGGCTGAACATCATGGTCGCCGGGCTGGCCGGGGCCGGAAAAACCACCATCATCCGGGCGTTGATGGACGAGATCCCGCCCGACGAGCCGTACGTGCTGCTGGAGGAGAGCCGCGAACTGCTGCCGGCCCGGCGTACCGAACGGCACCGGGCGGTGATGAGCTTCGAGGCACGGGAGGGCCACGGCGAACGCGGTTTCGACGGCCGACCGGCCGGTGAGGTGAGCATCGCCGACCTGATCCCGGTCTCGCTGCGGATGGGCGTACTGCGGATCATCGTCGGTGAGGTCCGGTCCCGGGAGATCGTGCCGATGCTGCAGGCGATGACCACCAGCCGCGGCTCGATGTGCACCATTCACGCCCGTACCCCGTCCGGGGTCGGCGAGCGGATCGTCGAGCTGGCCCTGTCGCACGGCCGGGAGATGACCGTCGACCAGGCCCGCCGGATGGCCGGCAACGCCCTCGACCTGATCGTCTACGTCACCGTCGAGGACGAGACCGGCATCGGCGGGCGCAAGCACCGGTTCGTCTCGCACGTCGAGGAGGTGATCGGGGTCGGTGAGGGCGGTCGGATCGCCACCACCACCGTCTTCGGCCCCGGCCCGGACGGCCGGGCGGTCCCCCGGCACCTGCCGGAACGGATCCGGGAGCAGCTGCTGCGGGTCGGCTACGACGCCCGGATGTTGTCCCGCTACATCGAGGCGGGTGTCGGCGCCTGGCGTCGGCCACGGCACACCGTCCTGCGGGGGCACCGGTGAACCTGCCCGCCAACATCGAGGTCATCGCGGTCGTAGCTGGCGCCGCCTGCGTCGGCGGACTGGTCCTCGCCGTCGTCGCGCTGATCGGCACCAGCCGGCCACCCGGGCCACCGTCGCGGGCCGGGCTGCTGGTGCGCCGGCTCTGGCTGGGCTCCGGCACCAGCCGCAGCGAGCAGCGCCAACATCAGGCGCTGCTGGTCGGCGCCGGGCTGGTCGGCGCGTTCGCCTTCCTGGTCACCGGCCTGCCGGTGGCCGGCATCCTGGTCGCGGTCGCCGTGCCGGGGGCGCCGTGGCTGTTCAACGTCGGCAAGGCGGAGCGGCGGGCGATCGCCCGGATCGAAGCCGTCGGCGAGTGGACCCGCCGACTCAAGGATGTCTCCGGCACCGGCCAGGGTCTGCAGCAGGCGATCATCGGCACGGTCAGCACCGCCCCTGAGCAGATCAACCCGGAGGTACGGGATTTGGCGTCCCGGCTACAGGCCGGCTGGCTGGGCCGGACCGCGCTGCTGGCGTTCGCTGACGAGATCGGCGACCCGGTCTGCGACCAGGTGGTGGCGGCGTTGATCCTGCACCTCACCGACCGGGGCGAGCGGCTCGGTGACGTCCTGGGGTCGATCGCGAACGCGGCCGCCGCCGAGGTCGCCACTCGCCGCGAGGTGGAGGCCAAACGCACCCAGCCCCGGTTCGCGGTGCGGTTCCTGACCGTGATGACCCTGCTGGTCCTCGGGTACGGGCTGGTCAACCCGGACTACATGGCGCCGTACGGCACGCCGACCGGCCAACTGGTGATGGTCTCGCTGGGCGGCCTGTTCGTCGCGCTGCTCGTCTGGGTGCGGCAGATGAGCATCCCGCCCCGACCGGCCCGGTTCCTCGCCGCCCCGGACCCGGACGAGGTGCTGTCATGATCCTCAACTGGCAGTTGACCGTCGCGGTGGTCAGTGGAGCGCTGGTCGGCCTCGGGGTCTTCCTGCTGCTGCGGGAGACCAGCCCGGCCACGCCGGCGCTCGGGCCGGCGCTGCGCCGGCTGCACCACACCCAGGGCCGGCCGGGTGTGGTCGCCGTAGACAGCGATCTGGCCTGGCTGACCGGCGTGGTCCGGTGGCTGCGGCCACCGCACAAGGAACTCGCCCTGCTCGGCCGGACCCCGGAGCAGTACGCCCTGTCGCTGCTGTTGTCGGCGTTGATCGGGCTGGTCGCGCCGCCGGTGCTGGGCATGGCGCTTGGCGTGGTCGGCATCGACCTGCCGGTCGCCGTACCAGTGGCCGCCGGCCTGGTGCTGGCGGCGGCGGCCGCGCTGATCGCCCACCAGGACGTGGTCAGCAAGGCCCGGCAGGCCCGGCGGGAGTTCAGCCGGGCGGTCTGCACCTATCTGGACCTCGTCGCATTGCAGCTGTCCGCGGCGCACGGGCCGGTACAGGCGTTGGAGCGGGCGGCGAAGGTGTGTGACGGGTGGGTCTTCGAACGGATCCGGGAGGCGCTGCGGCTGGCCCAGCTGCAGATGCATTCGCCCTGGGACGAGTTGCGGGACCTGTCTGACCAGATCGGCGTGCCGGAACTCGGTGACGTCGGATCGATCATGCAGTCGTCGGGCACCGAAGGTGCCCAGGTGCACGAGACGTTGCGTAGCCGCGCCGACTCGTTGCGCGACCAGATCAGGACCGACAACCTGGCTCGGGCGGAGGCGGTCACCGGCCGGCTCGACATCCCGGGAGCGTTCCTGGTTTTCGTCCTGATCGGCTTCGTCCTATATCCCTTCCTGGCCCGGATCTGACCGCCCGGATATGACCGCCCGGCGGCCGCCGGGCAGACCCCCGAAAGGACACTCACCATGCAGATATTCACCCGCCTCTACCTCGCGGTGGCCGACCGGATCGGCGAGCTGCGCGGCGCCGCCGAACGGGACCGGGGCGACAGCCCGGTCCCCACCGCGGTGATCATCGTCGGGCTGGCGCTCGTCGCGATCGCCGTCCTCGCCTGGGCGTCGAACCTGGCGTTCGACTTCATGAACGCCAACCCGGACCCGTCGAGCGACCTGCCGGACTCGGGCAACTTCCCGGGCGGCGGCGATTGATCGGCGACATGTGCCGTCACTTCGCCGGCCGGGCGGGCCGGACCATCCCCACCCCGGTGGCCCGGCCCGCCCCCACCCCGGTGGCCCGGCCCGCTCCCACCCCGGTGGCCCGGCCTGCCCGGGACCGGGGCGCGGCGCCGGTCGAGTTGGCGATCCTGCTGCCGGCGATCCTGCTGCTGCTGTTCGCCTCGATCCAGGTCGCCGCGCTGTTCCTGGCCCGTACCGTGGCGTTGAGCGCCGCCCAGCAGGCGGTCACCGCCGAACGCGGCTACGACGCGTTGGGCAGCGGCAACGCCGACACCGGGGTGGGTGCGCAACGCGCCGCCGCGTTCCTCGCCGACGCCGGCGACTGGCTCGACCCGGACCCGCTGCCGGAGCCGTCGGTCGGCCCGGACGGGCGGTACGTGTCGTACACCGTCAGCGGCAAGGCGCTGTCCCTGATACCGGGTGTGACTTTCACCGTCAGCGAGACCGCCAACGGCGAGATCGAGCGGTTCGAGCAGGTCGCGGGAGGCTGATCGTGCGGCGACGCCATGCGGGCTGCGGCCGGGGCCGTGACCAGGGCCGCGACCGGGGCTCCGTCTCGGTGGAGGTGGCCATCCTCACCCCGGCGTTCCTGCTGCTCGTCGTCGTCGCCTGGGTGACCGGGCGGACCGTGCTGGCCCGCAACGCCCTGGACGCGGCGGCGCATGACGCCGCCCGCGCCGCGTCCATCTCCCGGTCGGTGACCGAGGCGCAGACCAACGCCGAGTACGCCGCGCAGCAGCGCCTCGACTGGGAGGGCATCGCCTGCGCCGGGGAGCCGGCCGCCGACTTCGCCCCGAACGGGGTGGACACCCTGACCAAGGCGTTCGCCACCGCGCCCGGCAGCACCACCGCGCTGATCCACGTCCGGGTCAGCTGCACGGTCCAGTTCGGCGACCTGGGGCTGCCCTGGGTGGCGCAGGACCGGCTGCTCAGCGCCGACTTCCGTTCCCCGCTGGACCGCTACCGGGGGCGGGGATGAGCCGCGAGCGGCCGGGCGTCAACCGCCAGCAGCTTGGTGGAACCCGCGACGTGTCCGGTCACCGCGACGCGGGGCGGGTCAGTGTCTTCCTCGCCGTGGCCTTCCTGGCCGTGGCCACCGTCCTGGGGATCACCGTGGACGCCGCCGGCAAGTACCGCACCAAGCAACGGGCGGACAACCTGGCCGCTGAGGCGGCCCGCACCGGCGGGCAGCAGATCGACATCGGTCTGGCGGTCAGCGGGGAGGGCCAGTTCATCGACGTCCCGGCGGCCACCGTCGCGGTCGACCACTACTTCGACGACATGCCCGGGGTGACCGGGTACACGGTCGAGGTCGCCCCGGATCAGCAGCAGCTGACGGTGACCGTCGACATGACCTACGAGACCACCATGCTCAGCCTCTTCGGTTTCCCGCCGGGGATCCCGGTGACCGGGCAGGCCACCGCCGTGCTCCGGACCGACCCGTGACGGGAAGCCGACCCCTCGAGAGGAGCGGCACCATGCGCGCGACCCGCGTTTCCCCCGTCCGGCGGCTCGGGCAGGTCCTCACCGGCCTGGGTGCGCTGACCGTCCTGTTGATCCTGCTCGCCGGCGCACCGGTCGCGCTGATCGCGTTCGCCGGCAACCCGCTGCCCGACCACCTGCCCAGCGTCGACGAGATCGGCACCGCGCTGACCAGCCGCGACGACGGGCAGCTCTTCATCCGGGTGTTGGCGGTGGTCGGCTGGCTGGGCTGGGCGACGTTTCTGCTGTCGGTGCTGGTGGAGGTGCCGGCCCGACTGCTGCGCCGGCCGGCCCCGAAACTGCCCGGCATGGGCCGTCAGCAGCGGGTCGCCGCCGCGCTGGTCGGAGCGATCTCGCTGATCCTGGTAGCCGGTCCGGCGGCGGCGTACGCCGCACCGGGGCCGGTCGAGGCGACCTCGGCGGCGGTGGTGGGCACCGGGTTCGGCAGCGCCCCTGAGCTTGCCGCGCCCGCCGGCCAGCAGGCGACGCCGAACCAGCTCGTCGGTGCCTCCGGGCGGTCCGCCGCGGCGGCACCGGCCGCCGCAGGCTCGCCGGCCCCGCTGGTCTCGCCGGCGGCGTTGCACACGCTCGCGTCGGCACCCACCGGCCCGGAGAGCGGCGACACAGCACCGACCGATCAGCCGGACGAGGCGGCGGAGCCGGCCGTGTACCGGGTCGCCAAGGGTGACTACCTCGGCCACATCGCCGACCGCTATCTCGGCGGGTTCAGTGACTACCAGGAGCTGGCCGACCTCAACGAGATCAGCGACCCGGACCGGATCCGGGCCGGACAGCTGCTGCGGTTGCCTGCCGAGGCGACGGACACCGGTGTACGGCCGCACGCCACCGGCACGGTCGTCACCCCGGCGGTGACGCCCACCCCGTCGCAGCCCACCCCGTCGCAGCCGACGCCGGAGCAGCCGGCGGCCCCGCAGACCCCGCCGCCCGTCGACGTACCGTCGGACGCCGACCGCCCCGCCTGGCAGGTGGACAACGAGGCGACCGGCAACCTCGGCGGCGGCGTCTCCGCCGGCCGCTCCGGCCCCGAGCAGAACCTGAACCGTCCGCTCGCGGTGACCGCGGTGATCACCGCGGCGAGCATCGTCGGCGCGCAGATCGGCACCATGCTCGGGCTGAAGCGGCGTACCGCCGGAACGTCCGGCGAGACCGGCCGGCACCGCCGCGACCGGGGCTGACCTGAGCCGGCACCGCCGCGACCGCGCCTGCGGCCCGGCTGCTCAGCCGCCGCCCGGCCGGAGCTGCCGCTTGTCCGGCTTGCCGCTCGGCCCGACCGGCACCACGTCGATGAAGGTGACGGTACGGGGCCGGCTGGCCTGGCCGAGCCGGTCGGCCACCAGCTCGCCCAACTCCGCTGGGTCCGGCCGCTCGGCGGTAGCTGGTACGACGAACGCGTGCACGGCCTCCCCGCTGTGCTCGTCGGGCATTCCGACGACGTATGCCTCGGCCACGCCGGGATGACCGGCCAGGACCCGTTCGATCGGGCCGGCGTACTGGATGTTGGCGTCGACGATGATCACGTCACGGATCCGGCCGAGCAGGTACAGGTAGCCGTCGGCGTCGAAGCGGGCGAGATCGCGGGTCCGCACCCAGCCGTCGACGAACACGGCCGCCGTCTCGGCCGGGTCGGCCCAGTAGCCGGCGGCCTGGCCCGGGGTACGGACGAACAGTTCGCCGGTGCCGCCTGCCGGGACCTGGTTGCCGGCGTCGTCGCGGATCTGTGTGTCGACCGGGTCGGGCGGCCGGCCGACGCTGGCCAGCCGGGCCGGCACCGCAGTCATCTCGGCGGGGGTCAGCATGGCGATCAGGCCGGCCTCGGTCTGGCCGTACCCGTGGTAGACGACCGGCCCCAGCACCGACACAGCCTGGGCCAACCGGCCGGGTTCCAACGGGGAACCGGAGACCAGCAGGGCGCGCAACGAACCCAGGTCGACCGGACCGGTCCGCTGGCCGGCAACCAGCTGATGCAGCCGGGGCACGGTGATCACGCTGGCGGTCGCCCGCAGCCGGGCGATCGCGTGAGGCAGGAACGGTTCCGGGCCGCCGGTGGGTTCGGCGATCACGGCAGTGCCGCCGGCGGCCAGGGTCAGCACCGTGTACTCCATCATCACCTGGCTGCTCAGCGATCCGAAGACCAGGAAGCGGTCCAGCCTGGCGGCCAGGTCGCGGACGGCTGCCGGCCACCGGTCGGGACGCGCCGCCCAGCCCGCACCGAGCGCGGCGTACGTCTGGAGGCAGCCCTTCGGGTTGCCGGTGCTGCCGCTGGTGTAGATGATCCGCCCGCCGTCCCCCGGACGGCCGGCGCAGTCCAGCGCGGCCGCTGACGGCGGTCCGGCGAGCAGGTCGCGAACCCCGGTCGAGCCGGCGGATCCGCCCAACGGGCCGACGGCGTGCAGGTCGAGTCCGTCGGCTGCGACCCGTAGCCCGTCGGTCGCCGTGGACCGGTCGACCACCACCGCCCGGTTGGCCGGCACCGTGCCGCCACCGGTGAGGACGTGGCGCAACTGCCCCGGTGTCAGCCCAGGTCGCACCCCGGCGACCCGGGCGCCGACCACCTGAGCGGCGATCATGGCGGCGAACGCCTCCGGCGAGACGCCGAGCGCCATCGCCACCCCGTCACCCGGCCCGATCCCCGCCGCGCGCAGACCGGTGCTGATCCGCCCGACGGCGTCCAGGAGTTCGGCCCCGGTGACGGCGCGCGCACCATGCTCGAACACCGTCCGGTCGGCGGCAGCCGCCAGTAGGTCCAGGATCGGCTGCGGGTACACCGGGGCCGGCCCGGCCGGACCAGGCAGCTCGGCCGGACCGGGCAGCTCGGCCGGCTCAACTGCCGACATCGGTGAGGCACTCCTTCACGAACACGGCCAGCGGCTGTTGATGCACGCTCGCCAGGTCCCACTCGTTCTCCAGATTCTCGGCGAGGTGGTGCACCGCGCGTACCTGGCCGCCGCTGTGGAACCGCACCACCGGGTGCAGGTAGGTGGCGTCGTGGGCGGCGGCGGCGTCGTTTTCCGCGACCCGGGGCACCGACACGTCGAACGGGTCGACCGAGTCGTGGTTCGCCCCGTACTCCAGGGTGACGGCGAAGGCAGGCAGGCTGGCACCGAGCCCACCGTCGGCCAGGTACGCCAGCGGCACCTCCTCGTGGTGGTACGCCGAGCCGTCCGGTCCGACGGTTACCACGTCGGCGAGCACGCCGAACTGCTGCCACAGCGCCGACGACCGGTTGACCCGGGCGACGAGTGCGTCGGTGATTGCCTCCGGGGTGGCGTCGAGTTTGGTGGTCGGCCAGCCGGTGCCGTGGTACCGGGCGCCGAGGATGCGGTACAACGCCCGTACCCCGTACCGGAAGCCGTGGATGAATCCGCTGGTCGACGTCTTGAAGTCGCGTTGCTGGGTGAGCGTGCCGGTGAAGTACAGGTCGGGCACGGTGGTCGACTCGAAGGCGGACGTCTGCTCGGGGAACCGGTCGTTGATGACCAGCCGGGGCCGGCACGTGTCGTCGAAGATGCCGGCGTCGAACCGGAACCCGGTGCAGGCGATCACCCGGTCGTACCGGATCTCCCGGATGGCTTCGACCGTCCGGGCGTAGCGGAACCGGACCAGGTAGCGGCCGTCGGCGTCGCGGGTGATGCGCTCGATCGTGCCGTCGAGCACCGCGTTCTGCGACTTCAGCTGGTAACTGTCGAGGAAGTTGTTGTTGACCGCCCGCAGGTGGCCGACGTAATGCGTCTGCCAGGCGAACCGGACGGAGCGGGGACCGGCGACGTGGATGACGGCCGCCGTTTCCATCAGCGCGTCGGCGGTCTCGAATCCGGAGTTGCCCTTACCGATGATCATGACGCGCTGGCCGGTGAAGTCGGTCGGGTCGACGCTGACGGTGTCGTAACGTTCTGCCGTCTCGATGCCGGGGATCGGCGGGACGTACAGCTGCGACACTCCGGTCGCGACGATCACCCGGCGGGCGTGCCAGGTCCGGCCGTGTTCGTCGAGTACGGCGAACCCGTCGCCGTCGCGACCGATCCGCATCACCCGGGTCTGGTACTCGACCCGTACCCCGGTGGCGCTGGCGAAGTCGGCCAGGTAGCGGACCAGGTCGTCGGCTGCCGGGAAGTACCGCTTGCTGTACCGGGTGAACAGCAGCTCCGGATCGTCGCTGAGCAGCGAGTTCCAGTCCATCCGCAGCCGAAGTTCGGCGTCGTCGTAGCCGGTGTGCACCTTGTTGATGGAGATCAGTTGCCGGTGCCGGGGATAGCGGGTGAAGAACGTGCCGGGGGCGGCCCCGGCCTCGAGGACCGCGTAGTCGTGGCCGTCGCGGTGCATCAGGGCGGCGAGCTGAAGTCCCGCGGGCCCGGCACCGATGATCAGATAGTCGTGTGCCATGGCGCGACGCTAGCGGTGGGTATTCAGAGATTCATCAGACCCGATGGGCTGGGTCCGGGGTGGTCGGGCTGAGAGTGTTCTGAGATTCCGTGGTTACGGTCGGCGAGGTGACCAGCAATACGGTGACCGAGATCGATGCAATCGATCTGATCGGCCCCCTGCACCCGGCCGACCTACGGCGCGTGGCTGCCGCAGTGCACATCGAGGTCACTGCGGCGGTACGCGGCCGGGTGCAGGGTTGCCGTTCGTATCTGCGTGGCGTGCTCGACGGCGACCGGACCGTCTACGGCGCGACTACCGGCTTCGGCGCCCTGGTCGGCTTCGCCGGCCGGGACAACGACGCCGACCAGGCCGACAACACCCTGGCGCACCTCGGTGCCGGTCAGGGCCCGGACATCGACCCGGCGGTGGCCCGGGCCGCGATGCTCGTCCGGGTGTGGTCGTTGGCCCAGGGTGCCTCCGGCGTGTCACCACACGTGGTCGACGCACTGGTCGCCATGCTCGCGACCACGTTCGCTCCGGCGATGCCCCGGTTCGGGTCGGTCGGGGCCAGCGGTGACCTGATCCCGCTGGCGTACGCCACCCAGTCGCTGCGCGGTCAGGGCCACGCCTACCTCGACGGTGAGCGGCTACCGGCGGCCGAGGCGCTCCGGCGGGCCGGGCTGCGGCCGTTGACACTCGACGGACGGGACGCGCTGGCCTTGGTGAACGGCACGTCGGTGACGACGGCCGCGCTCGGGACCGCGCTGCACGACGTCCGGGTGGCGCACCGGTCGGCGCAGCGGCTGGCCGCGCTGCTCGCCGACGTGCTCGGCTGCGACACGCACCAGTTCCTGCACCCGCGACTGATCGCGGCGTACGGCCATCCGGGCGCGGTCGAGGTGGCGGCGCGGATGCGTGGGCTGCTGGCCGGGGCGCGGCCGTCGGGCAGCCGGCCGCTGCAGGAGGCGTACAGCATCCGGTGCGGTCCGCAACTGCTCGGCGCGGCCGAGGGCGCGTTGCGCTACGCGGACACGGTGTTGGCGGCGGACCTGGCCGGGGTCAGCGACAACCCGCTGTTCTTTCCGGACGACGATCTGGTGCTGCACGGCGGGAACTTCTTCGGCCAGCCAGCCGCGTTCGCCGCCGACGTGCTGGCGATGGTCACCGCCCAGGTCGGCAACCTGGTCGAGCGGCAACTGGATCTGCTGGTCGATCCGGCCCGCAACGGTGGTCTGCCGCCGATGCTCGCCGCCGGCCCCGGCCAGCAGCACGGGCTGCAGGGTGCGCAGCTGGCGGCGACCGCGCTGGTCGCGCAGCTGCGCCGGGAAGTCGCGCCGGTCAGTTCGCAGAGTCTGCCCACCAACCTGCACAACCAGGACGTCGTGCCGTTCGGCACCCAGGCCGCGCTGCGCGCGGTGGACCAGGCGCGGCTGCTGCGGCTGATCTGCGGTTCGCTGGCGGTCGGGCTGCGCCAGGCGGTGCACGTGGGGGCGCGTCGGCCGACCGCACCGGGCTGCGCTCAGCTGCTCGACCAGCTGGTCGAGGTGGTGCCGGCGATCGATCCGGACCGCCCGCTCGACCAGGACGTACGCCGGGCAGCCGACCTGCTCGACCACGTCGACGAGGCGGCCGGCGGTGGATCGACAGACGCCGGACCTGACCGGCAGGCAGCGGAACCTCGGTAATTGTCCTTCGTAGCGTCAGGCGGTGAATCAAGCGATGCTCGACTATCTGATCATCGGGGCGGGCCCGGCCGGGCTCCAGCTCGCGTCGCACTTCGAACAGTCCGGACAAGCGTCCTACCTGGTGCTGGAGGCCGCCGGCGCACCGGGCGCCTTCTTCGAGCGTTACCCGCGGCACCGCCAGTTGATCTCGATCAACAAGCCACACACCGGCTCCACCGACCCCGAGCTGAACCTGCGGCTGGACTGGAATTCGCTGCTCAGCGACGACCCGGACCTGCTGTTCACCCGGTACACCGAACGGTACTTCCCGGATGCCGACCTGATGGTGCGCTACCTGGCCGACTTCGCCGCCACGACCGGCGTTCGGGTGCAGTACGAATGCCGGGTGACCCGGGTGGCCCGCGACCCGGCCGGTGGCTTCGAGGTCACCGACGGGTCGGGCACGGTGCACCGGGCGCGCCGCGTCGTGGTGGCGACCGGGGTGTCCCAGCCGTACGTTCCGCCGGTGCCCGGCATCGAGCTCGCCGAAGGGTACGGCGACATGCCGGTCGACCCAAAGGACTTCCTCGACCAACGGGTGTTGATCATCGGCAAGGGCAACTCGGCGTTCGAGACGGCCGACAACCTGCTGGAGACCACAGCGTTGATCCACGTGGCCGGGCCGAGTTCGATCCGGATGGCGTGGCGCACCCACTACGTGGGGCACCTGCGCGCGGTGAACAACAACTTCCTCGACACGTACCAGTTGAAGTCGGCCAACGCCATCCTGGACGGTGAGGTGCGAAGCATCGTCCGCGACGCGGCCGGCTACCGGGTGCGGTTCAGTTTCAGCCGGGCCGACGAGGTCGTCAAGGAGCTGCCCTACGACCGGGTGCTGGTCTGCACCGGCTTCCAGTTCGACCCGTCGATCTTCGCTGCGGACACCCGTCCGGCGCTGACGATCAAGGACCGGTTCCCGGCCCAGACCGCCGAGTGGGAATCGGTGAACGTGCCGGACCTGTTCTTCGCCGGCACGCTCACCCAGCAACGCGACTTCAAGAAGTCGACCAGCGGATTCATCCACGGCTTCCGGTACGGCGTCCGCGCGCTGCACCGGATCCTGCGGCGGCGTTACCACGGTGAGGCCTGGCCGGCGGAGAAGCTCGACGCCGACCCGGCCGCGCTGGCCGACGCCATCATCGCCCGGGTCAACCGCACCTCCGCGCTGTGGCAACTGTTCGGGGTGCTCGCCGACGTGCTGACCGTGGCCGGGTCGGATGTCCGCTACCACGAGGAGGTGCCGGTCGACTACCTGGTGGGCAACGGGCTGTCCGCGCCCGGCCACGAGCCGACCCACGCCTTCGCGGTCACCTTGGAGTACGGGCCCGAGCACGATCAGGTGGACCCGTTCGACGTGTCGATCAACCGGATCGCCCAGGACTCGGCCGGCCAGGCGCACGACGCCGCGTACCTGCATCCGGTGGTCCGGCTCTACCGCGACGGCGTCGTGACCGACGTCCACCACCTGGCGGAGAACCTGGAGAACCGGTGGGACCGGCCGGACGTGCACCGGGCGCCGCTGGTCGCCTTCCTGGACCGTTGCCTGGCCCCCGTACGCGGATGAACGGGACCACGCTGCCCAGCGTCGCCGCCCCGGTGAACCTGGCCGACCTGCGGGCGGCGGCCCGTCGCCAGCTCGACCCGGCGCACGACGACTTCTTCGCCGGCGGTGCCGGCGACGAACGGACCGTACGCGACAACGAAGCCGCCTTCGACGCCTACCGGGTACTGCCCCGGGTGCTGCGCGGCGTCGGCGCCCGTGATCTGCGGGTGGAGCTGTTCGGCGAGACGGTCTCGATGCCCGTGCTGGCCTCGCCGACCGCCTTTCACCGGCTCGCCCACCCGGACGGGGAGGCGGGTTGTGCCCGCGCGATCGCGGCGGCCGGCACGATCATGGTGGTGAGCATGGCCGCCACCACCCCGGTGGAGACCATCGCGGCCGCCGCCGCCACGGTGGCGCCCGAGCCGGCGCCGGCCAGCGGCCCGCCCCGGCCGCCGAAGTTGTGGTTCCAGCTCTATCCGCAGCCGGATCTGGCGTTCACCGAGTCGGTGATCCGGCGCGCGGAGGCGGCCGGCTGCGGTGCGCTGGTGGTCACTGTCGACTCGCCGGTGTTCGGCCGGCGCGAACGGGACCTACGGCACGGCTTCCTGGACCTGCCCGACGGGCTGTGCTGCGAAAACATGCGCGATCCGGTGACCGGCGAGATCCGGACGATCACGATGGACGCCGCCCTGGACTGGCGGCGGATCGACTGGCTGCGGCAAACCACTCGGCTGCCGCTCGTACTCAAAGGCGTCCTGCACCCCGCCGACGCCGCGCTGGCCGTCGAACACGGGGTCGACGCCGTGCTGGTGTCCAACCACGGCGGGCGGCAGCTCGACGGCGTACCGGCCAGCGTCGACGCGCTGCCCGCCGTCGTCGACGCGGTCGCGGGCCGCCTCCCGGTGCTGCTCGACGGCGGGGTACGGCGCGGCACCGACGTGCTCACCGCGTTGGCGTTGGGCGCGGTCGCCGTCGGCGTCGGCCGGCCGGTGCTGTGGGGCCTGGCCGCCGGCGGTGAGCTGGGCGTACGCCAGGTCCTGGAGCTGCTGCGGGCCGACCTGGACCGGGCGATGGCGCTTGCCGGAGCGGACTCTCCGGCCGCGATCACCCCGGACCTGGTCACCCCGGCGGTGGGCGGCCGAGCGTGGCCGGTGGGGGTACGCCGATGACCGGGTCCGGCGTACTCGTGCTGCTTGCCCTCGTGGCGGCGGCGGTCCTGGTGTGGACGCTGCCCCGCTGGCTGCCGCCGGCGGTGATCGGCCTGCGACAGTGGGTGTTCGCCCGGGTGAACGGTGGTGAAGGGATCGCGGTGCCCGGCCCGCTGGTCGGCGCGGAGCACTTCGAGCGGGTGTACGCCCATCCGGCGGCGGACGGACGCAGCCGGGGCGCGGGCCTGTCCGATCTGTTCTGGTACTGGTTGTCTCCGGGGCCGCACATGCACCAGGAGCACCTCGAGCCGGGTGAGCGCTACCGCACCGTGGCCCGGACCACCCGGCGGGTGCTGGCCGTGTCGCAGCGACGGTCGACGGAGTTAGCCGCCGCAGCCGCCTGCCGGCAGCTGGACCGGCTGCCGCCCGAGCGGACCAGCCTGGTGCGGCTACGCGACATGATGCTGCCGATCTGGGCCGAGGTCTACTACGAGCTGGTTTTCGGTGAGGCGTGCCCGCCGGACGCGCGGGCGCTGATCGTCGCGAACGCCGCCGACGTGTCGTCCGCGCTGAAGTGCAGTGGGCTGCGGCACCTGGGCCGGCGGAACCGGTTGACCCGCTATCTGCGGGCCCGCGTCGACGCGGGGACCGCCCCGGTCGTGCTGCCGGAGCCGTTCACCGCCCAGGAGACCGCCTGGTACCTGCACGGTGCGTTCTTCACCACGGCGGTCGTGCAGATGTCCGAGGCGATGGCGCATCTGCTGCTGGCCGTCGCTCAGCATCCGCCGACGCAGCTCGCGGTGCGCCGGGCGTTGGACGGGCCGGCGGAGGCCGCCGACGAGCTGCTCGACCGGGTGATCGACGAGACGTTGCGGGTGCATCCACTGTTCGGGGTGGCGCACCGGATCACCTCGGCACCGATCGAGGTGGATGCCGGCACCACCCTGCCGGCCGGCTCGGTGCTGCTGTTCAACTATCTGGCCTTCCAGCGCACCGGACCGGCCGCCGACGACGACTTCGACCCGGACCGTTGGTTGCGGCTGTCCCGGCGGGAGGCGCACTTCGTCCCGTTCGGCGTCACCGCGAACCGGGCCTGCCCGGCGCGCGGCGTCGCGCCGGTGATGATGCGCGCGGCGACCCGCGAGGTGCTGCGCCGGTACGCGCTGGTCTCCTCGGTACGCCACGACCGGTCGTTGCCCAGCCGGGGTCCGTGTTTCCTGATCCCGGCCGGTTCGGGCGAGGTCGGGCGGCTGCGGCTGTGGCTGATGCGCACCGAGGACCGGTGGGCCGACGTCTGGCGAAGCCTGGTCCAGCTGGTGCTGGGCAGTGTGATGGTGCTCCACGCGCGACGGCTGCGGCTGTGCGCGAACCACTTCGACCAGGCCGGGCGCTGACGCTGCCGAAACTTCGCTGGAGGGCCGATGAGTACGGTCGATCTGGCGCCACGGTTCTTCATCGCCGTGGCTGTCATCCTGCTCTGCTGCCGGACGGTCGCCTGGCTGCTCGGCAGGGTCGGCCAGCCGGCCGTGGTGAGCGAGATGCTCGCCGGGGTCCTGCTCGGGCCGTCGTTGCTCGGGCTGCTCGCCCCGACCGCCCAGCGGGCGCTGTTCCCGGAACAGCTGCATCCGGTGCTGTACGTCGTCGGGCAGATCGGCCTGGTGATGTTCATGTTCCAGGTCGGGTACGCGTTCACCACCCACCGGGTGGCCGACCTGGCCGGCACCGCCGGCGCGGTCTCGGCCGCCGGGGTGCTGGCACCGTTGGCGCTGGGTGCGCTGCTGGTGTTCGCCACCGCCGGACGTGTGCCGGTGCTCGCCGACGGGGTCCCGACCGGGGTGACGGCGGCGTTCGTCGGCGTCACCCTGGCGGTGACCGCGTTTCCGATGCTCGCCCGGATCGTCACGGAACGCGGGCAGGCCGGCACCCGGCACGGTTCGCTGGCCCTGGCCAGTGGCGCGATCGACGATGTGGTGGCCTGGATACTGCTTGCCGTGGTCCTCGCCGTGGCCACCGGTCGGCCCGGTCCGGCGCTGGTCACCGTCGGCGGGGCGGTGCTGTTCGGGCTGCTGCTCTGGCAGTTCGGGGCCCGGACGGCGGCGGCGCTGATGCGCGACGGCCGGCTCGGTGACCAGTCCCGGCTGCTGGCCGTCGTGACGCTGTTGTTCGCGGTGGCGTGGTACACCGACGAGATCGGGCTGTACGCCGTCTTCGGCGCGTTCGCGCTCGGTGCGGTGATGCCGCACGATCCGCGGACCGACCGGGTGGTGGAGACGCTGGTCCCGGTGTGTCAGACCGTCTTCCTGCCGTTGTTCTTCACCTATTCGGGCCTGCACACCGAGTTCGGCCTGCTCGGTGATCCGTCGGTGCTGCTGTTCGCGCTGGCCTGCGTGGCGGTCGCGATCCTGGGCAAGTTCGGATCATGCTGGTTGGCGGCCCGGCTCAGGGGCGAGCCGAGCGGCGTGGCGTTGCGGGTCGGCGCGTTGATGAACGCCCGTGGCCTGATGCAGCTCATCGCGCTCAACATCGGCTTGTCCACCGGTGTCGTCAACTCTACGATGTTCACCGCGTTGGTACTGGTCGCCCTGGTGACGACGTTGATGACCACGCCGCTGCTGAGCTGGTTCGAACGTGTCGATCGCCGCCGAAGGGCCGAACCGGCCGCAGTCCTGACCGTCGACCCGCCGGCCGAAGTCCCTAGAAATTGACGAAGGTCTATGTAAATCCAGGTCTGGTGTGCGATTCTCGACAGGTGATGACGGCAAGCGTGACGTCGCCACCGGCACTGCGCCTGCTCCTGATCGAGGACGACGCGGACCTCGCGGGTCTGCTGACCGAAGTGCTGGCCGACGAAGGGTACCGGGTCGACGCCGCCCGCGACGGACAACGCGGACTGCATCTAGGGCTTACCCGACCGTACGACGTCATGGTCATCGACCGGGTGCTGCCCGCGATCGACGGGTTGAACCTGCTCACCCGGCTGCGGTCCCGTTCGGTGCAGGCCCGGGCGTTGATGCTGACCGCGCTCGGCGCGGTCGACGACCGGATCGCCGGTCTTGACGCCGGCGCCGACGACTACCTGGTGAAACCGTTCGAGCTGGACGAGCTGGCGGCCCGGCTGCGGGCACTGTGCCGGCGCGCCTTCGACACCGCCGAGACGGTACGGGTCGGTGACGGCTGGCTCGACCTCGGGCTGCGGGACGTGGTGCTGCCCGACGGGTCCCGGGTCGCCCTGTCGCTGCGGGAGTTCGACCTGCTCCGGGTGATCGCCATGACGCCGACGAGGGTGCACTCCCGGTCCGGGCTGCGTCGGCAGGTGTTCGACGACGCCCACGCCACCTCCATCGTCGACACATATGTCTACTATCTGCGCCGCAAGCTCGGCCGGTCGGTGATCCGGACGGTACACGGAGTCGGCTACCGGCTCGGTGAGCTCTGATGCCCCGACCCTCGCTGGAGCCGGTCGGCACCTCCTGGGCGGCCGCCGAACGCAAGGTCATCACGCGGGCCCGGCTGCGCGTCGGCGCGCTGGTCGGCCTCGCGGTCACCGCACTGGTCACCCTGGTCGGCGGGATCGCCTACGGCATGCTCGTGCACGGGCAGGAGAAACAGATCGACCGGGAGCTGCGGTACACCGCCAGCCGCGGCGACCCGTCCGGGCCCCCGGGCTGCACCTGGCTGTTCCTGCGCGGCGGCGGCGAGCCGCAAGACGCGGCCCTTCCCGCACTGCAGACAGCAGGAGTCCCCGCACCGGCCGGATTCCCGCTGCGCCAGGTAATGGAGACGGTTGCCGCGACCGGCATCGAGCAGGTGACCAGGGTCGAGCGCAACGACACCGTCTACTTCGTCCTCACTCAGCCCCGGGGCGGCGACACCATTCAGGCCGTCTTCGACGCCCGTTACCACCTCGCCGACCGACGGCACCTGCTCCTGGCCCTGTCCATCACCGAGGGGATCGGACTGCTGGCCGCGCTGGCCAGTGGGATGGTCGTCGGCTGGCTCACGGTCGCGCCACTCGCCGAGGCGCTCGCGCGTCAGCGGCGCTTCATCGCCGACGCCAGCCACGAGCTGCGTACGCCCATCGCCCAGGTGCACACCCGGGCGCAGGTGCTCGCCCGCCGGGCCCGTAACGGCAACGGCAACATTCCGTCCGAATACGCCGCCGACCTGGACCGGCTGGTCGGCACCACCCGGCAACTCGGTGAGGTGGTCGACGACCTGCTGCTGTCCGCCCGACTCGGCGCCGCCCCGGCCGACCGTGCCTCCGACGCGCCGGTCGACCTGGCCGCCATCGTCGAGGACGCGGTCCTCGCCGAGAGCGACCGGGCACAGGAGTACGACGTGGTGATCGCCCTGGACCGGTCCGCCGGTCCGCTGCCGGTGGCCGGGGTCTCCTCGGCGCTGCGCAGGGTGGTGTCCGAGCTGCTGACCAACGCGTTGCGGCACTCCCGACCGGGCGGCCGGATCGACGTCGCCGTCTGCCGCACCGCCGTCGGCGACACGATCGAACTGACCGTCGCGGACACCGGCGACGGCTTCGCCCCCGACGAGCGCATCTTCGACCGGTTCCATCGCGGGGCCGGGGCGGACCGGCTGCACATCGGCCTAGGCTTGGCGTTGCTGCGGGAGGTGGTGACGGCGCATCGCGGCACCATCGAGGCCGCCGGCCACCCCGGTGCGGGCGCGAAGTTCACCGTACGGTTGCCGGCTGCCGCCGTACGGTCGGATCAGGGCAGTTGGGCCTGCACGACACCGGCCACCACCCGGCTGCGCAGCACCTGCTGATCGGTGGCGGCCGGGCCGTGGGCGACGGTGCCGTCGGTGAGCCGGAACGCGCTGCCGTGCCACGGGCAGACCACGCAGGCGTGACCGTCCGCGCTGATCACCTCACCCTGGTCGAGGGGTCCGTTCTGGTGGGCGCAGTGCGCCAGCAGCACCGTGACGTCCTCGCCGTGCCGGTAGACCAGCACCGGCACGTCGTCCACCTGCCGGCTGATCATTCCCGATTCGGGCAGCTTGGCGAACTCGGCGATCGGGTGCCAGCCGGCGGAGATCCGATGCAGCTCGGGCACTGCGTGGTTGACCCCGGCGGCCTGCTTGTAGGCGAGATGACCGCCGAGGAAGCCGCCGGCACCGACCGCGGCGAGGCCGAGGAATCCGAGCGTACGGCCGGTCTGGTGGCGGCCGCGCAGCCGGGCGACCAGTGACCCGGCGTAGCAGGCGATGCCGACGGTGTTGGCGATCGCGTGCACCAGACCGATCCGGCGCTGCTCGCGGGACAGGCTCGCCCAGTCGTTCGCTCCGGTGACCGCCGCCGGCAGTGCGGCGGCGGTGCCGACGCCGACCAGGGTGGTGGCGGCCCGTCGCTGGCCGGGCAGCGTGTCGAGTACGGCGGCGCTCAGCCAGGCACCCATCGGCACCTGGATCAGCACCGGGTGCAGCGGATGCCCCAGCCACACCCCGTGCAGCAGGTCGCGGACCCGTTCGTTGCTGATCCGCCGCTGAACGCTCTGCTGCAGCCGGTCGCCGATCCGGTCCAGCCCGGTCGCCTGCTCGATCTTCATCAACAGTGCCCGCATCGTCCCGACGTTCCCGCCTGACGCCCGGTCAAACCTCGACGGTCTTGCATATGCCGGGCCAAGTTGGAGCTCTACGGAACGCGGTCCGTCGCGTCGAAGTAGCTGCGGACGGCGGTCGTCAAGGCCGTGAGAGTTGTGCTCCCCCGCCTCATCCAGAGGACCAGGACTCGTCATGGTGGGCGGCAAACTCATCCAGGGCTGCCCGCTCATCCTCGCCGGCTCCGGCGTCCCATCGCCGGTACGCCTTCAGCGCCGAAGCCTCCAGGTAGTCGGCCAGTGCGGCGTTGACGGTCGCGGACATCGTGACCCCGGACGTGCGCTGGACATGAGCGGTGAGCATCCGGTCGACCTCGGGGCATATGGATAAACTGCGTTCGACCGCCCGCGTCATACCGCCGGAAGCTACCACCTGACAGTGGTAGCGCCGCAGCTGCGGCGCGCCGAATCGTCAACCAGCAACCGTAGGCCTGTGTCTACGTACGTAGCGCCCGCTCGGCGGCTACTTGTTTCATTGATCTACGACCGCAGCCCGGCCATGAGCGGATCTCGCTGTACCGCCCCGACACCTTCAACCTGTCAACGCCGCCTCAATCGTGACCACCGTGGTCCGGCTGAAACTGGACCACCCCGGTTTGGTTGATCTTCAGTCGTTGGTCTTGGTCGCTGCCGGGACGCGGCCGAGGTCGCGGTCCTTGAGCCGGTAGCTGTCGCCCTTCATCGAAACGACCTCGGCGTGGTGAACAAGCCGGTCGATCATGGCCGCGGCGACGACGTCATCACCGAAGACCTCTCCCCACCGGCCGAAGGGCTTGTTACTGGTGACGATCAGCGAGGCACGTTCGTAGCGGTTCGAAACCAACTGGAAGAACAGGTTCGCCGCTTCGGCTTCGAAGGGGATGTAGCCGACCTCGTCAACGATCACCAGCGGGATCCGGCCGAGTTTGACGAGCTCGTCCTGCAGCCGGCCGGCGTGGTGGGCGTCAGCGAGACGGGACACCCACTGAGCGGCGGTGGCGAACGCGACCCGGTGTCCGGCCTGGCAGGCCCGGATACCGAGACCGATGGACAGGTGGGTCTTGCCGGTGCCGGGCGGCCCCAGGAACACGACGTTCTCCTTCGACGCCACGAAGTCCAGAGTGCCCAGGTGGGCGATCGTCTCCCGCTTCAACGACCGCTGGTGTTCGAAGTCGAACTCCTCCAGGCTCTTGCGTGCCGGGAACCTCGCCGCCCGGATACGCCCCTCACCGCCGTGGGCCTCCCGGGCCGCCACTTCGCGTTGCAGACAGGCGGCGAGAAACTCCTCGTGCGTCCACGACTCCGCCCGGGCCCGCTCCGCGAGCCGGTCCACCGACGCCGCCAACGAGGGCGCCTTCAACGCACGGGTGAGGAAAGCGATCTCGGAGGAGACGTTGCGGTTGCCGGTCGTTCTGGAGGCCATCACGCGGCCGCCTCGGCATCGACACCGAACATGCGGTCGTAGTCGGCCAACCTGCGGTGCTCCACCTCGGCCGTGACCGCCGGTGCCGGCGCCTGCCGCGCGGCGGTCCGCAGATCGGCGGCGGCCTGACGGTGAGCCGGGTCGGTGATGCTCTGATGCCGCGCCCAGCACCGGTCGTGCCGGGCGACGAGACGGCCCTCGCAGAGCACCTGCACCCGGTCGGCGTCAGCGACCACGTCGACCCGGCGGCCCACCACCATCGGGTGCACCGAGTAGTCGTTGCCGTCCAGCCGGACGTAGTGGTCGCGGGGCAGACGGGTGCTCCGCCGCCAGCCGACCACCGGCGCGACCGGCGGCAGCGTCAACATCGCCGCTCGGTCGGCCTCCCACCGGTCCACCGGCCGGCAGCCCAGCACCCGGTGCCGACGCTGGTTCGCCCGTACCAGCCATTCGGCAAGCTGGGCGTTGAAGTCCCGGGGCGAGCTGAACCGGCGCCCGGGCAGGAACGACGTCTCAAGATAGCCGTTCGCCCGCTCCACCAGGCCTTTGGCTTCCGGATCCGCCGGCCGGCACTGGAGCACGCGGATCCCGAGAGTGCCACGGAAGCCGTTCATCGCCTCGGTCAACTGCGGCCTGCCGGCACGCCACTGGCCAACCGCTGACTCGTTGTCCCATACCAACGTCCTGGGCACCCGACCCCACCCGGAGATCAACGTCCAGTGTCCGACCAGCAGATCCGCCGACTGCCGGGACGGGATCATCACCGCCGTCAGCCACCGCGAGTACCCGGACACCATCACCATCACCGGCGGCCGTCCGACCTGACCGAACCCCAGGGGCACGTCCGCCGGCGGGAACCACAGATCACACTGCGCCAGCTCACCCGGCAGGTACTCGGTGCGCTGCGCCGGGTCAGGCCGGCGGAACAACGGCCGCAGCCGCTGCACCCGGTCACAGAACACCGTCTTCCCACGGGTCCACCCGACCCGTTCCATGATCACCGTCGAGGGCATGTCCGGGAACTCCGCCAACAACGCCCTGATCTGCGGCTCGACCGCGTCCACGATCGAGCCCTTCGCCGCCCGTCGGTACCGCGGCGGCTCATCACTGGCCAACGCCTTCTTCACGGTGTTGCGAGACATCCTCAACCGCCGTGCGATGGCCTGAATCGCCATACCCTCCGACCGCCGCAGCCGCCGGATCTCCGCCCAGTCCTCCACGTTCAGCACCTCCCGATGCTTCAGGAGGTGGTCCCGATTCAGCCGGAACCACGTGGTCAGTTTTCACGCGGAGCTGACACAACCGCCGAAGCGGCGCGTGGCGGCAGGTTCAGATCCGGACGCCCGCGATCGGCGACGCTGCGTCGAGTGGAGGGCTCAGGCACGTTATTCGCGCGAATAACGTGCCTGAGCCCTCCACTCGACGGCGGACCGAGACTCGACGGACCGAGGTGCGCGCTTCTCGGCATGTGTGGCGTCGGCCGGCATGGGAGGTCCAACCAGGGAGCGTGACGGCCCCGGTTGGCTGGCCTGCACGGGCGGCGACAGCTCCGCAGCTGACTAGGCTTGGTCACGGGTCGGAAAGTCGGGTCGATCAGAACGACACGATGATGCCGACCATCGGGGGGCGGCGTAGCCGGAGCAGGCGAGCGAGCCAGTTCCCTGCCCGTGCCATGACGTACCGGCGGGCCAGTAGCTTGCGGGCCAGCGCCGTCCCGTCGCCGTACAGCAACCGGGCCGTTCCCGTCACACTCGGCGCGTCCGGTGCCACCGCCCCGCGTAAGGAACACGGCTGCACCCGAATGCGCGGGTTGTTCCGGATCCGCTTGACCTTTCCCGAGCCCGCTTCGGTCACGATCCAGAGTTCGGCACCGTGCGGTACGTGCCAGACTGGTGTGGCCACCGGGGTGCCGTCCTTGCGGTAGGTGGTCAGGCTGACGTACCGGCTACTGGCGATCTCATCGGCCACGGTCACCGGGCCAGCGTAGCGAGTCGTGTCCGGGCCGCGCCTGCTGATCAAGCAGGCATGCGGCCCGTCGAAAGTGGCCATCCTCTGGTCAGAGCGCGGCGGCGATGCAGGAGGCGACGAAGAGCACCTGCAGCAGCGTGCGCGGAACCAGGGGCGTGACCGGCCGATCGGCAATCTTCAACTGACGCCGCGCCGCCGACACGTTGGCTGGAAACATCGCCAGGAGGAGGAGCGCGAGACAGATCGCCGCGACCGGTGCGGTCGACGGGAACGCCAGGCCGACGGATCCGGCCAGCTCCAGAACCCCGGTGATGGTGACCAGCAGCGGTGCCCGGGGCAGCCGAGGCGGCACCATCGCGATGAGCGAGTCGCGCCGCTTCGCACTGAAGTGGGCCACACCGGTCAGCACAAACATGAGGGCCAGTCCGCCACGCAGCGCCGGCTGCCAGCCGTCGAGCGCGTCGACGCCGAGTAGTCCAGCCATGCGCAGGACCAGCCAGCCGCCGATGAGGGCGATCAGGGGAGCCATCGCGTACCTCCATATCTTGTCATTGACAAGATATCGTCCAGCGCGCACATCTTGTCAATGACAAGTTGGGCCTGCCACATGAGTCCGTACCCTCACGGCCCGCTACCGCCGCCAAGCGCCCTCGGCGCGGCATGGGCGGGCATCAGGCGGATCCGCCAGCGCCTTTATCTAGTTGACGCTTGATAAAGTAGATGCTTGAATAAGCCGTGGAAGTCACCGTTGACGAGCAGCAGCTCGATGCCCTGTTCACGGCGCTTAGCGACCGCACCCGGCGGGACATCATCGTGCGGCTGAGCGCGGGCGACGCGACGGTCAAGGAGCTCGCCGAGCGGTACGCCATGAGCATGCAGGCCGTGTCGCAGCACCTTCATGTGCTCGAGCGCTCCGGCTTGATCAGCCGGGGACGTCACCGTCAGACCCGCCCGTGCCGCCTCGAACCGGGAATGCTCAACCTCGCCGTTTCGTGGATCGAGGCGAGTCGGCGCACGTGGACCGAGCGGATGGACCGTCTGGAGACGCACCTGGCCCGCCGGCAGGAAGGTGGCGAGCGGTGAGCGACGACGAGCTCGTCTACGAGCGGGTGTTCCATGCGCCGCGCGAACTGGTCTGGCAATGCCTCACCCAGCCCACCGAACTCGCGCACTTCTGGGGTCCCCGGGGAATGGTCACGCCAGTCGACGGCATCGTGGTCGAGCTTCGGCCCGGCGGCCGCTTCGAGACACTGATGGTCGGCCCGCACGGCAGCTATCGGATGGTCGCCACCATCACCGAAGTCGTTCCACCCGAGCGGCTCGCCTGGGTTGAGCCGTCGACCGGGATGCACACCATCAGCACGCTCGACGAGCGAGGCGGTGGCCGGACCGCAGTCGTCATCACCCAACGGCATGTCCCCGAAGCCATGCGACGACCCGAAGCGCGAGCCGGCTTCCTTACCTCTCTCGACAAGCTCGACGAACATCTCCACCTCCTCATGCAGGGAGACCGGCCATGACCGACCCGCAGACCTGGGTGGCACTGACATATGAACGCTGGGCCGAACTCCTTACCGCTACTCCTGCGGCGACGTGGGGTGCGCCCACCCTCTGCGAAAAGTGGTTCGTACGTCACGTCGTCGCGCACGTGACGATGCCGGTCCGGCTGAGCCCTCAGCAGTTCGGCGCAGAGCTGGCGGCGGCCGGTGGCGACTTCGCCGTACTCTCCGACACGGTGGCCGCGCGGGACGCCTCGCTGCCTCCCGATGAGCTTCTCGGCCAGCTCCGGGCACCGAAACTGCACGAGTGGCTGCCGCCGGGCGGCGGCGAGGCGGGCGCGCTCAATCACGCTGTCATCCACTCGCTCGATGTAACGATCGCGCTCGATCGGCCTCCTGTCGCACCGCAGGAGGCGGTGAACACCGTCCTCGACCTGCTCGCTGCGACCAACGGCACGCTGTTCGGCATCGACCTGACCGGCATCCGAATCGAGGCCACCGACACCGCCTGGAGCCGGGGAGAAGGCCGGACGATCCGCGCCGACAGCGGCTCGCTCGTCGCTCTACTGAGCGGCCGCACGCTGCCCGACGGCCGGAAGCTTCCCCGAATCTGATCGTCAGACCACATCCGCTCATCGGCAGGACCTACGACCCGAAGGCCACCTGATCACATGCCGTTCGCACCCACGCTGTATCGCATTCCGACGCCGCCACCTGGCCAGTTGAGCACAATGCCGCGGCCGCGCGGCGACGATTGGCTCGATGACGAAATGGCTGCTCTACGCGTCGCCGGCGTCGACGTCCTTGTCTGCCTGCTTACCTCTGCAGAGGCCACCGAGCTGGGCCTGTCCGGGGAGGGCGTCGCCGCCGTCCGCGCCGGGTTGGAGTTTCACGGCTTCCCGATCGATGATCTCGGCGTTCCCGACCATGCGTTGACGCGGCCACTGCTCGACCTCCTGCACAGCCGGCTCGCCGATGGGCGTCACGTCGCGGTGCACTGCCGTGCCGGCATCGGACGGGCATCGCTGATCGCTGCGGCCTGTCTGATCCGGTTGGGCACCGACCCTGGCAGGGTCTGGCAGATCATCGGGGAAGTCCGAGGCGTGCTGGTTCCGGAGACCGATCAGCAGCGACGCTGGCCGGAGCAACTCGGACGGTAGCTTGACGCTGCCGCGAGCACCGCACACTGGCGGCGGCGATTCCGGATGTATAGGCGTCGTATCTCCAGACGGTGTCTGTCGCGAAGGCGATGACTTCGTCGAGGCGTACCCGGGCCTGGGCCATCGCGGCGATCGCCGACCTGACCGCGACGGCCGCGCACAGCCCTTCGAACCTCACGGCCCGTTACCGCCGCCAGCGCCCTCAGCGCGGCAGTTCAATGCTCCCTGACCAGATTCTCGACAGCGTCGGCCAGCTCGGAGATCGTCCGACCCATGGATCGGTGACGGTGTCGTCGAGCAGGTCCCGGTCGTCCGCCCACCCTGGGTCGGTGGGCTGGTCGAACAGGCCCGCGAGGTCGTCCCACTCGCGCCAGGTGCGCGGGCTGACCGGGCCGAGTACGGCTGCCGGTCGCCCGGCGACGGTGATCGTCACGCGTTCGCCGCCCTGCGCCCGGCGTACCAGGTCGCTGGCGTTCTGCCGCATCTCCCGCAGCCCGACCTCACGCATACGCTGACCGTAGGACATGTGCTACCAGTTGGCGCCCAGCGACATCGTCGCGTTGACCTGGGTCGGGCCGGTCGTCGAGGATGCGCGGGTACACCCAGCGAGCGCGGAGATCGCCGCCCTGGCCTGGCGCGCCCGGCTGCTCAGCAGTAAGCAGTTGAGCGACATGATGGTGGCGGCGGTTGCTATGCGGCAGGTCTGAATCACCGCTGGATGCCCCACCAGGTCGCGCAACTCGGCATCGATGCGCGCTGCCTGCGGCAAATGAGAGCGGCCCGAACAAGGTCGGGAACCCGTCGACCTAGCGCATGGGTTCATCTGGCGATAAGAATAGACCCATGAGCACTTCGGCTGACCTCGAAGAGGCGATCAAGGGATTGTGGGCGATCCATCCGAGTAGGGCGACAATTTTCGGAGCGGAACGATTTAGGCGACGCCCGAGGAGCCATATCGAGTTCCACCCGTCGGAGTGGCGACTCTACGAGACTGGCCGAAGGCGTCGCTTCCCATATGCTGGAATCAGCCAAGGTGTTTGGCGTATCCTCACTCTGGACGGACAAAAGGCGTTGCTGGTGCTTACTGTCCGGTCCTACCGTCCAAGTCGAATGGCGCAGGCCGCACTGGAGTCAAACTATAGCTATTCTGAGGGCTCAATGGTAGTCGCCGGAGGGATGGCTGTACGCGACAGGGAAGGGAAGAAGATGAGTGATGGCGAAGCGCGAATGTATTTTACCCCGGTACTTATTCGAGCCGAAGAAATTATAGTGGCATTACCAAGTAGTGGACGGGAAACGCTTCGGGAAAGGTGGGTGCGACTCGAACAAGGGCTTGATTGATCGTCTGTCCGTGCCTACTTGCAGTAATGGCAAGTCTTGCCGAGAGGGCTGACCGGTTACTGCGAGCCGCGTTCACATCGGCATGTCCGGGCGGCTCCCCGACGGAGCCTGGATATGCTCCATGAGGCGCTGCCTGCGGCAGATGCGGTAACGAACTCACGGGCCTGGACGGTCAACATCGGTGCCGTACCGTGCAACCATGGTGCGGACGGCTTCGTCAACGACCGCGGTCGTGCGGGCGGGGGTCACCGTCCACTCGGGGAGCACCAGGCTCGGCCAGAGTAGGTAGTTGGAGATCATCCCGAGGAACTGCGTGGCTGCCATCTCCGGATCGGTGATGTTCGCGGTCCCCGCGTCTCGTTCGGTCATGAGGTAGATCCGGACGGACTCGAAGTATGGCAGTTTGCCGCGTGAGAATTGCGCCTTGGCCAGTTCGGGAAAGCGTGGCAGTTCGGCGATGACGATGCGGAACAGGTTCGTCATCTCCGGTTGGCTCAACAGCGTCGCGTAGCGCCGGCCGAGCACCGTCAGGCCGGCCGTCAGGTCACCGGCGGGCGGCACGTCCGCGACGTCGTTCTCGGCCCACGAGTCGATGACGATGGCATCGAACAATGCCGCCTTGGTCGGAAACTGCTTGAACAGTGTCGCTTTCGACACGCCGGCGCTCTCGGCGACACGCGCCAGTGATGCCCGGTCGTAGCCCAACTCGAGGAAAAGCTCGGTAGCGGCCCGCACGATGAGCGCACGCTTCTCCTGCGCCACGCGCTGGTGGTAGGCCGACGGCGCTGGGGTCATGCGCCCATCCTAGCGAGGTGAGTGGGTTGACTCACCACTTGGTGGAGCGTAGCCTCGACGTGGTGAGTCGCCCGACTCACCACCCCGGCTCACGGGTTGTCATCTCTCGCTCGTACTCGGAGGATCAGATGTCCCGCTTCACCGATCAGACCGTGCTCGTGACCGGCGGGACCGGCGGGCAGGGAGCCAGCCACGTCCGCGCCTTGCACGCCGAGGGCGCCAACGTCGTCATCGGCGACATCGATGCCGAGCGCGGCGCCAGCCTCGCGTCCGAGCTGGGAGGCAGGGCGCGTTTCGTCCACCTCGACGTCTCCCAGGACGAGTCGTGGGCCGCCGCCATCGCGGCGACCGAGAAGGCATTCGGCGCGCTCACCGTCCTGATCAACAACGCCGGGGTGCAGAACCCGCCCGCCCTCATCGAGTCCACCGAACGGACTACGTGGGCCCGCATCCTCGACATCAACCTCACCGGCACCTTCCTCGGCATCAAGACGGCCGCACCGGCACTGCGGCGGGCGGGGGGAGGATCCATCGTCAACATCGCCTCCACAATGGGCGTCGGCGGTACCGCCTTCTACGCGCCCTACGTCGCCAGCAAGTGGGCGGTCCGAGGCCTCACTCAGACCGCTGCCCTTGAGCTGGGCCGCGACAACATCCGCGTCAACGCCATCCACCCCGGCGTCGTCGCCACCCCGTTCATCACCGAGCCGGCCGCCGGCAGCCAGGCCCCGATCGCCGACTTCTACTCGCCCGAGCCGTTCGCTGTCCCGCGACTCGGGCAGCCCGCCGACATCACCGCGCTGCTGTTGTTCCTCATCTCGCCGCACGCGGCCTTCATCACCGGCGCCGAGTACGTCATCGACGGAGGGCTGCTCCTCGGCCCCGCCTTGCAGAAGGAAGCCGCATGAACCCCGAAGACCAACATCGAGAGCGCCGCGCGCTTGACCCGCTGGCGCACCTGCCACACGAGATCCGGCGCGCCATCGAGATCACGCCTGCGGCCGGAACCCGTGAACGGATCGTGGACATCACCACCATCGGGCGGCGTACCGGACGACCCCGCCGCATTGAGATCTTCTTCTACCGCACCAACGGCGCAACCTACCTGTGCAGCGGAGCGGGCGGAGGCGCGACCAGCTGGTACGCAAACCTACGAGCGAACCCCGCTTTCACCTTCCACCTCAAGAACGGCATCAGAGCGGACCTGCCGGCGCACGCGACCACCGTCACCGATTCCACGGAACGGGCCGAAGTGCTGGCGGCCATCGTCGACGACCTCAACCAGCCTCACGACCCTGGCACCATCAGGCCGACCCGATTGCAGGACTGGGCCGCCAGCAGGCTGATGCGAGTCGACTTCGACTGATAGTGATCAAGTGGGACACCAGATGATCATCCGACGGAGCATCCGCTCGGCGGCATGTGCGGATGCTCGATGGTGAGCGACAACCAGTCGTTCTGGTACGAATGTCAGGTGGCCTACTTTGACGACTTGACTGCCTACAGCTATAGCGACGTCGACACCGTCGAGCTGGACTGGGGATTGCTTCAGTTCCGGCCCGGATACGACCGGATCAACGTCGGGTGGCTCGATGCCCCGCACGCGTTCGAGAAGGGGCCCACGCCAGACCGGTTTACGAACGCGCTGCTCGACATCATCGTGGCTCCGCGTATCAACACGATGCGCGGACTTCACCGGTGCCCCTTCTGCCCGAATCATCCGGGGGACTCGATGGTTTCCGTGGAGCATCCGGGCGGCAGAGTCTGGTTGGGACACACCGAGATCAGGGTGCCATCAGGGCCAGGCGCGATGTTCGCTGCACCGTCGCTCATCTGGCACTACGTCACTGCCCATTCCTACCGACCGCCGGCTGAGTTCATCGAGGCCGTGGAGCAGTACGACCAGGGCTGGACTTCGGACGTGAGCCCCTGGATACCTCACGATGCCGTTCGCATCACGTTCGACTGATCCGATGCGCTCGCCGACGCGCGCCCGTCGCGGTAGATCCGTGCACTGTCGACCACGACGCGGCACCGATGCAGTGGCCTTGCGACCGGGCGCCACGGTAGTGGCTAACGACTTTGGTTGGGAAGGTCACGCATGATGCGGGGCGCTTTGAACTTGCGGTTGTCGATGACGATGTCGGCTCGTTCGGCCGGGCGGATCTCGGCCAGGTAAAGCTCTTCGCCCGGGATGTAGTACGTACGGTACCGCTCAGCCGCAGCCTCCGCCGAGTCCATCCACGCCTGGTCGCGGATCGTGCCGCGGTGCAGGACGTCTGTTGCCTCGATGTGAAGGTAGACGCGTAGATCCCAGTGTCGTGACAGGGCCGGCTTCTGTAGGAACCCGCCGTCTGCCACGAGGATCGCGTCGTCCGAAGCCACGTGGATGCCGGAGTCGGTGGGCGTACGGCCGCTGAAGTCCATGATCCGGGCGCGGTAACGGCGGTTGCCGCCCGGACCGAGCGGCGCCAGCAGCTCGTCGCGGATGGCGTCGACGTCGTACATCTCGAAGTAGTAGCTCTCCGGTGAGCCGGGCGGATAGTGCGTACGCAGGTCGACATGCCGTTTGAAGTGGTCGATCGTGACCCGGAGCACGGGTCGTGCCGTCCTTGCTCGCAAGGTGGTGGCCAGTTCGTCGGCCAGGGTCGTCTTGCCAGCGGCGGAGGGGCCGTCGATCCCCACGCGCGTGGGGTGCTCCAGCCGCAACGCAAGGATCCGCTCGGCCAAACCGCCGAGCACCCGCTGCCGTGTCGTGGTCATCGAAGGGATGATGCCAGGCGGCTGCGGCGAGGGTACGCCCGCAAACCGTTCGCGGAGGTGGCCGTCGTTGTTCTGCGACGACTCGACACCCCGCGCACTACATCAGCAAGGTCGCGCCTCGAACTGCCGCCTGCGACTCGGTGTGACGCCCGACGGCGGCAGATGCGGATGCCTCATCAGGGGCTGCCTCGCAGCGACGACTACGGTGGTGGTGTGCAGATTCCCCATCTCGGTACGGTGGTCAAGGCCGCTGATCTGGGCTGGTATCACAGTGCGCCGATACCGGTGGCGGTGTTGGGCGGTGGACCCTGCCTCATCGCAGTCGACGGCTACGACGACGACCCGGTGCAGGAGGACTTCCACGCCGCGATTCGCAACTTCCTTACGCTCGACCACTCAGCGTTGGCCGTCGCTGCGTCATCCATTTACGCCTACTACCGCGATGTTACCGATGATGTCCTGGCCGTCGGCGGCGCCGAGCGGCACGTCGAGATCAGCGGCCCCGAAGACGTCCTGGCCCACGTTCAGCTTGGCAACGAGCCGATGGTCGTGCGCGACTCCTACGGCGATCAGCGCGTCTATGTCTCGGTCGAGTGCGAGTGCGCCTGGGAACCTGAGCACGGCCTGCAGATTGTGTTCCGCGACGGGGCCACAGTGACCAAGGTCGGACCGTACGACGGTCACCTCACCAACTCGGCCGCCTACGCCAACGACAAACTCGATGGCGTCGTCTACCACCGTTCCCGGTGACGGTGTAGCTGGACCCGACTGCGCTCGACGCGCCCGAAGCGGCCAACCAAGGCAAATGGATCTTGGTGCCGGGCTCTCATCCGATAACTCGCTGGTCAGAATCGGCCGGCGTCGCTACCGTCGGCAGAATGTCGGAAACCATTTCGTACCGACGTCACTCTGCACGGGTGATCCTTCTCGACCGTGACCAGCGAGTGCTCCTGCTCAGGAGTACCTCGCGGCCAGATGAGGCGAACGATGCGCCCACACATCGCGGCAGATCCGGGTGCTTGATCTTGCGTTTGCTGCTTGAAACGACCAACGCGTCGTATGACAACACCGGTGAAACGCCAGGCGCCTGGCGACGGAGGTAAGGCCAGTACCACCCGACACGCCAAATGTGGCGAGCCTCACTGGCAGTGCGGCGTAGCAGTGGCTGGTTATTCGGTCGGGAGGCCGTGGCCGGGCCGGGCCGGGAGCCAGCCGTAGTGGCGGGCGGTGTTTCTGAGGATGTCCATCAGTTGGGGCGCAAGGCCGAACCGCTCGCAGTGGATCTCCATACTCTGTGCGAGGTCGCCGTCCCGGCCGCGTTCGGCAGCCGCCTTCCAGTCGGCAAGCATCTCGATCAGATCGACCAGGGTCATGCCGCAGACGCCGTTGGGAAAGTGCTCAGGATGGTGCCGGTTGTTCGCGTAGTGGTGGGCAAGGCCGTCACCCATCGCCGCCACCGCGGCCTGGTACTCCTCGCTGCCGTACGCCGCGGTACGCAGCTTCGGCACGAACTCGTCGTACGTCGACCGTTCCGGCTCGATGGTCTTGCTCAGGTCGTGACGGATGGACCGGTCGAGCAGTTCCTTGATCGGCGAGCTCATGAGGTCAGCGACGCGCAGGCTGTGCCGGAGTGTATCGGCGGTGGAATCGAACGGCGTAGTCATGTTGGCTCCTGGAAAACGGACGCACTCGGGTCGTCCTATCCTTGCGCAGCCTGGCTCGGTTGGTCGACGGCGCTACGGGCCGCGATGGGCCGGGGGATGGCTACGACACGCGGTCGGCGGGCATGAGGGGTCCAGATCCGGACGCCGCGATCGGCGACGCTGCTTCGAGTGGAGGGCTCAGGCACGTTATTCGCGCGAATAACGTGCCTGAGCCCTCCACTCGACGGCGGACCGAGAACCGAAGCGGGGTGCTGCCGGACTGGCGGCGTAGGTTGCTGGTGATGTCGGCTCTCTTGCCTGGCTTGCGGTCGTTTGTGGTGACGCTACGCCGGCGGTTCGACGGGCGGGCGGGACGCCTCGATCCCAGAGACCAGGACCCCAGAGACCTGCCGTACACCGGTCGGCGGATTGGTGGCGAGCCGCCGCGGCGTGAGCGTGAAGAAAGCGCCGGCCCGCTCGTGGCAGGGCCGGCGCTTCCTTGACGTTGTCGGCGGAGGAGGGGTAGGTGCGGCTGGTCAGTGGTGGTGCTTGGCCAGCTCGACGAAGGAGCGCCAGGCGGACGGGCCGAAGGCCAGGGTGCCGCCGTCACGGTCCTTGGTGTCCCGGACCAGCACCCGGCCGGGCAGGTTGTCGGCCACCTCGACGCAGTTGCCGGATGCACCGTTCGACCGAGACGACTTCCGCCACGCTGGTTCATTGATCACTGGATCATCCTTAACATCAGGTCTCGGGTCTGGTCGGCGGACAGCGCCAACTCGTTGACTGCTTCCCAGATTAGTTCCAGTTCGAGTACGTCACCAGCGGTGGTGGCGAGGCGACCACGCAGCAGATCGTCCAGATAGCCGACCCGCCTCCCGTCGCTCATGGTGGCCAGCGCCAGCGGGCCACTGAGGCCAGCGTGGAGCCCGGCCGACTCGGGGACCGCCCGGATCCGGATAGTTGGCCGGTGCCCGAGGTCGACCAGGTGGGCAAGCTGGTCCTTCATCACCTCGCGCGGACCACGACGCAACGCCGTCTCCTCGACCAGGACCACCAGGTCCACCGGAGGATCGCGGTCCAGCACCGCGCGCTGCCGCTCCTGGCGGGTCGCGATCACCTCCTCGAGCCGCCCTCGGTTGGACGGCACGCCAGTGAAGACCTGCCGCATGTACGCCTCGGTCTGCAGCAGCCCAGGGACCAGGGTCGGCTCCCAGGCCCGCAGCAACACCGCGCGTCGCTCGTGATCGACCCAGGAGCGCAGCCACGGCTGGCGGTCCTCTCTGCCCTCCCTGGACAGCTGCTGAAGCTGGTCACCGGAGTTCAGTAACTTGTCGAGATCCTTCGCGGTGTCCTCCTTCGGCACCAGCCGGCCGGTCTCGAAGCTGGCGATGAGCGACTTTGACACGCCTACCGCTTTGGCCAGCTGAGTCTGGTTCATGCGCTGGGAAAGTCGGAGTCGTCGAAGCTCCACAGGCAGTTCAGTCATGTTTATAACCTCCAATAACCCGGGCTCATCTTTACCTCTGCAAATTTCATATTGCCCTATGTTCGGGCGGGAGTCCAGGGTGGATTGCGACGGGAAAGCGACTCGATGAGTGAGGGGGTCGACGGTGGAGGTGGGCGCGCTCGTCGGGGCGGCGCTGCTCGGCTTCTGTGCCGGGCTGTGGTCGTTCAAAGTGAAGTCCAGATGGTGCCCCAGCTGCGGGCGCGCGACCTGGCCGATGGAGCGGGGCGCCGACGGCGTCCAGCGGCCCCGTGGCGATGGAAGGCCCGGTGGGTAGCCGGCTGCTGCCGACGCCGGAACCGAAACCAGGGGACGTGCTGTTGATCGGCCAGGAAGCGAGCATGCAGTTCGCCGGCGACCGGAGAATTCGATTTCGTGTCATCTCGGTGGACCGGAAACCGACCTACGACGGCTGGATCTGGCTCACCGGCTACGCCATCGACGAACGCGGATACGCCGCCGAGCGGCGGGAGATATTCGTGCAACGCGACGGACTCTACCGACTGGCCAAACGGCAGTCGACATAGCAATTGATCAAGGAGAGAAAAGATGATCACCGAGATGGTGCGTGACTGGTGGCTGCGCTGGCTCGACTGGCGTTCCGGCCGGTCGACGGCGTCCAGGCGTCTCGAATACCTGCGCCGCGAACGGCTCGGACAACAGCAGCGCAACCGCACGACGGCCCGGCACCGCCGACTCGACGGCAACCGGGGACGCCACTGGTCGGCGGAAGCTACCGTCCTGGTCCCCACGCTGCGGCCACTGATGACCTACGGCCAGCAGTGCGGCTACCGGCTGCCGCCGCACGGCACGAGCTGACCGGCGGCGTACCGCCGGATGATGAGTGGAGGGTGCGGGATGATCAGGGCAGGGTGCGGCTGGTCGCGATGGCGGCGTACCGGGCGGTGCTCGGTTTCGGGGTCCGCGCGAACGTCTCCCGGTCCACGGTGTGCAGGCCGAAGTGGAAGCGGTAGCCGGCCGCCCACTCGAAGTTGTCCAGCAGCGTCCAGTGGCAGTAGCCGAGCACCGGTACGCCGTCGTCGATCGCGTCGAGCAGGCCGGCCAGCGACGGCTCGATGAAGTCCGCCCGCAGGGCGTCGTCGTCGACGCCGACGCCGTGTTCGGTCACGAAGACCGGCACCCCGCTGACCTGGTACGCGTACCGCACCGCACCGCCGAGTGACGTCGGGTCGATCGCCGAGCCCAGCTGGTGCAGGGTGGCCCCGGGCAGCGGCGGCAACAACCTGTCCGCGTCGTAGACGGCACTCTCGTAGTTCTGGATGCCGATGAAGTCGTCGTCGCTGGCCAGCCGCAGCCAGTGGTCGTACACCTCGGCGCGCTTGCGGTCGCGCAGCGTGGCGTCGTCGCCGGCCACCCGGTCGTCGACGATGGCGATCGACAGCCCCACCGGCAGGTCGGGCCGCCTGGCCTTGATCGCCGTACGGGCGGCGAGATGCCCGGCCGTCATGCCGTCGCGCATCGCGTCGAACTCCTCCGGCAGCATGATGTTGCTGACCCGGTAGCGGGGCACCCCGGCGGCGGCGCTGGCCGCCTCCAGGATGGCCCGTTCCAACTTCTGCACCGACTCCGGCACGTCCGCCCAGGACAGCAGCTGCGGCAGGTTCGGCTCGTTGAGGGTGACGGCCATGGTGATCCGGTCACCGAAGTGGCGCATCACCTGGTCGCAGTAGCGGGCGAACAGCTCGGGCGCGGCCGGGTCCAGCCAGCCGCCGCGCGCGGCGAACCAGTGCGGGCAGGTCATGTGGTTGAGCGTCACCACCGCGGCCAGGCCCCGCTGCGAGCAGCTGTCGACGATCGCCGCGTAGTGGTCCAACGCCTCGGTGGAGAAGCCGCCCTCCTCGGGCTCGACCCGGGCCCACTCCACCGAGAACCGGAAGGCGCCCAGCCCCATCGCCTGCACCAGGTCGAGGTCGTCGCGCCACAGCTGCCAGCTGTTGCAGGCCCGGCCGGACCGCTCGGCGAAGACCGTCGGCGCGACGTTCTCCAGGAACCAGGTGTCGCTGCTGGTGTTGTCGCCCTCGGTCTGGTGACCGGAGGTGGCGACACCGAAAAGGAAGCCGTCCGGGAAGCGTCTCATGGATGGACATCATTCCGCGGCCGGCTCAAGATCACATGACGAAAAGCCGGGACGCCACCGGCGTGTCGGCCGAATTTTCGTCAAGTGATCATGGAGTCGTCAAGTGATCATGAGGTCAGGTGAGCTGCTGTACGGCGGACTGGATGGCGCGGTGCACCGTCGGGTACGCGTAGATCATGTGCCGCAGGCTGGTCAACGGCACCTCGCCGTGCACCGCCACGGCGAGTGCGCCGAGCACCTCGCCGCCGGTCGGTCCCGCCGAGGTCGCCCCGACCAGTACGCCCCGGTCGGCGTCAGCGACCAGCTTGATGAAACCGTCGTTACCCGGCCCGTGGATCCAGCCGCGTGACGACTCCGGCACCTCGGTCACCGCCACCGCGACGTTCACGCCCTGCTCGCGGGCCTGACGTTCGGTCAGGCCGACCGCGCCGATCTCCGGGTCGGTGAAGGTGACCCGGGGCACCGCCCGGTACTCGGCGGCCGGGCCGCCCTGGCCGAGGATGTCGCGCACCGCCACGTCCGCCTGGTACATGGCCAGATGGGTGAAGGCACCGTGGCCGGCGACGTCACCGACCGCCCACAGCCCGTCGGCGACCCGCATCCGCTCGTCGGCCGGCAGGTGCCGGGCGGCCGGGTCCAGCCCGACGGTGTCGATGCCGAGTCCACCGAGGTCGCTGCGCCGGCCGGTGGCGACCAGCAGCCGCTGCCCGCTCTCCGGACCGCCCTGCGACAGGTGCACGGCGAACGTGTCGTCGCGGTGCTCGACCCACTCGGCGCGGCTGCCGAGCCGGAGCCGCACCCCGTCGTCGCCGAGGGCGCGGGCGGCCAGCGCCGACGATTCCGGCTCTTCCCGGGACAGCAGCCGCTCGCTGGGCTCGACGATGGTCACCCGTACGCCGAACCGGGCGAAGACCTGGGCCAGCTCCAGCCCGATCGCGCCGCCGCCGAGCACGACCAGCGACTCGGGCAGGTCGGTGACCTCGATCGCTTCCTTGTTCGTCCAGTACGGCGTGCCGGCCAGTCCGTCGATCGGCGGCACCACCGGCACGGTGCCGGTGGCGAGGACCACGCCCCGGCGGGCGGTGAACTCCTGCCCGTCGACGTCGACCCGCCCGGGTCCGGTGAGCCGGGCGGTGCCGTGCAGCACCCGTACCCCTTTGCCGGTGAGCCGGTCGACGGCGGCCGTGTCGGACCAGTCGGCGGTGGCCTCGTCGCGGATCCGCCGGGCCACCGGCGTCCAGTCCGGACGGATGTCGGCGGTGCCGGCCAGGCCGTCGATCCGGCGGCCCTCGGCGAGCGCGTTCGCCGCCCGGATCATCATCTTGCTCGGTACGCAGCCCCAGTACGGGCATTCGCCGCCGACCAACCGGCGCTCCACACCGACCACGTCCAGCCCGGCCTGGCTGAGCCGGCCGGCGACCTCCTCACCGGCCACGCCCAACCCGACGACGACAACGTCCACCTGTTGCGGCTCACTCATCCGGCCAGCATGTCACCACCGTCGGCAGCCCGCCGACCGGGCGGCTGGCCGACCAGCCGGCCGGGCTCAGCGCTCCGACACCAGGCTCAGCGGTCCGACAGTGGCGGCGGGTAGTCCAGGCCGGCGCGGACGGCGAGCGGCAACCGCCACGGCTCGTGCACCGCCGCCCCGGCGACGCTGGCCAGCTCCGGCACCCACCGGCGGACGTATTCTCCGGCCGGGTCGAAGCGGTGCGCCTGACGCAGCGGGTTGAAACCCCGGTGCGGGCGGGTGTCGTTGCCGGTGCCGGCGACCCACTGCCAGTTGCCGGAGTTGTTCGGCAGGTCGCCGTCGAGCAGCCAGCGGCCGAACCAGGCGAGGCCGTCCCGCCAGTCCAGGCCGATCTCCTTGGTGAGGTACCCGGCGGTGATCAGCCGGGCGCGGTTGTGCATCCAGCCTTCCGCCCGCAACTGGCACATGCCGGCGTCGACGATCGGCACCCCGGTGTGCCCGGTCTGCCAGGCGTCGAGGGCGTCAGCGTCGTTCCGCCACTGCTCGCTGGCCCCGCGCCGGTACGCGGTGGTCGCCAGGTCGGGGAAGGCGTTCGCGACCTGGTAGTGGAAGTCCCGCCAGCACAGTTGCCGGACGAACGGGCCGGCGCGGTCCCCGGCGGCGGTGGCGACCTCCAGCGGGGACAGACAGCCGAACCGCAGGTAGGGGCTGAGCCGCGAGGTGGCGTCGCCGGCCAGGTCGTCGTGGCTGTCGCCGTACCGGTCGAGGTCGCCCAGCCAGTCGCGCAGCCGGCGCCGCCCGGCGGTCTCGCCCCCGGCGGCGGCCTGCGGCGACTCCCCGTCCGGCAGGGCCGGCAGCCGCCCGACGGCGGGACCGCCGGGCAGCCGGATCCGCTCCGGAGCGGCACACGCGGTACGCCAGTCGGCGCCGGCCCAGGCCCGGAAGTACGGCGTGAAGACCTTGTAGTGGTCGCCGTTGGTCGGGGTCAGCGCGCCCGGGTCGACGACGGTCAGTCCGGGAAATGCGCGGTACGCGAGGCGGTGCCGGTCGCATTCGTCGGACAGCCGCCGCTGCCGGTGCCGGGCGTAGTGGCTGACGTCGGCGGAGACGGTGACGCCGTCGGCGTCGACCTCGCGGGCGAGCCGGATCGTCTCGGCGACCGGGTCGCCGTGGCGGATCAGCAGGTCGCCGCCGAGCCCGCGCAGGGTCGCCCGCAGGTCGGCGAGGCTCTGGTGCAGGAACCGGTCGCGGTTGGTCGACCGGCCGGCCAACCGTGGGTCGAGGACGAACAGCGGCACCACCTGTTCGGCGGTGGCGCAGGCGGTGGCCAGCGCCGGCTGGTCGTGCACCCGCAGGTCCCGGGTGAACAGCACGACAGCGGTACGCACGGCGCTACGGTGCGGTCGGTGTGGCGGCGGTCGGTGTGGGTGCGGTCGGCGCTGGCGCGGGGGTGGCCGGCGGCTGCGTCGGTGTCGGCTGAGTCGGTGTCGGTGGGGCGGTGAGGTCGACCGGGCCGGGCAGGGTGACCGGGGTGCCGGCCGGGGTGAGCAGGGACCGCAGCGCCACGGTGGCCCGGCGCCGGTTGGGAACGGTGGCCCGGCGCCGGAACACGTCGTAGCCCTGCGCGGCGATCTCGTCGAGGATGCCGCCGTACAGCGCGTACGCGGTGCGGATGCAGGCCTGCGACGCGGGTTCGAGCAGGGTGACGCCGGGGGCGGCCGCCGCGTAGTGGCCCCGGGCCCGGCCGACCTCGTACCGGATCAGCTCGATGATCGGCGGGGTGGCCCGGCGGTGTCGGGCGGCGTCGACCAGGTCGTCGCGGGTCACCCCGAACCGGGCCAGGTCCTCGTCCGGCAGGTAGGTGCGGCCCCGGTCCAGGTCCTCGGCGACGTCCCGGATGAAGTTGGTGAGCTGGAAGGCGAAGCCGAGCTGCCGGGCGGGCTCCCGGGCGGCGGCCCGGTCGGTGCTGCCCAGGATCGGCAGCATCATGGTGCCGATCACCGCTGCCGAGCCCTCCATGTAGTCGAGCAGGTCGGTGTAGCGCGGGTACGAGGTGACTGTCAGGTCCATCGCCATGCTGCGCAGGAACGCGGTGAAGTCCGCCTTGTCCAGGTCGAACACCGCGATGGTGTGCAGCACGGCGGGCAGCAGCGGGTCGTCGACCGGGGCGCCGTGCAGCCCGGCGAGGAACCGCTGTCCCCACTGGTCGAGCGCGGCTGCCCGGTCGGCGGGCGGCAGTTGGTCGGTGCGGTCGACGATCTCATCCGCGTATCGGGTAAATCCGTATAAAGCGTGGACATGCCGGCGTTTCCACTGCGGTAGTAGCCGGGTCGCGAGATAGTAGGTCCGCCCGTGCCGTCGGTGCAGGTCACGGCAGTTCGCGTAGGCAGCGGACAGATCGACGTTCACCGGGCCTCCTCGGCTATCGACGCAAGAATCGACGCAACTTCTGACCCTAGGGTACGCTCGTTCGCGTGGCCAATCACACAGTTGCCGGCACCGACCGCAGCGCGTCGGTCGACGAGCCGGCCGAGTCGGCCACCCCCGGGACGACCCCGGCCCACCGCCGTGACCTGCTGACCGCGGCCGTCGACGACACCCTGATCGATTTCCTCTCCGCCGAGATCGACGCGCTCGACCGCATCGATCCGGCGCTGCGCCCGTTCGCCCAGATCGCCCGGGACACCGTGCTCGCCGGCGGCAAACGGCTGCGGCCGGTCTTCGCCCACTGGGGCTGGCGCGGGGTGGCCGGACCGGACGCGCCGCTGGCTCCGGTGCTGCCGGCGCTGGCCGCGCTGGAGCTGCTGCACGCGTTCGCGCTGGTGCACGACGACGTGATGGACGGTTCCGCGACCCGTCGCGGACGCCCCACCGCCCACCGGCGGCTGGCCGGGCAGCACCGGGCGGCCGGTCGCGACGGCGACCCCGACCGGTTCGGCGACGGTGCCGCCGTGCTGGTCGGTGACCTCTGCCTGGTCTGGGCCGACCGGCTGCTCGGCCAGGCCGGCGTGCCACCCCGGACCCTGCTGGACGTGCGGCGCCGCTACGACCAGATGCGGGTCGAGACGATCGCCGGGCAGTACCTGGACGTCCTCGGCGAGACCGAGGCCGACACCTGGTCGGTCGACCGGGCGCTGCGGGTGGCCCGGCACAAGACCGCCAGCTACACCGTGCTGCGGCCGCTGCACCTCGGTGCGGCCCTCGCCGGACCCGGCGCCGACCCGGCGATCCACGAGGCCTACCGGCGCTACGGCACCAACGTCGGCGAGGCGTTCCAACTGCGCGACGACCTGCTCGGCGTCTTCGGTGACCCGGCCACCACCGGCAAACCCGCCGGCGACGACCTGCGGACCGGCAAGCCGACGGTGCTGCTGCTGATCGCCCGCGAGCTGGCCACCGACGCCCAACGCGCCGAACTCACCCGGCCGCCGTCCGGCGCCGACCGGGAGTCCGACCGGGAGGTCGATCGACGGGTGAGCCGGCTGGTCGAGATCGTCGTCGAGACCGGCGCCGCCGACCAGGTGGAACAGCTGATCGAGCAACGGGTACGGGACGCGGTCGACGCACTGGCCGACGCCCCGATCGACGCCGCCGCCCGTCGCGTGCTCACCGGCCTGGCGGTGACCGCCACCACTCGGCAGGCATGATGTGAGCATCGTTCAGAAGGAGGTGGTCGCGGCATGCGTACCGTGACCGGGGCGACCGAACGCGTCGTCGTGGTCGGTGCCGGGCTCGGCGGGCTCGCCTGTGCCCTGCACCTGGCCGGTGCCGGCCGGCAGGTCACCCTGCTGGAACGCGAGTCGGTGCCGGGCGGGCGGGCCGGGCGGTTGGCGCTCGACGGCTACGAGTTCGACACCGGGCCGACCGTGCTGACCATGCCCGAACTGATCGCCGAGGCGCTCGGCGCGGTCGGCGAGGAGCTCTCCGACTGGTTGGAGCTGATCCCGCTCGAACCGGCCTACCGGGCGTACTATCCGGATGGATCCACTCTGGATGTCGTCACCGACACCGCCCGGATGGCAGCCGAGGTGGCCCGGGTCTGCGGCCCCCGCGAAGCCGACGGCTACCTGCGCTTCGTCGACTACGCGCGGCGGCTGTGGCAGCTGGAGCGGGCCGACTTCATCGACCGTAACCTGGACAGCCCGCCGGACCTGCTCACCGGCAACCTGCTGCGGCTGCTGGCCGCCGGGGCGTTCCGGCGCATGCAGACCAAGATCGAGCAGTTCTTCACCGACCCCCGTACCCAGCGGATCTTCTCGTTCCAGGCGATGTACGCCGGGCTGGCGCCCCACGACGCGCTGGCCATCTACACCGTCATCGCCTACCTGGACTCGGTGGCCGGGGTGTCGTTCCCCCGGGGCGGCATGCACGCGGTGCCCCGGGCGCTGGCCGGCGCCGCCGAGAAGCACGGCGTACAGATCCGCTACGACACCACGGTCACCCGGGTGGAGACCGCCGGTGGTCGGGCGCGCGCGGTGCTCACCGCCGCCGGTGACCGGATTCCCGCCGACGTCGTGGTGCTCAACCCCGACCTGCCCGTCGCCTACGCCGAGCTGCTGCCGCCGGCCCGCCGCCGACGGCTGCGCTACTCGCCGTCCTGCGTGGTGCTGCACCTCGGCGCCCGGCAGGGCTACCAGCAGATCGCCCACCACAACATCCACTTCGGCCGGCTGTGGAAGGGCACCTTCGACGAGGTCATCCGCCGGGGTGAGCTGATGAGCGACCCGTCGCTGCTGGTCACCAACCCGAGCCGGACCGACCCGTCGGTGGCCCCGCCCGGCGGGCACACCTACTACGTCCTCGCTCCGGTGCCCAACCTGGACAGCGGCCGGCTGGACTGGCGCGGCGACCTGCCGCAGCGGTACGCCGACGAGCTGATCGCCACCCTGGCCGAGCGCGGCTACCGGGGCCTGGCTGACGGGGTCGAGGTCCGCGAAGTGATCACCCCGGCCGACTGGGCCGACGCCGGAATGGCCGCCGGGACACCGTTCGCCGCCGCGCACACCCTGTTCCAGACCGGCCCGTTCCGACCCGGGAACCTGCATCCCACCCTGGAGAACGTGGTCTTCGTCGGTTCCGGCACCCAGCCGGGGGTCGGCGTGCCGATGGTGCTGATCTCCGGCAAACTGGCCGCCGGTCGGATCACCGGTGTGGGGGGTGCCCGATGACCGGGACGTCGCGGGAAAGCCATCTGGTCGAGTTGGTCGACCCGGCCGGGCGACCGGTCGGATCGGCCACCGTCGCCGCCGCCCACCAGCCGCCGGGCCAGCTGCACCGGGCCTTCTCGGTGATCCTGGTCGACCCGGCCGGCCAACTGCTGCTGCAACAGCGGGCTGCGGTGAAGACCCGGTTCCCACTGCGCTGGGCCAACACCTGCTGCGGCCATCCGCTGCCCGGCGAATCGGTCACCGAGGCGGCCAACCGCCGGCTCGGCGAGGAGGTGGGCGTCGCGCCGGTGCCGTTGACCGAGCTCGGTGTACACACCTACCAGGCCACCGACCCGGTCACCGGCCGCACCGAGTACGAGTACGACCACGTACTGCTGGGGGAGCTCGACCCGGCCACCCCGCTGCGGCCCGATCCGGCGGAGATCGCACAGCTGCGCTGGATGCCGCCGGATGAGCTGCGGGCCGGCCTGACCGACGACCCGCACGCCTACGCCCCGTGGCTGGCCGGCGTGGTCGACCAGTTGTTCGCGCCGGGCCGGCGGGACCACGGCGCGGCTGCGGAGCGGCCAGGTGAGCGATGACGCGCTGAGCGCGGGCAGCGTGGCACGCCGGCTCGGCGTGGCGGTGACCACGCTGCGCACCTGGCATCAGCGGTACGGGCTCGGCCCGACCCGGCACGTCAAGGGGCACCATCGCCGGTACAGCCGGGAGGATCTGGCCCGGCTGGAGGTGATGCGCCGGCTCACCGCCGAAGGCGTGTCCCCGGCCGAGGCGGCGCGGTGGGCACGCGGCAACGCGGCTCCACCCGCCCCCGCCGGCCCGGACGGCCCCGGGCCGGGCCGGGCCGGCGGCGGGCACACCATCGCGGTCGGCACCGCCGGCCCGGCCGCCCGTGGCCTGGCCCGGGCCGCCGTACGCCTGGACGACCTGGCCATGCGGGAGATCATCGAGCGTGGGCTGCGTACCGACGGGGTGATCGCCACCTGGGACCGGGTGATCCGCCCGGTGCTGGCCGGCGTCGGTGACCGGTACGCGGCCACCGCCGGCTTCATCGAGGTGGAGCATCTGCTGTCCCGGTGCGTCTCCGCCGCGTTCGCCTCGGTGACCGGGCCGGTCCCGGCGGCCCTGCCGGGTGATCCGTCGGACCGCCTGGTCTCCGCCGCGCCCGCCGCCGGCCGGGTCCGCGACGGCGGCGGCCCCGGAGCGCTCCTGGCCTGCACCGACGAGGAGCAGCACACCCTGCCGTTGGAGGCGCTGGCCGCCGCACTCGTCGAGGTCGGCGTGGTCGCCCGGTTGCTCGGTGCCCGGGTACCGGCGGCCGCGCTGGTCGCCGCGGTCGACCGGACGGGGCCGGCCGCCGTCGTGCTCTGGTCGCACACCCCGGCGACCGCGGATCTCGGGCAGTTGCGCGTGGCCCGATCCGGACGGCACCGTCCGGTGCTGGTCCTCGCGGTCGGGCCGGGCTGGCCGGTCACCGAGCTGCCTGATGGCGTACGGCACTGCGCCGACCTGACCGACGCGGTCACGCTCTGCCGGTCCGCCGACCGGGCCGTCGGCCAGCAGCACATCTCGTAGCCGTTGGCGGTACTGCCCGTCACTGCCGGCGGTCGGCAGCGCTGGTGTCCGATGTGCGGGGTCGAGTTGTGCGGATTGATCGACTAACGTGTGCTTCGCTCGATCTCCGTCCACCCCCTCGCCCGGAGTCGACATGTCGAAACGCACCGTGTCGAAACGTGCCATGGTCGCGGCAGGCCTGGCGGTGTTCGCGCTGCTGGTCGGCAGCGAAAGCATCGCCGCCCTGCGGAGCGCCCGGCAGGCGCCGACCCAGGTGCCGGCCACCGCCGCTCTCGGTCCCGCGCCGGAGCGCGCTGCTCCCACCCCCGAGCCGGCGCCCTCACCCGCCCCCCGCGACCCGGTGCCGACGCCGACGGGCGACCCCGCCGACCAGCGACCCTCGGCCACCGTGACCGGCGGCTCACCCGGGGCGTCCGCCCGGCCCGCCGTCGACGAGAGCCTGCTGCAACGCCGTACCGGTGGTCGGCAGGTGGCGCTGACCTTCGACGACGGGCCACATCCGAAGTGGACGCCGCTGATCCTCGACGAACTGCGGGCGGCCGGGGCGCGGGCCACGTTCTGTGTCGTCGGCGCTCAGGTGCGGCGGTATCCGGCGCTGGTCGTGAGGATGGTCCGGGAGGGGCACACCCTGTGCAACCACACCTGGAGCCACGAGCTCGACCTCGGCTCGCAGTCGGCCGACGAGATCCGGGCCAACCTGCTGCGGACCAACAAGGAGATCCACAAGGTGGTGCCTGGCGTGCCGATCGAGCTCTTCCGGCACCCTGGCGGGCTGTGGACGCCGAAGGTGGTCACCGTGGTCGAGGAGCTGGGGATGGTCCCGCTGGACTGGGACGTCGACCCGCAGGACTGGCGCAAGCCCACCAAGGAGAAGCTGGTGTCGCAGGTCACCGCCGAGGTCCGGCTCGGGTCGATCATCCTGCTGCACGACGGCGGTGGTGACCGGTCGGCCACCGTCGCCGCGCTCCCGGCCGTGGTCCACGAGCTGAGGCAGCGGTACGGCATCACCCTGCTCGGTGCTAGCCTTTCCCCCTGATCCGTCCGGTTCGCCGATCTGGTTTGGTCCGGGGCATACTCGTCACGTATGCTTTCGCAAGCTTCCGGCGGGGCCGGATGGGAGCACTACCGTCGGAGTCGCGATGTGCGATGATGACGGGGCCGCCCTCATCGTCTAGCGGCCCAGGACGCCGCCCTTTCAAGGCGGTAGCACGGGTTCGAATCCCGTTGGGGGCACCACCGGCCGACCGACCGGCCGGAGCAACACCGAGGTCCTGTGGAGCAGTCGGAGTGCTCGCCGCCCTGTCAAGGCGGAGGTCGCGGGTTCAAGTCCCGTCAGGACCGCGCAACGCCGATCGCCGTGCGTTTCCCACGCGCGGCGTTTCGTTTTCGGGGCCGACCCGACCGGTCCGGTGTTCTCACCGGCAGGCGGGTATGATGTCCCGGACACCCGGCCAGGTAGCTCAGTTGGTACGAGCGTCCGACTGAAAATCGGAAGGTCGGCGGTTCGACCCCGCCCCTGGCCACAAAGCCTCTCGCCGGGCTTCAGCAGCGCCCAATCGCCTCCTGCGGTTGGGCGCTTCGCTGTCGGACGACGCGCCGTGGATCCGTCTGCGCCGGGGACTGCCCTTGACATTCCGCGACGGGCCGTGAGACTGCCGGCATGGCCGAACACGACGGCACCGGGCCCGCTGCGGCGCCCGCGCCCGCCGACCCGCCACCCCGGCGGGTGCGGATCGTGCTGGGCGAGGTCGGCCGGCGCGGGGACGCCGACCGGCTGCGTACCGACCTGGCCGAGCAGACCCAGATCGGCGAGGCACTCGTACGCGGCCTGGTCCGGGCGCAGCTGGCGTTGGCGATGCGGCTGGCGGTGGTGGTCGTGGTCGGCCTCGGGTCGCTGCCGTTGCTGTTCGCGATCGCCCCCGGCGTCGCCGAGATCAAGATCGTCGGCGTCAACCTGCCGTGGCTGCTGCTCGGGGTGGCCGCGTTCCCGTTCCTGGTGGCGGTCGGCCTGACCTACGTCCACCTCGCCGAACGCAACGAGCAGGACTTCGTCGCGCTGGTCCGCCGGCCGGAACGCTGAGCGGCGCCGATGACCAACCCGTACGTGATCCCTGCGCTGGTCGTGGTCACTCTGGTGACCGTCGCGATCGGCTTCTACGGGCTGAAGCTGGCCCGGACCACGTCCGACTTCCTGGTCGCCTCGCGTACCGTCAGCCCGTCCTGGAACGCGGCGGCGATCAGCGGCGAGTACCTGTCGGCCGCGTCGTTCCTCGGCATCGCCGGCCTGATCCTCAAGTACGGCGTCGACGTGCTCTGGTATCCGGTCGGCTTCGCCGCCGGCTACCTGGCCCTGCTGCTGTTCGTCGCGGCCCCGCTGCGCCGGTCCGGGGCGTTCACCCTGCCGGACTTCTGCGAGATCCGGCTCAGCTCCCGGCGGCTGCGCCGGCTGGCCACCGTCTTCGTGATCTTCATCGGCTGGTTCTACCTGCTGCCCCAGTTGCAGGGCGCCGGGCTGACCCTGGCCACGGTCACCGGCGCGCCGTACCCGCTGGGGGCGTTGCTGGTCGGCGGAGTGGTGACCGCCAACGTGGCGCTCGGCGGCATGCGGGCGGTCACCTTCGTGCAGGCGTTCCAGTACTGGCTCAAGTTGACCGCGCTCGCCGTACCAGCGGTCTTCCTGGCCATGCAGTGGCAGTCCGACGGACGGCCGCCGGTCAGCCCACCGGACGGGTTGACCTTCACCCAGGCGACTACCGTGGTGGTCGAGCGGTCCGCGACGCTCAACTACGCCGACGGGCGGACCGAGCAGGTGACCCCGGGCACCGAGCTGACCTTCGCCGCCGGGGACCGGGTCCCCGAGGTGTCCGGGGCCGAAGCCGACAGGGGCGCCGCCTGGCTGCTGCCCGGTGATCCGGACCGGGGCGACCAGGGGCTGTTCGCCACCTATTCGCTGATCCTGGCTACCTTCCTCGGCACGATGGGGCTGCCGCACGTACTCGTGCGGTTCTACACCAACCCCGACGGTGCCGCCGCCCGCCGGACCACCCTGGTGGTGCTCGCGCTGGTCGGCCTGTTCTACCTCTTTCCCACCCTGTACGGGGTGCTCGGTCGGGTGTACACGCCGCAACTGCTGATGACCGGACGCTCGGACGCGGTCGTGGTGCTGCTGCCGGAGGCGGCGCTCGGCGGCGGACTGCTCGGTCAACTGCTCGCCGCGCTGGTCGCCGCCGGGGCGTTCGCCGCCTTCCTGTCCACCTCGTCCGGGTTGCTGACCAGCGTCGCCGGGGCGGTCTCGACCGACGTGCTACGGCGCAACTCGGTACGCGGGTTCCGGCTGGCGACCCTGGTCGCCGGCGCGGTGCCGATGGTCCTCGCGCTGAACGTCTCCGGCCTGGACGTCTCGCAGGTCGTCGGGCTGGCGTTCGCGGTGGCCGCGTCGAGCTTCTGCCCGCTGCTGGTGCTCGGCATCTGGTGGCGTGGCCTGACCGACGCCGGTGCCGCCGCCGGCATCGTCGCCGGTGGCGGCGCCGCCGTCGGCGCGGTGCTGTGGACCGTGCTGGGTCCGCCACTGACCGGCTGGCCGGCGGTCCTGGTCGCCCAGCCGGCGGCCTGGACGGTGCCGCTGGCGTTCGCGGTGATGATGCTGGTGTCGGTGGTTACCCGGCGGCGGTTGCCGGGTCAGGTGAACGCCCTCATGCTGCGACTGCACGCGCCGGAGAGCCTGCGACCGTGACCTCCTGCGGCGGCGTCGGTGTCGCCGTCGTGCCCGGGTATGAGAGCCGGATCCTCCCTCAGCGGGAGCGTATCCGGGGTGCCGGTAGTTACCGTCGGACCATGACAGATGCTGCCCAGCCCGGCGGGCAGGCGCTCGTCCTGCGCGGCCTGGCCAAACGGTTCGACGACAAGGTCGCGGTCGCCGGGGTCGAGCTGGACGTCCCGGTCGGCTCCTTCTACGGCCTGCTCGGCCCGAACGGTGCCGGCAAGACCACCACGTTGTCGATGGCGGTCGGGCTGCTACGGCCGGACGCCGGCCACGCCCACGTCCTCGGCCACGACGTCTGGACCGACCCGGTGCAGGCGAAGCAACTGCTCGGCGTACTGCCGGACGGGGTGCGGCTGTTCGACCGGCTCACCGGCGCCGAACTGCTCGCGTACCACGGTCTGCTGCGCGGCATGGACCCGGCGGTGGTCGACCAGCGGGCCGGCGAACTGCTCGACGTGCTGGCGCTCGACGACGCCGGACGCACTCTGGTGGTCGACTATTCGGCGGGCATGAAGAAGAAGATCGGGCTGGCCTGTGCGCTGCTGCACGGACCCCGGCTGCTGGTGCTCGACGAGCCGTTCGAGGCGGTCGACCCGGTCTCCGCCGCGCTGATCCGCGACATCCTGCAACGGTACGTCGCCGGCGGCGGCACGGTGATCTTCTCCAGCCATGTGATGGCCGTGGTCGAGCGGCTCTGCAGCCACGTGGCGATCCTCGCCGACGGAGTCATCAAGAAGGTCGGCACGTTGGACGAGGTACGAGCCGGGCGGTCGCTGGAAGAGGTCTTCGTCGACGTCGTCGGTGGTCGCACGGCCACCGGGGAGGAACTGGCATGGCTGTGACCGGGCCGCCCGCCGACACACCGACTCCCGGCTCACCCGCCGCCGTCGGCCGGCGGCCGGTGCGGGCCCGGCACTTCGTCCGTCTCAAGGTGCGGGTGATGGGCAACAACCTGCGTGGCCAGGGCTGGCGGATCGCGTTGTTCATCGGCGGGATCATCGCCGGGCTGTGGTTCGCCGGCAACGGTTTCCTGATCCTCGCCGCGCCGGGGTTCGTCGACAGCGAACAGGGCATGCTGCTGGCCGCCGGGTTCGGCGGCACCCTGCTGGTGCTCGGCTGGCTGCTGCTGCCACTGGCCTTCTTCGGCGTGGACGAGACGCTCGACCCGGCCCGGTTCGCGCTGCTGCCGTTGCGCCGGCGGACCATGGTCACCGGGCTGCTGGTCACCGGACTGATCGGCGTACCGTCGATCGCCACCGGTCTGGCCACTCTGGGGCTGGTGCTCAGCGCGGCGCTGCTCGGCGGCCCGCTGGCCGGCGTGGTCCAACTGGTCGGGGTGGCCGCCGGTCTGCTGCTCTGCGTCCTGGGCAGCCGGGCGATAACCAGCGCGTTCGCCGGCATGCTGCGGTCGCGCCGGGTGCGTGACCTGGCCGCGGTGCTGCTCGCCGTGCTGGCCGCCCTGCTCGGTCCGCTGCAACTGCTGGTCATCGGCGGGTTGGGTAACGCCGACTGGGACCGGCTGGCTGAGGTGGCGGGAATTCTCGGCTGGACTCCGCTGGCCGCCCCGTACACGATGGGTTTCGACGTGGTCGACGGGCGGCTCTGGGCGGTGCCGGTCAAACTGGCGGTCACCGCCGCCGCGTTGGCCGGCCTGTACCGGTGGTGGTCGAGGTCGCTGGAGTCGGCGATGGTCGGCACCGCGAGCGGCGGCTCGGCCAGGGCGGTGGCCGCCGCGTCCGGCACCCCGGTGAGCCAGTTGTTTCCCCGGCTGCTCGCCCGGACCCCCCGCGACCGGTACGGTGCACTGGTCGCCCGGGAGGTGCGCTACTGGTGGCGGGACATGCGGCGGCGGGCCAACCTGATCACCGTCGCCGTGGTCGGGGTGTTCATCCCGGCGCTGATCAACGTCGGCGGTTTCAGCGCCTTCACCTACGACCCGGACGGTTCGGTGGGCACCGGACTGACCGCGTCGGCGACCAGCGTCAGCATCTCGATGCTCTTCGTCGGTGCGCTCGCCGCCGTGACCCTGGCCAACCAGTTCGGATTCGACGGCAGCGCGTACGCGGCGAACGTGATTGCCGGCGTGCCGGGGCGGCTGGAGCTGCGTGCCCGGGTGGTCGGGTTCTCGGTCTACATCGTGCCGCTGCTGGTGGTGATCTCGGCCGGGCTCGGGTTGTTCCTGCGCGAACCGGGCTGGATCCCGGTCGCCGCCGGGACGCTGTTCGCCGCGTACGGTGCCGGGTTGGCGGTCAATCTGATCGTCTCGGTGGTCGGTGCCTACTCGCTGCCGGAGACGTCGAACCCGTTCGCGCTGAACAGCGGTGCCGGCGTGGCGAAGAGCATGCTGGCGCTGGTGGCGATGGTCGGGTCGGCGGCGGCCGCGGTGCCGATCGTGCTGGCCACCGCGCTGCTCGGCGAGGTCTGGTACTGGTTTGCCCTGCCGGTCGGCGTCGGATACGGCCTGGGTGCGGTGGCCCTGGGCCTGTACATCACCGGTGACCTGCTGGACCGACGGATGCCGGAGCTGCTCGCCACGGTGACGCCGCGCCGGTGATTCCCCGACTGGGTCACAATGTTTCACGTGAATCATCCCGAGCCCGGTGCCGAGATCCACTATCGCGACCCGTTCGCCACGGCGAGTGAGGACCGTTCGCCCGCGCGGCGGCTACGTGGCCGGCTGGCCGCACCGGTAACGCTGTGGACGGCCGGTGGTGGGTCGGCTCCGCTCGCCGGATTGACCGTGTCGTCGACGGTGCTGGCCGACGGTGACCCGCCGCGACTGCTCGGGCTGCTCGACGAGGAGTCGCAGCTGTGGGAGGTGCTCCGCGAGTCGGGCAGGTTCGCGATGGTTCCGCTGGGTCCGGCGCATCGGCAGCTCGCGGACCGGTTCGCTGGGCTGATGCCGGCACCGGGCGGACCGTTCAAGGCAGCGGACTGGCAGTTCACCGAGTACGGCCCGGTCCTCGCGGGGGCGAGCGGGTGGGCGGGCTGCCGGCTCGACGACGCCCGACCGTACGGGTGGGCGATGCTGGTGGAGGCGACCGTCGAGTCGGTCACGGTCGGCGACGAAGGCGACGCCGGGCCGCTGATCCACTACCGCGGCCGGTACCGCGAACTCGGCGAGCCGCGCGGCCGGTAGTTCGATCCGGGCCGCGCGGCCGGTAGCTCGGTCCGGGCCGACCCGGGTGGCAACCGCTGCCCGGCCGGGGTGCTACCACTAGGCTCGGGAGCATGCTGCCTGTTCCCCGATTCGGCGACGGCCATCGAGTGCTGGTCACCGGAGGTGCTGGTTTCGTCGGAAGCCACCTCGTCGACCGGTTGGTCGCGCGTGGTTGTGCGGTGGTGGCGGTGGACAACTTCGTCACTGGCTCCAAGGAGAACGTCGCCCACCTCACCGACGAACCTCGGTTCACCCTCGTCGAGGCGGACATTTCGGACGGATTGCCGGATCATCACCCGGCGGTGCGTCAGCGGTTCGACGCGATCATGCACCTCGCCTCGCCAGCCAGCCCGACGGACTTCGCCACGCTGCCGATCGAGATCCTCCGGGTCGGCTCCCTCGCCACGTTGCATCTGCTGGACCGGGCGGTCGCCGACCGGGCCCGGTTCATCATGGCGTCGACCTCCGAGGCGTACGGCGACCCGTTGGTGCACCCGCAACCGGAGACCTACTGGGGCAACGTCAACCCGATCGGGGTGCGCAGCGTCTACGACGAGGCCAAGCGGTTCGCCGAATCGGCGACGATGGCGTACCACCGGTACCGCGGACTGGACGCCGGCATTGTGCGGATCTTCAACACGTACGGGCCCCGGATGCGACCGGACGACGGCCGGGCCATCCCCACCTTTATCAGCCAGGCGCTGCGCGGCGAGCCGATCACCGTGCACGGCACCGGCGGGCAGACCAGGTCGATCTGCTACGTGGCGGACCTGGTGACCGGGATCGTCGCACTGCTCGACTCCACCGAGACCGGGCCGATCAACTGCGGCACCGAGCATGAGCTGACCATGCGGGAGCTGGCCGAGCAGATCGTCCAGCTGGTGGGCAGCTCGTCGACGATCAACCTGGTCGCCCGCTCCTCGGACGACCCGGAGATGCGCCGTCCGGACCTGACCCTGGCCCGCACCAGGCTCGGTTACCAGCCGACGGTCGATCCGCAGGACGGGCTGCGCCGCACCATCGCCTACTTCCGCCAGCGACTCGGCTGATCGGCGGCGGCGGCCCGGCCGTCGAGTCGTCGGCGGGCGAGCGCCCGGTACGTACGCTGGAGGCATGTCAGCCAGCAACCAGCACGGTGACCGGTCAGCCAGCAGCCGCCCCGGTGGCCGGGCCGTCCCCGGCCGGACGACCGTTCCGACCGGCACCGCCTACGGGTCCTCGACCGGCCGGGCGCAGGTGCCGGTCGGCGGTCGTGCCGGTAACCAGTACGGCGGTCGTGCCGGCCATCAGGTCGGTGGCCCGCCACGCCGGCCGCGGCCCCGCTGGGGGCGCATCGCCCTGGTCGGCGGGGTGGCGCTGGTGGTGCTGGCCCTGCTCGCCAGCGGCGGGCTCTGGGCGTACGCCCGTGGGCTGAACCAGGATCTGGGGCGGACCGATCCGTTCTCGCAGATCACCGAGGGGCGGCCGCCGGCGGCGGTGGACGGCGCGCTGAACATCCTGCTGATCGGCACCGACTCGCGGGATCCGGACGCCCCGGTCGACCAGGCCGGCAAGTGGCGGGCGGACACGATCATCGTGATGCACATCCCGTCGTCACACGACCGCGCCTATCTGGTGTCGATCCCGCGTGACCTGTACGTGCCGATCCCGTCGGACGCCGCCGCGGCCTGCGAGACCGGCGAACGGGCCAAGATCAACGCCGCGTTCGCCTGGGGCGGGCTGCCGCTGGCGGTACGGACCGTGGAGTGCTTCACCGACGTGCGGATCAATCATGTGATGTCGATCGACTTCGCTGGTTTCGTCGAGGTCACCGATGCGCTCGGCGGGGTCGACCTGACCGTCGAGCAGGACACGACGTCGATCCACAAGCCGTACCGGCAGTTCAGTGCGGGCGTCAATCACATGAACGGCGCCGAGGCGCTGGACTGGGTCCGCCAACGCAAACAGTTTCCGGATGGTGACTTCGCGCGCATGCGTCACCAGCAAGAGTTCCTCCGCGCGCTGATGGACAAGGCTGTGAGTTCCGGCACACTGTCGAACCCGGTCAAACTGAATGCGTTTCTCAAGGCGACGACCCAGGCGGTGACGGTCGACCAGGGCTTCTCCCTGGTCGACATGGCGCTGCAGTTCCGCAAGCTCAGGGGAGAGAACCTGCACTTCCTGACCAGTCCGCACAACGGCAGCGAGACGATCAACGGCGAATCGGTGGTCGTCTCCGACCGGGAGAAGGCATTGTCGATGTACCAGGCGATGGCGGCTGATCAGATGACCGCCTGGGTCCAGGCCAATGTCACGCCCAGCCCGGGTGCCAGTGACTGACAGCCCTGAGTCGGTGACTGAGTGGACATTGCCGGTCGTCACCCGGTGACGGGTCAATCCGACACAAATTTGAAACCCGAGCAGGGTCGATAAGTCGACCAAGTTTCCGTACAGTGGGCTCGCCCTATTGTCACGCCCCCCAGGAGCAGGCATGCCGGTTCAGACCCGCCGACGTTCGACGTCGACCGAGTCGGGGAACCCGCTCGCCACCCGCGGCGCGGCCGGACGTCGGTCGGGTGGCCGGTCGGGTTCGGGCTCCGGCCGCAGCGGCTCGGGCCGGCGGCCCCGCCGCAAGGACCCGGTCTGGGCCCGCACGATGGTCGTGCTGGGTGCGCTGCTGATGATGCTCAGCGGCACCACGATCGTCGGCAGCAAGTGGCTGATCGCCCAGGCGACCAGCGGGATCGAGCAGTCGAACCTGCTCGGCGTCGCAGGCAAGACCGACGCCGAGGGCGGTGACAGCCTCGAAGGTCCGATCGACATGTTGCTGCTCGGCATCGACCACCGGGGCAGCTGGGCGGAGTCGGACACCCGGGCCGACACGATCATCATCCTGCACATCCCCGCCACCCACGACCAGGCGTACCTGATCTCCGTCCCCCGGGACACCGAGGTCGAGATCCCGCCGTTCGAGCAGAGCGGGTGGCCGGGTGGGGTCGGCAAGGCGACCGAGGCGTTCTTCCACGGCGCACAGAACGGTGCCGGGCACGCCGGTGGCGCCCAGTTGATGGCGGAGACGATCAAGAACCTCACCGGGGTCAGCTTCGACGGCGCCGCGATCATCAACTTCAGCGGCTTCAAGTCGGTCATCGACAGCCTCGGCAGCGTCCGGCTCTGCGTCGACGAGGACACCCCGTCGATCCACATGACCCTGGTCGACGGCCAGCCGATGTGGAACTCCGACGCTGCCAAGGTCAGCGGGGAGAAGCAGCAGGTCGTGCACAAGAAGGGCTGCCGCGAGATGCAGGGCTGGGAGGCGCTGGACTTCTCCCGGCAGCGGTACGGGCTGGACAACGGCGACTACGACCGGCAGAAGAACCAGCAGAAGCTGATCAAGGCCATGGCCAAGAAGGCGATGGCCAACGGGGTGATGACCAACCCGCTCAAGCTGAACGAGCTGATCGACGCGGCCGGCAAGGCGTTCGTGCTGGACACCGGCAAGGTGCCGCTGCCGGACTTTGTCTTCACCCTGCGTGGGGTGGCCGCCAACGACCTGGTCATGCTGCGGACCAACGGCGGCAGCTTCAACGGCAACGGCGCCGGCCGGGAGAACATCGATCCGCTCAGCCAGGAGATGTTCCAGGCGGTCAAGAACGACAACCTCGCTGAGTTCATCCTCGCCAACCCGTCGGTGCTGGCGGGCCAGGAATAGGCTGTTCGGCATGCATGGACCACCGATCCCCACCGTTGACGTCCCCGACGTATCCGCCGACGCGTACCTGCTGGACGTCCGCGAGCCCGAGGAGTGGGCGGCCGGGCACGCGCCGGGCGCCCACCACCTGCCGATGATGGAGATCCCGCACCGGTTGGCCGACGTCCCGCAGGAGGGCGACGTGGTGGTGGTGTGCCGGTCCGGCGGCCGGTCCGGGCAGGTCGTCGCCTACCTCAACCAGCACGGCTGGGACAACGTCCGCAACCTCACCGGCGGCATGCAGGACTGGGCGGCGCACTCCCGGCCGATGGTGAGCGAGTCCGGCGAACCACCCCGGGTCCTCTGATCGGCGGCCCGGCGCTGGCGGCCCGGCACTGCCGAAATCCGCCGGCACCGGGCAGACTCGAAGCATGCCGGAACGCCCCGACTATCCGAGTCTGATCGCTGGACACACCGTCGTCCTCGACATGATCAACAGCGGTGAGTCGGGGCTGCCGATCCTGCACCACCTGCTTCGACTCGCGCAGCGTGCGCTCGGCGCCGCCGGGACCTCGTTCGCCGAGTACGGACCACGCAGGGGTCGGATCATCGCCGCCACCGGTGCCGCCGAATGGTCGGTCGGCCGACCCGTCGACCTCGACGAACCCGCCACCGCCCAGCTGCTCACCGGACCGCGGACCGTCGAGTTCCCGGTGACGGCGCTCACCGCTGCCCTGGCCGACCAGATCGCCGGCCGAGGCCTGCACCGGATGCTGATCGCGCGTGCCGAGATCGGCGGGGTGCTGATCGGCAGCCTGCACGCCTACTACCCGGATCCGGACCAGAGTTCCAGCCCTGACCATCACACGCTGATCGCCTACCTGGCGTCCTGCATCGCCCACATGTACGGCGACCAGACCGGGCTGCCGGTGCACGGCGACGGGCCGGTGGTCGCCGCGCTCGCCGACGGACTGGCCATCGTCGACGACGAGTCCTGCGTACGGCTGTGGAACCCGGCGGCTGAGCGGCTCACCGGCAGCACCGCGCAGGACCGGCTGCACCGACCGATCCCGTTCCCGGTGCCGCCCCCCGGACAGGTGGTGGACCACCAACTACCGGACGGCCGGTGGCTGCGGATCACCTCCGGGGAGCTGCCGGGCTTCGTCGCCTCCCGGGTGGTCACCTTCCGGGACATCACCGATCAGCACCACCGCGACCACGACGTCGACCTGTTCATCGCGGTCACCAGTCACGAGCTGCGCACCCCGGTCACCGTGATCAAAGGGTACGCGGAGACCCTCAGCGACCACTGGGAGTCGTTGACCGACCGGGACCGACGGGAGGCCGCCCGGGTGCTCGGGCAGCGGGCCACCGAACTGGCCCGGCTGGTCGACCGGCTACTCTCCGCCGCCAATGACTCGGGACCGGCGGTCGGCGCGCCGGCCGCCCCGTTCGATCTGGTCGAGACGCTGCGGGCCGCTGTCGAGGATCTGCCCGCCGGACTGCGTCAGCGGCTCACCGTCGAGCTGCCCGACGACCTGCCGAAAGCGGTCGGAGACCGGGCGAGCCTGACCACCGTACTCACCGAACTGGCCACCAACGCCGACAAGTACTCGCCATCGGGCAGCCCGATCGAGGTCACCGCCATCGCCGACGAACGCTCGGTGGCCTTGCGGATTAGTGATCGCGGCATCGGGGTACGTCCGGAACACGTGGAACGGGCGTTCGATCGGTTCTGGCAGGGCGAGTCGGGCGACCAGCGCCGTTACCCCGGCGCCGGACTCGGCCTGTACCTGGTCCGACAGATCGTCGAGCGCCAGCACGGCTGGGTGTCCCTGCGGCCCCGCGACGGCGGAGGTACGGTCGCCGAGGTGCGGCTGCCCCGCAGCTGAGAGGAGGCGGCGTGACCTCGGCACTGGCGGGACGGGTGTGGAGCGTGCTGGTACCGCACCATGCCAGCGGCGCCCGGTTCGCCCGTCACCAGCTCGCCCGGACGTTGGCCGACCGGATCCGCCCCGACTTTCTGTCCGACGTGATGACGGTCGTGGCCGAACTGGTCGGCAACGCCGTACGGCACGCCCGGCCGCTGCCGGACGGGATGATCCGGGTGACCTGGCAGCTGACCCCGCACCGGCACAGCCGCACGGTCCTGCTGCGGGTGACCGACGGCGGGTCCGGGGACGTACCGCAGGTCCGGACCGCCCCGTCGGACGCGCTCAACGGCCGTGGCCTGGGCATCGTCGCCGCCCTGGCCTGCCGGTGGGGGGTGGAACCCGCCGGCTCCGGCCGCTGCGTCTGGGCCGAGATCGGCGAGCCGGATCCCGGCTGAGCCGGGGCGGGCTCGGGCGGATTCCCTTCGGTCACCGGCCCGGGGTCCGGGCGGATCCCTCGGCGGTGGGCGGGTTCCTCTAGGCTGTCTGGCCGTGGGCAAGCGCCGAAAGCAGGACCGGGCCGCCGGCGGCGGCAAGCGGGAGAAGATCCGCGACGTATTCGTGCCCCGGCCGTTCGCCGGGCTGGCCGACGAGCCGGACTGGGTCGCGCTGCGCGAACTCGTCCCAGCGGCCACCGCGCCGCTGATCCTCGAACCCGAGCTGGCCGGCAAGTACGCCGACCGGACGGTGACGCTGGCCACCGTACTGCCGATGGCGGCCCCGGCCGTCGTCCGAGCCGACGGCCAGATCATGATCGGGCTTCAGCGGCACGCCCAGTCCGGGGACGTCTCCCGCGACCTGGCGGCGGCGTTGCTGGCCGCGCTGGAGACCGAGCCGGGCGACACGGTGCCGGTGCCGCCGCTGCCCGGCCCCGGCCCCCGGCTGCAGGACGTGCTCGCCGACGGGGCGCTGACGGTTCAGGTGCACGACAGCTTCGCGTTCTGGGTGGAGCCCGAAGCGGCCGCCAACCCGGCGGTGCAGGCCTCCCTGGAGCGGGCCGACGCGTCCATCTACCCGACGACCCGGATGGCGGCGGCGCCCGCCGCGTACTGGTGCCGGGTGGGGGAGCGGGCGCACGTGCGCTGGGTACTGCCCGGTGACGAGGACCGGACGCTGGACACGCTGGCCCGGCTGAGCGCCGCCGGTGACCTGCCGATGGGGCCGCAGACCCGGTTCGCCGGGATGTTCCGGGCCCACGGGCTGCTGGTGCCGGTGTGGGACCTGCCGTCCGGGCCGGAGGCCGCCGAGTGGGAGCAGCCGTTGGCCGAGTTCGCCGAGCGGCTCGCGGCGGCGGCCAGCGTCACCGATCCGCTCGACGCCGCCGCCCGCCGGTCCCGGCAGGGCCTGCTGGGCCGGCAGCTCACGCTGCGCTGACCCGGCGGCCGGTCAGTCGGGCCGGAGCGGATCCCGGACCAGCGGCGCCGACATGCACCGTGGGCCGCCCCGGCCGGACCCGAGCTCGGCGCCGGGGATCGTCACCACCTCGATCCCGGCCCGGCGCAGCTGCGTGTTGGTCGCCGTGTTCCGCTCGTACGCCACACACACCCCCGGGGCCAGCGCCAGGGTGTTGTTTCCGTCGTCCCACTGCTCCCGCTCCGCGGTGACCGGATCCAGCCCGGTGCCGACCAGCCGGAGCCGGTCGATGTCCATCGCGTCGGCGGCGGCCCGCAGGAACGGCGCGGGTCCGGCGACCTGCAGGTCGCCCGCGGCGGTACGGATCACCGTGTACGCGGCGAGCTCCTCGGCCATCGGCGGGTACATCAGCACCGCGTCCACGTCGACCAGCGTGCAGATGGTGTCCAGGTGCATGGTCGCCCGCCGTTGGGTGATCGGCACCACCAGGACGGTGTGGGCCAGCCCGTCGCCGAGCACCCGCCGGGCCAGCCGCTCCACCCCGGCGGGTGTGGTTCGTTCGCCGACGCCGACGGCCAGCACGCCAGGGGCGAGCAGCAGCACGTCGCCGCCTTCGACGTGTTCCTGGTCCGGCCGGTGGATCAGCTCGGTCCCGGCGAACCGGGGATGATGCCGGTAGATCAGGTCGGTGAGCCGGCCCTCCCGGCGGCGGGCGCGCATCGCCAGGCTGGTCACCGCCACCCGGTCGCGGATCCAGACCGATGAATCGCGAGTGAACAGCAAATTGGGCAGCGGGTCGATGATGAAGTCGTGCTCGCGCAGCAGGGCATGCACCAGCCCGGCCGGCCGGTCGTCGCGGCGGGGCAGCTCACCACGGGCCAGGCCGGCGACGAGCACCCGGGCCAGCCCGGCCGGGTCGAGGTAGGCGAGCTGCTCGGCGACCCGGTCGCGCAGGGTCTCGCCCAACCGGCGGCCGGCCAGTACGGTCGCCACGGCCTCGACGCGGGCCGGGGTGGCGGCGAGCGTCTCGGCGAGCAGTTGTTCGAGGTAGAGCACCTCGACGCCGCGCTCGCGCAGCACGGCCGCGAACGCGTCGTGCTCGGCCTGGGCGCCGGCGACCCAGGGGATCGCGTCGAAGAGCAGAGCGCCGCTGTTGCGGGGGGTCAGCCGGGCCAGTTCGCTGCCCGGACGGTGCAGCATGACCACCCGAAGGTGGCCTACCTCACTGTCGACGTAGTGCGTCACACTCGCAGCCTATGGCAGTCGTTTGGCACCATCTGTTGAAAGAGTCGTGGGGTGAATAGGGCATTCATCCCTACTCACTCCGGCCTGGCGTCTTGCTTCAGTACCGGTGTCGCCACGTACGGTAGTTGGTAGTCCATCGTCCAGGGGACCTTTGCCGGAGGTCGTGATGACTGTCTTCCATGAGCGCCGCGTGCTGCCCGCCCAGCGGGCGCTGCCCCGCCGAGCGGGCGAACAGGTTATGGAGGAGTCCCCACCTGGCACGTTGGAGGCCATCCGGCCGTCGCCGATGGAGTGGGCCCGACGCCGTCGGGCCGAGCGTGGCGCCAAGCGGATCGAGGCGGCCGGCGCCCGCGCACTGAACCGCCTGGACCAGCTCGGCCCGTCCTGGCACGTGGTGAACTGGCCGCGCACCGACAGCCCGGACCGGGTGCTCGGGCTGGAGACCGCCGGCCGCGAGGAACGTGCCGGGTTCCTGGCCATCGGGCCCAGCGGGCTCTTCGCGGTCACCGTCGTCGACCACGGCCGCAGCCGGGTCCTGGTCGCCGGTGACGTGGTGCAGATCAACGGCAAGCGACCGACGTACGTCGCCGAGGCCCGCCGGGACGCCAAGCGGGCGAGCAAGGCGATGTCCGCCGCGGTCGGGCACACCATCCCGGTCGCCCCGGTGCTCACCTTCGTCGGTTCCGGGGTGATCAGCGTGTACGGGCTGCCCAAGGAGTGCATGGTCACCACCCATCGGGAGCTGGACCGGCTGCTCATCGCCGGGGGCACCCGGATCAGTTCGGCCACCGCCGAGAAGCTGTACCAGGTGGCCCGACATCCGGAGACCTGGCTGAACGCTCCGTACCGCTCGGCGACCGACTACCGGTGGTACGGGGCCGGCCGTTCAGCCGCTGACAAGCCGACCAGCCGGCGGTAGCCTTCGGGGCGAAGGCGCTGACGACCTCACTACGGCGTACGTCCCGCTGCCGACCAGCTTGTGACGACTGCACCCGTTTACCCCGGTCTGTCCGATCCGGAGCCTGCTCGGCATCAGTCGACGGACCCGGCAGAGACCGGATAGCGTTGCTGTTGTCCGGTTGAGTCAGGGGAGGCGCGGGTGGCGCACGTCGAGCTCTCGATCTCGGAACCGCTGGTTCCCCAGGCCCGCGAGCCGATCGAGCCGATGCGCGTGGACAACTTCCAGCTGTGGGTGGCCACCGCCGCTACCGCGTTGGAACCGTGTCTAGTCCTGCGCCAGGATCTGACCGTCGCCGCGATCTCCCGGTCCTGCTGCGACCTGCTGGGCCTCGGCGAACCCGGCCAGGTCGAAGGCCGGCCGCTGCTGGCCGGCCTGCGGCTGGTCGACTTCACCGCGCAACGCGGCGAGCTCGACGAGACCGAGATCGACAAGATCCCGCCGCTGCTCGCGCTCAGCTCCGGGCGGCTCGCCCGCGGCCTGCTGCGAGTCGACAGTGACGCGGCCACCGCCCAGGGCGACGGCACCGTGGACGCGATCGCCACCCCGGTGTGGATCGGCAAGAAGGTGACCGGGTCGCTGACCTTCTTCGCGCCGATCACCACCGCGTACTCGGCCGGATGACCGGCCCGCCGGTCGACGCCTCTGCCGTACGCTGCCCTCATGCTCGACCTGGACCTGCTGCCAGCGGAGTACGCCGTCTGCCGCCTACCGGCCGGGTCCTCGCTGCCGGCCGAATACCTGGCCGGCCCCACCGCCGGGGTCGTCTCGGTGACCTGGACCGAGGACGAGGTGTCGGTGATCTGCCGCACCGACCGGGTGCCGCCCGGTGCCAAAGTCGAGACGCCGTGGCGCTGCCTGCGGGTGGTCGGCCCGCTGGACCTCGCGCTGACCGGGGTCCTCGCGTCGCTCGCCGGTCCGCTGGCTGAAGCCCGGGTCAACATCGTGGCATTCTCGACCTTCGACACGGACTATCTGCTGGTGCCGACGGTCCGGCTGTCCGAAGCTCTGGCCACGCTGACCGGCAGCGGTCACCGGGTCGCCGGCGCAGCCGTACCATGAGTTGGTGCTGTCCGCACGTCGACGGTCCCGGGCCGGCAGCCGGCACCGCAGCCGGCGCGCCGGCTGCGGACTGCTGCTGATCAGCGCGGCACTGCTCGGCGTATCGATGGTCGCCGGCTGCGGTCGGCCGCCCGGGATAGGCGCACCGACGGCGGACGCGGTGCCGGCACCGACCGGCATGCCGTCGCCGACCGCACCGCCGTCGACCGCACCGTCCGGTACCTCCACGCCCACGCCGTCCAACCCGCCGCCGGTCACCCCGAGCAGCTCCGCGTCGGCCGACGGCTTCCCGGTGGCCGTCGCCGTCGACTGCGCCGGGCGGCCCTCCGCCGCTCAGGTGGTGGCGCTGCTGCGCCGCACCGACGGGCTGCTACCGCCCGGCGCCCAGGTCAGCGTGCCGGTGGCACCCCGTTGCGCCGGCAGTTGGCAGTACACCGTGGTGCAGATCCCGTCCCGGGAGCCGTTGCAGGTGGTCACGGAAGGGTCGCCGACCTTGTTCACGCTGGTCACCGCCGGTACGGACGTCTGCGTCATCCCGGTCCGGGTCGGCGCGCCGGCCGGGATCCGTACCCTCGCCTGCGAGTCGGTGCCGATCCCACCCAGCACTCCGTAAGCTGGCCGGCATGTCCGTCCCCGCGCCGACCCGATTCGCCTTCCTCGGCCCCGAGGGCACCTTCGCCGAGCAGGCCCTGCTGACCATCCCGGCGGCTCGGCAGGGCGAGCGGGTCGCGGCGCGCAGCGTGCCGGAGGCGCTCGACGCGGTCCGGGCCGGCAACGTCGACGCGGCCCTGGTGCCGCTGGAGAACTCGGTCGGCGGAGCGGTCGGCGTCACCTTCGACGAGCTGACCAACGGCCAGCCGCTCGTGATCACCCAGGAGGTGGTGCTGCCGGTCGACTTCGTGCTGGCCGCACCCGCCGGCACGACGCTGGAGCAGATCCGCACCGTCGCCGCCCACCCGCAGGCGTCCACCCAGTGCCGGTCCTGGCTGCGCCGGCAGGTGCCGAACGCCGCCGTGGTCGACGTACTGTCCAACGGCGCGGCGGCCGTCGGCGCGGCGGCCGGTGAGTACGACGCGGCGATCTGCGCGCCGATCGGCGCCAGCGGCCACCGACTGACCGTGCTGGCCGACAAGATCGCCGACCACGCCGACGCGGTGACCCGGTTCGTCCTGGTCCGGCGCCCCGGACCGCCGCCGGCCCCGACCGGCGACGACATCACCACCCTGGCGGTCTACATCGCCCACGACCGGGTCGGCGCCCTGCTCGCGGTGCTGATGGAGCTGGCCGTCCGGGAGGTCAATCTCACCCGGATCGAGTCCCGGCCGACCGGGGAGGCACTCGGCCGGTACGCCTTCTTCCTGGACTGCTCCGGGCACGTCGCCGACGACCGGCTCGGCGACGCGCTGCGCGGGCTCCGCCGGGTCTGCGCCGACGTACGGTTCCTCGGCTCCTACCCGCGGCACGACTGGCCGCCGGCGGCCGGCGGCCGCACCACGGGTGGGCCGGCCGGCCGGCACGACGACGAGTACGCGCAGGCAGCCGCCTGGCTGGCCCGGATCCGCGCCGGCCAACTGGACTGAGCCGACCGGACACCGCCAGCGGGGTCAGTCACCGGCGCGTCCCGCGCGTCGGTCGGGCTACTGGGGGATCTGGCCGGCGCCGCGCACCGGCGGCTCCTCGGACGGCTGGACGATCACGAAGCCCTGGCCGGCGAAGCTCATCGTGAACGCCTCCCCGGTACGCCGGCCGAGCAGCGTACCGATGCCCAGCTGCTCGGCCCGGTGGTAGCCGGTCTGCAGGCTGGCCGACCAGCAGACGGCGGCCTGCGGGTCGACGTAGGTCGGCTGGTCGACGGAGAGCACGACCGGAGTGCCCTTGGTGGTGATGGCGAGCCGGCCCTGCCCGGTGAAGACGCAGTTGAACAGGCCTGCGGAGGAGGCGAAGCCCATCCCCTGGACCATCCGGATGTCGTACTGCAGCGTGGAGTCGAAGGCCAGCACGCTGGAGCCGTTGATGGACAGCGCGTCGCCCGGCTCCAGGTCGATCAGGTGCACGTCGGCGGCCTCGTTGGCGAGGAACACGTCACCCTGGCCGGTCAGCTTCATCAGCGGTACGCCTTCGCCGGTGAGCTTCTGCTTGATGAAGTTGCCGAGACCGCCGGAGCCGAGCGCCTGGAACTGCACGTGGCCCTGGTAGGCGACCATCGAACCGGTCCGGGCCATCGCTTCGCCGTTGAGCTCGATCTTCAGCAGTTTGGAGTTCTGCAGCCGCAGCCCAGGCTGGGCGGACTCCTTCTCCAGGTGATCGGCGGAGAACAGGGCACTGCGCATGGGTTCCTCCTGGTCAGGTTGATCGACCGAAGGGTAGGTAACCCGCGCAACCGCACGTCATCGCCCGGCCGGACCATCCTTGGTCAACCCCAGCCCAGGTCGTGTAGCCGTTCGTCGTCAATGCCGAAATGATGGGCGATCTCGTGCACCACGGTGATCGCGATCTCGTCGACCACGTCGGCCTCGGTCGCGCAGATCCGCAGGATCGGGTGCCGGAAGATGAGAATCCGGTCCGGCAGTACGCCGGCGTAGTCCCAGCCCCGACTGGTGAGCGCGTGTCCCTCGTACAGACCGAGCAGCTCCGGCTCGCCCGGCGGGGTCTCGTCCTCGACCAGGATCACCACGTTGCTCATCAGCCGCAGCAGCTCCGCCGGGACCTCGTCCAGCGCCTCCCCGACCAACTCCTCGAAGCGCTCGCGGCTCATGTCGACCGGCATCGGTCCATTCTGCCGTACCACCGGCTCCCCGAGGCGTTCCCGGGCCTGTCCGGGTATCGATCCCGGGCTTGCTCCGGTATCGATCCCGGGCTTGTCCAGGTATCGGCGAACGTGAGATCGGTCGACGGAGCCGGACAAGCCCAAGATCGTCAGGGTGGCGTCGTGGGCGGGCGGTCAGACGGAGAGGCTGGCGTTCAGGGTGATCTCGGCACCCGGCGACAACAGGCGGGAGATCGGGCAGTTCGCCTTCGCCGCCTCGGCCAGCTTCTGGAAGGTCTCCGGGTCGACGCCGGGCACCTCGCCCACCGTCTCCAGGTCGATCCGGGTGACGGTCATCCCGGCGTCCGTTTTGTCCAGGTGCACACTTGCGGTGGTCTGCACCGACGTCGGGGTGAACCCGGCGTCCGCCAGACCCTTCGAGAACGCCATCGAGAAGCAGCCGGCGTGGGCGGCGCCGATCAGCTCCTCGGGGTTGGTGCCCTCGCCCTCCTCGAAGCGGGACCGGAACGAGTAGTTCCCTTCGTACCCGCCCTTCCCGGTGCGGATAGTGCCAGAACCCTCGGTCAGATTGCCCTGCCAGCGGGCAGATGCGGTACGGATAGGCATGGGCATGACGCTAGCTCACCTCAATGCCCGACGCGACGATGCCCGTGCAAGGTCACCGAGGAGGCTCGGACCCGATGCCCGACGACGGCCGCCGTAGCGGCGCGGAACCCGTACCACCCCGGACCACGCCGGAGCCGCCGATAGTCCGTACCACACCGGCTCCGGTGCCGACGTCACCCGGCCCGCCGGCCGACCAACCGGCGGTGATCGAGCTCGGCGGCGACGCCACCCCGCCGGCCGACGGTCCAGGACCTGGATCCGGACCGAGCCCTGGTCCCGGCAGGTGGACCGCCGTCGCTGAGCGGCTGTCCGGTGCGACCACCGCGACGGTAGACCGGGCCCGCGCCGCAGCCGGGACCCGACTCGGCACACCCGGCCGCGGCAACCTGCCGAGCCTGCTGCTCGCCGCCGTCGGGGTGCTCGCGGCTGCCGGTTCGCTCGGCGGGAAGTGGCTGGCCTTCGAGATCCCCGGAGTCGACGTCGGAACCGGCAGCCCCTACGCCGCCGCCGTGCGGCTCGCCGAACTCGGCGCTTTCGGCACCGGGTACCTGCTCGGTCTGCTGGCGTTGCTGGTCTGTGCGGCCCTGACGCTGTTCGGCTCCCACCGCAACCGCCCCGACACCCGGATCGCCGGGCTGACCATCGGCGCCGGGCTGGTCGCGCTGCTGGTCACGGTGATGCTGAACAGCGACGAGCTGATCAGATCGTCGCTGCAGGTTCCCACCGAGATGGAGGTGCTGGTCAGCCGTGGTACTGCGGTGACCGCTGGCCTGGTCGGCGTCGGCGCGTTGCTGCTGGCGCTGTACCTGGCCGGGCGGACCACGGCCGGCCGTGGCGGGACCACCGGAGGTGGCGGCACCACTGGAGGTGGCGGTGCGGACATCGAAGGCGGTGTGGACCATGGTCGGGTGCTTGACGGGAGCGGGCGACCGGCGACCGGCGATCCGGCGGGTACGGCGCCCGCACCGACCGACCTGCCGTGGCGTCGGCCACCCAACGACGACCCGGATCCAGGCGGAGGTGCACCCCCCGATCTGACGGTCGGGCCGACTGCCCCGTTCGTCCGGCCGGACAACCCGCCGCACCAGACGCACCGCTGGTGAGGACGCACCGCTGGTGAGCCGGCCGAAAACCTGCGCGCGGGCCGACGCGGTGGGCCGGTATCGTTGACTTCCGTGATCGATCTCCGACTGCTCCGTGATGACCCGGACCTCTTCCGTGCCAGCCAGCGTGCCCGCGGCGAGTCCGAGTCCCGGGTGGACGATCTGATCGCCGCTGACGAGGCCCGCCGTGCGGCGGTGCAGGCCTTCGAGGCGCTGCGCGCCGAGCAGAAGCAGCTCGGCAAGCGACTGCCCCGGGCGGAACCGGCCGAGAAGGCCGAGCTGCTGACCCGTACCAAGGAGTTGTCGGCCCAGGTGAAGGCGGCCGAAGCCGCCGCCACCGAGGCCGAGCAGACGCTGCGCCGGGCGCAGTTGGCCTTCCCCAACCTGATCGAGGCGGGTGCGCCGGCCGGCGGCGAGGACGACTACGTCGTCCTGCGGGAGGTCGGTGAGCGGCCCGACATCGACGCACCGCGCGACCACCTGGCGCTCGGTGAGGCGCTCGGCGCGATCGACGTCGAACGAGGCGCGAAGGTCTCCGGCAGCCGCTTCTACTACCTGACCGGCGTCGGCGCGCTGCTGCAGCTCGGTCTGCTGCAGCTGGCCATCGCCCAGGCCGTCGAGTACGGCCTCACCCCGACGATCACCCCGGTGCTGGTCAAGCCGGAGTCGATGGAAGGCACCGGCTTCCTCGGCGAGCACGCCAGCGAGATCTACCGGCTGGAAGCCGACGACCTGTACCTGGTCGGCACCAGCGAGGTGCCGCTGGCGGCGTACCACTCGAACGAGATCCTGACCCTCGACGGCCCGGTGCGCTACGCCGGCTGGTCGTCGTGCTTCCGGCGGGAAGCCGGGTCGTACGGCCGGGACGTGCGTGGCATCCTGCGGGTGCACCAGTTCGACAAGGTGGAAATGTTCTCCTTCTGCCCGCCCGAGCAGGCCCATGACGAGCACCTGCGGCTGCTCGCCTGGGAAGAGGAGATGCTGGCGAAGGTCGAGATCCCGTACCGGGTGATCGACGTCGCCGCCGGCGACCTCGGCACCAGCGCGGCCCGCAAGTACGACTGCGAGGCGTGGGTGCCGTCGCAGGGCCGCTACCGCGAGGTGACGTCGACGTCGAACTGCACCACCTTCCAGGCCCGCCGGCTGAACATCCGCTACCGCGACGCTGACGGCCGTACCCAGCCGGTGGCCACCCTCAACGGCACCCTGGCGACGACCCGGTGGCTGATCCCGATCCTGGAGAACCACCAGCAGCCGGACGGCTCGGTACGGGTACCGAAGGCGCTGCAGCCGTACCTCGGCGGCCGGGACGTCCTGGAACCCCTGGCCACCGCCTGAACGAACCGGAGGACAACTGGTTCGCCAGCAACTTGCGCGTTGCGGCCGCGCTGGCGGAAACGGGGTACGACTGCCGGCTGGTGCTCGGCGACGGTGGGCACAGCCCGAACCACCCTGGGGTGCTGCTGCCGGATGCGCTGCGCTGGCTGTGGCGGCCGCCGGACGCTGGTTGAGCGGTGTCGAGTGGAGGGCTGGGGTACGTGATTCTCGCGGAATTACGTACCCCAGCCCTCCACTCGACGGGTGATCAGATGGCGCCGCCCTGCTTCGGTTCAGCCACGAACACGCTTGGGCATGCTCACTCCGGACGCGGCGGCGGCCTAGACCAGGCCTAGACCTGGCCTAGACCCCGGCGAGGTCGCCGCCTTCCTCGAACGGGTCGCCCACGACCTCGGCGTCGTATACGCCGAACTCGACCGCACCTACGAACAGAACGACCGGATCAAGGACGCGCTGCGCCGCTCTGGCAGTTCAGCCAGGCCGCCGCAGCCGGCCGCTGAACCGGCGTGGGGTGGGGCAGCACCTTCGGATTTGGCGCCCGGCGAGTGTGCATCCGGGCTTCGCTCGGAAGTCATGGTCAGGTCACGGTATGCGAGGTACGGTTGCTGCCCCGTCGACCGAGGAGATCATCGACCACGGAGATCGTCGACCATGGGGGGATCAAGGAGGACAGCATGCCGCGCCCCGGTCTACCCAAGTTGATCGCGACCGACCTCGACGGCACTCTGGTCCGCAGCGACGAGACCGTCTCCGCGTACACCCATGAGGTGCTCGACCGTGCCCGCGACCTCGGCATCCCGGTCGTCGGGGCGACCGGCCGCGGACCCCGGCTGATGGAGTTGACCCGCAACGACATCCGGGCCGCCGACTACCTGGTGATGGCCGGCGGCGGGCGGGTGGTCGACCAGAGCGACCCGACCGGCGTACGGGTGCTGCGCGACGAGCGGCTGCCCGCCGACGTGCTGGCCCAGCTGATCACCGAGTTGGAGGCGGCGGTCGGTCCGCTGATCGTGATGGTCGAAGCGTCCGACGAGCACGAGGCGCCGCTGTGGGGCGACTTCGACCCGCAGTGGCGCTACCCGGAACGGTTCGAGGCCCGTACCCGGGAGCAGTGCCTGGCCACCGACGTGATCAAGGCGTTCGCCCGGACGCCGTCGCACGACGTGGACGCGCTGCTCGCCGCCGCGGTGCAGATCGTCCCACCGACGCTGGCGACGGTCACCCAGGCCGGGCTGGGCTTCATCGAGATCTGTCCGCCCGGCGTCGACAAGGCCAGCGGTCTGGCGGTCGTCGCGGAGTCGCTCGGCGTCGACCCGGCGGACGTACTGGTCTTCGGCGATATGCCCAACGACCTGCCGATGTTCGCCTGGGCCGGGTGGTCGCGGGTGGCGGTGTCGAACGCCCATCCGACAGTACGCCGTGCCGCCGATGAGGTTACACTGCGTAATGATGATGACGGCGTAGCGATTTACCTCGACCGGCTACTGTCCGGAGATGGAAGTGCATCCACGTCTGGTCGCCACCGATCTCGACGGGACACTGCTGCGGCCCGATAAGTCGCTCAGTGCCCGGACCGCCGCCGCGCTGGACGAGTTCCAGCGGCGCGGCGGGCAGGTGGTGCTGGTCACCGGCCGGCCGGTGCGTTGGCTGCCGGCCGTCTACGAACAACTACAGGCCCCGGTGCCGGCGGTCTGCGCCAACGGTGCCGTGGTCTACGAGCCGCGTACCGACACCGTGCTGCGCGCCGACCCGCTCGCTCCGGAGATCATGGCCGAGGTCGCCCGGCGACTGCGCGCCGAAGTCCCGGATGTGGTCTTCGCCGTCGAGGTGGAGGACGGCCGGTTGATGCGGCACGGCACCGACTGGCCGGCGCACTGGAACAGCGATCACCCCACCGCCCGGCAGGTCACCGACTCGGCGGAGCTGCTCACCGCGCCGGCGGTGAAACTGCTGGCCCGCAGCAGCCACGATGACCCGGAAGTGTTCGTCCGGATCGTCGCCGGAGCGCTCGCCGGGCTGGCCGAGGCCACCCACTCGTCGAAGTCCGGGCTGGTGGAGATCTCGGCTGCCGGGGTCACCAAGGCGGCCGGGCTGGCCTGGCTCTGCGCCCGTTGGCAGATCGGCGCCGCCGACGTGGTCGCCTTCGGCGATATGCCGAACGACGTCCCGATGCTGACCTGGGCCGGGCAGGCGGTCGCGGTGGCGAACGCCCACCCGACGGTGCAGGAGATCGCGGACGCGGTGACGGCGTCGAACGCCGACGACGGGGTGGCTGTCTACCTGGAGCAGTTGCTGGCGCAGCGTCAGAGGTACTGGCCGGTGCGGGTGCCGCCGCCCTCGCCCGGCTGACCGGCCTGGCCCGGCTGCCCCGGCATGCCGGGGATCATCCCACCTGGGCCGACCGGCAGCGCCGGCCGCCCGCCGGAACGCATCTGCTCAAGCTGCAGCCGGGCTGCCATCTGCTGGGCCATCAGCGCGGCCTGGATGCCGTGGAACAGCCCTTCCAGCCAGCCGACCAACTGGGCCTGGGCGACTCGCAGTTCACTCTCACTCGGGGTGGCGCCGTCCTCGAACGGCAGCGAGATCCGGGCCAGCTCCTCGCGCAGCTCCGGTGCCAGGCCGTCCTCCAGCTCGGTGATGGAACGCCGGTGGATCTCGCGCAGCCGCTGCCGGCTCGCCTCGTCGAGCGGGGCGGCGCGGACCTCCTCCAGCAACTGTTTGATCATGCTGCCGATCCGCATCACCTTGGCCGGCTGCTCGATCAGCTGCGACGGGTCTTCCGGGTCGACCGGCTCGTCGCCGGCACCGGTGGCCCCGCTGGCGTCGCCGGGGGTACCTGCGGCACCGGCACCGCCGGCGTTCACCGTGCCGACCGGTCGCCCGTCCGGGCCGACCACCACCACCGCGCCGGGCCGGCCAGCCGCCGGGCCGGACTCATTGGTCTCTTCCGGGGAGCCTGACGTCTCGGTCATAGGCTCCATCTTGACGCAGCACCAGGGCCGGCCGCTCGCCGGTCCCCCGGTTCACGCTGCCCGTCGGTCCCCCGGTTCACGCTGCCCGTCGGCGGCGTGAACCGGCAGATCACCTAGCATTGACTGGACGCAGCCGAGCGGGTAGAACGCCGGGTGGACTGTCGACCAGCTCGCCACCGTCGGCGTACTCCACCTGCGCGACCGACCGTCGTACCCATGGGAGAGGACCACCCCTGTGCCTCACATCGACCGCCGGCAAGCCCTGAAGCTGCTGGCCGCGCTCGGCGCCACCGGGCTGGCCAGTGCCTGCAGCGTCGGCACGGGTGACGACTCGAACGAAGACGACGGCCTGGTCAGCGACCGGCCAGTACGCATCGGCCTGATCGTCCCGCAGACCGGCGGTTACAAACCGATCGGCGACGAGATGCTCAACGGCTTCCAGCTCTACCTGGACACCCACCAGCAGCGGCTGGGTGGCCGCCCGGTCGACCTGGTGATCGCCGACGAGGGGGAGACCCCGGAGTCCGGGCGGGCGGCGGTCGACTCGCTGCTCCAGCAGCAGGTGCTGGCGCTCACCGGGGTGGCCAACTCGGCGGTGATGCTCGCCATCCGGGACGCCGTGGAAGAGGCCCGGGTGCCGTTGATCGGCTCGAACGCCTCGCCACGCAGCCTGCAGAGCGTCGTCTACATCTGGCGTACCTCGTACGTCGCCGACGAGCCCGGCCTCGCCCTCGGCGGCTACCTGGCCCGAGAGGTGTCCGCCAACGGCGAGGTGGCGATCGTCGCCGCCGACCAGCCCGCCGGCCGCGACGTGGTGCAGGGGTTCCGGGAAGGCTTCGGCGCCAGCGACGAGCGGATTTCCGGGGCGGTCATCTGGGCCAACGCCACCCCGAATCCGGGTCGGGACACCTTCATCGAGCCGATCCAGGAGGTGATCTTCCGGGATCCGGAGGCGGTCTACTGCCATTTCACCGGCTCGGCGGCGGTCGAGTTCATCCGGCAATTGCGCGACGCCGGCTTCGAAGGTCCGATCTATGGTCCGGGTTTCCTCACCGAGGGCAACGTCATCGACCAGTTGGGTGAAGAGGCGAGTGGCATCGTCACCGCCCTCAACTACTCGGCTGACCTGGACAATTCGGCCAACCTGCAGTTCGCCACCGGTTACCGCAAGCGGTACGGGGCGCCGCCGACCACGTACGCGATGTCGTCCTACGACGCGGCTCAGGTGCTGGACAAGGCGATCCGGTCCGCCGGACCGGGTGTCTCGTCCCAGGAGCTGAACCTGGCGCTCGGCCGGGTGGGGCAGATCGACAGCCCGCGTGGGCTGTGGCAGTTCAACCAGCCGCGTACGCCGCAGCAGAAGTGGTACCTGCGTGAGGTGCTGCGCGACGGTCCGGTGCTGTCGAACGTGCTGATCACCGAGCTCGCCACGCTCGGCTGAGCGCCGCGCTGGGCTGGGCCGGGCCTGGCACGCGCTGGCCTGGCCTGGGCTGGAGCCGTGGTCAGCCGCGCAGTTCGGCGACGCAGCACTTCACGCTGCCTCCGCCCTTGTGCAGCTCGGTGAATTCGACCGGCAGCGGCTGGTAGCCGGCGGTGGCCAGCTTGTCGGCCATCCCGGTCGCCTCGCTGTTGACCACCACGTGCCGGCCGTCGCTGATCAGATTCAGCCCGAAAGCCAGCGCGTCGGACCGGTCGGCGATCACCGCCCCGGGGAACAACTGCCGGAGCACCCGCTGTGACGCGGGGGAGAAGGCCTGCGGGTAGTAGGCGACAGTCTCGTCGTCGAGGGCGGCCAGCGCGGTGTCCAGGTGGTAGAAGTGCGGGTCGACCAGGCGCAACGACACGACCGGCCGGCTCAGCGTCTCCTGGAGCCGGCGGTGCGCGTCCGGGTCGGTACGGAACCCGTAGCCGGCGAGGATCGTGCCGCCGTACGCCCCTGGAAGATAGGTGAAGTCGCCTTCGCCCTCGTTGGTCTCGGTGGGCCGCACGTACCGCCAGCCGAGCTCCTCGTAGAACTCCCGATGCGCGATGGCCTCCGCGGCCCGCTGCGGGTAGGTGAACCGGGCACCGAAGACGGTGCGGTCGACCGAGAACGCACCGTTCGCGGCGTACACCATGTCGGGCAGGTCGGCGCGGGCCGGCAGCAGCCGGACCTGGTGCCCGATACCGGTCAGCGTCTCGCGTAGCCCTTCCCATTGTTTGACGGCGAGTTCGGTATCCACCGGCAACTGCGGGTTCATCCACGGATTGATCGCGTACTCGACGGCGAAGTGCTCCGGCGGACACATCAGGTACGTCCGGGGCTGCCCGGCGGCAGCGCGCACATCGGTCACGGGAACCAAGAGTAGGTATGCTGTCACACAATAAGAAGTCTTGATCGTTGCGCCTGAAGGACTAAACGTTGCAGATCGACGCCGTGGACCAGCGAATCATTGCGTCGCTGGTAGCCGACGCCCGTTCGTCCTACGCGGACATCGGCGCCCGGGTGTCGTTGTCCGCCCCGGCGGTCAAACGCCGGGTCGACCGGCTGCGGGCGGCCGGGGTGATCCGCGGCTTCACCGCCGTCGTCGACCCGTCCGCCGTCGGCTGGACCACCGAGGCGTTCATCGAACTGTTCTGCACCGGGCGGACCACACCGGCCCAGATCGCGGCGGCCACCCGCCAGCACCCGGAGGTGGTCGGGGCGTACACGGTCAGTGGCGAGGCAGACGCCCTGGTGCACCTGCGGGCAGCCGACATCGCGCACCTGGAACAAGCCCTCGAACGGCTGCGGGCCGAGTCGTTCGTCACCGCCACGAAGAGCATGATCGTGCTCTCCCGGCTGGTCGACGCACCACCGCCGGTCGCCGTGCCCGACCCGCTGGCCTGACCGGCCCGTGCCGACCCGCTGGCCTGACCGGCAAGTGCCCGACCAGGTCAGAGGTACATGCCGGTGCGGTGATCCCCGGTGTCGCCCCGGGACGGCTTGTCCCCGTCGCCAAAGAACCGCTTGCCACCGAACTCGCCGTGCAACCGGTCGTCCAACTCGTCGGCGAGACCGGTCATCACCTGCACCGCGAGCATCAGATGGGTGGGCTGGAAGTTGCGGCCGAACACCGGTACGGACGCCCACACCGTGTCGTTGGTGCAGTACAGCCGCCCGATCGGCATCCGGTTGGTCAACTCGGACAGCTTCACGTACAACTGCTCGGTCGGCTCCACCTCGGTCAGGACCGGCGAGAAGACGTCCACCAGCGGCGGATTGTCCCGGATCCGGACGAAGACCATCGCCGAGCCGGCCCGGATCCCGATGTCGCCGTCAGCGTCCACATGCAGATGCTCCGGGGTGCTGCGCATCATCGTCGCGACCACCGTACGGACCCGCTCGTCGAGCGGCAGCGCGTCACCTGGACCGTCGTCACCGTCCCCGGGCACCGGGTCACCGGTCGGCAGCCCGAGATGGTCGCCGAGGGACGACGCCGGTCGGGCGGTGCCGAGCGGCTCGACCTCGATCGGCGAGTCGCTGTCGTCGCCCACCGAGTAGACGACGAAGGCCGGATGCGGGGCACCGTAGACCTGGCGCAGCGTATGGGTGATCACGGAGGCCAGCCGAGCGACGTCCGTGGTCGTCGTGGCCAGCCCGAAGTTGTCACCGCAACCCGGCACCACCCCGGGCGGCGACCAGCCGAGCGCGACCAGTTCGGCGACGGCGTCCCGGTCCATCCGGTAGTCCGGCGGCAGTGTGGCGTTGCTCACCGCCGACGCGGTCAACCGGTCCTGCAGGCCGATCGAGACATCCACCGAGTAGATCGCGTCGCCGGTGCCGGACGCTGTCGGATCGAGCGTGAGCTCCACCTGTGCACCGGCCGGCAGCGTCGGCAGCATGGCGGCCAGCGCGGCGGCGAAGTCCCGCCACGCCTGGGTCACCTTCTCCCGCAGGTCGGCCGTGCTCGGCTCGTCGAGCAGGAGCGGCTCGTGCGCCGCCGGCTGACTCCCGGACGCCTGATCCCCTGATGCCGGCACCTGCTCCCCCACGATGATCAACTCAGTCCCGTTGTGCGCACACCCTACCCAGATGAGCCACCACACCGGCTAGCCCCGGGCACCGTCGGATAACCGGCACTGGCCGGCCGCAGCTCGCCGTACCGCCGCTGGCCTGCGCCTTTTGGACGTAGCCGGCGGATCGCAGCACGTGAGAAGGTGGCAGCATGGCCCGTTCCGCCCCCCGAGACGACGCCGGCGACCGCGACCTACGGGTCGACCAGCCGGCGACCAGCGCGGCCGGACTGCCGGGCGTCACCCACGCACTGCGCGCCGGCGTCGCCCAGATGGGCGTACGCCGTACCGCGCTCACCCTGGCGCGGGTCAACCAGACCGGTGGCTTCGACTGCCCCGGCTGCGCCTGGCCGGAGCCGGCCGCCCAGCGGCGCTCGCACGCCGAGTTCTGCGAAAACGGCGCCAAGGCGGTCGCCGAGGAGGCGACCCTGCGCCGGGTCACCCCGGAGTTCTTCGCCGAGCACCCGATCAGCGAGCTGGCCACCCGCTCCGACCACTGGCTCGGCCAGCAGGGCCGGCTCACCCACCCGGTGATCCGCCGACCCGGCGCCGACCACTACACCCCGATCGGCTGGGACGACGCGTTCCGGCTGATCGGCGACGAACTGCGGGGCCTCGACTCGCCGGACCGGGCCGCGTTCTACACCTCCGGCCGCACCTCCAACGAGGCCGCCTTCCTCTACCAGCTGTTCGCCCGGTCGCTGGGCACCAACAACCTGCCGGACTGCTCCAACATGTGCCACGAGTCGTCCGGGGTGGCGCTGCTCAGCACCATCGGCATCGGCAAGGGCTCGGTGACCCTGGACGACCTGCACCGGGCGAAACTGATCGTCGTCGTCGGGCAGAACCCGGGCACCAACCACCCCCGGATGCTGTCCGCGCTGGAACGGGCCAAACGGGACGGCGCCACCATCGTCGCCGTCAACCCACTGCCCGAAGCCGGGCTGATGCGGTTCCGCAATCCGCAACGCCCCGGCGGCCTGGTCGGGGCCGGCACCCCGCTGGCCGACCACTTCCTGCAGATCCGTATCGGCGGCGACCTGGCGCTGTTCCAGGCGATCGGTGCGCTGCTGGTCGCCGACGATGCGGTCGACACCGACTTCGTCGATACCCACACCAGCGGGTACGCCGAGTACCGCGCGGCCCTCGCCGGGCTCGACTGGGCGGCGGTGACCGCCGCCACCGGGCTGGACCGGGCCCAGATCGTCGAGGTGGCCCGGCTGTTCGCCGCCTCCGACGCGACCATCGTCTGCTGGGCGATGGGGCTGACCCAGCGGCAGGACTCGGTCGACGCGATCCGCGAGATCGTCAACGTGCAGCTGCTGCGCGGCATGATCGGCAAGCCGGGGGCCGGGCTCTGCCCGGTGCGCGGACACTCCAACGTGCAGGGTGACCGCACCATGGGCATCTGGCACGAGCCGCCGGCCTGGCTGCCGGCGCTCGGCCGGCGACTCGGCGTACCGATGCCGACCGCGACCGGACTGGACACCGTCGGCGCGATCCGGGCGATGCGCGACGGCGAGGTACGCATCTTCATGGCCCTCGGCGGCAACTTCGCCGCCGCCAGCCCGGACACCGAGGTGACGGTCGCCGCCCTGGCGTCGTGCGCGTTGACGGTGCACGTGTCGACCAAACTGAACCGCTCGCACACGGTGCCCGGCGCGACCTCACTGATCCTGCCCTGCCTGGGCCGCACCGAACGGGACCGGCAGGCCGGCGGCGACCAGTTCGTCACCGTCGAGGACTCGATGTCGGCGGTGCACGCCTCCCGGGGCCGGCTCGCCCCCGCCTCCGACCAACTGCTCTCCGAGGTGGCGATCGTCGCCCGGCTGGCCCGCGCCACACTGCCGGACTCGCCGGTGCCGTGGGAGGCGTACCAGGCCGACTACCGGGCGATCCGGGCGACCATCGCCGACGTCGTACCGGGCTTCGCCGACTTCGAACGCCGGGTCGCCGAGCCGGACGGATTCGTGCTGCCGCACCCGCCCCGGGACCGGCGGACCTTCGCCACCGCGTCCGGCAAGGCCGCGTTCACGGTCAGCCCGCTGACCGTGATCGAGGTGCCGCCGGGCCGGCTGCTGCTGCAGACCATGCGCAGCCACGACCAGTACAACACCACGATCTACGGGCTCGACGACCGCTACCGCGGCATCCGGGGCGGGCGTCGGGTGGTCTTCGTCCACCCGGACGACCTGACCGCACTCGGCTTCACCGACGGCGACCAGGTCGACCTGGTGTCGGAGTGGTCGGATCAGGTCGAGCGCCGGGCCAGCGCCTTCCGGGTGGTGAGTTACCCGACGGCGCGCGGCTGCGCGGCCGCGTACTTCCCGGAGGCGAACGTGCTGGTGCCGCTGGACTCCACCGCCGCCGGGTCGAACACCCCGACGTCCAAGCAGATCGTCATCCGCCTGGAGCCGGCCTGACCTCGCCCGGGGCCGGCCCGACCTCCTCGCCGCCGCCGTAGGCGCGGGCCAGGGCGGCCAGCCGGGCACCGGCCTCGACCGGATCGGCGCCACGGCCGACGGCCAACCCCAACAGGTACGCGGTGACCGGCGCACCCGGGCGTAGCACGTTGTGTGCCACGTCGCGGGCCAGGTCCAGCACCACCGGCACCGGCACCTCGCCGGGGTCGAGCCCGAGTTCGGCGGCGGCCGACGCCACCCAGCTCGTCATCGTGTCGCTCATCGCACCCACTCCCGTGCCTGCCGGACGTCCTGGTCGGTGTCGCAATCGAACCACGGCGGAGGGCCGGCGCCGGACCAGGTCACCTCGGCGACGGACAGGCCGCCGAACAGCGCCCGCATCGACGCCCCGACGAGGCCGCCGCCGCGTCGCGCGGCGAGCCGGTCGACCGCCGCACGCAGCCGGCCGGTACGCCAGACACCGCAGAGCAGCTGCCGCCGACCGGTGGCGTCGACGTAGAGCGCCCCGTCGACTCCACCCGCCCGTACGGTCCGCGTCAACAGGTCCACCGCGTCGGCGGTGAGCAGCGGCAGGTCGCCGGCGAGCAGCGCGACCAGTCCGGCCGGCTCGGCGAACGCGGCGGGACCGGTGCGGCCGGCGGCCTCGGCGAGTGCGGCGAGGCCGGCGGCGGTGGCGGCGACCGGACCGGCCCCGGGCGGCTCCTCGCGTACCGCCAGGACACCCGGCGGCGGGTCGGCCAGCGGGCCGACGACGACGCGCGGGTCGGCGCCCGCGACGGCGGCCAGCACCCGGTCCCGCATGGCCACCCCACCCACCGGTACGTCCGGTTTGTCGACGCCGCCCATCCGTCGGGCCGCGCCACCGGCCAGCACCACCGCCGCGAATCCGGTCACGTCGCCGACGGTACCGCGAGGTGAAACCCGTCGGCGCGGTTGACATCGAAGCTGACCGGCCGGAGCGTCCTTCCAGTATGGAGTTCAGGCTGCTCGGGAACTTCGAAGTGGTACGGGACGGCCGGCCGGTATCGGTGGGCCGGCGCCGGCAGGAACGCCTGCTGCTCGCCATCCTGCTGCTGGCAGCCGGTCGTCCGGTTGCCACCGATCGGCTGACCGACCTGCTGTGGGACGGTGCACCGCCGCCGAACGCCCGCGGTGCCGTGCACACCTACGTCGGGCGGTTGCGGGCCGCCCTGTCGCCGTACGGGGTGCGGATCACCACGAAGGGTGGTGGCTACGCGGTGCCGGCCGGGCAGGTCGACGCGACCCGCTTCACCGACCTGGCCCGGGAGGCCGCCGGCACCACCGACCCGGCCGAGCGGGTCCTCCTCGGCGGTGCCGCCCTGGCCCTGTGGCGCGGGCCGCTCCTCGCCGACCTGGTCGACGAGCCGCTGCGGCAACGGCTCGGCGAGCCGCTGCGGGAGCTGCGGCTCAGCGTCGCCGAGACGTGCGCGCGGTCGCTGCTCGACATGGGCCACCACGAGCGCGTGGTCCGCGAGCTCACCGACCTGGCCGAGCAGCATCCGGGCCGGGAAGCGCTGGTCGCGAGCGTGATGACCGCCCTGTACCGGTCCGCCCGGCAGGCCGACGCGCTGCGCCTGTACGACCGCGCCCGCAAGACTCTGATCGGCGAACTCGGCGTCGAGCCCGGCCCCGACCTGGAGACCGTGTACCAGCGGATCCTCGTCGGCGACCCGCGCCTCGAACGACCGGCGGCCCCGGTGTACGCGGTCCGGGTCCGCGACCACTGGCTGCCGTGGAGTGTGGGCGGCCATCCAGCGCTGGAGTTCTGCAACACGTACGCGGGTTGGGGCGGTGAACGGATCCCCGGCGCGGAGTGGCTGCGCAGCTACTCGTCGCTCGCCGTCTGGGCCGGCCACCAGGATCTGCTCGACGACGGTGTCGTCACCGGCCTGCTCGCCACCGCCGCGCAGGATCCGATCGGCGCCGCGACGGTGCTGGACGAGGCCCGCCAGCTGCGCGAGCGGCTCTACGTCTGCCTCACCGACCCGGCGGATCCGCGTGCGTTCGCCGCCGTCGCCCGGTACGTGGAGGACGCCGCCCGGGACGCGGTGTTCCGGCGGGGAGCGGACGGGCTGGGCAGCTGGCACCCGTCCCGTCGGGCCGGGCTGCGCGCGCCGCTGCACGCCGCGGCCCGCAGCGCCGGCGAACTGCTCGCCGACCCGCGCCGGTCGACCGTGTGCGCCTGCCCCGGCCCGCACTGCGGCTGGCTGTTCCTCGACCAGCGTGGCCGTCGTCGGTTCTGCAGTCAGGCCACCTGCGGGCACCCGGCGGCGATCTGACCTCGCGGCCCGCTTTCGGCAAGATCGTGGTGAGTCGATGGTGAGGGCCGCCGTCGAGACTCGGTCCATGCGTCGATTCACTTACCTCGCAATGGCCACGGCCACCGCCGTGCTCCTCGCCGCCGTACCCGCGTCGGCGGCCCCCGACAACGGTCGTCCACCCTCGGGCGACGACGAATGGGTGCCGGTGCCGTCGGCTCCCTTCGAGCAGGAAGCCGGCATCACCTGTGACTTCCCGATCCGCGGCGAGCCCGTGCTGGACCGGGTGGTCAAGATGGTGCTGGCGACGTACCCGGACGGCTCGTCGAAGCGGGAGATCTACACCGGAGCGCTCATCTACCGGGTCACCAACACCGCGACCGGGGAGTCGGTCGAGGTGGACATCAGCGGCACCTCGGTGCTGCAGATGCGGCCGGGCGGCTCCTACTCCAACAACGTGACCTGGCGGGTCTGGGGCCCGATCCTGCTGGGCATGCACAAGGACAGAAGCAACTATCCGAGCGGCATGTACGTGCCGAACGGGATCTACACGTTGGACGTCAGCAAGTCGGGATACCGGACGCTGCGGTTCACCGTCGGCAGCGCGCACAACATCTGCGACGATCTTCAGCCCTGACCTGCAGGAGCCCCGACCTGCGGGATCCCAGCCCGGACTCCGCCAGCGGGAAACATCCACCCCCCGATGATCGTTGCCGGTGGTATGGACGATTCCGGGGTGAGCGGACCCGACAGCGGAGACGAGACGTCCCACGCCGGCCCGGCCCCGGGCCGGCGTGGCGCGGTCCGGGTGGAACCGGGCCAGAAACGGGTCCGGGTGTACCTGCACGGCGAGGTGGTGGCCGACACGACCGCCCCGCTGCTGGTCTGGGAGAAGCCCTACTATCCGACCTACTACCTGCCGGCGGCGGACGTCCGCGCGGCACTCGTCGCGACCGGCGCCACCGAGCGGTCGCCGAGCCGGGGCACCGCCGAGATCCTCGACGTGGTCACCGGGGCCGGCCGGACCGCCGCCGGGGCCGCCCGCCGCTACCCCGACTCACCGTTGCCGCAGCTACGCGACGCGGTACGGCTGGACTGGGCGGCGATGGACGAGTGGCTGGAGGAGGACGAGCCGGTCTACACGCACCCGCGTGACCCGTACACCCGGGTCGACATCCTGGCCAGCAGCCGGCGGGTGCGGGTGGAGCTGGACGGGGTGACGCTGGCCGACTCCGGCTCCCCCCGGATCCTGTTCGAGACCGGGCTGCCGCCGCGCTACTACCTGCCGCTGACCGACCTGCGGCGGGACCTGCTGGTGCCGTCGCAGACCCGCACCCACTGCCCGTACAAGGGGACCGCCGAGTACTGGTCGGTGCGGCTCGGCGAGCGGACGTACGACGACCTGGTCTGGATCTACCGCGCGCCGTTGCCGGAGAGCCAGAAGATCGCCGGTCTGGCCTGCTACTACAGCGAAAAGGTCGACCTGTACGTCGATGGCGTCGCCCAGCAACGGCCGCGTACGCAGTTCAGCTGAGGTCGGAGCGGGCACCGGCCGGACGACGAGTCCGCCGGCCGGCCGGCCGTACGTGCGGTGCGTGTCGTCCGGCGGTCACCTTCCCCTGCTAACTTCTGCCCGTGGCGCAGGCAGACGGATCAACCGCAACGGACGGATCCGGGACGCTCGACGGATCCGGATCCGGATCCGGATCCGGATCCGGATCCGGGGCAGTCGGGCAGCCGGCGGGCGTCGTCCCACGGGTCGTCCGCAACGACTGGTCGTCGGTGGCCGTACCCGATCTGGACAGCTGGCGGCCCACGATGACGGTGAGCGTCGTCATCCCGGCCTTCAACTGCCAGCCCACGCTGGATCTGACCCTGGCGTCGTTGAGCCGGCAGACGTACCCGGCGGACCTGCTCGAGGTCGTCGTGGCCGACGACGGCTCGGACCCGCCGTTGACCCTGCCCGAGGTCCGGCCGTCGCGGACGAAGATCGTCCGGGTCGGTGCCGACGGCGAGGCCGGTTGGGGACGGGCCGCCGCCCTGCGCTGCGGCGTCGCGCACAGCACCGGCGAGATCCTGCACTGGCTGGACGCCGACATGATCGCCTATCCCGAGCATGTGGCGGCCCAGGTTCGCTGGCAGCATGTGCTGCCGTACGCGGTCACCCTCGGCTACAAGCGCTTCGTCGACCCGGACGGCAACGGGCGGTGGCCGTCGGCGGAGACGGTCGCGCAGACGCTGGCTGGCGGGGCGGCAGCGGACCTGTTCGGTGGCAACCCCGGTGAGCCGCACAGCTACGTCGAGCGGTACGTCAACCAGACCGACCAGCTGCGCATCGCCGACCATCACGCGTTCAAGATCCACGTCGGCGCGACCGCCGCGTTGCGCCGCGAGCTGTACCAGCGGGCCGGCGGGTTCGACGCGCAGCTGCGGCTGGGCGAGGACACCGAGTTCGGCTACCGGCTCGCCCAGGCGGGTGCCGTGTTCGTGCCGGAGCCCGCCGCGCGGAGCTGGCATCTGGGGCGGACCCATGTGATGCGCGCCCGCAAAGACATCGCCCGCTGGAACCGCCCGTTCTTCGCCGACCGGATCCCGTACCCGCGCAGCTGGCGCAAGGTGGGCGGGACGTCCTGGTCGGTCCCGCTCGTCGAGGTGGTCACGGCAGTCGGTGACCAGCCGCTGGAACGGGTACGGGCGGCCGTCGACTCGGTGCTGCGTAGCAGCGAACACGACATCCGGGTCACCCTGGTCGGCCCGTGGGATCAGCTCGACGACGCGCGGGTACGGGTGCTCACCGACCCGCTGCGCGACCTGCGACTGATCGCCGCGACCTACCGGGGTGAACCACGGGTCCGGCTGGCCACCGAACGGCCCGGCAGCGTCTTTCCCGCGCCGTACCTGCTGGACCTGCCGGCCGCGTACGGCCTGGCACCGGACGGCCTGCGACGCCTGATCGACGTCGCCGACCGCCACCAGGCCGGTGTGGTCCGGGTCGACGTCGGCGAGCCCGGGGCGGACCCGGCGCGGGAGGCCGGCGTACGGCTGTGGCGGACCGCGGCGCTCAGCCGGGCGCGGTGGGTGCGCTCCGCCGACGAGCCGCTGTTCGACGCGGTGACCTCGGTGTACGGGCACCGCGACGTGCCCGCCGACGAGGTCGGCGTCGTGGACCTGACCCGGTTCGAGGTGACCGACCTGGCGAACGGCATGCCGCAGCCGTCCCGGCGTCGCCGGGCACCTGCCGCGCTGGTGCCGACCACGGTCGAGGTGGCCGGCGTACGGTCGCTGGCGAAGGCGACGGTGGTGGTCGCCTGGATGGCGGGTCGGCGGGTCCGGGCTCAGTGGGCCGGGTCGACGGTGCGGCGCAGAGCCGGCCACAGCGGGTAGCGGTAGCGGGGCAGCAGCGGCATCGACACCGTGGTCGAGATCAGCCGCTGGCCCCGGGCCTGCTGGTCGATCCAGCGATCGTCCAGTTTCAGCGACACCTCGCCGGTGCGGAACCGGCTCGGGTTGCCGGAGACCGTGTGGTTGGGCCGCAGCCGCACGGTACGCCGGTCGACGAACGGCCCGCCGGCCGGCGGCGAGACGACCTCCTCCGGCAGGCCGACGAAGCGGAGCAGCCCTTCGACGGTGTCCCGGGGCTCGACCATGAAGTCCTCGTACCGCAACCGCCGGTGCCGGCCCGGATAGGCGCGGGCGGTCCGCTCGATCAGCAGGTTCCAGCCGAGCCACAGCCGGCTGCTCTCGGCCGGGCTGTGGTGGTGGGTCAGGCCGGGGGTCGAGGCATCGTGGTGGGAGGTCGTCCGGGACCAGGAGTACGCCACCGCTCGCGGGTCGCGCACCACGTGCAGCAGGTACGGCTGCACCCCGTCGACACCCGACAGCATCGCGGCGTCGGCGGGCGACTTGGACGAGTCGACGATCAGCGTGGCACCGGTGACGTCCGCGACCGCCCGGTAGAGCGAGGCCATCAGCCGTCGGTAGCGTTCGACGTCCGGGCCGGGCCGGGTGCGTAGGAGAGTGGGCGTGTGGCGGACCCGCAGCGCGCGCCGCTGCAGCGCGTACACCTCGGTGGCCGACGGCGGGTCGTCCCCGTACGCGGCGCGGAGGATCTCCCGCCAGAGCGGGCATTCGGGGACCGGGACGCCGCAGCCGCACGGCCGGCGCTGCTGCAGCCCGCGTAGCCAGAGGTAGGTGAGCTCACCGACGGTGAAGACAGACTCGTACGAGTTGAGAATGTTGTCCAAGATGGTGGTGCCGCTGCGTCCCCACGCCGCGATGAACAGAACCTTGGTCACACCGCTCCCTCCACAGGCTGCGGCCGGAGTCTAGCCAGGGGCGATGCCGACCCGGGTCCGCTCCTGGCGCCCTGGCGGGCCGGATGCCGGGGGTCGGGGCCGGGTCTGCGCCGGTACGTCGCCCGGTCGCCGAGGGTGTTCCCGACCCGTACGGATGATGACTACCCAGATTTCACCCAATGGTCGCTCACGGTCGCCATCGTCAGGCGTGATGTCCGATAGCCCAGCCGTCAGCGTGGTCATCCCGACCCGCAACCGCCCGGACCTCGTGACCCGCGCCGCTCACAGCGCCCTCGCGCAGAGCGTCGAGGAGCTCGAGGTGATCGTCGTGGTCGACGGGCCCGACACGGCTACCCGGTCCGCGCTCGACGCGGTCGCCGACGCCCGGCTGAGGGTGGTCGAGCTGCCGGCCAGCGGCGGCGCGCCGGCGGCCCGCAACGCCGGGGTACGACAGGCCCGCGCACCCTGGGTGGCGCTGCTCGACGACGATGACGAGTGGCTGCCGCACAAGCTCGCCGCCCAGCTCGAGGTGGCCCGCGAGGCGTCCGCGCCGCTGCCGATCGTCGCCAGCCGGCTGGTCAACCGGACCCCACGGGCCGAGTTCGTCATCCCTCGTCGGCTACCGGATCCGGGTGAGCCGCCGAGCGAGTACTTCACCGTCCGGCGCGGACTGTTCCACGGGGACGGTTTCATCCAGACGTCGACGATCATGGCCCCGACCGAGCTGTTCCGTCGGGTGCCGTTCGATCCGACGGTGCCCCGGATGCAGGAGCTCGACTGGTCGCTGCGCGCGCTGAGCCACGACGACGTGGCGCTCACCTTCGCCGACGAGCCGCTGGTCATCTGGCATCAGGACGAGAACCGGCCACGGATCAGCCTGGACTCGCCGTGGCAGGCACAGTTCGACTGGCTGCGGCGCAGCCGTCCGCTGATGACGCCCCGCGCGTACGCCGCGCTCACAATGAGTGTGATCAGCTCGATGGCGGCACCTACCCGCAGCGGCAAGGTCTTCGCGACACTGCTGCGTGAGGCGCGCCGGCACGGGCAGCCGGGCACGCTGGACTACCTCACGTTCGCCCAGATCTGGCTGATCCCGCCGGACCTGCGCCGTACTGTGCGGGACATGATCCTCAAGCGCCGCCGCCAGGCGCAGCCCGAGCAGCCGGCGGGCATTGAATCGGACGCGCTCCGGCGGTAGCTCCGCTTCGCCTACAAGCTTCGCGCGGTTCGCAGGCCCAGGGTCATACGCCACCTGGGCCACTGTGGCGGGTGGCGTCCCGGGCAGTTCGCCGTCGGATCTCCTTGACGCTGACCACGTCGCCGCTCACGGCATCGGTGGCCCGCCAGAACTCAAGTCCATCCGTTGAGAGCTTCGACTCCGGAGCATCGCTCCCGAGGGCTGCCACCTTGACCGCTTGGCCAGCAGCCGACAGCGAGGAGTAGACCTGCCCGCTGTAACGGACCCGACCGTCCGGGAGCAACTCGCTCCGATATGTCACGCCGAGGTAGGTTCCGTGGAGAGTGCTTCCCGGTCGGAGCCGCCCAGCGGCGATCATGTCGCTCACCTTGACCCGGCGCTCTTGCTCAGTCACAGTCGGTCTGGTCGCCCGACTGCTGACCTTGGGCCTGCTGGTACCGGCAGCTCTCGGGGATGGAGCAGGTGAGGGTAGCGGAGTCGGCTCATCCGCAGCGCCCAATGGCGGGGCCTGCCGGCCACTGAGTCCAGGGAAGTCGAACGTGGCTTTCGCCCTGGTCAGGCTTGCCCGGATCTCGTCGTCGGTGAACCGTGGTAGGCGTTGGCTCAGCGCAGCGACAAGTTCGGCTGCCGGATCAGCACTGCCGAACATGGCGTTCAGTTGAGTATCGACCTGGCGATCGACGAAGAACTCCTTCCATAGCTCATCGATCCGATTGTCTCGCATGTTGTCCCTGCTGAACAGGCTGAGTAGCGTCACTGCAGGCTCGGTATCGTCAATGCGTACGGCTCGGAACAGCTTTTGCTCGATGGGCACCGGGGCGTGTGCGTTGTAGATCCGCCACTCCCTGCCGTCGGTGAGGGCGACCCACTCGACTCCGGCGGCCGTGGCATAGGCGATCGTCTGGTTGGCCCACTTAGGGACATCGAGGTTCTGACCGAGGCCCTTCGCCTCGATGAAAAACTTCGGGGTCTTCCGCAACAACAGAGCGTAGTCGACCGGGTTGTCGGTGCCGTTGCGCCGGTACTCGTGAGAGACCTCATCAGGATCTCGCGGATCCCAACCAAGTGCCTCGATGATCGGGCTGATCAGGCTCGCCTTGGTGTCCTGCTCGCCAAGCCGGCTCCGGCTCGTTCGGAAGCGATCAAGCCGCTCACCGCACTGCTTGACGACATCTCGCAGTTCGAGCACTGCTTCACCCCCATCTGTCGGCTGGCTCGACCGGCCGCAGCCTCTGTTGTGGACATTATCGGCGTGACGAATCGGCGCCGATTCTTCCGCAAAGGGCCGGTCGAGTCGAGTGGCGTACCGCTCGGCCGATGCCAGTAGGTGCAGGCCAACCGCCGATCAGCGGAGGTGATCTGCCTGACCTCGGTACCGGAAAGGTCATCCCGCCCGGTGTCCCTGCGTCATCGACCGGTCGTGGCGGTGGGTGTCCGCCGGAAAGGTTGGTTGAATTCGGTACATAAAGGGCAAAACAATTGATATTCTGCTAACGCCACCAGCTCCCGTGGTAGGTCGGAGGTGCCCCATGTGAACCGCGCCGACCACGATCGCCGGTGATCCACGGCCGCTGGCTTTGGCTCGCATGCCCGCCTCGGGCCGCAACCGATGGCCCCGACGAAGACCGGGCCTGCCGCCCGCGATCTTGTCCGGTGCCGGCACCGCCAGCGCGGGCGTACGCAGCAACTGATCTGATTATCAGATAGACTAGGTCCATGCGAACCATCTCGGCCACAGAAGCCTCACGGAGATTCTCCGATCTCCTCGACTCCATCGAGCGCGGCGAGAGCGTCACCGTCACGCGGGGAAACCGCCCGATCGCTGAGATCCGTCCGGCGCACCGCCGCACCGGCAGGGACCTACGAGCAGCACTCGCCGACATGCCCGCGCCCGACGACCGCTTCGAGACGGATCTCGCCGACGCTCTCAGCTACGTGACGAGCGAACGGACGGATCCGTGGGCCGACGCCTGATCCTCGACACCAACGTCGTCATCGCCTACGAGCGCGGCACGCTCGACCGCGCTTCCCTCGACGAGGACGAACTGGCGATCGCCGCCATAACCGTCGCCGAGTACCGGGTCGGCATCGAAATGGCCGACACCGTCGCCCGCGCGGCAGACCGCGCCCGAGCCTTGGCCGCGATCGTCTCCGCAGTCGACGTGCTCGACTACACCGACGCCACGGCCGCTCACCACGCCAGACTCATCGCGCACGTACGACACGCCGGAACACCACGCGGCGCGCACGACTTGATCGTCGCCGCGCACGCCGCCGAGACCGGACGAATCATCCTCAGTCGCGATGCGAAAGCCCGCTTCGGCGATCTGCCCAACGTCCTGGCAGCGCAGCCCTGATGATTGACCACACCGTAAGAAGAGGGTTTCAACCAAGAGATCACCGCAGGGCAGGGCGATGATTCGACTACGGCGAGTTGACGAACGCGACGAACCGGTGCAGGGCTTGTTGACTGCGGTAGCTCACGTAGGCGCGTTCCTTGCTCGGGCGGTCGGCACCGCCGCGCGGACCATCGTCGCTCACCCACCGACCTGCCTCGGTGCGGAGCCCACCAGACGTGCGGCCAACAAGCCATCGGTCATGAGCTGGGCTTCGTAGCTCATGATCCCTCCGTTTGGGTAGCCGTCTTGGGTGGGCCGCCTGGGACTCGAACCCAGAACCTAAGGATTAAAAGTCCTCAGCTCTGCCGATTGAGCTAACGGCCCGTCAAGGGCCAACCCTACTCCGCCTGGCCGCGGCTTCTGCACCCGCCCGTCTGCTGCCCGGGTCTAGGTCTGTCGCGGCTGACCGGTTCGGTCAGGCGGCCGGTGTGCCGGAGCGAGCCGTGCAGGCCGCGATCCCTGGGCAGGCCGCGATCGCGGTCTCGATCCGTGAGCCGACGGGCCGCCCCAGTCGCGGCGTCGGCATCACACGACACTACTGGGAGCTGTGCGCGAGCGATGCGATCTCGGTCAGCGCATCGACATGTGCGGCGAAGGCCTGCCGTCCGGTAGGCGTAAGCTGCGCCCACGTCCGTCGGCGACCGTTGAGGGTAGCCCTGCGCAGCCTGAGGTAGCCCGCATCCTCCAACTGTTTGATGTGTTTGGACAGTGCCGAGTCGCTGATCCCGAGTGCCTCTCGCAGCATCTGGAACTCGGCCTCGTCCAGAGGAGTCAGCAGGGAACAGATGTGCAGGCGGTGGGGTGCATGGATGACCGGATCGAGGCGGGGCACGGTCACCACGGCGTCTCTGCCGACGCGGGGGTGCGGGCGCTCATGACGGTCGTCCCGTGACCCTTCGTCGAGTCGAGTGGCGCAGAAGCTCGAGCACCGTGAAGAGCACCAGACCCGCGACCGCCCCGGATGCCGACGGGATCCACCACTGCCGGGACGCGTCGAACGCCTGAGCTGCGAACAATCCGAGTCCGAGCATCACCAGTGGTGCGGCCACGACGATGGCGAGGGCTTCGGCAGTGCCGTGCACGGCCCTCACCCGCGCCACGACGCGGTGCCGCCACGCGCCGAGGGCCACGAGCCCGGCGATGAGAAGGGTAGCGACGCTCCATGTAGCGAGTGGGCCGTCGTAGACGGTGGCGACAGCCATGGCGGCGGACCACGATGACACGGCTGCGGCGAACCATCGCGAATACAGGCCCTTGCTCAGCCCGAACTGCTTCATACGCTCGATCGATGTCAAGGCCCTCGTCGCCTCATCCGGCGTGGGGTCGTCGGGAAAGATGGCCATAGGTTCCTCTCTTTCCAGTACGGAAAGAGTAGCTGTGACTTTCCGCCTTGGCAAGTCACGGCAGGAGTGCGGAGATACGTTCACGACATCCGCATGGTCCGGTCCGCAGGCGCCGTCGGACGGGGTGGTGATGCCGCGCCTTCTCAGGCGTTGGCGATGCTCGTCAGGGCTCTGTGGACCAGCGCGGTCTGTCGGCCGAGCGTCCGGCCGGCCAGCAGTTCGCGCAGCGGGACGCGGACGCCGAACTCGTCATGGATGCGCCGGGCCAGCTGGGTGATCAGCAGGGAGTCGCCGCCGAGGGCGAAGAAGTCCGCGTCCTTGGCGAGATCGTCCTGCCCGAGTACCTCGGCCCAGAGCTTCGGCAGCGTCACCTCGGGATCGGGATTTCCCGTGGGGGTCGTGGTAGCCGTGGTAACGGTGGTAGCCGTTACCACCGGGCTGCGGTTCACCTCGGGTGCGAGCAGACGGGGCCCGGCGAAGGCGTAGCCAGGCAGATGGATGCGCCGGCCTTCGCCAGCCCCGAGGGCGTGTGGCGGCACCGGCACGCCCAGGGTCCACAGCCGGCCGAGGGCCTCGAGGATCGCCCGGCCGGGGTCCCCGCCACCGGGATCGAGCGGCACTGCGGTCAGCCCGGCGGCTGCGGTCGCAGTGGCGAGGGCTTGCCCAGGGCCGACCTCCACAGCTACGCAGTGCGGATGCTGCCGGGCAAGCGCGGCGACGGCGTCGCCGAAGAGTACGGGCCGGCACACCTGCTCTACCAGTGCAGCGACGGTGACGGTGCCGCCGACCGGAACAATCTCCCCGGTCAGGTTTCCGGCCAGCGGTGTCATCACCGGACGTAGAGCCGCCTCGGTGAGCGCCCCAGCCAGTTCGGGCACCGCAGGCTCCATCAGCCGGGAGTGGAAGGCGTGGCTGGTGTGCAGCCGGCGGGCGAAGACCCGGTCGCCGATGTGCCGGCGCAGCCGTTCCACCTCCTGTTCGGTGCCGGATAGGGTGCAACTGGCCGGACTGTTGACCGCTGCCAGCGTCAGGTTGGCGCCCGATTCGGCGATCAGGTCCCAGGCGGTGTCGGCATCGCAGCCGACAGCCAGCATTGCGCCCGGCGGGCAGGACTGCATGGCACGCCCTCGGATGACGACGAAGCGAGCGGCATCGGCGAGCTCGAGTACGCCGGCGAGACACGCCGCGGTGATCTCACCGAGACTGTGGCCGAGGAGAGCGCATGGCGCCATGCCGAGTCCGGCCAGGGCACGCCCGGTCGCGTAGCCGACCGCGAACAGGGCCGGCTGTGCCAGCTCTGTGCGGGCTAGCTCGTCGGCCGGGAAGGCGGGGTCGAACAGCGCGCGGCGCAGCCGCTCGGACAGCTCATCGTGGAACACGGCGAGGCACTCCTGCAGCGCCATGCTGAATCCGGGCAGCGCCGTTGCGTACCCGATAGCCATCCCCGGCCGCTGCGAGCCCTGGCCGGGGAGTAGGAAGGCCACCGAAACCGGCCCGGCCGGCGCGCGGCCACGTGTGCGCAGCGGGCGCTGTTGCAGCAGTTCGGCGACTTCGGCGCTGTCGCGGCCAACCACCGCCAGGCGTTCCGGCAGCGTGGCGCGACCGACGGCCAGAGTTGCGGAGACGTCGGCGAGGTCCGGTTGTTCGCGGCGCAGGTGCGCTGTCGTCCGTTCCACCGTCCGGTCGAGGGCCTCCGGATCAGAGGCGGACAGAATGACCACCCGGTCCCGGACGGGTGCCACGGGCCGGGCCGGCGCGGGCTCCGGTGCCTCGACGATCATGTGAGCGTTGGTGCCGCCAATGCCGAACGAGCTGATCCCAGCGCGCCGGGGGACCGGCCCGGTCCAGGGCTCCGCAGCCGTCGGCACGCGCAGTGGCGATCCTTCGGCGTCCAGCAGCGGGTTGAGCGCGGTGAACCCGGCGACGGGGGGGACGACGCCGTCCCTGACCACCCGCATCGCCTTGATCAGCGAGGCCAGGCCGGACGCCGCGTCGAGGTGGCCGACGGTGGCCTTGAGCGCGCCGACGGCGACCTGGCCCGGTGCGGCACCCATGGCAGCCAGCGCCGCGCTCGCCGCGGCCCACTCGATCGGATCGCCGATCCGGGTACCGGTGGCATGCGCCTCCAGATAGCCGATGGATGATCCGGGCACGTCGGCGACGGCCAGGGCGGTCCGGATCACCTCCTCCTGACCGGTCAGTGAGGGCGCGTAGTAGCCGGCTTTGGCGGCGCCGTCGTTGTTGACCGCACCGCCGAGCAGAACTCCGTACGGATCGGGGCCGTCGCCGATGTCGGCGAGCCGGCGCAGCACCACGGCCACTACCCCGGAACCGGCCACGACACCGTCGGAGTGCTCGTCGAACGGCCGGCACTGCCCGGCGGCCGACTGGATGCCGCCGTCGACATGCAGGTGGCCGCCCTGCGGGTAGTCGATGCCGGCGGCCGCCACCAGGGCCGTGTCGCATTCGCCGTTGATCAGGGCCTGCGTGGCGAAGTGCACGGCGACCAGCGAGGAGGAGCAGGCGGTCTGCACGCTCAGCGCCGGGCCGGTCAACCCGAGCTTGTAGGCGATCAGACTGGCGATGAAGTCCGGTTCGGTGCCGTGCAGGGCCTGGTCCAGGGTGAGCGGGTCGAGTGGTCCGCCGGAGAGCATGGCTCGCAGGTAGCCGCTGCCGCTGCCGCTGGTGAAGACGGCGATGTTGCGGCCGGTACTGTCGCCGGGTGCCGCTTGCGGCGTGATCCCGGCATCCTCCAGGGCAGACCAGGCGACCTCGAGCATCAGCCGGTGCTGTGGGTCCATCAGTTCGGCGTCACGGGCGCTGATACCGAACAGCCGGTGGTCGAAGCGATCGACGTCGGCAAGTACACCGCGGACGGGGACGTAGCCCTCCGCGCCGGCGACTTCGGCCGGCACGCCGGCGTCGAGTAACTCGGCGCGGGTCAGTCGGCGGGTCAGGACCGCCCCGCCCTTAACGGCGTCCCACCACGAGTCCAGGTCGGTCACGCCCGGCAGACGGGCGGACACCCCGGTCACAGCGACGTCGAGAGCGCGGTCCCGTTCCATGGACGACCTCCGGAGGAAGTTGCGGCGATCAGGGCCGAACCCAACATTGCCGCACTAGGCAATTTATGGCAACCTCTTGACAAGCTTGGCACAAAGTTGATCCGACGGGATGGAGAAGAGGATGCGATCCACATCGCACGCCGCTGAGCCGACCCGGCTGCTGGACGAGCCCGTCTGCCTGCACCGGCTCACCGATCCGGTGCTGCACGCCGAGGGCGACCCGCACCGGGTGTGGCGCTGGATGCGTCACCACGCGCCGGTGCTGCGCCATCCCGACGGCGACCTGCCGGCATTCTGGTCGCTGACTCGGTACGAGGACGTCCGAGCGGTCTACCGCGACCCGGAGACATTCTCGTCCCGCCGCGGTGTGCTACTGCGCCCCGCCCACCGGGGCGAGGACCCTGGCGGCGGTATGACGCTGGCACTCACGGACCCGCCCCGGCACAGGCAACTGCGCGCGGTCGTCGCGGGCTGGTTCACCACCCGTTCGGTCCGATGGCTGGAAGAGTCGATGCGTGACTCGGTGCGCGCCATCCTCGCCCGGGTGGTCGACGAGCCGGTCGTCGACTTCGTGCAGGACGTCGCAGGCCGGCTGTCGATGTATCTGATCGGCTCCATCATGGGCGTTGCGGAACACGACCACGAGAAGCTGTTCCGCTGGACCAACGAGGCATTCGAGGCGGGTGTCTCGCTGGCCGCGCACCAGGAACTGATGCACTACTTCATCGGATTGATGGAGCGTCGCCTCGTCGAGCCGGCCGACGACCTGGTCAGTGCCCTGCTCGGCGGCACCATCGACGGTGCCCTGCTCACCGAGGAAGAAGTCCTGCTGAACTGCGAGAACATCGTTGGTGCCACCGAGAACGGGCGGCTGGCGATCGCTGGCGGAATGGCCGCGTTCCTGGCGCGCCCCGACCAGTGGGAGCGGCTCGGTGCCGATCGGTCTTTGTTGCCGACGGCCGTCGAGGAGGTGCTGCGGTGGACGTCAAGTGCCACGCACAGCATGCGGACGGCCACCCGGGACTGCGTCATCCGCGATCAGCGGATCGCGGCCGGTGATCGGGTGGTGCTCTGGGTCGCGTCGGCCAACCGGGACGAAGATGTCTTCGTCAGCCCGGACCACTTCGACATCGGCCGTACCCCCAACCGTCATCTCGCGCTCGGTATCGGGGAGCACTTCTGCCTGGGCGCCACGCTCGCCCGCGCACAGATGCGGATCCTGTACAGCGAACTGCTGGACCGGATCCGGCTCATCGAACCGGCCGGTCCGGCGCACCGGGTGCGGTCCATCGCAGTCGCTGGGCCCGAGACGCTGCCGATTCGCCTGACACTGCGGTGATCAGAGCGTGCGGATCCGCTCGCCTATTCGCTTGCTCATCTCTTCGACGGTCGACTCGGCGATCACGTCGCGCCGGAAGTACAACGTCAGCCGCAACCCGCCGTCCTCGCCCGGCCAGATCTCCGCGTGCAGTTCCAGCGGCAGGTCAAGATAGGGCTGGCGGACGAAGGTGGTCCGGGCACCCTCCAGTGCGAGTTCCCCGGGCGCGTTGTCCTGCACGGCGAAGAGGGTCTGGAACAGTGGTGGTCGGCTGCCGCCGGGCAGATCGAGCAGTCGCAACATGTCCTGAAACGTCACGTCCTGTGCCGAGAACGCCGCTGCGAAGTCGCGCTGGGCCGCCCGTAGGGCGCCCGGTCCCTCACCGAGCGCTGCGCCGCGCAGCCGCAGGCACAGCATCGCGATGTGGCACCCGACGGCGAGCTCCGAGCGGGCTCCGTGCCGCTGGGCGACCGGGATGCCCACGGCGAAGTCCCGCTGCCCGGTGACCTCGGCGAGAGAGACCGCGTAGTGGTGCAGCAACGCCGCGAATCGGCTGACACCAGCGGCTTTGGCTTCGGCGTCAACTGCGGCCACCATGTCCGGCTCGATGGATACCTCGACGAGGCCGGTGCCGGCGACCTGATCCGGTCCGGGCGAGACCGGCCAGTGCAGGGACGGCACCCGGGCGAGCTCGATCCGCAACCTTTCACGCTGGTCCACCAGGCCGCTCATCGCGAGCCGCTCGATGTAGTCGCCGTAGGCGCGGGCCAGTGCCGGCGGCGCGGGCTGGTCCGGCGGCGGCGCACCACGCCGGGCGGCGTTGTACGCCGCCGCCAGGTCCCGTGCGAGCACCGACTCCGACCAGCCGTCGAACGCGATGTGATGCACGACGATCCCGAGCACGGTCGCGTCCCCGGCCGGTGACACGGCCACCCGCCACACATCCGCATCCTCAATCAGCAGCCCGCTGGTGAAGAGCGCACGCAACGCCGCGATGGCGGCTGGCACGGACGGCTGCGCTGGCAGTCTCTCCAGCGGCGGCGGGTCGACCTCGGTGATCCGTGCCATCGGCCGGGGATCGCCCAGGTAGGCCGCGCGCAGCGGCTCATGCCGGGCGTGCGTCGCGGCGATCGCGGACTCGAGCGCCTCGTGGTCGAGCTCGCCGTCGATCACCCAAGTCAGCAGACAGTGCGAGGTCAGGTCCGTCGGGTCGAGCAGATGCCGGGTCAGGAAGATCAGCTGCATGGGCGTGAGCGGGACGACGCCCACCTCGGCGTCGCCGGTGTCCGCCGGTGCACCGGTGTCCGCGCGTGCATCGGAGTCCGCGCGTGCACCGGGGTCGGCTCCTTGCAGCCAGCCGGCCAGCCCGGTGACGGTCGGATGGTCGAGGAGCTGGGCGAGCGGGACCGGCCGTTCCAGCCGATCTGCCAGGCGCGCGCAGACCCGGCCCATGTCCAGCGAGCTACCGCCCAGGTCGCTGAGGGACACGTCCAGCGGCACCCCGGTGCGGCCCAGCACTTCGGCGAAGACCTCGGCGACGACCACAGCCATCCCGGCCGGCCGCTCGCCGTGCCCGTTACCGGCGGCATGGCGACCGGCGGGGACGGCGCGTGACAGGAGAGCCCGTTCGTCGAGCTTGCCCTGCGGCGTCACCGGAAAGGCGGTGATCGTCCGGATCTCGGCGGGCAACAGATAGGCGGGAAGCGCCTCACGTAGTACCGGCAGCGCCTCTCCGAGCGGGTCATCCGGCTGCTCTGGCACACACCAGGCGATCAGCCGAGGCTCAGCGCCGCCGGTGCGGTCGACCACCACCCGGCAGGAGCGTACCGGTAGCAGGGCGATGATCCTGCGCTCGATCTCCGCCGGCTCGATGCGATGGCCGCGGATCTTCACCTGCCGGTCGGCGCGCCCACGGAAGTGCAGCAGCCCGCTGGCGTCCCGGACCCCGAGGTCGCCGGTGCGGTACGCACGTACCTCCTGGTCGCCGACCCGGATCGTCACGAACTTGCGCGCGGTCTGCTCCTCGTCACCGACGTAGCCCAGCGCCAGCCCGGTGCCGGTGAGGCAGATCTCGCCGATCTCGCCGTCCGCGCACGGCCGGCTGCCATCAAGGAGGTGCACCCCGGTCTCCGGGACGGGACGGCCCAGCGGCACCCCGTCCGGGTGTTCGGCGTCGGCCAGTGAGATCCGGTGGGTGGTGGCGAACACGGTGCACTCCACCGGACCGTATCCGTTGAGTAGGACGACGCCGGGGTGGCGGCGCAGAAACCGGCCTACGTGGGTGGGTGAGAGACGTTCTCCACCGATCATCAGCAGGCGTAGCCCGGCGAACGCATCTGGGTCCTCATCGACCAGCATATTGAACAGGCTGCTGGTCAGCCAGGTGGTGGAAACTCCGTGCCGGCGGATGCCGTCGCGCAGCCCGTCGGCGGTCAGGTACGGCTCCGTGACGATCACCGAGGTGCCGCCGTTGGCGAGTGCCGCCCACAGTTCCAGGGAGAACGCGTCCCATGGCGCCGGCGCGGCCAGCGGGATCACAGTGTTTTCGTCGAAGGTGGCGAAGGTGTCGACCGCGAAGAGCCGGGCGGTGGCGCGGTGGGGTGTGAGCACGCCTTTCGGACGTCCGGTGGTTCCCGAGGTGAAGAACACACAGCACGCCGTGTCCCCACTGACTTCGGCGGGCCGGAATCCGGACGGTGCGGCTGCCTCGTTCACCGGAGGTGTCCACACCGGAAGGTCGGGCCCGGCGACCGGTTCGGCGGCGATCAGCAGCGGCGCGTGGAGCACTGCGGTGACCTCCCGCAGGCGTGCTGCGGGCCAAGCCGGGTCCAGCAGCGCATAGGCGGAACCTGTCTTGAGTACTGCGAGGAGAGCGAGCACGAGGTCCGTCCCGCGTGGCAGGACGATCGGCACCTGATGGCCCGCGGTCACGCCCTCGGCAGCGAGCCGGGCGGCCCAGGCGTTCGCCGTGGCGTCCAGCTCGCGGTAGCTGATGTGGCGATCCTCGGCGACCAGCGCCGTGGACCCGGGCCGGCACCGGGCTGTCCGGGCCACCCGCTGGTGCAGGCCCTCGTCGAGACGGGCGGGCCCCACCGGCGGTATCGGATTGGTCTGCACGGAAGGCCTCCCGTCGGCTGGCGACACATCTGCATGGCTAGCGCCAACCTCTGCCATGTTGTCACCGGTTGCCAAGAGTGGCAACCCCGGTCAGCGGGCACCCGTTCCGGCAGTGGTTTGGGAGATGTCCTGGGTCACCGTCTCGGCGATGGTGCGCCAGACCTCTGCTGCGAGTTCCGGGTTGCGCGCCTCCTGCGCCTGCTGCGCGAGGTCCTTCAGTGTGCGCACGCCGTGCTCGTGGTCGCCGTCGAGGATGCGCAGCCGGCAGCACAGCGCCTGAAACCGGATGCGGTCCCGGAACGACAGCAGCAGCGCCTGCCCGTCGATCTGCGCGCAGATCGCTCGAGCCTCGTCCAGTCGGTCCTGCTTGACGGCGAGGTGGGCGCGCAGTGCGGTCAGCTGTTGGGCGTGCAGCTCGGTGCCGACCACCCGTAGCACCGGGGTGACCTCGTCCAGCAGCGCCTGCGCGGGTTCGGTGAGGGCGGGAGTGAGCTGGAGATAGAGGGAAGCCGCCGCGAGTCGTAGCCGGATCCACCGGAGCAGGTCCTGGCGGCCGTCGAGCCCGAGCAGCGCACGCTCGAGCAGATCCTGGGCGGCTCGATAGTCGCCCTGTCGGATGCGGACAGTGGCCGCCGCCCACAGCGCCTCGACCTGCAGCGTGCCCGCCGCCTGCTCGGTCAGTCTGCAGAGCTGGTCGGCATGGGTCCATGCCTCGGTCAGCCGGCCGAGCTCAGCCTCTGCGGAAACCAGTGCGTGCAGGGCACCGGCCCGGTCCGCCACCGACAGGCCCTCGGCGGCCTGCCACGCCGTCATCGCGTGCTTGCGGGCCGACTCGTTGTCGCCGAGCAGGCGCATACAGCGGGACAGCTGGATGTACGCCCGGGCCCGCAGCTGCGGCGCACCCAGCTCGTCGCTGAGCTGGGTCAGCTCGGTGAGCAGGGTGAGCTCCTCGTCGTGGCGACCCTTGCCGTTCAAGGTGCGGGCCAGTAGCCACAACGCCTGCCAGCGCAGTGCCGGGTCCCAGCTGTCGGTGTCGTGCAGCGCCTCGGCGAGTTGCTCGGTCGTTCCGTCGTCAGCGGAGGTGGAGATAGCCTCGGCGAGGAACTGGAGGAGCGACGAAGTCTGCGTGGACGGTGGGCCGGACCCGCCGACCGAGGGCGCTGCCAGCTCAGCGACCGGCACGCCGAGCCGCTCCGCCAGGTACCCGACGATCCGGCTGTTCGGCCGGCGGGCGCCCGACTCGAGACGGGAGAGATACCCGGTGGACATCCCGTCGCCGGCCAGGGCAGCCTGCGAGAGCCCTCGCTTGACGCGCATGGCCCGCAGGTGTTCGCCGAAAGCCGGTTGTTCGAGCATCTCACCCTCGTCCTGGAGCGGCCCGGGTAGCACCGACCTCGAGCGCTGTGGGACCTGAAGTGTGCCTCTCCCTCCGCAGTTTGACAAACTTGTCAGGCAGGATTCCCTGATTAACGGAGGTGCTGGCAGGAATCTTGCCCCTGCGGCCCAGTCGGTTCGGCACCTGCCAGGGCGTCGCGTGCAGGCACGCGGCTCACAACCCCAAGCGGTTCAGGAGATCGGCCGACGAGCCGGTGAACTGACGCGTGGCGAGCCGGTCGGCGGCCTGGGCGAAGGCGGGCCGCTGGTCGAGGAACCGCCGTAGCTGGTCGGCCGAGAGCTCTCGGCCGCCATGAACACCGATCCCGCAGTGGTCCAGCATCATCGCGTTGAACTGCTGCTCGTAGACGTCGAACGGCAGTGCCAGGACCGGCTTGCGTAGGTACAGGCACTCGGACAGCAGTTGGTGACCAGCAGTGGCGACCACCGCTGAGCAGGTGCGTAGTGCCTCGGTGAACTTCGGACGGTCGAAGAGGGACGTGACCACGTTCTGCGGTGCGTCACCGATCGGCGTCTTGCTGAAGACAGTGAACGTCACCTCCGGGAAGCCGGCGAGCACGCGAAGGAACTCGGCGGGCTCCTGGCGCATCGCGGCGTACGGCGACAGGTAGACGACCACGGAGGTCCCGTCGACCTCGGGCGTCATCGACAACACGTCCGGGCGCAGGATCGGCTCGATGACCTGACCCTCGTACCGCTCGTCACGCTCCCACTCCAGCGGAAAGAACGAGGAGGCGATCCGGTCGTCCGCGGCCGGGAAGAAGTACCTCAACTTGGCCGCCTCGTGCCAGCGGGTGTAGCCGCCGGCGTCTGGCGTGCGGTACAACAGGAACTTGCTCTGCTGCTCGGTCGTGATCAGGCGAGCACCCACCAGGTAGGCGATCTGCGCGCTGGCTGGCTCGTAGTCGGTCAGCACCACCTCGGGCGCGTCGCCAAGCTGCTCGGCGACCTGCTCGCAGAGGGCGAAGTTCCAGGCATCGCCCCGCGGGTCGAGCTCCCGTCCGTTGGCGGCGCTGCGGGTGATGTCGATGCCGGTCGGCGTCATCGCGACCCAGCCGCCGGGGAAGTGGGTGGGTTCGGCGATGGGCACGTGGGAGGGGAAGGCGTCGTTGAGAGCGGCGACCCCGTCGCCGAAGGTGACCAGGGCCACTCGATGTCCGCGTTCCTGCAGCTGACGCACCAGGTTCAGCTGGCGCGAGGCGTGCCCGTTGCCCATCCCGCAGGCGCCGACGAGCACCCGCCGGGTCGGTGCGGCGGGTGCCTGCGCGGGACGGCCGGCGTCGGTCATGAGGAGTCCTCTCGTGAGTCGGCGGATGACCCGTTTAGTCTGCACAGCTAGGCAAATTTTGGCAACCTGTGGCAAAGTTGGGTTGGTGAGGGTGCGTGCGGCTCGTTGGAGTTGCCAACTTGCCGGGCTCGGCGTACTCGGCTTGTCCGGCGCCCGATCGTCGGGGTGAGATCTCCGGCTCGCCTGGCCACGATAAGAAGAGGGACGAATTTGATGACTACACCGCAGCGTTGCTCCGTCATCGTGCCGACGTACAACCGGATCACCCTGCTCCGGCACACCCTCGACTCGTTCATCCGGCAGGACCTGCCCGCCGACGACTTCGAGGTGATCGTCTGCGACGACGGCTCGAACGACGGTACCGAGGCGTTGGTCGCGGGCTACCACGACCGGCTCCGGATCCGGTATTTCTTCCAGGAGGACGAGGGCTTCCGCGTCGCCCAGGCCCGCAACCTGGGTCTGCGGGCCGCACGCGCCCCAGTGAGCGTCTTCGTCGACTCGGGGGTGGTGCTCGGCTCTGGCGCGCTGGCGGCGCACTGCGCCGCCCATGAGAGCACAGCCGGCCCGGCCGCCGTCATCGGCTACGTATGGGGCTTCGCTGACGACATCCGCGCAGCCGCCGATCGGATCGACCCGGCCGACCCGGACGGCACCATTGAGCGGCTGTCACGGGACGACACCCTGCCCGACGTACGGGAGTGGTACTACCACCGGTACGGCGAGCGGCTGTGGGAGTTGGCAGCGCCCTGGCTGGTCTTCTGGACCTGCAACGTCTCGGTGAACACGGCGCAGGCCCGTGCGGTCGGGATGTTCGACGAGGCGTACCGGTCATGGGGCGGGGAGGACGTCGACCTGGCGTACCGCCTTCATCGCGGGGGGGCGCGTTTCCTGTTGAGCCGGGACGCGGTGGCGGTGCACTGTCCGCACCCCAAGGAGGACACTCGCAGCGCGAAGGCCAACCACCACTATTTCGCGGCCAAGTACGACACCCCGATCACCCGCCTCCGCCCGGACCATGACATCTTCCTGATCGAGCAGGAGATCCGCGACCGCGGCCTGCCGTCCTGCACTGAGTACCTGGCGAGGTTGACCTCCACGGGCGCCAGGTGACCGCGGTGGCGAGCAAGAGCACCGGCTTCACGCAACTCGTCAACGACGGCGCGCTGCGCGGCCTCATGGTGAACACCGCGCTCGTCGGCCTCGGCGGCGCGTTGGTCAACACCTCGACCAGCCTCTTTCTGGCCACGGCGATCGGGGCCACCCCGCTGCTGATCGGACTCTTCTTCACCGGCCGTGGGTTGCTGGAGGTGGCGGCCGGCCTGAGCCTGGGCGCGCTGTCGGACCGCACCGGTAACCGGCGCACCCTGCTGATGCTCTGCCCGTTCTTCTCCGCCGCTGGCGCGCTGGCCTATGCGACGATCCGCGACTACTACGTGCTGTTCGCCATCGGCGCGGTCTTCTTCGCCATCGGTGGATCCGGCTTCGCGCAGATCTTCGCCTACAACCGAGACTTCGCCTCCGCCCGTTCGCTGAACCCGACCCTGCTCAACTCGGTGTTGCGCTCGATCACGTCGACCTGCTGGATCGTCGGCCCGCCGCTGGGGTTCTTCCTCATCGACGCGCAGGGCTTCACCGCGCTGTACCTGCTCACCGGGGCGCTCTACATGACCTCGGGCGTGCTGTGCCGCTGGCTGTTGCCCGATTTGACCGATACCGTTACCAAGAACAAGGCCAGGGGCAACCCGTTCGCCGGCATCGGTCGGTCGCTGTGGTTGCTCATCCTGGCCGTGCTGTTGATGCTGACGGTGAACAACATCTATCAGATCAACGTCGCCCTGTTCATCACTCGCGACCTGGGCCTGAACGCCGGGTTCGTCGGACTGCTGCTCGGGCTCTGCGCGGCGCTGGAGGTCGGCGTGATCCTGGTGCTCGGGCGATACGCGGACCGGATAGGCAAGGGGCGCCTCATGCTCGCCGCCACCGCCTGCGCCACGATCTTCTTCGTCGCGCTCCCGTTCGTTCAGACCAAGCTCGCGCTGGTGCTGCTGCAGGTGCCGAACGCGCTCTGGACCGCGATCGTGCTGAGCATCCCGGTGACCATCCTGCAGGACGCGATGGGCAACCGCGTCGGTATGGCCTCCTCGCTCTACACCAGCTCGTTCCAGATCGGCATTCTGCTGGGCGGTGCCACCGCCGGAGTGGTCGCCGAATGGCTCGGCTTCACCAACGTCTTCTTCGCCTGTGCGATCCTGACCGCGGCTGCCACGGCCTTCCTCGCCGCCGACCGGCAGGGTCGGGCGCGCGACAGACTCCCGGGAGGCGTCCGGGCCGCCGCCGGTTGAGCGGGGGCGCCCCGCTTGCTGGTCAAACACGGCGAGCCCCAGTCACGGGGAGCAACCCCTGGCCGCTAACGTTTGCCATCACGACAGGTCGTCGTTGATGGAGCTGACGACTCAAGGAAGACCATGCTCGAACAACCCGAATTCGGACAACGCCTCCGGGCTCTTCGCGCCGAGCGTGGCCTGTCTCAGGCGGCGCTCGCAGACGGGGTCATGTCCACCGGATATCTGTCCCGGCTGGAGTCCGGCGCACGGCCGCCGACGCACCGGGTAGTGGAGAACCTCGCACGCCGGCTCGGCGTGTCGGTCTCCGCCTTCGAAAGCCCGGACGACGGCGTCGGCACTCCGCGGCACTCCGCCTTCGCCGAGCTCCTGGCTGCGGTGGTGGCCGCGGCGAACGACGCCGACCTGGCGGAGTCGCTGGCCGATGCCCTGCACAAGACACCCGACCTCGACCCCGCGCTGCGGTGGCAGGCGCTCTGGCTGCTGGCCGAGATCCGTCGCGGCGAGGGCCAGCAGCAGGAGGAGTACGTCCTGCTCAAGGAGCTGGTCGACCTCAGCGAGTCGTTGGCGTCGCCTGAGCTGTGGTCCCGCGCCTGCACTGGCCTCTCCCGCTGCGCCCGCACGCTCGGCCACACCGCGCAGGCGCGGGAGTACGCGCAGCGGGCGCATGAGCTGTCCGAAAAGGCATCACAAGCCGCCCGTACGGGCGCCCTGCAGGCCCTCGTCGCGATCGAGGCGGAGGTGGGGGAGCTGGCGGCCGCGCAGGCACACGCCGAGCTGCTGTGTGAGCTGACCGAGAACGTGGAGGGCACGGCGCACGTCGAAGCGCTCTGGGCAGCGGCCACGGTCAGCACCCGCCAGGGCGATCACGCCGGGGGCCGGCGGCTGCTGGAACGTGCTCTCGACCGGTTGGACAGCCACGTCGACCTGGTGCTGTGGATGCGGTTACGGTTGGCCGCAGCCTCACTCGGTCTCCAGGTGAGCCCGCCGCCGTTGGACGAGGTGCGGGCCAGGCTACAGGAGGCGGCCACGGTCGTCAGCCTGGTCGGTACCGAGCTGCATCAGCAGGAGCTCCGTACCCTCTGGGTCTACCTCGCGGTGGAGGAGGGCCGCCTGGACGAGGCGTGGGAGATGGCGGAGCGGGTCGCCGCCGAGCAGTCGCTGCTCTCCTTCCGCGACCGCCTGAAGTTCGAGGCCATGCGTGTCCGGCTGCAGATCCGCCGGGGTGACCGGGAGGCCGGTGTGCACCGGATGCGGGAGCTCGCCGAGGAGGCGGAGTCGGCTCGCAACGTCGAGCTTGCCGCCGAGATCTGGCGGACGCTGGCCACCACTCTGACCGGAGACTGACGAGCCGCTCGGCCAGAGTCCCGGCCGAGCGGCTCACAAGCGGTAGTCTCAGGCGCCGTTGCTGTAGGCGGTCGTGTCGCCGCAGAGCACGACACTGGGTCGCCCGTCGACACCTACCGGCGTCGAGCCGACCAGGGTCAGCCGTTCCGCCCGACGGTGCGCCGTGCCGTAGTCGTAGACGGCGTAGTGTTCGGTGGCACGGTTGTCCCAGATGGCCAGGTCGCCGACCCGCCACTGCCACCGCACTGTCTGCTCCGGTTTGGTCACGTACTCCTGGAGCGAGTGGATCAGCTCGCGGGAGACCTGCGGGCTGTAACCGACCACGCTATGCGCGAATCCGCCGAGCAGCAGGGCACGCTCCCCCGTCTCCGGGTGCACCCGCACCGCGGGATGCTCCGTCTCGATCCGGTTGGAGATGTAGTCGCCGCGCCAGTCGACGGTGTCGTCGGTGAAGTCGGAGTCGTTGCTGTGCACGATCCGCAGCCGGTCGGCGAGATCGCGCAGCTCGGCCGGCATGCTCTGGTACGCGGTGGCGGTGTTGGCCCAGATGGTGTCGCCACCCACCGGCGGGATGACCTTGGCATGTAGGAAGGCCGCTGCGGGTGGGCGCTCGATGAAGGACAGGTCGGTGTGCCAGTGGTTGGCCCGGGTGCCGTGGGAGGAGTCCATCGCCCGCAGGTGCGGCTGCTCCTCGGCGTTGTCGTAGATCGGGTGGCCAAGGGTCAGGTCGCCGAATCGCTTCACGAAGGCGACCTGGCTGTCGTAGTCGAGCTCCTGGTCGCGCAGGAAGATCACCTTGTGATCGAGCAGGGCCTGCCGCACCTGCGCGACGACCTCGTCGCTCAACGGGCCTGAGGCGTCGACGCCGCCGATGACCGCACCGATGTTTCCGGCAATGCGTTGCACGGTGACCGTCGGCGACGGCAGCAGTGTCTCAGTCATGACTCCCCCTTCTTCTTGCCAAATCTTTACCGCATCCTTTGCCTGATTGTGCCAAAAACTTGCCAGGGTGGACAGGGGAGCTCGACAATCAATCCATGACGAACGACATCCTCGGCATCGCCGATGACGCGATGAGCTGGGTGGAGACTGCGCACGACGCGACCGGACGACGCGGGGTCGCGGCAGGTTACGACCTGCGGCAGGGCTGGCAGCCCCCCTACCCGGAGACCAGCGGCTATCTCGTGCCGACCCTGCTGCGCGCGGCGCGCGTTCTGGACCGACCCGCTCTGGCCGTGCGCGCCCGCGAGATCGGCGACTGGCTGCTCGAGCTGCAGTCCGCCGACGGCGCGTTCCCCGGCGGCATGGGCGTCGACGGTCCGCCGGTTGTCTTCGACGTCGGCCAGATCATCTTCGGTCTCCTGGCGATTGGAGACACCGCCAGCGAGGCGGCTGCCGAACGCGCCGGCCGATGGCTGCTCACCCAGCAACGTGCCGACGGTGCCTGGCTCTCCCACTTCGACTTCCCGAACACGTACTCGTCGCGGGTCAGCTGGGCGCTGGCAGAGCTGTGGCGGGCCACCGGCGATCCGGCCATCCTCGCCGCGGTCCGCCGCTCGCTGCACTGGATCCTCCGGCAGGTCCGGCCGGACGGCTGGATCGACGGCATGGCATTCTCCGCCAGCCACACGCCGTGGACCCACACCATCGGATACGCCCTACGTGGGCTGTCCCGCTGCGCCGACCTGCTCGCCGACGATCTCGCTGAGCAGGCCCGCGCTGCGGCGGACCGGTGCGCGCGCCGCCTCGCCGAACTGGACAGCCCGTTGTACCCGCTGCTGCCGGGCGAGATCGGCCTCGGGTTCGAACCGCTGGCGGACTACGCATGCCTCACCGGCGATGCCCAGATGGTGACGATCTGGTGGGACCTGCACCGGCGAGAAGGCGACGCTGTCCTCGCGAAACGCTGCGAACAGGTGCTGGCGCGCCTGGCCGAACTGCAGGTGCGCCAGCCGCTGGAACCGGCTGCGGTGGGCGCGTTGCCGGGCTCCTTCCCGCTGACCGGGGGCTTCGAGCCGCTGGCCTTTCCCAACTGGGCCGCCAAGTTTCTGGCCGACGCGGCGATGAACGTGGTTTCCGCACGATGACCCGACGCGTACGGCGGGACACCCCGCCGTACGCGTTCACGGCACTGGTGCCGTGGTTCTGCAGGCCATCTTCACCCCGTGAGCAGCCGACGCAGCCACTGCACCCGGGCTTGCCGGGCCCCGCGCGAGACGGTCGCGTCCGGCACCCACTCGTCGAAACTGTGGAAGGCACCCGACCAGACGTGCAGCTCGGCCTGGCCACCCGCCTGCCACACCCGGCTGGCATAGTCGACCGCCTCGTCCCGCAGGGCCTCGACCGAGCCCACGTCGAGAAACATCGGCGCCAGCCCGGACAGGTCGTCGGCCCGTGCCGGAGCGACGTACTGCGAGACGTCGCCGCCTCGGCGCTCACCGAGCAGCGCGGTCCAACCGGTCAGGTTGGAGGTCCGGTCCCAGAGGCCGACACCGTCCATCTGCCGCCCCGACGGGGTCTCGCACCGGTCGTCGAGCATCGGGCACTGCAGCATCTGACCGAACAGGCGCGGTCCACCGCGATCGCGGGCCAGCAGCGCGACTCCGGCCGCCAGCCCACCGCCGGCACTGTTGCCGCTGACCACAACCCTGGAGGGGTCGAGTGACCGCCCGGCTCCGTGCTCGGCAATCCAGACGAGCCCGGCGTAGCAGTCCTCCAGCCCGGCCGGCGCCGGATGCTCGGGCGCGAGGCGATACTCCACGGCGACGACCGCGAACCCCAGCTCCTGCGCCCGGTCGAGGTCGCCGTCCAGCTCCCGGCTACGGCTGGTACCAGCCACCATGCCGCCGCCGTGGATGTGGTAGATCACGGGGAACGGACCGGGCGTCGCAGTGGGACGACAGATCAGCAGGGAGATGTCCGGCGCGCCGGGCGGCCCGGCGGCGGTCAGCTCCTCGATGTCGAACGCACCGCCCCGACGGATCTGTTCGTCGGACATCCGGCCGGCCGCCGACAGCTCCCGCCGGAAGCTGATCTGGTCTGCGGTCATGCTCGGCAGGCCGTCGAGAATGTCGCGCAGCGGTCCGGCGAGCTGCGGGTCGAACGGCGGCGGTCCGAGGGGCGAACCCACCATGGTCATGGCGCTCCTCTCAGCCCACTGCGGCACCGGCCCGGAGCAGGCCGAACGGTGGGTCAGAAGTCAGGTAGAAGTGGTCGCCCGCGACGACCTCCTCGTGGAACGGGCCTCGGGTGAGCTCCGGCCACGGCCGGCAGTCCGCGTCGACGTCCTCGCGCCCGACGATCGTCGTGACCGGGCAGCGCAGCAGCGGCTCCATCCGGAACGCGCGGACGTAGGCGTGGAACATCCGACCGTCGCTGCGGATGTACGGCAGTACGAGTTCCTGGAAGAAGGGGTCTGCCGCCACCTCGGGATCCGTACCTCCGAGGCTGATCAGCCGTGCGATCGTCGTCGGATCGTCGTCGGGCTCCTCCTCCGTCAACTCCTCCGGCTCCGGCAGTGGAGCGTTGCGTGACCCGGAGGCGAACAGATGGGCCACCGGGATACCGTCGGTCTCCAGGTGCCGGGCCGTTTCCAGCGCCACGGCCGCGCCCATGCTGTGCCCGAAGAAGACCAGCGGACTGCCGGCCAGCGGGCGTACCGCTGCGGCGATCCGCGCGGCTAGCTGCACCAGGTCGTCCGGCGCTGGCTCGTCGATCCGCTCGGCCCGGCCGGGATAGCGGACGGCGTGCACGACGCTGTCCGGCAGATGGGCCTGCCAGTCGCGGAACATCGTCGCCGAGCCACCGGCGTGGGGGAAACAGATCAGTTGTCGTCGTGCGCCCGCCGGGGCGGAGCCGGTTTGCAGCCAGATGCGCGGGTCCACGCCGGAGGCCGTCATGCCCGCACCCGCCGGGCCCGCGCGGCTCGGGCGCGCTCCACGACCGCCTGACGCGGGTCGTCGACCGGCCCGGCATCGGTGCCACCACGTCCGATCAGCTCCGCCTGGGCTGCCACCGTGGTGTGCCGGAACAGCGCCACCACGGACGGCCGCGTCCCGGTGCGCCGCTCCAACGCGCCCTGCAGCTGGAACATGGTCAGTGAGTGGCCACCGAGGTCGAAGAAGTTGACGTCGACCGGGACGTCGGCGACCTTCAGCACCTCAGCCCATGCCGCGGCGACCTGGGCGGTGGCGCCGTCACGGGTGGGCTGAGCCGTCGGCGCCGGGGTCGGGTGTGCGGCGTACCGGCGTAGTGCCTCACGGTCCACCTTGCCGTTGACGGTGAGCGGGAACTCCGGTACGACGTGGATCCGGGCGGGCACCATGGCCGCCGGCACCTGCCGGGACAACTCCAGGCGTACGCTCTCCGCGCTCACCGCTTGATCCGCGACCACGAATGCCTCCATCGCGGTCCGCGTTTCGTCGGGCAGGACCGCAGCGTCCCGTACGCCGGGCACGGCCCGCAGCGCGGAGTCCACCGCGCCCAGTTCCACCCGGTGCCCGCGGATCTTGATCTGATCGTCGCGGCGGCCCAGGAAATCCAGCGTTCCCTCGTCGTTCCAGCGCGCCATGTCGCCGGTCCGGTACATGCGCGCGCCGGGCGTCGCGTCGAACGGGTCGGGCAGGAACGCCTTCTCTGTTGCCTCTGGTTGGCCGAGGTAGCCGTTAGCGACGCCGGCACCGCCTACGAACAGCTCGCCCTCGACGCCACGGCCGACCGGGCGCAGGTCGTCGTCCAGCACATATACCCGGCCACCGGGGATCGGACCGCCGATGCTGACCGGGGCCGGCCCGGTGAACCGCCGGTACGTGGCCCAGACGGTCGCCTCCGTCGGTCCGTACTCGTTGACCAGGTAAACCCGGGAGCCGTGCGTGGCGAAATGGCGGCGCAGGAGAGTTTCGGGCAGCGCCTCGCCAGCGGTGATGACGGTGTCCAACGACTGCAGGGCGTCCGGGCCGGCACGGTCGGCGGCGTCGAGCAGCACCGCGTACAGCGACGGGACGCAGAGCAGGTGCGTCACCCGGCGGTGACCCACCAGGCGGACCAGACGCTCCGGGTCGCGCACCTCGTCGGCTGCTGCTACGACCAGACGGCCGCCAGCGCTCAGGGTTCCCCAGATCCCGGCGATCGAGGAGTCGAAGGCCAGCGGCGAGACGAGCAGGAAGGCTGGCGCACCCGGGTAGACGAGGCGGCGGGCCGCCGTGGAAGCGGCCAGTTGGCCGTGGGTGACGAGCACACCTTTGGGTTCGCCGGTGCTCCCGGAGGTGTAGATGACATAGGCGGGATCGTCGGCTCTGGCTTCGGCCGCCGGCCCCGGCTGTGGGGCCGGCTCCGGACGGTGGGCGACCACGAGCGGCCGGCCGACCGCTCGAAGCCGTGGCTCGGTGGCCGGGCTGGTCACGACGGCGGCGACGGCGGCGTCGGCGAGAACCGCCGCCACCCGTAGGTCGGGCTGCGCAGGGTCGATCGGCACATAGGCGGCACCGGCCCGCCAGACGGCCAGGACGGCGGCCACCATGGCGACCGACGGCTCCATCACCACGGCGACGGTGTCGCGGTTGCCGACGCCTGTGGCGGTGAGCCGTGCGGCGAGAGCCGCCGCCCAATCGTCGAGGGCGCGGTAGCTGAGGCTGTCGGACTCGCCCTGCACCGCGGTGGCGTGAGGGTGGGCGCGGACGTGTTCGTCGACCGACTGGGGCAGGAGCGGCGGCGTTCCGGGAAGCGCTGCGGCCAGGCCGTGCGGCCGTGGGTCGTCCGGAGTGCGTCCTGGCCGATTTTTGGTGATCAACGGTTGGGAGGGCACTGCATACGCCATGGAACTCCCCCGATCGTCATCGGTGTGGTCTGTGTGGGCACGCACCCGAGGCTAAGCGATCTGGCAAATTTTGGCAATCTCTGACAAGCATCTGGCAAGTGCTGTACGTGATGGTGTGCCGCCCCAGGTGGAGCGGCACACCGGTGGTGGTGCGAGTCGGGTCGTGATCACGGCCAGTCGATGTCGGAGGCGACCGTCGATGGGGCCGAGGTGGCCGTATTCGCGCCCAGCGTGCCGGTCAGGGCTCCGAGGGCGAGGCAGGCGACCGCGCCGAGGGCGGCTATCCGTAGCAAGGTGGGCGAGGTGGGCGAGGTGGGTCGACGGTCGACGAGGCGTGCGGGGTTGCGATGCGACATGGTTGATTCTCCCGGTACTCGAAATGTCCGGCAGTGCGACTCCGTTGTCGTTCTGCAGCGGTCAAAGAAAAGATGAGTGTCGATGTCTTTATGAGCCTACTGTCCCTGGCTGGTTGCGACCAACCCGCCGATCCGATTTTGTAACCATGGGACCGGAGTCGACTTTTTAGACATTAGGGGTGCTGTCTGCAATCTGCAGCCAGACGCTGGCGACCCTGGCGATTCTGGCGATTAGCCGAAAGTCGGTGACTCGACCGGCTCGGAGGCGGCTACGCTGATTTTGTCGCCATCCAGAAAAAGATCATCTAGAAATGCGTTCCGGAACTTGCCCGGGAAGTCAAGGTGCCGCATCAGCTCCGCGAAGTCGGCGGCGCGCGGGTAGCCCGCGACGATGTCGGGCCCGGCCAGGGTGGTCAGCTTGGCCCAGTGCGGCCGAGCGTCGAAGGGTCGCAGCGCTTTCTCCACCTCGGCGAGGACCGGGAGCACCGCAGGCCAGTTTCTGACCCAGGTGAAGTGCACCGTCACCGAGTCACGACGGTAAGCTGGGCTGAGCCACAGGTCGTCGGCACGTACCGTACGGATCTCGGCGATCTGCAGGACCGGCGCCAGCTGCTCGGCGAGACCACGCACCGCGGACAGCGCAGCCGAGGCGTGGTCGCGCGATACGTAGAACTCTGACTGGAGTTCGTCCCCCGAGCCCGGCATGAACTCCGGGCGAAAATGTGGCAGACGCTCGTGCCACGGGCCCGGCCGATCCAGTTGCTCCGTGCTGAACTCCGGCGAGACTCCGTCGACCGGGTGCATCGGCCGCTCGGCGTGCCGACCGCCGTTCCAGCCCGACTCCGCCCATCCGGCGCGACGCTTACGCCAGACCGAGCCCTCCTCGCTGTGCCACGTGGTGAAGACGCTGACGCTGTAGGCCGAACTGAAGACTGCGTCCAGCTCGCCGATGATCTCGTCGAGCGGAACGCCGACGTGCACCTGCTGGCTCATCTCAAAGGCTGGCTCGACGTCCAGGGTCAGCGCCGTGACCACACCGAGCGCGCCCAGGGCGACGACGCATCCTCCGAAGATCCGGTCCTCGTCCCGCCGCAGCTCGCGCAGCTCGCCGTCTGGGCCCACCAGTTGCAGGCCCCGTACGGCGGCGGCGAGGCAGCGCAGCGTGTCTCCGGAACCGTGTGTTCCCGTCGCGCAGGAGCCGGCCACCGAGATGTGTGGCAACGAGGCCATGTTCGACAGCGCGTATCCCGCCCGATGCAGCTCCGCGGCCACCTCCGCGTACCGCATCCCCGCGCTGACAGTGACGGTCCGGTTCCGCTCGTCCAGGCTCAGCACCGTCGGCAGGCTGTCCAACCGGATCAGATCGTGCGTGGTGTCCGCGATCAGGCTGAACGAGTGCCCGCTGCCCAGGGCCCGGATCCGAGGTATGCCGGCGACCAACCGCCGTACCTCGTCGATGGTGTCTGGCTGATGGATCCGGGCCGCGCCGAAGACGACCGAGCCAGCCCAGTTCGTGAGTCCCTGCGTCTGCACGGCTCACCTCCCGCCGGTGACGAACTCGTCGGCCGCGACGAACCGGAAGGAACGTTCCAGTAGGCCCTCGATGATGCGGGGCAGGGCCGCCACGACCTGTGACCGGTCCCCGCCGCCGTCGTGGAGCAGGACGATCGAGCCGTTGCGGGTGGTGTCGAGCACGCGTTCGGCGATGATCTCGGTGCCGGGCATGGCCCAGTCGACCGGTTCGACGTCCCACAGCACCATCGTGGAGTCGACCGGCCGTAGCCACTCGAGTACCTCCGGGGTGCGCGAGCCGTACGGCGGGCGGAACAGCCTAGGCGCCGCGCCGGTCGCCTTCTCGATCGTCTCGTTCGTCCGCTCCAGCTGTTCCAGCAGCTGGTGCCGGGCCAGCTCGGGCAGGAACGGGTGGGACCAGGTGTGGTTTCCGACGGTGTGTCCCTCGTCGATCATCCGGTGCAGCAGATCGGGGTGAGCCGCGGCGTTCATCCCGACACAGAAGAACACCGCGGGAACCTGAAAGCGGCGCAGCACGTCGAGGATCTGGGCGGTGTACCCGGGCGCGGGGCCGTCGTCGAAGGTCAGCGCCAGGGTGGGCCGCCCCCGGTCGCCGTGGGTCACGCAGCGGTGCTTGTCGACCATCGCGGCGAGCGCAGCGGCGCTGGCCTGTTCGTCGCGCCGCAGCACGTGCTCCCGGCCGGTCTGAGTGCCGCGGGTGGGGTCGAGCCTGACCAGACTTCCGAGGTCACGCCAGGCGGCGCGGGCGAGCACATCGGCGGGCACCGAGCCGAAGTCGGGTCGCGGTGGCAGCAGATGCGGGTCTGCGCGGTACACGACGAGGCCGGCCGCCATCATCCGGCCGTCCAGAATGCCGTTGGTGCTGTCCACCACGACCGCAGGTGCGCCGATCGTGTGCAGTCGATCGATCATGGCGTCGACGTCGGCGGCGTTGAACCAGGCCGGCGCGGCCACCGGTTCGCCTGTGTCGTCCAGTACGGCGAGGCGATATCCATCGCCACTCCAGGAGACTCCTGCGTAGGGCATAGGTCCTCCGAGCGGGCGTAGGCCCGGACGTGGCGTGCGAACTGCGTCGTCCGTGGCTCAACGGTCATCGATGCATAACGTTGCCACCGGAGTTCCTGTTTGGCAACTAGGATGGCAAGTTTTGGTAAAACACGTGACCGGACAGCACCCGCGCAGGAGGCGTTCAGGCGACCGCCGCAGCCAGCGTCCGTCGAGCGGTGTCGGCCATCACCGGATTGGTGTGCTGGTAGTAGGGGAGCGCCATGATCGCTTGCGCGACGGCCCAGCCACGGCCGCGTTCCCAGGTCAGATCATCCACCCGCAGCGCGGAGCGGTACGCCCGTCGCCCTTCGTCGTCCAGCAGGTTCCACGCCGGCATGAGGTCGACTGCGGGATCGCCGATTCCGGCCGAACCGAGGTCGAGCACGGCGGCCAGCCGGCCCTCGCGCAACAGCAGGTTGCCGGGCATCAGGTCGGCGTGGATCCACACGTCCGGGGTGTCATGCCTGCCGGTGGCGAGGCACTGCCGCCAGACCTCTGCTACCCGGCGCACGTCGACGAGCCCGGCGCTGTCGGCGAGCGCGCCATCGACGGACTCGGCCAGCCGGGTGAGCGGGCCACCACGCCCGCGGCCTTGCCAGGTGCGCCCGCCGGTATCCATGCTCTGCAACTCACCGACGAACCGGGCGAGATCGCGAGCGAGCTCCAGCTGGTCGACGCCGGTGCCCGGTTCTACGGTGTCACCGGGGATCCACCCGTACGCTGTCCACCATCCGGAATAGCCGGCGGCGGGCCGGCCGACCGCGAGCGGCTCGGGCACGAGCAGTCGGGTGTGCCGGGCGATCAGGCGCGCGAGGTCCTGCTCGTGCTCCAGCGACGCCCGTGCGGTGGCGCCCGGGTCGGGGCGGAGCGGGAACCGCAGGACGACATCGTCGCCCAGCCGGAACAGGGCGTTGACCGTGCCGTGCGAGGTCACCGGCCGGACGGGGAGGTCTCGCCACCGGGGGAACTGTTCGGCGACGAGGCAGGCCACGTCCGCCACCGTGATGTCCACTTGGTCGGCATGCATCCGCACGCTGTCAGCGCTCCCTTCGACACGGTCGCGATCACTGGTAGTGTGTTGATGGTCACGGGTGGTGCGGGTGCCCGTCAGTCAGCCGCAGTCGCAGCCGCTCGGGCCGCGGCCACGGTCTCCCGCTGCTTCCAGTTGGAGACGCCGCCCAGGTAGTACCGTACGGTCGCCGCGCCGGTGGAGAAGATCGGCACGTCGTTGCTCACCAGCCTGCCGAGAAGTTTGTCGTCGGGCGCGACGTTGTTGGCGTGGTCCTCCTCGGTGAACTCCTCTGGGATTGGCAGGCGCAGCAGCAGTTCGCGGCGCAGCAGCCAGACGCTCTGGTCGACGGTCATGATCGGATCATCGGGACCGGTGACCGTGCTGGGACGGAACGAGGCGCTGCGAATGCCGGGATCGGCACGGTCCATCACGACGTTCGACCCCGGGAAACGGACGCCCCGGTCCACCATGAGCTGATAGAGCCGCCGGCCCTCCTCGTACGTGAACGAGGTGTGCCACACCTCATCGGTGTACGGCGTGCCGTCGGCGTTCCACATGGTGCGTCCGGAGTGCACCGCGTCGGCGCCCGTCTGCCGTGCGAGGTCGCGCAGGCTGCTCAGGTGGTGCGGCTCGAACTCGTTGTCGTCGTCGAGAAAGGCGATCCACTCGGCAGACGAGATCCGCGCACCGGTGTTGAACAGCCGGGACAGCCGCGGATAGACGAAGCGCCGGTCACGCGGCGGCTCCTCGCGCTCCTGTGGTGAGCGCTCGACCAGGTGCGCGACGGTGCGCCGTCCGGGGGCTGTCGGGGCTGACTCCACCACCGCCACTGACTCCGGATCATCGTCGATGACGATGATGTGCTCGATGTCACCCGGGTAGTCCTGGGCGAGGACGGAGGCCATCGCGCGGCGCAGCATCTGGTGGCGGTGCCGGGTCAGTGTCACGACGCCGATCGGGTCTGGCGACATCGGAGTCCCCTTTCAGGACGGAAGTCGTGTCTTATGCCAAATTTTGCCAAAAGTTGCCTGAGTCGTCAACGTCAGCTGCCGGACGGCGACGGTGTCTCCACCCGACGGGCCACCCGGGCAGCCTCCGCCAGCACCATGTCCCGGAAACGCTCACCCAGCCGCAGTACGCGCGGCAACACCCGACATTCAGCCAGGTCGCCATCGGCATAGGGCAGGGCGAGGCCGATCAGCGGCGTCACCTGTCGCGGAGTCCCCGGGTCGAGCACGTCCTCCACCGGTTCGCCGGCCTCGTCCAGCGCCAGGCCCACCACCAGGACATCGACGCCGTTTGCGGTGCCGCGGGCAACGCCCAGCGACTGGCCCGCGCCGTCGAGCGCGGTGCTTACCTCGGCGCGGAGCGCGCCAATCTCACGGTTGGCCACCCAGGAGTCGCTGGCCCGGAACAACTCGACGTCGGGCCGAGGCCATTTCGCCAGGAAACGAGCCTTGTTGGTCGCGAAGGCCGCGAAGTTGATCTCCGCGTCGCGGGCATGCGGCAGATGCAGGCCGCAGAGGTCCGTGCCGAGCAGGATCGGTGTGTCGGTGGCGGCAATTCGGTAGCCCCACTCCTGGTCCTCGGCACCCCAGCCGCAGAAGTCCTCGTCGAAGTAGATTCCGTGCCGGCGTACGACGTCACCGGAGATGGCGACGAAACCGGTCCATACCATCGTCCAAGGCAGCGTCACCGGCTCGAACCGCCAGCGAGGGTCCTCCCGCAGCCCGGTCGTCGCATCCAGTCGGGCGAGCACGGCGCGGTGGCGACTGAACGGCGCGGCGGCCACCGCCTCGGTCGTCGAGAAGTTGTCGTAGCCGATCAACTGCCCGACCACGCACCGGGCAGTCCCGTCGGCGAAATACCGGCGATGCATCGACTCTAGACAGCGGGGCGGGAGCATGACATCGGCGTCGAGGAGTACGACCACGTCGCCGGACGCTTGCCGCAGCGCGATGTTGCGGGCGTGGCTGGTGTTCCAGGGCCGCTCCACCATCACGGTCGCGATGTCGAGGTGGCGGGCGTACTCCTGGCACAGCCGCAGGTAGCCGTGGTCGTACCCGATCGCCCCGACGACGACCTCGAAACGGGCGCGGTCGAGCGTCTGTTCGGCGAGGGACGCGAACACCATGCGCACGTTGTCGAGGCGCTGCTTGTAGGGGATCACGATGCTGATCAGTGGGGTGCCCATACCGGCATATTGCCCAATCTGGCAAAGATAGGCAACACGAGCGGGGGCAGGCAGCGCGAGCGAGGGTTGCCAGATGGCAAAACTGTTGCCAAACTTGCTCGATGGTTTGCCTGGTGCTGCCTCGCGTATGCGGATCCGGCCAGGTGGCCCAAACCACGCCCGACGGTGCTGCGGCGCATACCGCGCACAGAACGGAGTCGACGACGTGACCACGCTGCAGATGGACATGTTCACGAACCCGGCGATCACCGACGCCCAGCTGAACCAGTTCGACGACCAGGGGTATCTGATCCTGCCCGGCTTCCTGCCGGTCGACCTGGCGAACCGACTGCGGCAGGAGGTGGATCGCTGGGTGGACGACGGACTGCGCGCCCGGTCGATCGACAGCTGCGTCGATCCGGACAAGCACGGTACGCCGCCGCTGATGGAGCTTGAGATGCCGACGCACGGCGAGTTGATCGCCTACCCCCCGCTGATGAACCTGCTCATCCGGTTGCTGGGACCGGCGTTCGCCTTCCACCACCTGCACAGCGACCGCCAGGCACCCGGACTCCCCGGTAAGGCCTGGCACCACGACTACGAATACGGGCCGCAGGTCGACCCGGCCCACCGCATGGTCCACACCCTGCACTACCTCGACGGCCTCGACGATGGGACGTCGAGCCTGGTGGTGCTCCCCGGCTCGCACCGGGAGCGGGTGGCGAAGACCGCCCGCGCCCACCTCGGCACCACCGTGCTACCCGGTGAGCTCAATCTGGAGCAACTCCCGGCGCGCTCGACAGTCGTGCTGCACTCGGCACTCTTCCACGCCCGGCGGCCCCGGCCGGACGGGCGTACCAAGGACCGCTACTTCATCGACACCTCGTACTGCCAGGCCGGAAGCAAGTGGCCGCCGGTCAAGCCGTACTGGCGACGCATGCTGCAGCGCGGCCGCGAGTTGCGCCTCGACCGAGGTCGGTGGCCGGACCTGTTCCGCGAGGAGCACTTCACCGAGTACCGCCGCCCGCAACAGCCGGCCGACAGCCAGGGCCGCACCGCGTCCGCGCGAGCGGTGCGGCGGCCCGGAGCCGGGCGTTGACCATCGCCCCCGCCTTGGCACGACGCCCGTGACGATGGGAGGAAACGACATGTACAGGCCCATACGAATCGGCCTGCAGATTCAGCCGGAGCACGCCGAGTACCGCCAGATCCGCAACGCCGCCGTGGCGGCCGAGGAGCTCGGCGTCGACATCATCTTCAACTGGGACCACTTCTTCCCGCTCGACGGCGATCCGGACGGCCGGCACTTCGAGGCATGGACGATGCTTGGTGCCTGGGCCGAGTCGACCTCCCGGGTGGAGATCGGCACACTGGTCAGCTGCACCGGATACCGCAACCCCGACCTGCTCGCCGACATGGCCCGCACCGTCGACCACATCAGCGAGGGCCGGCTCGTCCTCGGCATCGGTGCCGGTTGGTGCGAACGGGACTATCAGGAGTACGGCTACGAGTTCGGCACGGCCGGAGGGCGCCTCGACCGCCTGAGCGGGGATCTGCCCCGGATCCGGGCTCGATGGACCCGGCTCAACCCGCCGCCCACCCGGCCGATCCCGGTCCTCGTGGGAGGCGCCGGTGAACGCCGGACCCTGCGGCTGGTGGCCGAGCACGCCGACATCTGGCACTGCTTCGGCGACCCGCCGACCCTCGCGCACAAGATGGCCGTGCTGCGCCGGCACTGCGCCGACGTGGGCCGCGACCCCGCCGCGATCGAGGTGTCGACTGCGGTGGCTGGCGCGCCCACGCCGGCGGGAACGCCCGATGTGCTCGGTGAGCAGCTGCGGGCCCTGGGTGTCTCGATGTTCACGGTCGGCGCGCTCGGGCCGCGCTACGACCTCGGCGTACTGAAGGACTGGATCGCGTGGCGGGACGAGTCGAACCGCTGACCGAAGGGTGACCGCAACGCCGCCATCCGTTCAGGCAACCCGTCCACCACCGCCCACCAATCCGCGACCTACCCGCACCGCGTGGCGATGTTCAGGAGCCCATCGCGGTGAACGCCGCGGTGAAGGCCCGCGGGTCGGTGTTCCACAGTTCGCTCATCTGCGCGGACGTCGGATCCGGGTAGATGTCTTCGGCTCCGGACGCGATGCCGTCGAGGATCGCGTCGGCGACGGCCCGGGGTGCCGCCTTGGGCGTGTCCACGCCGGCCAGCATGTCGGTGTCGATACCGCCGGGGTAGACGCCGTGCACGCTGACCCCGGCTCGGGTCAGTGCCGGTCGCAAGGCGAGGGTCAGCGAATGCGCTGCGGCCTTGGACGCCGAGTAACCCGCCATCGGCGGTGCCGGCGCGTACGCGAGCAGGGTCAGCACGTTGACCAGTGCGCCCTTGTTCTTCACCAGTACGGGAGTGAACGCTCGGACCATGTCGTAGAGGCCGGTGAAGTTGACGGCGAACTCCCGGGCCAGCCCGTCGGGGTCGGCGTCCAGGGCCGGGGCGAACGCCGCCACGCCAGCGTTGTTGATCAGCAGGTCGGCTTCGGTGGCCAGGGCGGCGAGCCGCTTGATGGCGGCCCGGTCGGTGACGTCGAGGGCGACGGGCGTGATCCGCTCGTCGACGCGGACCGTTTGCGGGTTGCGGGCGCTGGCGTAGATGTGCTTGACGCCGCGTTCGAGCAGGGCGTCAACGAGGGCGCGGCCCAGGCCGCGGTTGGCTCCGGTGATGACGGTGGTGCTTCCGGTGATCTCCATGCCATCCACCCTGCCGCTCATCGGTGAGATGATGAATGCCCGTACTACTCGGGCACTTGTCCCTCAGTCTCATCCCGCCTGCTCGTATGTCGTTTGCGGACCTAGACTGTGGCGGGTGGATGTTCTTGGCGACGTGCTGGAGCTGGCGCGGGTCGACGCGAGCCTGATGGCGACCTTCGACGCGCGGGCTCCCTGGGCCATCGAACTGCCGGACCGACAGGGTGCCACGTTCCATGCCGTGGTGGCAGGCACCTGCTGGTTCAGCGTCGGCGACGCGCCGGCGCGCCAACTTACCCCGGGTGACCTCGTGCTGCTGCCGGCCGGGGCGCGTCACCAGTTGGCGAGCGATCCGGGTCTGCCGCCGCGCCGCTTCGATGAGGACCTCAAGCGCAGCCTCATCCGTCCCAATGGTGAGCTGGTGCTCGACGGGCCCGGCGGACGGACCCGAATCCTGTGCGCGGGCTACCATTACGCCGCCGCTGTCCACCCCCTGCTGGGACTGCTGCCGCCGGTGTTGCACGTGGCCACCGCCCAACCGGCGAGCGGACCGTGGCTGCGCTCGGTTCTGGATCTGCTGGCCCACGAAACCCGCAGCGGTGCCGCCACCGGCTCGGGTACCGCTGCGGTACGCCTGCTCGATCTGCTGCTGATCCACGTCGTGCGGGCCTGGCTCGACACCGAAGGTGACACGATCGACCCATCGTGGCTGCGGGGCCTACGTGACCCGCTCACCGCGCAGGTTCTGGCCGTGCTGCACGAGCGACCCGGTCACGACTGGACCCTGGACACCCTCGCCGCGACGGTCAACGTCTCCCGTGCCACCCTTGTGCGGCGCTTCACCCGCCACGTCGGCGAACCGCCACTGACCTACCTCACCCGCTGGCGCCTCGACGTGGCCGCCCGCACGCTACGCGACACCACCTTGCCGGTCGCCACCATCGCCCACCGGATGGGCTACACCTCCGAGTTCGCCTTCAACCGCGCCTTCGCCCGCCTCCACGGCCAACCACCCGGCCGCTACCGCCGACATGCCGCCACGAACGGTTGACCGCCATACGACAAGATGACCTGTGGTGGCTCAGCCGATGCGGCCGACACCGCCGAACAGGTAGACCTCGGGCTCGTCGGACTCCGGGTCGGGGCGCCAGCGTGAGCAGGTGACGACGCCGGGCTCCAGCAGGTCCAACCCGTCGAAGAAGCGTTCGAGCTCCACCTTGGTCCTGGCGCGGATCGGCGTGCCGCCGCGTTCGGTGGTTTCCCGCATCACGCGCAGCATCGGCTCGCCGTGGATCTCCGCCGTGGAATGGGTGAGCACCAGGTGGCTGCCGGCGGGCATCGCCTGCACCAGTTGCGCGACGGAGCCGTACGCCACGTCGTCGTCCATGATGTGGTTGACGACGCCGAGGAGCATGAGCCCGATCGGCTGCGAGAAGTCGAGCGTCCGCCGCGCGGACGCGAGGATCACGTCCGGCTGCCGCAGGTCGGCTTCGACGTAGTCGCAACTGCCTTCCGGTGTGCTGGTCAGCAGCGCACGCGCGTGTGCCATGACGAGCGGGTCGTTGTCGATGTAGACCACCCGGCAGCGCGGGTCGAGGGACTGCGCGACCTCGTGGGTGTTGTCCGCCGAGGGCAGACCGGTACCGACGTCGAGGAACTGACGGATGCCGGCGTCCCTGACGAGGAACCTGACCACGCGCTGGAGGAACGCGCGCTCAGCCTTGGCTCCGATGGGGATGTCCGGGATGTGGGCGATGACCTCATCGCCGGCGGCCCGGTCGACCGCGAAGTGGTCCTTGCCGCCGAGCCAGTAGTTCCAGATCCGCGCCGAGTGCGGAACGGCGGTGTCCAGCTTGGAGCCTGAAGGGAGCTCCCAGTCCTCGGTCATGGAACAATTCTTCCGCACCGACGGGGTGACGACGCAACTGGGGCGGCGGTCCGACGGCCCGGCCGAGCTCCAGTAGGGCACCTGGTGGTGAGCGGAGATCGTGGACGTCAGACCGCGTTGCGGGCACCTCGCTGTCGTGGTGAGGCCGGCGGGGTGATGACCTTCACATCGTTCGCGGCCAGGGCCTCCCGTAGTTCGGCGGGCGGCAGGGTGTCGGTGATCAGGTAGTCCGCGCTGCCCAGCTCGGAGACCTGGGCGAAGAGTCGACGGCCGAACTTCGAGGAGTCGGCGAGGATGGCCACCCGGCCGGCGCGCGAGATCATCTCCTGCATCATCGCGGCTTCGGCAAGGTTGCTGGTCGTGTAGCCGGCCTCCGCATCGACCGCGCCGACGCCGATCAGCGCCAGGTCGCAGCTGATGTCCAGTTCGGCGCCGCTGGTGGCCCGGAACCGCACCGGTCCGATGGTGGCGAGGGTCAGGGTGCGTACCGCGCCGCCGAAGACGTAGATGTCGCGGATGGCGGTGGGTGGCAGCGCCCCGGGCACCAGCAAATTGTTCGTCGCCACGGTGAGGTCGCGGTGCTGACCCAGGTTGCGGGCGACCGCCAGGGTCGTGGTCCCGCCGTTGATCATGATGGTCGAGCTGTCCTGGACCAACGCCGCGGCCAGTGCCGCGATCTTCTCCTTCTCCTGCTCCTGCAGGCTGAGCCGTTGGTCGACGGCGCGGTCGGTGCGGGAGACTGTGGACAGACTGACCGCTCCGCCGTAGGTGCGTACGAGCGCCCCGTCGGCACTGAGCTGGTCGAGATCCCGCCGGACGGTGTCGATCGAGACGCCGAACCGTTCGGCCAGCTCGTTCACTGTGACCTGACCGGTGTCGGCGACGTACGCGGCCAGCTGGGCCTTGCGCCCGGCGGGCAGGTTGCGCTGCCGCTCGTCCTTGTCGATGTTCATGCTTCCCCCTTGTCAATGCGGGAGTATGCCACAACCCTGCGTTTCCTGCCGAGTCTGCTGCATGGAACAGCATCGAACAGCAGTGGCGTGCCTCGGGTCAGAGAGCCGTCGGCGTGGCCTCCAGACCAGCGTCGACGGGGTCCAGGGTCCGCCACGGAGGCGTGCTCAACCCCGGCGCTGGCGCAGGACTCTGCGGTGCTCCGCGTTTTTCTGCCGTTCTACTCTTGTCCTTGCCCGTAACACGTTGCTAACGTGACGCCAACATTCGCACAGAATCGAATGATCTCCATATAGAAGGAGTCCGCCATGGTGTTTCGTGTCAGCCGGCTGAGCAGACTGGTGGGGGCGGTGACCGCGGCGACGACAGTCGCGTTCGTCGCGGCGTGTGGTGCGGACGACGGTGCGTCGGACGGGGACGGCACCGTCACGCTGGAGTTCGCCCAGTGGTGGGGCGCCGAACTGCCGGCCGGGGAGTTCGACCGGATCATCGACGAGTTCACGGCGCAGAACCCGAACATCGAGATCGAGTTGCTGAGCGCGCCGTACGCCTCGACCAAGCAGCAGCTGCTCACCGGCGCCGCCTCGAAGACCCTGCCGGACGTGGTGGGTCTCGACGGTGCCTGGGTCAACGACTTCGCCAAGCAGGGCGCGATCACCGACCTGTCCAGCCTGATGGCCGAGGCGAACTACGACGACAGCGAGCTGGCCAGCCAGATCCAGATCGACGGCAGCACCTACATGATCCCGGTGGTCAACTTCGTCTACCCGCTGTTCGTCAACAAGGCACTGCTCACCGAGGCGGGCGTCGCGGACGTGCCCACCACCCGCAGTGAGTTCCTCGACGCGGCCACGAAGATCAGCGCGAGCGACGGCGACGTCAAGGGCTGGGCGCTCCCGCTCGACACCGCCGTGCCCAACGGCATCCAGAACGACGTCATGTCCTGGCTCTGGGCCTCCGGCGGCAGCATGCTCACCGCTGACGGCAAGCCGAACCTGACCAGCCCGGAGGTCAAGGAAACCGTCGAGTACGTGAAGAGCCTGAACGACGCCGACGTCATCGCACCCGGCGCGCTCACCATGAAGGAGCAGGACAAGGTCGAGAAGTTCAGCAACGGCCAGATCGGCATGATGATCGACTCGCTCGCGCACATCAACCTGATCCGGGAGAACCAGCCGGACATCGAGTTCGAGGTGGCTGCCCTGCCGGCGGCCGACGGCTACACCGGCGAGCGCGGCATCCCGTACGCGTCGTGGGGCATCGGCATCTCGGACTCCAGCGAGCACAAGGCCGAGGCGTTCAAGTTCGTGTCGTACCTGATGAGCCAGGAGACGAACGCGCAGCTGAGCACGATCGCGAACGGCTTCCCCGGCAACAAGAACGCCGAGCCCGACTTCGGCAGCAGCGACCCGCTGTTCCGGACCGCCTTCGAGATCTACCAGCAGGGCTACCCGGCCAACGAGTTCGTCGGCCTACCCAAGTCCGAGGACCTGATGCGTAGCTTCGCCGAGCAGCTCCAGCTGGTGCTGACCGGCGGGTCGAGCGTCGATGACGCACTCGCCGCAGCACAGGAGAACTGGTCCTCGGTCATCGAGTAGTCCCGCCCGGGTGCCGCGCCGGAACACCCCCGGCGCGGCACCCGACCAAGGAGAAGCCATGACACTGACGGCACCCCGGGCCTCGACCCGCGCCGCACCGGCCGCCCCTGGGCGGCCCCGATCCACGCTGGCCCGGCGCCTGGTCCCGTACGGCTACCTGTCCCCGACGGTGCTGCTGATCGTGGTCCTGATGGTGGTCCCCATCGTCATGGTGGTCGGCTACTCGTTCCGGGACAACGTGATCGTCCAGGAGAACTCGGTCTTCGCCGGGTTCGCCAACTACACCAGGGTGCTCACCGACCCGGACTTCCTGGCCGCGCTGCGCAACACCGCCGTCTTCATCTCGGTCAGCATGCTGGCGCATCTGGTCCTCGGCCTCACCTTCGCGATGATGCTCAACACCCAGCTGCTGAGCGGGGTCACGAAGGCCATCTTCCGGATCGTCTACATCCTGCCCTGGCTGTTCACGATCGCGGTGATCGCCGTCATCTGGCGGCTGCTGTTCGACCCGTCCGGCGTGGTCAACTACGTGCTGCAGACGGTGGGCCTGGTTCAGGAGGGCGTGAACTGGTTCGGCGACCCGGCCACGGCGCTCTGGGCGGTGACGTTCGTCAACATCTGGTCCGGCTACCCGTTCTTCATGATCAGCCTGTTGGCCGGGCTGCAGGGCATCCCCGCCGACCTGTACGAGGCCGCCGCGGTGGACGGCACCAACTGGTGGCAGCGGTTCCGGCACGTGACGCTGCCCCAGCTGCGGCCGGTGATCATCAGCATGGCGGTGCTCGACCTGATCTGGACCTCCCACCAGTTCGCGTTGATCTGGATGACGACCGGCGGCGGGCCGCTGAACTCCACCGAGATGCTCAGCACCTTCACCTACAAGCAGGCCTTCAGCGAGTACGAGTTCGCCACGGCGTCCGCCGCCGCCGTGATCGTCCTGCTGCTCACGATGGTGCTGGCCTTCTTCTACGTACGCTCGCAAAGGGAGCGGTGAGGCACATGGCCGCCGTCAAGACTCGGCGTACCCTCGCGAAAGCCGGCGTCGTCACCGGGCTGGTCCTCGGCGGGCTGTTCGCCGGCCTGCCGGTGCTGTGGATGCTCTCCACCTCGCTGAAGCGCAACGGCGAGGTCTTCCAGAGCCCGCCGCAGCTGATCACCGAGGGCTTTTCGTTCGACGCCTACCGCGAGATCCTGGGCAACGGCACCCAGCTGCGGTTCTTCCTCAACAGCTACATCGTCGCCTTCGCGGTGACCATCCTGACGCTGCTGGTGGCGATCCTGGCCGGCTACGCCTTCAGCCGGTTCAGGTTCCCGTTCCAGAAGACCATCAACACGGTGATCATCAGCGTTCAGGCGGTACCGCCGATCACGCTCGTCATTCCGTACTTCGGGCTCATCGTCGCGCTCGGCCTGTACGACACCTACGCCGGCCTGATCCTGACGCACATGGTGTTCACCCTCCCGTACGCGATCATCATGATCACCGCGTACCTGAACACGCTGCCCCGCGAGCTGGACGAGTCGGTCAAGGTCGACGGTGGCACCGGCTGGACCGCGCTGTGGCGGATCCTGGTGCCGGTCTCGGTGCCCGGCCTGGTCGCGGTCGGTGTCTACACCTTCATGATCTCGTGGAACGAGTACCTGTTCGCCCTCACGCTGACCCGTACCGACGACATGCGGACGGTGCCGATCGGTATCCAGCTGCTCATGGGGCAGCACTCGTACGAGTGGAACCAGATGATGGCGATGAGCATCCTCGGGTCCGTTCCCGTCCTCGTTCTCTTCCTCCTCTTCCAGCGTCGCTTCGTCGGCGGGCTGACCGCCGGCGCAGTGAAGACCTGACCTCCGAACATCAACCAGCAATCAAGGAGAAAATCGGAAATGCTGACGACCGGCAAGGCGATCCTCGATGTCGCCAACGCGCACAGCTTCGCCGTGCCCGCCTTCAACATCAGCGACTGGGCGATGTTCAAGGGCATCGTGGAGATCAGCGAAGAGACGAACGCTCCGCTGATCGTCGGGATCCACCCGGACGAGATGCGGCACATCGGGCGCGAAATGATCCGTGGCATCGCGGAACGCGCTCACAACTCGAGCGTCCCGATCGCGATCCACTGGGATCACGGCGCCACCTACGAGCAGATCCTGCAGGCGGTCCAGTTCGGCTTCACCTCGGTGATGATCGACGGGTCGCTGAAGCCGTTCGAGGAGAACATCGCGATCACCCGGAAGGTGACCGACTCGGCGCACGTTCTCGGCGTGTCGGTGGAGGGCGAACTCGGCACGATCGGCGGCAACGACAGCTACGCCGAGGCCGGTGCCGCCGAGATCATCTACACCGACCCCGACGACGCCGTCACGTTCATCGAAGAGACCGGCGTGGACAGCCTCGCCATCGCCATCGGCACCTTCCACGGCCTCTACCCGGCCCATCTGAAGCCGGAGTTGAAGCTCGACCTGCTCAAGGAGATCAAGAGCCGGGTACAGATCCCGCTGGTACTGCACGGTGGCTCCGGCAACCCGGACGACGAGATCCGCGAGGCGGCGCGGATCGGGATCAACAAGATCAACATCTCTACCGACATCAAGGTCGCCTACCACGACAAGATGCGCGAGGTCCTCGGCAGCGACCGCAAGGTACGCGAGCCGAATGCCATCCAACCGGCCTGTATCGAGGCCATGAAGGTGGTAGCCGCCCAGAAGATCGAGCTGTTCGGTGCCGCCGGCAAGGCATCGCTCTACTGACATGGCGGACCCGTCCCGCGTCGTCCTCGGCCTCGGCGGCTGCGTCGACTACGAGCTGAAGCTGACCGCCGACGTCCTGGAACAGCTGGTCGCCGGCTACGGCATCGCCGCCGCGGAGCTGACCTCGCCGGTCACGGTGACCAGCGAGCGGGATCTTGTGGTGTCGATCCTCGGGTACGTCGCCCGGGGCGGCGGCGGCGAACACTACGTCGCCTCCGCCCCGGCGCTGGAGCTCTTCGCCGGCCGGTTCCCGCACCGGGTGGCGCTGGGCGGCACATCGGTGCGGGCCGGGATCCTGATGAGCCGCCTCGGCGTGCCGTCGACCCTGCACCTGGTCAGCGTCGACGACACGGTACGCCGGCTGCTGCCACCGGACGGCGCGTACCTGTCCAGCGGTGCCGAGGACACCCTGCACCCGCACCTGATCGTCCAGTACGACCAGGGTCTGCGGATCCGCGCCGGTGAGCTCGACATCACCGCGCCGTTCCCGAACCGGCTGATCTACGTCAACGACCCGGCCAACGGCACGATGCTGCTCAGCGGCGAACTCGGCGACCGGCTCAGCCGGGCCGACGTGTTCCTGATCTCCGGATTCAACGCCATGCGCTCCGCCGAGCAGCTCGACCGTCGACTCGCCGAGCTGCGCGCACACATGCGGCGGTTGCCACCCGGGGCGGTGACCTACTTCGAGGACGCCGCCTACCACGAGCCCGCGCTCAACCGCCGGGTCCTGGCCGCGCTGCGCGACGCGATCGACGTGTACGGCCTGAACGAGGACGAGATGCAGTCCTATCTCGGGCACCCGGTCGACCTGCTGTCGGCGGCGGAGGTCGCCGACGCGCTGACGGCCATGCACGCGCTCGTCCCCGTACCGATGCTGGTCCTGCACACGAAATACTGGGCCGCTGCCTTCGGCGCGCAGGCCGCCAGCTACGCCGAGGCACTCGACACCGGCACCGTCATGGCCGCCCTGCGTTACCGCCACGGCGACGACTTCACCGACTCCGACATCGAACGGCTGCGCCGGCAACCGCGACGGCCCGGGTCCGTTGCCTTCGCCGCCGAGCTGCGGGCCCGGCTCGGCGACCAGGTGCACTGCGTACCCGCGTTCGCGCTCGACGTCACGAACCCCACCACGGTCGGGCTGGGCGACACGTTCGTCGGCGGCTTCCTCGCCGCGCTCGCCCGCCGGAGCACGTCTGCGGCGACCAGCCCGTCCCCGCATCAACGATCGGACCACGGCCGATGACCGTCGAAGTACTGCCCGCCAACCAGCCGGAGACGTTCTACCGGGGTGCCGGCCGGATAGCCGGGTTCCGCAACAGTGCCGCACTGCCCGACCGTCCCGAGGACTGGGTCGGCTCGGTGACCACCCGGTTCGACCTGGGCCCATCCGGGTTGTCCACGCTGTCCGACGGAGGCGTGCTCGCCGACGCGATCGCCGCCGACCCACGCTGGTGGCTCGGTCCGCACCGCACCGACACCGGCGTGCTCGTGAAGCTGCTCGACGCCGGCCAGCGACTGCCGCTGCACGTACACCCGGACCGCCGCTTCGCCACGGCGCACCTGGCGTCGCCGTACGGCAAGACCGAAGCCTGGGTGATCGTCTCCGCCCGCCCCGACGCCTACGTCCATCTCGGTTTCGCCCGGGACGTCCCGGCCGACGAACTCGCCGGCTGGGTCGCCGACCAGCAGACCGCGCAGCTGCTCGCCGCCACCAACAAGATCCCGGTGTCGGCCGGCGACGCGATCCTCTGCCCCGCCGGCCTGCCACATGCCATCGGCGACGGCATCCTGCTGGTCGAGGTCCAGGAGCCGACCGACTTCTCCGTGCTGCTCGAGTACGCCGACTTCGGCCTCGCCGACGGGCACCTGGGCCTCGGCTACGAACTCGCCCTGCAGTGCGTCGACCGCCGCAAGTGGACGCCGGAGCAGCTCGACCGCCTGCGGGGTGGCCAACACCTGCGGGGCGGGCGACACCTGCTGCCCGACGCCGCTGACGAGTTCTTCACCGCCCGCCGGCTGCGCGACGGCGACCGCCTGGAGCAGGGGTTCAGCGTCCTGGTCGGGATGGCGGGACAGGGGCGGCTCACCGGTGAGCACGACGACGTGCCGCTGCGGCGCGGGGACACCCTGCTGGTGCCGTACGCCGCCGGCCCGCTGCGGCTGGCCGGCCCGGTCGAAGCGATCAGGCTGGCCGGGCCGCAGCCCCGGTGACGGCACCTCGACCAACGGCTCCGGTCACGGTGACCTCGACCAACGGCTCCGACCTGCCGAACCCGCTGCTACCGGGACGCGCCGGTCAGCACGGGGATCGGGATCTCGAAGTGCACCACCCGGGAGGCGTGCGGGCTGCCGTCGCGCGGGTCGTGCACCACCTCGGCCACGCTTCGCCAGAACGCCTCCGCCCCGGGGACCCCGGTGTCGGTGTGCAGGTAGACCGCCCGGTAGCCGGGTTGCCCGGCGGCGAACGCGACGGCCCGTCGGACCAGTGCGCGGGCGAGCCCGTTGCGGCGGTGTTCCGGGCGTACGTAGACCCGGAACAGCTGGGCGGTGCTCGCCGCCGGATAGCGGTCGACGAGCCAGCGGGGATGCGGCGGGCTGTTCGGCGCGGCGGCGCGCACTGCGGTGGTGGCGACCACCTCGTCGCCCTTGACCGCGACGAACAGCGCATGCCGCTCAGGCCGTAGGTAGGTGCCGGCGAGGTCGATCACGTCGGCGTGCCACCGCGGCTGGTAGCCGTAGCCGAACACCTGGTAAAAGGTGTCCAGCATGACGCTGCGGGCACCGTCGAGGTGCTGCGGCGTGGCGGTCCGGATGTCGTACGGACCGATGTTCTGGTCGTTCACGTGGTGCTCATCTCTCCGGTACTGGACGTGGTTGCGGGTCGTGGCGGATGTCGCGGCAGGTCAGGGTCGAGCGGTCGCGGCAGGTCAGGGTCGAGAAGGGCGCGGGTCAGCGGTTGCCGGCCGGCGCGCAGCAGGGTGGCGGCGGGACCGTGTTCGACGACCCGGCCGTGGTCGAGCACGGTGACGTGGTCGGCGAGCCGGCCGACCACGTCCGGGTCGTGCGTGATGACCAGCAGCGCGAGCCGGTGCGTGCGGCACAGTTCGTCGAGCAGGTCGAGGATCCGGTCCTGGTTGACGTGGTCGAGACCGGACGTGATCTCGTCGCAGACCAGCAGCCGGGGTCGGGCCACCAGGGCGCGGGCGAGAGCGGCGCGTTGCAGTTCACCGCCGGAGAGCCGGTCGGGTCGGCGGGCAGCGAGTTCATCGTCGATCCCCACCTGACGCAGCAGGTCGCGGGCGGTTCGCAGCGCGTCGGCGGGCGGTTGGCGGCGCAGCCGCACGGCGGGGCGGGCGACCTGGTCGAGCAGGGCGGCGTACGGCTGGAAACTGGCCCGCGGGTCCTGGAAGACGTACTGCACGGCGGCGAGGTCGGCCCGCTCCCGACGGTCGATCGAGCCGGCGAGCCGGCGGCCGTCGATTTCGATACTGCCGCCGCTCGGCGGGTGCAGGCCGGCCAGGCACCGGGCGGCGGTGGTCTTTCCGCTGCCGGAACGGCCGACCAGGGCGAGGCGCTGACCGGGGTCGATGACCACGTCGATGCCGTGCAGCACGGTGCTGCCATGGTGCGCTGCGGTGAGCCCGGTGACCCGCAGCAGCTGGCCGGCGTCGCCTGCCGGGTCGGCGCCCGGGTTTGACTGTGGCCGGTCGGTGGGGGGCGACGCTGACCGGTCGGGGCCGGTGTGATCGACGACCGCGTCCGGCGGGCCGGTGGCGACGACGGCGCCCCGGTCGAGCACGAGGACGCTGTCGGCGACCGCCCGGACCAGGTGCAGGTCGTGGGTGAGCAGGACGACCGCGACGCCGGAGCTGGCGAGACGGCGTAGTTCGGTGGCGACGTCGCGGCGGTTGAGGCTGTCCTGCCCGGTGGTCGGTTCGTCGGCGACCAGGACGCGGGCACCGGCCAGCAGGGCGTGCGCGATGACCAGCCGCTGCTGCTGGCCGCCGGAGAGCTGGTGCGGGTAGCGCCGCAGCAGGTCGCGGTCATCCGGCAGGCCGACCCGGGCGAGCACCGCCCGGACCGCCTGCCGGATCGCCGCGCGCCGCGTCCGGCGTGCCGGCGTCGGGGTGTGCCGGCGGGCGATCTCGCGCAGCACCGGGCCGATCCGGCGTACCGGGGTCAGCGCCGCCGCCGGCTGCTGCGGAATGTAGCCGACGGTGCCGCCGGCCGGCGGTGTCTCTGGGCTGACCGGGCGACCATGGATCTCGACGTCGCCGGTCAGCCGGACGCCGGGTCCGGCTTCGCCGAGCAGCGCCCGCCCGAGCGTGGTCTTGCCGCTGCCGGACGGGCCGACGACGGCGAGGACGTCGCCGGCCGGCACGGTGAACGACACGTCGCGCAGCAGCCGCTGTCCACCGGCGTCGGCGCACAGCCCGTCGACCCGGATCACTTCGTCACCTCCGGCCGGGCGGCCAGCAGCTGATCGGTGACCAGGTTGACCCCGACGGCGAGCGCGACGAGCAGCGCGGCGGGCACCACCACCGCCCACGGCTGCAGGAAGATCCCGGCGCGGTTGCGGTCGACCATGACGGCCCAGTCGGCGGCGTCCGGGGCGACGCCGATGCCCAGGAAACTGGCGGTGGCGACCAGGTAGACGGCGCCGATGAACCGGATTCCGGCGTCGGCGAGCAGAACCCGTCGGATGCCCCGGGCGACGTACCCGATTGCCCGCCGCCACCACGTCTCCCGGTAGAGCCGCATCGCTTCCATCGCGGGTCCGTGGGCCAGCGGCAGGGCCGCGGCGCGGGTGATCCGGGCGATCTCCGGCAGGGCGATGACGGCGACGATGACCACCAGCGTCACCGGCCCCCGGGGCGCGGTGGCGGCGAGCAGGATGAGCAGCAGCAGCGACGGGACGGCGAGGAGCAGGTCCAGCGGGCGCATCAGCACCTCGTCGAGCCAGCGACGGCGGGTGAGGGCGGCGAACAGACCGACGGGTACGCCGACCAGGTAGGCCAGGGCGGTCGCGGCGGCGGCGACCGCGACGACGGACCGGCCGCCGAGCAGGATCTGCCCGGTGACGTCGCGGCCGACGAAGTCGGTGCCGAGCAGCCCAGCCTGGTCGAACGGCCGGGTCCGGTCCGCGCCGTCGGCGACCAGGGCCGGACCGGCTAGGGCGAGCAGCAGCGGTACGGCGAGCAGGACGACCCCGGTGAGCAGACGCGGAACCCGGCCGGTCCACCGAGCCCGGCGGATCATTGGAGCCCGGCCGGTCATCGGGCGCCGGCCGTACGCGGGGCGAGCCGGAACGCGACCAGGTCGGCGGCCAGGTTGACGACCACGGTGGTGACCGCCACGATCACGCACAGCCCTTGGACGGTGGGGACGTCCCGGGCGGCGACCGCGTCGACCAGGGCGGTGCCCAGACCGGGGATGACGAAGACCGCCTCGACGACGATGACGCCGCCGAGCAGCCAGTCGGTGGTCCGGGCGAGTTGCTGCACGACCGGCGCGGCGGCGGTGGGCAGCGCGTGGGCCAGCCACCGCCGACCGGCGCCGAGGCCGAGCCGGCGGGCGTGGGCGACGTACTCGGAGCGCAGCGCGTCGACCATGCCGGCGCGGGTGAGCCGGCTGAGCGAGCAGATCGGTCGGGCCAGCAGTACCAGCAGCGGCAGGACCAGCACGGCCGGCTGGGCGAGCAGGTTGGGGCCGGTGCCGACGGCGGTCGGCGGAAACCAGCCCAGCCGTACACCGAAGACCGCGACCAGCAGGATGGCCAGGGCGAACTCCGGTACCGCGTAGAGACCGACGGCGACGGCGCTGATGGCGCGGTCGAGCCGGCCGCCTTCGCGCCGGGCGGCGAGCATGCCGAGGCCGATCGCGAGCGGGACCAGGACGAGCAGCGTCGCGGCGGCCAGCAGTACGGTCGCTGCGGCGCTGCCGACGATCATGTCCAGGACCGGCCGTTGGGAGATCAGCGAGACGCCGAAGTCACCGTGCAGCAGCCCGGCGAGCCAGTCGAGGTACCGCTGCCAGGGCGGCTGGTCGAGGTCGAGCTGTTCGCGGATCAGCGCGATCCGCTCCGGGTCGGGCTGGTCACCGGCGATCACCACCGCCGCGTCGCCGGGCAGCGCCTCGGTGAGCACGAACACGATGGTGGTGATGCCGGCGACCTGCCCGACGCCGAGCAGCAGCCGTCGTACCGTGTAGCGGGTCAGGCTCAAGCCAGCCACACCTTGTCGAAGCGGGCCCAGTCGAGGGTGTTGGCGGGGGCATCGGCGGACACCCCGCCGACCCGGGGTGTGGTGGCGACGAGGAAGTCGGCGAAGCCCCACACCAGCAGCCCGCCCTCGGCGTGCAGCATCCGCTGCATGTCGCCGTACGCCTGCCGCCGGCCCGCTTCGTCGGCGCTGGACACGGCGGTGGCGTAGAGGTCGTCGAACTCGGGCCGCATCCACTTGGTGGCGTTCGTCGTGGAGGTGCTCAGCAGCCGCTGCGAGATGTGGGTCTCGATCGGCATGGCGCCGGAGCGGAAGCAGGCCATGACTCCGTTGTCGAGCACCTCCCGCCAGTAGGTGTCCTTGTTGCGCTGCACCGGTTCGACGTTCAGCCCGACCGCGCGGGCCTGGTCGGCGAAGACGCTGGCCGCCTCGACGAACCCGGCGGCCACCGGCGCGGTGTCCAGCGGGATCCGCAGGCCGCTTGCGCCGGCCCGGTCGATGAGCGCGCGGGCCCGGTCGAGGTCGGGTTCGCGCTGCGGGATGTCGTCGGCGTAGTACTGGTAGCCCTTGCCGAACAGGTCGTTGCCGATCTGCCCGGATCCGGACAGCACCGTCTCGACCAGCTGCTGCCGGTCGGTGAGCAGGAACATCGCCTCCCGTAGGTCCCGGTTGTCGAACGGGGGCCGGTCCAGCTTCATGGTGAAGCCCTGCAGGCCGCTGTTGGCCATCCGGGTGATGGCGATCCGGTCGTCGGCGGCGTAGCTGCGGGCCGTGGTGGGGCTGATGTCGTGCGCGTACTCGACCTGCCCGGCGAGCAGCGCGTTGACCCGCGCCGACTCCTCGTTGGCGATCACGTACTCCAGTTCGTCGAGGTGCGCGGCGCCGTCCCAGTAGTCCGGGTACCGGGCCAGCAGCAACGACGTTCCGGGGGTGAAGCTGCTGAACGTGAACGGCCCGGAGCCGATCGGCCGGTCGAACGACTCGCTGCCCTCCGGCACGATGTACGCGCCGAACGCGGCGAGCACGTTGCCGAACTCGGCGAACGGACGGGTCAGCGCGAACTCGACCGTACGGTCGTCGACGGCCCGGCTCGCCCGCAGGTCGATCAGGGACAGGCTGGCCTTGGCGCGGAAGGCCCGGTCCGGGTCGGTGATCCGGGCGTAGCTGGCCAGTACGTCGGCGGCCCGCACCGGCCGGCCGTCGTGGAAGGTCGCCTCGCGCAGCGGCACCCGCCAGCGGGTGAGGTCGGCGTTGGGCTCCCAGCTCAATGCGAGCCGGGGCTGGATCGACACGTCCGGGCCGTAGTCGGCGAGCTTGTCGAAGATCGCCTTGGCCCGGGACGCCTCGTTGAACAGGTTCGCCAGGTGCGGGTCGAGGCTCTCGGTGGCACCGCCACCGGCGAACGCGACCCGCAGCCGGCCGCCCCGCTTCGGGGTGGCGGAACCTGCGGCATTGTCGGAGCCGGCGGGGGCGTCGGCGCCGCAGCCGGCGAGCAGCGCGGCGGTCACGGCGGCACCGCCGCCGAGCAATGTTCGGCGGCGTAGTCGGGCAGAAGTCGACATGTCAGTTCTTCCTTCCAGAGGGGATTTCGGCGGGGATTTCAGGCCGCGTCGTCGCGGCGGCGGGCGACCAGGTGCAGGCGGTCGCCGCGTAGGCCGGTCGCCAGCTCGGCGCCGGGATGCCAGGGCGGTTCGGTACGCGGACCGGGTGCGTCGAACAGGGCGAGGACGTCGAATCCGGCGCGGTCCAGCAGGTGGCGCAGCTCCTGCGGGAAGAGCAGCCGCCACGCGGAGTTCTGCACCAGTTCCTGCTCGGCACCCGGCCAGGTCCACACCCGACGGCGGCGCAGCAGCTGCGCCGCGGCGTCGATCCACAAGGTGGTACGGGACGTGTAGGTGACGCCCTGCCAGCGCACCGACCGGATGCTGGGCCCGTTGACCAGGTCGGTGTTGCCGAGGAAGTACGCGCCGTTGCGCATCTCGGCGACGAGCAGCCCGCCGGGGGTCAGCTGCCGTCGGCAGTTTGCCAGCGCGGTGGTCAGGTCGGCGTTGTCGTGGCAGTACAGCAGCGCACTGTCCAGGCAGGTGATCACGTCGAAGCGGCGACCGAGGTCGAAGGTACGCAGGTCACCTTCGACGAACCGGACCCGCTGGTGGCGGCGGCGGGCGTAGGCCAGCATCCGGGTGGACAGGTCCAGCCCGGTGACGTCGAAGCCGGCGTCGGCGAGGTACCCGGCGTCGCGGCCGGTGCCGCAGCCGAGGTCGAGCAGCCGCCGGCCGGACGGTCCGGGCGCGAACCGGTCGACCAGGTCGGCCACGAACCGTGCCGCCCGGTGCTCCGGGTCGGGAAACTGGGCCTCGTACAGCTGCGGGTTGTCGGTGAGCAGGTTGCCGCCCGTCACCACCGGTCCGTCCGTGACCATTGGTCCGCCCCCGACCACCGGCTCGCTCACCGGGCGGCCCTTCCGATGCCGCCATCCGACGATTCGCCGGCGACGACCGGCACCGTACGTGGAGCGAGCAGGCCCCGGCGGTGCAGCACCCACACGGCGGCGCCCGAGGCCAGGCCAAGCCCGGCGCAGAGCAGCCAGGCTCCGGCGGGTACGCCCGGTGCCGCACCGTCCGGCTGGCCACCGGTCTGCATGAACCGGCCGACGGCGGTGGTGGCCAGCGCCGCTACGACCCCCGAGGCCAGGTAGAACACCCCGAAGTAGGTGCCGGTCAGCCCATCGCGGGCGAAGCCGGGCACCAGTTCCAGCACGAACGGCTGCGCCATCATCACCCCGACCGCCAGCGCCAGCGCGGCGGCCAGCGTCGGCAGTGCCCGTACCGGAGGCGGGCCGGTCACCGGCAGCAGCGGCAGCAGGAAACCGAGGCCGGCCACCGCCATCCCGGCCGCGATGGCCAGCCCACGGCTGCTCCGCTGGCGCAGCCACCCGGTCAGCCGTACCTGCCAGCCGAGAGTGACCACCGTGGACACGACGAAGAGTGCGGCCACCGCCAGCGCGGTGCCGGCCACGGCCTCGGCCTGCACCGGCAGCACCAGGTAGAGCTGGGTCTGCAGGGCGAACAGCGCGCTCAACGCCACCGTGAACGCCAGGAACCGGCCGTCGGTCAGGGCCTCCCGCCAGTCCCGGCCGACGCTCTGCCCGCTGCGGGTCACCGGATGCGGTGGCAGCACCAGCAGCTGCGCCACGGTCAGCGCGGCGAACACCACCGTCGCGCCGATCGCGGCGGCCCGGAAGTCGACCAGCAGCAGTGCGCTGCCGAGCAGCGGACCGAGCAGCGCACCCGCGCTGGCGAAGACGTTGAACAGGGCGAACGCCTCGGCCCGGCGCTCGGGCGCGGCCTGGGCGAGGTAGGCGCGTACCGCCGGGTTGAACAGCGCCCCGGCCAGCCCGGTCAGCACCGAGGCGGCCAGCAGCGCGGGCAGCGACCCGCCGACCGCGAACACCGCGAAGCCGACCGCCCGCAACCCGCATCCGGCGATGATCACGCCGCGTGCGCCGAGCCGGTCGGCGGCCGACCCGCCGACCAGGAACAGCCCCTGCTGGCTCAGGTTGCGCACCCCGAGGACCAGGCCGACCAGGGTGGCCGACAGGCCGATGTCGTCGCGCAGGTAGCCGGCCAGGTAGGGCAGCAACATGTAGAAGCCGACGTTGACCCCGAGCTGGTTGACCACCAGCAGCCGGATCGCCGGCGGGAAGCTGGTCAGCGTTGTCCAGGTCGCCCTCACCGCGCCGCCTCCGCTGTGCCGGATTCGGTCGTCGTCGCTGGTGTCACGCCCAGCCCGGGGGTGTCCGGCAGGCGCAGCACACCGTCGTGGCCGCCGATCCCGGTCCACGGGTCGTCGGCGATCAGCAGGTGCCCGTCCAGGTCGACCCAGCGGGCGAGGCCGGCCAGGTGCACGGCCGGCGCGACGCCGAGGGTGCTGGCGGCCAGGCAGCCGAGCATGATGTCCAGACCGCGTTCCCGGGCCGCGTCGACGATCCGGGTGGCGGCGACGATCCCGCCGCACTTGGCCAACTTGACGTTCACCCCGGCGACCGCGCCGGTGAGCCGGTCCAGGTCGGCCAGGTTTTCGGCGTCCTCGTCGGCGACGACCGGGATCGCGGTGCGGGCGGCCACCCGGGCCAGCAGGTCGGGCCGTCCCGGCGGGATCGGCTGCTCGACGGCGTCGATCCGGTACGGGGTGAGCGCGTCGAGTCGCCGTACCGCCTGCTCGGCGGACCAGCCGCCGTTCGGGTCGAGCAGCAGCCGGGCCGTCGGGGCCTCGGCGCGTACCGCCGCGACCCGGGCCACGTCGGCGTCGTCACCGGCTTTCACCTTCAGCACCGCGAACCCGGCGGCGACCAGCCGGCGCGCGGTCGCCGCCGCGTCCGCGACCGGCACCAGCCCGATCGTGTACGCCGTGGCCACCGGAGTCGGTGCCGGTGCTTGCAGCAGCCGGTGCACCGGCAGCCCCCAGGCCTGGCCGAGCAGGTCGTGCACGGCGGTGTCCAGCGCCGCGAGCACCCCGGCGGGTCCGTCGAAGGTGCTCAGCTCGTCGCGCAGGGCCGCCGGATCCGAACAGCCGGCGAGTCGGCCGGTCCAGCCGGCACAGGTACGTTCGATCGCGGCCCGGTCGAGTCCGTAGTAGCCGCTGGTGACGACCTCGCCGTGGCCGGTGAGCCCGTCGTGGCTGACGGTGAGCCGGACCGCTTCGCGGTGGGCCATCACCGAACGGGAGATCCGCAGCGGCTCGCGCAGCACCAGCCGGTAGGAGTGCCAGGACAGTTTCATGCCGGCACCCGCTCGTGGCGTACCGGGTCGCTGACCGCCCGGCAGCGGCTCCACCGGGTGACCTCCACCGCACCGGGGTGCGGTATCTCGACCGGATGGCCCGGGGTGGGGCCGAGCAGGCCGTTCCGGACGCACCAGCCGTCGTCGAAAATGGAGTCGAGGTAGCGGTGCGGACCGTCCGGGAAGACCGCCAGTACCCGGGTGTCCGGCTGGGTACGGGCCGTCCAGGCGGCGACCCTGGCGACCGCGCCGGTGGACCACCCGCCGGTGACGAACGCCGTGCGGGCCAGCCGGCGGCAGGTGTCCACCGCCTCCGCCGGGCCCAGCCAGTGCACCTCGTCGAACGCCGGATAGTCCACGTTGTCCGGATAGATGCTGCTGCCCAGCCCGCGCATCACCCGTCGCCGGGCCGGCTGGCCGAAGATCGTCGAACCGATGGTGTCCACGCCGATCAGGCGCAGCTGTGGCCAGTGCCGGCGCAGTGCGCGGGCCAGCCCGGCGCTGTGCCCGCCGGTGCCGACGCTGCACACCAGCACGTCCACCGCCTCGACCTGGGCGGCGATCTCGTCACCGAGGCTCGCGTACCCGGCGACGTTGTCCGGGTTGTGGTATTGGTCCGGCCAGTACGCGCCGGGCAGCGTTGCCAGCACCTGCGTCAGCCGTTCCCGGCGGGCCTGCTGCCAGCCACCCGTCGGGTGGGGCCGCTCGACCACCTCCAGCCGGGCCCCGTACGCGCGCAGCAGCGCCCGCATCGACGGCTCCAGCTCCCGGTCGACGACCAGCACCACCGGGTGGCCGAGAGCCTGCCCGGCGAAGACCAGCCCGATACCGAGAGTGCCGCTGGTCGACTCCACCACCGGCGCGCCGTCGCGGAGTTCGCCGCGCCGTCGCGCGCCGGCCAGCATCGCCACCGCCGCGCGGGCCTTCATCCCGCCCGGCGCAACGCACTCGACCTTCGCCCAGAAGCCGCCGTGCGGGTGCGGCAGCGGCGCGTCGACGTAGATCAGCGGGGTGTGCCCCACCAGGTTCAGCAGCTGCGGCGCGCTCACCCGGACACCCCGTACCGGTAGATGGTCGTCGGGCCGCCGTCGAGCCAGAAGAACGGGTACGGCTCCGCCGACACCGCCGTCAGCCCGGCGCCGCAGAACCACGGCAGCACCGCGCTGCCGGTCTGCGCGAACGCCACGAACGGCTTGCCCTCGGCGGCGGCGTGGGCCAGCAGCGGCTCGAAGGTGCCGTTGCCGAGCGTCATCCCCGAGGCGAGGATCGCGTCGCAGCGGTCCAGCAGCGCCGCCGCGTCGGGCAGGCACGGCTCGTCCCATTCGGTGCGGCCGCCGGCCAGGTCGCACGGCAGGTACCGTCGGCCGGCGGCCCGGAGCCGGGCCAGCAACGAGTTCACCACCCCGACGACCAGGACCGGGCCGCTGGTCGGCGGCAGCAGGTCGACCACGGCGGCGGCCCGGGTCTGTGACTTGGCCAGCGAGCTGCCGGCGGGCACGGTTACCACCGCGTCGGCCGCCTCGACGTGTGGCCGCTGCGCCATCAGGTACGCGTCGAGCGCGGCCACCCGTACCGGCAGCAGCGGATGCGCGAGCAGGTCGGCGACCGTGGCGCCGACGCAGTCGTAGACGACCTCGTCGGGCAGCTCGCCGGGCTCGACCGCGCAGGAGCCGACCGCCGCGTCGACCCGCAGGCTCAGCACCTGGTTGCGGTAGCTGCGCAGCCGGTTCGCGTGCCGCGCGCCCTGCCTGGTTACGAACCCCACACTGACCTGGCAGCGGGTCGGGTTTACGCCGTGTCGGCCGACCCGTACCGCGTCGCTCAACGCGGCGAGGGACCGGTACGCCGGCCGGGCGGGCGACACGGACGCCGTCGGGGCGCTGTCGGCGGGCGCCGTCATACGGCCGCTCCGGCCGGCGCGGCGACGGACCGGTCCCGGTCGGTGCTGCCGTCGTCGTCGACGTACCCGACGCGTACCTGTGCGGCCAGTCCGTCGGCGATGGTCCGCGCGCCGGCTCCGGCCGTGTCGACCACCATCACGTGGCCCAGGTAGTCGTTGTTGCTGCTGCCGTCCCCGGCCCTGTGGCCGGCGGGTTTCACCGACCAGTCGACGACCCGTGGGTCTGTCTGCCAGGCCCCGGTTCCGTCGATCCGGGCGACGACACCGGGGCGCGGCGGCAGCACGAACGCGATCGCCGCGCTGCGTACGCCGGTGTCGGCGGGTGTGAGGTCGGCGGTCTCACCGAGCGCCAGCTGCGCGTACACCATGGGCAGGTCGATGCCGGTGACCCGGCGCACCAGCTCGGTGATCTGGTTGCCGGCCGGCCGGGGGTTGACCTCGACCACCCGGGGCCCGGCCGGGGTCAACCGCAGCTCGGTGTGGGCGACCCCGCGGTCCAGCCCGACCGCCGCCAGCGCGGCCACCGCCACCTCACCGGCCCGGCGGGTGGTCGCCGGGTCGAGCAACGCCGGGAACATGTGTCCGGTCTCGACGAACCCCGAGGCACCGCCGAGGCTCTTGTCGGTCACCCCGACGACCGTCGTGTGCCCGTCCACGGTGACCGTCTCCACGCTCACCTCCGGGCCGGTCAGCAGCTCCTCCAGCAGCACCGTCGGCACCCGGGGCTGGTGTCGGGCGTTGACCGGGAACCCGGTGAGCGCGTCGAACGCCGCCCGCAGCCCGGCCTCATCGGCGACTTCGCGCACGTACATGCCGGCGCAGAGGTCGACCGGTTTGACCACCAGCGGGAAGCCCAGCTCCCGGGCGGCCCGCGAGACGTCGGACCAGCTCTGCGCGAGCGCGTACCGGGGTTGCGGCACGTCGGCGGCGTCCATCGCCGCCCGGGCGAGGTCCTTGCGGTACGCCCGCCGCACGGCCGCCGGGTGGGTGCCGGGCAGACCCAGGTGGGCGGCCAGCTGGGCGGCGGTGTCGAGGTAGTAGTCGCAGGAGGTGAGTACGCCGTCGAAGCGCAGCGCCTGATGCAGCCGTTGTGCGTGGTCGAGCAGTCCAGGCAGGTCGTTGGTCTCGGCGGTCAGCACGTTGTGCGCGGCGAGCAACGGATGCGCGCCCCCGGCCGGCGCGCCGCGCAGGTAGTGGTGCAGGTCGCGGGTCAGGAAGGAGAACCGGTGCCCGGCCTCCAGCACCGCCCTGGGCAGCAGATGTGCCATCGCCCCGACCCAGCTCTCCACCAGCAACACATGCGCCATCGACGCCTCCTCGCTCGGAAACCGGCATGGCGATGATAACGGTTTTCGTTTGCGGACGATAGCTGCCCGTCGTCCGGCAGTTGGTCAGCGAGTGCGGCAGCGACCCCGAGGGTTCACCGCCGCGCCTGGCCGGCCTCGGACCGGGCGGCGGATGCCGGCGGGTGGAAACCGGTCAAGCCCGTGACGAGCAGCAGGTACGCGGTCAGCTCCAGCAGCGCGGTGAGTGCCGCGAGCGGGTACGGCGTCGACGGCGTGGACCCGATGGCGTAGGCGGTGGACCAGGCCAGCTGGTCGCCCACGTACAGGGGCAGTGGCACGGCCCGGATGGCCGCGTCCACATGGGGCAGCGCGGTGACGGCGAGCAGCGCCGCGCCGGCCGAGGCGAGCCACCGGCGGTGCCCGGCCAGTGCCGTGGCGAGCGCCAGCGCGGCCAACCCGAGCCCCAGTGGCGGCAGCACGGCCAGGCTCACGGCGATCACCGAGCCGGCCAGGTCCGCTCCGGTCGAATGGTCGCGGTGGTTGATCGCCATGGTCAGCCAGCTGGCGATGATCCGGATCGCCGCGTACCCGGTGATCACCACGGCTGCCAGTGCTGCGGTGACCGCTGTCCGCCGACGCCGGGGGTGGACACCCGGTCCCAGGTGGGGATCACCCCGTCGGTGCCACGCCGCGAGCAGCACCGCCACTGCGGTCAGCGACGCCCAGCAGATGGCGAGGCCCGCCTCGACGCCGGCGAATCGGTCGACGCCGGCGGTATCCGGCCGCAGCACCTGCCAGCCGTGGCCCTCGGCGCGGTCACCGGGCATCGTCCGGACGGCGTCCAGCATCAGGACGGCGAGCGCCGCCGGCACCGCCCAACGTGGCGTCGGCAGCCCGCTGGCCACGGCGTAGGCGACGAGCAGGCCGATCGCCAGCACCTCGGCGTAGCGCCAGGCCGGGCTGGCTGTCAAAACGCCAGCGACGTGGATCACGGCGCACCCGCCTGCGGCGGTCAGGAGAACCGGTCCGCGACGCACCGGGCGAATCTAGCTCGACCCTCCGTCAGCGGTCGGATCGCTTACCAACGCTCCAGGCAAACATCGCCGAAGCAGCACCGCTGGCATTTCGCAGCGGTCGGACGGGTATCAGGCTTCGAACCTGCCGGTCCTGATGTCCTGGACGAAGCCGGTCCACTGGGCCGGGGTGAAGGACAGCACCGGCCCAGCCTGGTCCTTGCTGTCACGCACCTGGGCGGCCTGGTCGACGTACCGCGCCTCCACGCAGGCACCGTTGCCGCCGCTGCGGCTGCTCGTGCGCCACTGGTTGTCGAGTGCCTTCATGGTGTCTCCCTATCCCGGAGGTCCTTGATCATCTCGGCCGATGCTGCGGGTGACAGGGCAGATGCCCGCAGGTCGTCGAAGACCTTGGCGCACCTCTGCACATCCTCACCTTCAGCGTAGAGGTCTCCGGTCAGCCCTTCGATGTAGACCACCCCCGGCCCCTCGTCGAAGCTGAGGATGTGGAAGCTCGACAGCATCGAGGCGTATGCACCCTCCCCGAACGGGATGACCTGAATGATCACGTTCCACCGGTCCTGGGCTTCGAGCAGCGCTGTCAGCTGGTTGGTCATGATCTCCGGTCCGCCGATCCGGCGGTGCAGCACTGCCTCGTCGATGACCGCGACCAGGCGGAGCTTCTCCTCGGTGAGCAGCTTCTGTCGCTCCACGCGGACCGCTACCCGTTCCTCTACGGCCTGCGGTGTGGGCTGCGATGCGTCAGCGACCGTGATCGCACGGGTGTAGTCGACGGTCTGCAGCAGGCCGGGCACCACGAGCGTCTCGAAGTTCTGGATCGTCGTCGCGGCGGACTCCAGTCCGATGTACTGCCGGTACGAGTTCGGCAGGTCTCCGTACTTCGCCCACCAGCCGCGTTGCTTGCCGCTCCGCGCCATCGACAGCAGGGTCTCGCGCAGCTCGGCGTCGGCCAGGCGGTTCATTGGGTGGTGGCGCTGATGCTGTGTCGATCCCACAGGAGGGGATGTCGATGATGGAAGTGGGAGCGTTGTTCAGCGCGGCGCTGCTCGGCTTCTGCGCGGGGTTGTGGTCGTTCAAGGTCAAGTCCAGGTGGTGCCCGGACTGCGGGCGTACGACGTACCCGATGGCGGATCGGCCTGGTGAGTAGCCGGCTACTCGCCACACCGGAGCCGAAACCCGGCGACGTGCTGATCATCGGCCGGGAAGCCAGCGTCCAGTTCGCCGATGACCGCGCCATCCGACTCCGGGTCATCGCCGTCGACCGGAAGTGGACCTACGACGGGTGGATCTGGCTCACCGGATACGTCATCGACCGCCACGGCAACGCCGCCGACCGGCGGGAGATCTTCGTCCAGCGCCATGGACTCTACCGACTACCCCGGCGCACGGAAACCTGACCATCGACCAATTGATCAAGGGAGAGAAATGATCACCGAGATGATCCGTGACTGGTGGCTACGCTGGCTCGACTGGCGCTCCGGCCGGTCCACGGCGTCCAAGCGGCTGCACCACCTGCGACGCGAGCTGCGGCGACAGCGACAGACGGCATCTGCCCGCCACCGCCGATTCGACAGCAACCGGGGACACCACTGGTCCACGCAGGCGACCGAACTCGTCCCGACCCTGCGCCCGTTGATGACCTACGGCCAGCAACTCGGCTACCGGGTCGTCCTGCACGGCTCACCCTGACCGACGCACGCCCCGACACCCACCAAGCCGGGGTCACCCGCCCGCCCGGCCGGGATCACCAAGATCAGTTGAAGGTGAGATACCTTTCAGCCGGCGGGAAAGGTGTCTCACCTTCAACTCGTGGCGTCGGTGCCGGTCAGCCCGGCGGTGCCGGTGGCGTCGGTGATCCTCGAAGCCGGGAAGAGGGGATCTGTGCCGTCGGCTCCGTACACCTCACTGTCGGACGTCCCCGATGTCGTCCTCGCAGAACTGTCGTGGGCACGCCATGGCGTGATCATGCTGGCCGTCGACGGGCTGTCAATGACGCGGCGCCGACGGCAGGCTGGCGGACCGCCGAGCTGACCCGGTTGGCCAACGCGTTCCCGAGCACGTCGACGACCGCGTGGCTGACCGCGCCATGACCGGAGTCGGGCCAGCGCGGCACGGCGCAGCCGCCTGCGGCGGTCAGGAGAACCGGTCCGCGGCGCACCGGGCGAATCCAGCCCGACCCCGGCCGAACCCGTCCGCCGGCGGCATCCGCCGGCGGCATCTGGCAGCGGTTGATCGGGTAGACCTCTGTGGATATTGACAGAAGTTTGTCAATTAGTAAACTTTCCTATCTGAGAGCGCTCTCACGACTTGCTCACATCGACCTCTCGGAGGTATGCAGATGAACCGCAAGCTGGGTGCGCTGCTGGGCCTGACCCTGAGCGCCAGCCTGCTCGCCGTACCGCCACCGGCCGCCGCCGCGCCGACCGCCGGCACCTCCGGCCCCGCCACGAGCGCGCCGACCACCACCACCGAGATCGCCGATCCGGCCGACTCCGCCGCAACCGCCGATATGGCCGCGCTGCCCGCCGGCCAGCTCGCCGCGCTGCGCCGGGATCTCGACCTCACCCCGGACCAACTGGCCACCCGGCTCGCCGTCGAGGCGGCCGCCGTACCGATCGAACACCGCCTGCGCACCGAACTGGCCGACGCGTACGCCGGCACCTGGGTCGCCGCCGACGGCCGTACCGTCGTCGTCGGGGTGACCGACCCGGCGCAGGCCGCCCGGGTCCGCGCAGTCGGTGCCGAGCCCCGGACCGTCACCCGCAGCCTCGCCGAGCTGGACCGGCTCGCCGCCGGACTCGACCGACAGGCCGCCAGCGCCGACACCGCCGTGCACTCCTGGTACGTCGACCCGGTCACCAACACGGTGACCATCGAGGCCGCCGACGTCGCGGCGGCGGCCGGCTTCGCCCGCGCCGCCGGGCTGCCCACCGCCGCCACATCGGTGGTACGCAGCGACGACGCCTACCGCCCGGTGTACGACATTCGGGGCGGCGACCAGTACGTGATCAACAACAGTGTGCTCTGCTCGGTCGGCTTCGCCGTCGCCGGTGGATTCGTCACCGCCGGCCACTGTGGCGGCGTCGGGGCCTCCACCGCCGGCAGCGGGGTCGCGCAGGGCACCTTCCGGGGATCGTCGTTCCCCGGCGACGACCTGGCCTGGGTGCAGACCAACGCCAACTGGGTGCCCCGGCCCTGGGTGAACAACTACGGCGGCGGCACGGTCAACGTCACCGGCTCCCAGGAGGCAGCCGTCGGGGCCGCCGTCTGCCGGTCCGGCCGGACCACCGGCTGGCGGTGCGGCACCATCACCGCCAAGAATGTCACCGTCAACTACTCAGGCCAGCTCGTCTACGGACTGGTCTCCAGCAGCGCCTGCGCGCAGCCCGGTGACTCCGGCGGCTCGTTCCTCGCCGGCACCCAGGCGCAGGGCGTCACCTCCGGCGCCGGCGGCAACTGCAGCTCCGGCGGTACCACCGTCTACCAGCCGGTCAACGAGATCCTTTCCCGCTACGGGCTGTCGTTGACCACCACCGGCGGCGGTTCGACCAGCCGGATCATCGGGCTCGCCGACAAGTGCATCGACGTACCGAACTCCAACGGAGTCGACGGCCAGTACCTGCAGCTGTACCGGTGTAACGGCACCAACGCGCAGAACTGGACCTTCCCCGGCGACGGCACCATCCGGGCGCTGGGCCTGTGCATGGACGTCGCCTGGGGCTCGACCGCCAACGGCGCCGTGGTGCAGCTCGCGAACTGCAGCGGCAACCCGGCCCAGCAGTGGGTGCTCTCGGGCGCGGGTGACCTGGTCAACCCGCAGGCCAACAAGTGCGTCGACGTGGTCGACTGGAACACCGCCGACGGTGCCCGCCTGATCATCTACGAGTGCCACGGCGGCGCCAACCAGAAGTGGCGGCGCGGCTGACCGACCGAACCGCGGTGCTGATACCGGCGGCACCAGGTGCCCGTGATGCCGCCGGCATCACGGGCACCCTTCGTCGACAGGGCAGCCGGGTCGATCGTCCGAGTAGGCCGCAGATGTATCAGGATGAGGCGGAACCACGAGACGGGAAAGGAATGGGGCGGTCAGCTGAGACGCGGGGCGATCAGGTCGTCGATCGCAAGGTCCATCCGGGTGTACGGAACCGGGATGCGCTCACCGTGCCGGTACTCGACCCGCGTGCGGTACCCGGTTGCGACAGGACCGGTGTGTTCGTAGATCGCCTCCTGGGTGACCACCCAGTACACGGGGTAACCGGCCTGACCGTAGAGCCTGGCCTTGACGTTGAGGTCCTGGATCGCGGTCTCGTCGGCGACCTCGACCACGAGCAGCACGTCGGCGGCGTCCCAGACCGACAGCCGGGTCCCGACGGACCCGATCGGATCCGCGTCGGCTCGACGCACCCAGCAGTCCGGGTCGGGAAGCGACTCCCCGGTCGGCAGGGTCGCAGTCGTCACCCGCACCCCGGATCGTGGCAGCAGCGCCAGCAGTTGACCGACGGTGTCGCCGTGCCACGAACCGATCACCACTGGCCAGATCTCTCCTTCGACGAGCTCGACCCGGCGGTCGAAGGCACCCGCTTCAAAGGCGCGCACGAACTCGCTCCGACTCCATCGGTAGGCGAGTACGGGCTGGTTCATGGTTTCGAGCCTACCAACCAGTTCGTCCGCCCCGAGGCGGTCGGAAGGCTGCGGCGGCTTATGTTGGCAGGCGGGTGCGGTGCGCACTCGCGGCGGCCGATCACGGACACGTCGCCTACCTGCACGACGGCCGGCCGGTGTGAGCGCACCGGGCGGGAGAGAGGACCGAGACGTGGGGATCTACGACATTCCGCTCACCACCCTGGCCGGGCAGCCCGGCTCGTTGGGGGACTACGCCGGCAAGGCACTGTTGGTGGTCAACGTGGCGTCGAAGTGTGGGCTGACCCCGCAGTACGCCGGCCTGGAACAGCTGCACGAGCGGTACGCCGACCGGGGCTTCTCGGTGGTCGGCTTCCCGTGCAACCAGTTCGGTGGCCAGGAGCCGGGCAGCGCCGAGGAGATCCAGGAGTTCTGCTCGGCGACGTACGGCGTGACGTTCCCGATGTTCGCCAAGATCGAGGTCAACGGGCCCGGCCGGCACCCGGTCTACGCCGAGCTGACTGAAACCGCCGACGCCGACGGCACGGCCGGTGACATCCAGTGGAATTTCGAGAAGTTCCTGATCGCGCCGGACGGCCGGGTGGTCGGCCGGTTCCGGCCCCGGGTCGAGCCGACCGACGACGCGGTGGTCACCGCGATCGAAGCACAACTGCCCGGGTAGGGACCGACCCAGCACCGTCGTGCGGTAGCGGCCGGCCCCGGGTCGGGGCCGGCCGGCCGTACGGTCACCGCTGGTTGAAGGTCTGCTTCGGGTGACCCACGCAGTACCAGATCATCAGCGGTGAGCCCACCCCGTGACCGTCGACGTCCAGGCACTTGCCGGTCAGCGGGTTCACCAGGGTGCCGCTGCGGCCCTGCCACTTCTGCCAGTTCTGCGCCGGGTGGCCGCTGCAGTACGCCACCTGCACCGGGGTGCCGTCTTCGCTGGCACCCCAGGCCACGTCCATGCAGAGCCCGTTGGCGCGGATCGTGCCGTCGCTGCGCAACTGCCACCACTGCGACTTGTTCTCGGCGCAGCGCTGCAGGGTGAGCCGTGTCCCGTCGGAGCCGGCACCGGCGCTGACGCACAACCCGGTCTCCTTACCGACCAGCTGGTAGGTGTTGGACGGGCGTACCGGGGCGGGCGGCGCCGCCGGGGTGGTCTGCTTCGGCGGGTTCTTCGTGGCGCGCGGGCTGGGTGGCGGCGCCGCCCGCCGGGTGTTGACCGTACCCGGTGGCGTCGTCGCCGACCTGGACTTCGGCGAACCGGTCGGGGAAGCGGCCGGGGTCGGTGACGTCGACGGCGACGAGGAGGCCGACGGGGACGGCGTGGCCGACGGTGACGGCTCGGTGGTCATCCGGGCGTCCATCGCGTAGAAATCGGTGAGCCGCTGCACCGACTCCAGCAGGTTCTCGGTCTCCTTGTCGAGCGGGCCGTCGGTCTGGCGCACCGCGTCGACCCCGGCGTGGTACGCGGCCAGCGCCATCAGGTAGACGTCCCCTTCGGCGTCGCCGAACGACTCGACCAGCGCGCACATCGCGGTGCCGAACGCCGGGATGGCCGCCGCCGGCACCATCGGTGACGCGTCGGCCGGCCCGTGCTCCTGCCAGAGCTCAGTGGTGAACTGGGCGATGCCCTGCCGGTCGTCGGCGCCGACCAGGGTCGCGTCGAACCCGGACAGCGCCATCAACGAGGCGGCGACCGCCGGGGCGGTGACCGCTGGGCAGGCCGATCCGGCCTCGACGATCAGCTCGACGTACTCGGTGGGGATCGCCTTCGGCTGACGGTTCGTGTCGGCCGGCTCGTCCCCGGACCCGCCGAACTGCGGCAGCTTGCTGTAGTACGCCGCGTAGCCGCTGGCCTGGCCGACATAGGTGAGTGCCGGATCGGGAACCCCGCCGGCCTCGGTGACCGTGTCCAGCCCGGTGTGGAACGCCGCGAGCGCCAGCCACCACTGGTCACCCGGCACCTCTGCCACCCGCAGCCGGCCGCTGAGCTGGCACATCTGGCGGGCCAGGGCGATCACGTTGGCCTCGACGTCGGCGCGTTCCGCCGCCGGCCACGGCGCCCAGTCCTGCCAGTCCTGCGAGTCGAGCCCGGCGATGCCCTGCCCACCGGAGGTGGTGGTGTCCGCGCCGGCGTCCAGCCCGGACTCGGCCATCAGCTGGCCGGCGACCCGGGCCGGGTTGAGCATCGGGCAGGACTCGGCGGCGGCGACGATGACCGCCAACTGCTCGTCGGAGACCGGCTGTCCGATCAGGTCGTCGTCGCGGGCGGACGCCGCGCCGAACCCGATGGTGGCGACGATCGTGGACAGCGCGGCCAGCCCGGCGATGAAGCCTGCGGTGGTGCGTCGTGGGAGCCGGTCGAGCAGCCGTCGGAACGGGTCGAGCAGGCGTCGGAGCGGCAAGGATCCGGGCATCATGAGCAACCACCGTCTCAGGTGCATCCGCCGAGGCGATTCCGGTCGATATTGAATCGACCACACTCCGGCACGGTCAATGCCGGTGGGTGAATGCTAGGAATCCTCCTGGGACTTGCCCGCCGTACCGGACCTGCCGGCCGTACCGTCGGTCTGGTCCTCGCCGGCCAGCGCGGACCGCAACCGTTCCTTCTCGGACCGGCGGCGCTCGGCGGACTCGGCGATCTGCTGCGCCATCTCGTCCCGCCAGCCGCGCATCAGAAACCAGGACAGCGCGGCCGAGAAAATGACCGCGATCATAAGTTTCAGAAAAATGTTGATGTCGACCGGCCAGAGGGCCAGCACAACGATCACGAACAGCCCGATCCGGCCGAGCGTGTACTTCACCGCAGGGCTCATGCCTCTCCTCACCGGCCGTCCAGCCACCGGACGCCATGGAACCAGACCGCCGCGTACACCAGGGCGAAGACCGCCGCTCCGATCCCGCCGCCGGCCGTCGGCGGCAGGTCGGCCGCGATCCCGGCGGCGAGCAGCCCGGACGCGACCCCGACCCCGGTCGCCACGGCGGCGGCGACGAACCGAGCGGAGCCGCCGGCCCAGGCCCGGAAGTCCTCGGCGAACAGCCACGCCGGCAGGATCACCGCCAACCAGCCGTTCGACTGGCCGAGCCGGCCGTCGCCGATCAGCGTGAACACGCCGTCGAACAGCAGCAGCACGACCAGGCCGATCACCAGGCCGGCGCCGACCACGCCGAGCAGATCCGGCAACGCGACGACCCGACCTGCGGCGTCCCGGCGCGGAAGACTGTCGCTCTTCGATTCCGTCATGACCAGGATGAGGGTACGCCTGGGCCGGTGCCGCACCCGGACCAGGTTTGCCGGGCCGCCATCCGGATAACCGGCCAAGATGGCAGCCGACCCCCGGTGGTACGGGGCACCGAGGGTCGACGCCGCCAGGTTTGAGCCGCCCACCGCTGCGGTGAAGGTGTCCGGATGCATCCGCTGCACCTGAGCTACGCCCTGGTCGGCGTGCTCGCCGTACTGCTGGCCTTCTGGTCGAGCGCCATCCGCCGCGCGCCGGTCAGCGAACCGCTGCTCGCGTTGCTGCTCGGCGTCCTGGTCGGCCCGGTGTCCGGGCTGATCGATCCGTCCCACCACGACACCACCGACCTGCTCCGCGAGGCCAGCCGGATCCTGCTGGCCATCTCACTTATGGCGGTCGCGCTGCGGTTCCCCGCCACCGGGTACCTGACGGTGGCCCGCCCGGTCGGGGTGCTGCTGACCCTGGGCATGGTCGGGATGGCGGTGGTCAGCGCCGGTTTGGCCTGGCTGCTGCTCGGCCTACCGGTCGCACTGGCGGTGCTACTCGGGGTCTGCCTGACCCCGACCGACCCGGTGCTGGCGTCGAGCGTCGTGTCCGGGACACCTGCGGAGCAGACACTGCCGGTCCGGCTGCGTCAGGTGATCAGCGGTGAGTCCGGGATCAACGACGGGCTCGCGTACCTGCTGGTCGCGCTGGCGCTGATCGCGGCCGCCGGCCGCCCGGCCGGGCAGCAGGTGGCCGAGGCGGCCTGGGGCGTCGGCGGTGCGGTCCTGGTCGGTGTGGCGGTCGGCTGCCTCGCCGGCTGGGCGGTACGGGCGGCCGAGGCCCGGGAGCAGGTCGACCAGGGCTCGTTGCTGGTCTTCGCCGTGGTCCTCGGTGTGGCCGCCCTGGGCGTCGCCCGGGTCGCCGGTACCGACGCGATCCTCGCTGTGTTCGTCACCGGGCTGGCCTACAACCGGATGATCGGCCGTCGGTCCCGGGCGTCTGAGCAGCAACTCGACGACGCGCTCACCCGGTATCTCGTCCTGCCGGTGTTCTTCCTGCTCGGTCTGGTGGTCCCGTGGCGGCAGTGGCTGGAGCTCGGCTGGCCCGTCGTGGCGTTCCCGGTGGCCGTGCTGCTGCTGCGCCGGCTGCCGGTGGTGCTGGCCCTGCGGCCGGCGCTGGGCATGTCGTGGCGGGACACGGTGTTCCTCGGCTGGTTCGGCCCGATCGGCGTGTCCGCGCTGTTCTACCTGACGTACAGCTACGCCGAGGGTGCGACGGACTCCCGGCTGTGGGCGGCCGGGACGCTGGTGATCGCGGCCAGCACCCTGGTGCACGGGGTGACCGCCACCGCCGGTCGCCGCTGGTACTCCTCAGCGACGTCCCGGGGCGTCGGCGGCCGGTGACGCCGCCCGGCACCGCTGGATGTCCGGCCGGTGCTCGGGCCGGGCCGCCGTGGCCAGATCGGCGAGAATGCTGTCGATCAGGTCGATGACCCTGGGCTGGTCAGTGGCGGCCTGCCGGACGTCGGTGATCGAGGTGGCGAGGTGGCTGGCGAACGACTGCCGGCGGACGTGGACCCGGACCGTCCCGTCGTCGTCCCGGACGATCCTCGGTCGGTCCGGCCGGTCGGCCAGTCGGCGTAGCAGGTCATGCGCCTCCTGCAGGGCGCGGACGGCGGTGGTGGCGTCGTTGATGCCGGGCGAGAGCGCCCGTTCGGCGATGTCGGCGAGCTGCCGTAGCCCGAAGCCGACGTCCTGGCCGGGGACCCGTTCGACGCCGACCTCGACGGCCTGTCCGGCCAGCGTCGCGTCGACCGGGCCCGGCGGCGTGTCACCGACGGCGTGTACGGCGACCAGCGGCATGCCGGCCACCACGAACTCGCCGGGGATCCGTTCGACGGTGAGGGCGCAGCCGTACCGGCGGGCGAGCCGCGCCAGCAGGTTGACGTCGACCGCGATGACCACCCCGGTGGCCGGTGCCGCCAGCACATCGACGATCGGGCCGACCGGGGAACCGGTCGGATCGGTCGACCGGGGCGCCCACCGGTCGATGCTGCGTCTGCTCTGCACCCCGATCGCCGCGATCATGTGCGAGACCCGCATCAGAGCGGTCATATGGTGCAGATAGTAGATGAACATTCCGGTGCTGCCCAGCACCAGGGCCATCGACACGGCCAGCGACAGCGCCGGCAGCCGGGCGTCGGACCGGTCCGGTAGCGCGGCGAGGACCACCATGGCGAACAGGAACGTCGCGACGAACGTGCCGAGGGTGGCCTGGGTGACCCGGTCGCGCAGGAACGTCCGCAGCACCCGGGGTGAGTACTGGCTGGAGGCCAGCTGCACCGCTACCACCGTGATGGAGAAGACCAGCGCGGTGAACGAGATCATCGCGGTGATCACCGCCGACAGCAGCGACCTGGCACCGGCCGGTCCGCTCGGCAGGAAGCCGTCCAGCGGCAGCCGTAGCCGCAGCTCCAGGGCGGTGAGCAGGATCGCGCCGAGCACCGCGCCGGTCGCGAACGCCGCCGGTACCGCCCAGAAACTGCCCCACACGCCACGGAGGCGGGACAGCATGCCACGGCGCTGATTCACCGCTGCGTCTTTCCCACGCCGGGGCGGGTCGACACCTGCCGGCCGGATCAGGCCGGTCCGGGCTGCTCGAAGGCGTTGCCGGTCCGGCCTCGCTCAGGCCCAGATCTGCTGCGGCTCGGCCCGCCGGTCGGCCAGCGTCGGCGGCCGGTCGTACTCGCGTACCACCTGGTAGCGGGTGTCCCGCTCGACCGGCTGGAAGCCGGCGTCCCAGATCAGGTGCAGCAGGTCCTCGCGGTGCATGGTGTTCGGCGTGCCGTAGGAGTCCGCGTCGTGGGTGATCTTGTACTCGACCACCGACCCGTCCAGGTCGTCGACGCCGAAGTTGAGCGACAACTGCGCCACGGACAGCCCGTGCATCACCCAGAAACACTTGACGTGCGGCACGTTGTCGAACAGCAGCCGGGACACCGCGAAGGTCTTCAACGACTCGGCCGGCGCCGCCATCGTGGTGCGCTCCTGGATCCGGTTACGGATCTTGCCGTCCGCCGAGTCGACGAAGTCGTGCTGGTAGCGCAGCGGGATGAAGACGGTGAAACCGCCGGTCTCGTCCTGCAACTCGCGCAGCCGCAGCACGTGGTCCACCCGGTGCCGGGGCTCCTCGATGTGCCCGTACAACATCGTTGACGGCGTCCGTAGCCCCTTGCTGTGGGCCAGCCGGTGAATCCGTGACCAGTCCTCCCAGTGGCAGGCGTGGTCGACGATGTGCTGGCGGATTTCCCAGTCGAAGATCTCCGCGCCGCCGCCGGTCAGCGACTCCAGACCGGCGTCCATCAGCTCGTCGAGGATCTCGTCGGCCGGCAGCCCACTGATCTTCTCGAACCACTGCACCTCGGTCGCGGTGAACGCCTTGAGCTTGACGTTCGGCAGCGCCGCCTTGAGCTCGCGCAGCACCTTCGGGTAGTACCGCCAGGGCAGGGTCGGGTGCAGGCCGTTGACGATGTGCAGCTCGGTGAGCTGCTCGTCCTCCATCTCCTTGGCCTTACGGACGGCCTCGTCGATGCGCATCGTGTATGCGTCCTTCTCGCCCGGCTTGCGCTGGAACGAGCAGTACGCGCAGGAGGCGCTGCACACGTTGGTCAGGTTGAGGTGCCGGTTGACGTTGAACATCACCCGGTCGCCGTTGAGCTCGGTCCGCCGGTGGTGCGCCAGCCGGCCCAGCCAGGCCAGGTCGTCGCTGGCGTACAGGTCCACCCCGTCGGTGTAGTCCAGCCGCTCCCCGGCGTACACCTTGTCTTCGAGCTCACGCTTGCGACCAGCGTCCACGTCCGCCATGCCCCTTCCCGGCCGGCCACGCCGACGACCCGCCGTCGACGACCATCAGCCGTGATCCGCGTTCGAGCGTACGTCCCGGGGCCGCCGATCGGCTCGTCGCCCGGCGGCACAGCGACCTGCGTCATGCCCGGGTCGCCAACCTCTCAGCTTCTCGTTACCTCACGAATCATCGACATCAGCAGCCCCGTGCGGTAAGACCGATGTGGGACAGGCGACACCAGGCGACGCGACTCGGTTCCGGCGCATCAGCACCGGGACAAATGCGCCGTACGGGAGCGAGCGGGCAGGCATGGCACGAAGAAGCAGGGGCGCGGCAGTGGGCCAGCGGCGCGACGGAGCACGGCGGCAACGCCGGTTCGTGATGGTCGGTGCCGTTCCGGTCCGGCTGAGCCCGGCCCTGTGGGCTGGCCTGCTCGGTGCCGTCACCGCAGTCGCCCTCGCCTCCCCGGTGTACGCCCAGCCGGCGACCGTGCCGGACACCGGCAGCCGGCCGGTGCCCGCCGGCGGCCTGCAGCTGCCCGGCGCCGGCCCGACGACCAACGCGCCGGCCATCACCCCCACCCCGGTGGAGGGCCCGCTCGCCGCGCAGATCTACGCCGGTGAGACCGAGGTCGCGCTGCTCGGTCAGCAGCTGCTCGAGCTCGAACAGGAGCAGACCGCGGCGGAGACCGCGCTGGTCGCCGCCGAGCAGTCGCTGCGCGAGGCGCGAACCGCGCTGATCGAGGCGCAGCGGGACGCGGACAGCGCGGCGTCGTACGCGCTCAAGGACGCCGCCGCGATGCCGCCCGGCGAGTACCGCGGTGACCTGCACGGTCTTGGTGCCCTGTCCCGGCTGCAACGGGGCCAGCAGTCCGGTGTCGGCACCGATGCCGCCAACCGGGACGTGGCGCTCGCCGCCGCCGCCGAGCAGGAGGCGTACCAGACGTACACGGCGGCGCTGGCCCTGGTCGACGCGCTGCGCAGCGAGTTCGGCAGCACCGAGGGCACCTTCAAGCAGCGGGAGACCGCGCTGCTCGCGTTGAAGGAGCAGAACACCGAGCAGCTGGTGGCGATCGAACGCCAGCGGGAGGCCGCCGAGCAGGAGATCGGGCAGGGCATCGACGGGATCGACGGTGCCGCCGCCCATCCCCGTGCCGTCGCCGCCCTGGAGTTCGCCCTCAAGCAGCTCGGCAAGCCGTACCTGTGGGGGGCCGAGGGGCCGCACCGCTACGACTGTTCCGGCCTGATGTGGGCGGCGTACCGGTCGCCCGGCGCCGACTACTTCAGCCTGCCCCGGGTCGCCAAGGACCAGTACTACGCGACCCGGCACAACAAGGTGGACCGCTCGGCACTGCTACCCGGTGACCTGATCTTCTTCGCCTCCGGGTCCAGTTGGACGACGGTGCACCACGTCGGGATGTACGTCGGCAACGGCAAGATGGTGCACGCGCCGACCACCGGAGACGTGGTCAAGGTCTCCACCGTCTGGTGGTCCCGGTTCTACGCGGCGACCCGGGTGATCCGCGAGGTCGCACCGACCCCGACGCCCACCCCGACTCCGACGCCCACGCCATCGCCGGACCCGTCGCCCGATCCGACACCGGACCCCACGGATTCGCCGTCGCCCGACCCGTCCGACTCGCCGTCCCCGGACCCCACGGATTCGCCGTCGCCGGATCCGTCGGATTCGCCGTCGCCTTCCCCGTCGCCGTCGACCAGCCCGTCCACGCCTGGTCCGATGCCGACGCCGAGTGACCCCAGCCCGTCGCCGACCGGCTCCGGGACCCCGGATCCGGACGCGAGCGGCTCCGAAACCCCGGATCCGGACGCGAGCGGCTCCGGGACGCCGACCAGTACCCCGAGCGAGTCGAGTTCCGCTTCGGCCGGCCCGAGCGCGTCGGCGACGTCGGCCGGCACGCCGAGCGCAGGCCCGCTGGAAGGCTGACCGTACGTCCTCCGGTCGGACCGTTGCGCCCAGGACCGGACAGACGGCCACGGTCGGTACGCCGATACTCCGGCTGTGCCGAGGTGCATCGGTATGGCACGGTAAACCGGCGGACTCCTCACCGGCCGGAGGTGTTCCGGTGAGCTGGCACGGGAGGCAGTGATGGACGAAGCTCGGCCCTGGTCGTCGGTGGACCAGGTCGACGGTGGTCAGCGGCGGGTGCCCGACCAGGTCGACCGGTCCGGATCGGCGCCGCCACCGGCAGAGGAGCTGCCGGCTCCGTTCAGTCCGCCGCCGCCACCACCGGCTGGGGCGCTGTGGGCGTCGCCGGTCGGCACCGGCTCCAGTGCCGACGTCCCGGTCGTGCCTGGTACGTCTTCCCCGTCGTCGGCGGCCGGGCCGTCGGCTCCGACCTCGCCGGCTCCGACCTCGCCGGCTCCGACCTCGCCGGCAGCCGGGCCGTCCGCTTCCGCGTCGCCGGCTTCCGCGTCGCCGGCTTCCGCATGGTCGGCGTTCGCCTTGCCCTGGCAGCCGCCGGCCACGACTGACCAGCAGCCGGCCGATGACCAGCAGCCGGCCGACCATGCCGCGTCGGCGTCCGCAGCCGCCGGGACCGAGCCACCCGCCGCGGTGTCGTCGCCTCCGGCGGCCAGCGGGGAGGCCGCGTCGGCCCGTGCCCGCGCCACGGTGGCCGGAGCGCAACGGGTCTCCGCCAGCGACGTCGGGGCGCTCCGGGTGCCGACCGGCGGGACCCGTGTCTACGGTGCGCGTCGTACCGAGGAGCCCTCGCCCAGCGATCCGGCCCTACCCCCCGACCCGGTACAGCCGCCCGCACCTGCGGAACCGCCGGCCGGGCCGACCTCGCCCGAGCCGGAACCCGCCCCGGCCCCGGCTCCGCCGTTGCCGCCTCGGCCGACCTCACCCGCTCCGGTGCCAGGCCCGTACCCGCCGGGCCCGGGTCCGAACCCACCGGGCCCGACTCCGCCACCGCCGTTCCCGCCGCCAGCCGGGACCGCGTACCAGATGACCCAGGCGGCCGGCGGGTACACGATCCCACCGGCGGTTCCACCGACGCCGTGGCGCGAGTCACCGCCGACGCCCTGGCACCAGCCACCGGCGCCGCCGGAGCCGGTCGTGCCGCCGGAGCCTTCGCCGGCCTATGGGCAGTGGGCACGCAGCACCCCGGCCCCGGCGGCCGGGCGGGTGTACGGGGCCCGCCGGCCCGACAGCGACACGCCCGGACCCGGCCTGGTCGGTGCTCCCGGCGTACCTTCCCCGGCCGGTGCTCCCGGCGTACCTTCCCAACCTGGTGCGGCCAACCGGCCAGCGGCCGATCCGACGATGGGTCTGCCGATGGGGGCACCCGGCGGCATGTCCGGCGCGCCCGGCGGTGTGGTGTTCAACCCCGCCGTGGAGAACTCCGGCTCGCTGACCGGCCACATCCTGGCCCAGGGCTGGGCGGACCTGCCCGAGCGGGAGGACCGCAGTACCACCAAGGTGGTGCTGGCCATGGTGGTCGGTCTGGCCGTGATGGTGGTGATCGGCATCGTCGCGGTGCTCGCCGTGGGTAACACCTTCACCGACATCTTCGACGGGCTGCTGGGCGGTTGACGCCGGATCGGCTGAGGTGAGTCGGCCCACCGGTCGGACGGGTCAGGTGGCAGCAGCGCGGCAAACCCGTACACTTGTCACTCGATCATCAACCCGGCGCGCTACCGCGTGCTCATGGGCGATCTTGCGGGCGATTCAACGGTGCACACCGGAACGGGCCATTCGCGAAGATCCGCCCCGCTCTGAGAGGTTTTCTTGACCACCTTCGCTGATCCCAGCACGTTCCCCTCCGTTCTCGACACCGTGCCCGAAGCCGCCGACCTGCCGGCGGAGCCGGCGACCAGCCAGACCGCCGAGCCGGTCGTCGTGGCCACGGCCGCCGGGCCGGTTGCCGACGAGCCTGACTTCGCGGCGCTCGGGTTGCCCCGGCAACTGGTCCGGACACTCGCCCGGGAGGGCATCACCACTCCGTTCGAGATCCAGCGCGCCACCGTGCCCGACGCGTTGGCCGGCCGGGACGTGCTCGGCCGGGGCCAGACCGGCTCCGGCAAGACCCTCGCGTTCGGCCTACCGTTGCTGGCTCGAATCGCCGACGGCCGCCGGGCCCGCCCACTGCGGCCCCGGGCCCTGATCCTGGTCCCCACCCGCGAGCTGGCGATGCAGGTCAACGACGCGTTGTTCCCGCTGGGCCGGGCGGTCGGGGTCTTCCTCAAGACGGCGGTCGGCGGCGTCCCGTACGACCGGCAGATCGATTCGCTGCGTCGCGGTGTGGAGATCATCGTGGCCACCCCGGGGCGGCTCGGTGACCTGATCCAGCGCGGCGTCTGCCAGCTGGACGACATCGAGATCACCGTCCTGGACGAGGCGGACCAGATGGCCGACATGGGCTTCCTGCCGGAGGTCACCGAGCTGTTGGCCAAGACTCCGGCGGACGCTCAGCGGCTGCTCTTCTCGGCCACCTTGGACAACGACGTCGACACGCTGGTCCAGCGGTTCATGACCGACCCGGTCACCCATTCCACCGCGCCGGCCACCGCCGCCGTGACCACCATGGACCACCATCTGCTGCTGATCCCGCCGAGCGACAAGTTCGCCGTGGCCGCTTCGATCGCCGCCCGCTCCGGGCGGACCATGATGTTCGCCCGTACCCAGCTGGGCGTGGACCGGCTGGTGGACCAGCTGGCGTCGGTCGGGGTGCGGGCCGGTGCCCTGCACGGCGGCAAGACCCAGCGGGTACGCACCCGTACCCTCGCCGAGTTCAAGGAAGGGCGGACGAACGTCCTGGTCGCCACCGACGTGGCTGCCCGGGGCATCCACGTCGACGGGGTCTCGCTGGTGGTGCACGTCGACCCGCCGAAGGACCCCAAGGACTACCTGCACCGGGCGGGGCGGACCGCGCGGGCCGGCGAGTCCGGCGCGGTCGCCACCCTGGTGCTGCCGAAGCAGCGGCGCAGCACCCTGGCCATGCTGGAAAAGGCCGGGGTGGAGCCGGCCCAGACCCGGGTACGCCGCGGCGACGCCGCGCTGTCCGAGCTGACCGGCGCAACCGAGCCGAGCGGCGTGCCGATCGTGAACGAGCCGGAGCCGCCCCGGCAGTCCCGCCCGCAGGGGGACCGGTTCCGGCCGGACCGCCCCGACCGCTTCCGGGGGCGGGGCGACCGCTCCCGGGCCGACGGAGCTGACCGCTTCCGAGGCGACGGCGAGCGGGGTGCGCGCGGTGGTGCCGACCGGGCCGGCCGTGGTGGTGCCGACCGGGCCGGTGGTGACCGGCGGCGCGGCGGTGGTGACCGGCGCTTCACCGACCGGCGGCCGAGCCGCAGCTACTGACCCGCGTGTACTGACCCGCGTGCGTGACCGGCACCGGCGACCCGCTCCGCGGCGGCTCGTCGGGCCGGTACGGTCGGGAACATGCCGACGTTGCCGAAATCGATCGTCTGGACGCGGACGGACACCGGCGGTGCCGATCAGGTCCTCTTCGACGACCAGCGCGGGCTGACCGCTCGCGGGATGGCGGTGGCGGCGGCGCCGCTGCCGTACAGCTGCCACTACGAACTCACCACCGACGAACAGTGGGCCGCCGTCCGGCTCACCGTCACCGTCGAGGGTGCCGGCTGGCTGCGGACCGTACGGATGGAACGGGCGCTCGGCCGGTGGCGGGTGAGCACCGCCGAACAGGGTGACCTGGACCGTGCTCTGCGGGCGGCCGGGCGCAGCCCGGTCGGCCTGCCCGGCACCGAGGAACCGGGCCGGCTCGACGCGGCGCTCGACGTCGATCTGGACGCCGCACCGCTGTTCAACACCCTGCCGATCCGCCGGCTGCGGTTGTCGGACCAGCCGGTCGGGCAGGAGCACCGGCTGGTCGCGGCCTGGGTCCGGGTGCCGAGCCTGGAGGTGATGCCGATGGAGCAGACCTACACGGTGCTCGGCGCTGACCGGGTCCGGTACCGCAGCGGCAGCTTCACGGCCGAGGTGACGCTGGATCCGGACGGTTTCGTGCTGCACTACCCGGGGCTGGCGCAGCGCGCCTGATCCCGATCAACGCACGTCGGTCGGCCATTCGCCGGTACGCAGGAACTGCTCGGCCACGGCCCGGTACGGGGCCAGATCGATCCCGTGCCGGGTGAGCCAGTCGGCCGAGTAGTAGCTGGCGGCGTACCGTTCGCCACTGTCACACAGCAGCGTCACCACCGAGCCCTGCTCGCCGGCGGCCCGCATCTGCGCGATCAGCGCGAACGCACCCCACAGGTTGGTGCCGGTCGACCCGCCGACCCGCCGACCCAGCAGGTCGCTGGCGATGCGCATGGCGGCGAGTGAGGCGGCGTCCGGGACCTGGATCATGCGGTCCACCACGGACGGCTGGAAGGACGCTTCGACGGTCGGCCGACCGATCCCCTCGATCATCGACCCCCGGCCGGTCGAGGTCGACCAGTCACCGCTGCACCATGCCGGGTAGAAGGCGGAGTTCTCCGGGTCGACGACGCAGATCTTGGTGCGGTGCCGCTGGTAGCGGACGTACCGGCCGATGGTGGCGCTGGTGCCGCCGGTGCCGGCACCGACCACGATCCAGTGCGGGACCGGGTGCCGTTCCAGCGCCAGCTGGGCGAAGATCGACTCGGCGATGTTGTTGTTGCCCCGCCAGTCGGTGGCCCGTTCGGCGTAGGTGAACTGGTCCATGAAGTGCCCGCCGAGGTCTTCGGCGAGCCACCGTGCCTCGATCACCACAGCGGCCGGGTCGCGGACCAGGTGAGGGCGGGCGCCGTGGAACTCGATCTGGGCGATCTTCTCCGCCGAGGTGCCGGCGGGCATCACCGCCACGAACGGCAGGCCGAGCATCCGGGCGAAGTACGCCTCGGAGATGGCGGTGGAGCCGGACGACGCCTCGACGATCGTGGTCTGCGGACCGATCCACCCGTTGCACAGGCCGTACAGGAACAACGAGCGGGCCAGCCGGTGCTTGAGTGAACCGGTCGGGTGCACCGACTCGTCCTTGAGGTAGAGGTCGATGCCCCAGGACGGGGGGAGTGGGAACGGCAGCAGGTGGGTGTCGGCGGACCGGTTGGCGTCCGCCTCGACCTTGGCGATCGCGTCGGTCACCCAGGCCCGGCCGGCGTCGTCGTACCGGTCCAGTTGATTCACTCGCAGACGGTAACAAGTGCAGTCGCCGAATCACCCGGTCAGGGGGCGGGGCCGATTCTCCCATTTGGTGGACAGCGTGACGCTGGTCCGGGTGTTGGCGATCCCCGGTGTCCGGTTCAGCCGCATGATGAGCTGTTCCAGTTCGGCGATGGTGCCGACCCGGGCGAGGCAGAGGAACGACTCGGTGCCGGCCATGAAGTAGCAGGACTCGATCTCCGGCATGTCGCGCAGCGCGTCGAGCACCGCCTCGGTGTCGGCACCTGAGTCTTCGACCAGTCCGATCAGGGCGGTGACGCCGAGGCCGACCGATTCCGGCTGTACGTCGGCCCGGTAGCCGCGCAGCACGCCGGAGGTTTCGAGCTTGCCGATCCGTTCGTGTACGGCGGGTGCGGAGAGTCCGACCTGGCGGGCGAGTTCGGCGTAGGAGAGCCGGGCGTTGCCGCGCAGCAGGTCGACGAGCCGGAGGTCGATGGCGTCCACGGGATGTAGACCCTAGTGCCTGTCGCCCGCCCGGGTGGCCCGCACTGGTCCGCGCCGCTGGTTGGCGGTCGCCGTGCCGATGGCCTGCGGTCGTCCGGGCCGGTGTCCGCCTCGTTCCGCATCTGGATCCGCTGGTTAACGATCTAGGGTAAATTACAACATAGGGCGCAAATCCTACCGGGTAACTGCCCAGTTGGGTAGCTTTCCTCATTTCCCGGACACGGCGGTCGGCCGGTGCTCTAATGGCCGTACGTCTGGCACTACGGCATCTGGCACACGGTCCATCGGGGGGCTGACTGGCCACGCCAGAGCCGTCGTGGACGCGAGGAGGGGACCGTGGACACTGGAGATCGTCTGCTGACGCCGGGCGAGGTGGCCGCGCTGTTCCGTGTCGACCCGAAGACCGTCACACGATGGGCAGCGGCCGGCCGGATCGGCAGTATCCGAACTCCCGGAGGCCATCGTCGGTTCCGGGAGTCCGAGGTGCGTGCGCTACTCGAGGGCGAAGGCGTGCTGGAGGAGATGCAGGCGGAAAGCGCGGAGACCACCCGGCCCCGGCACACCGAGAACGGATCAGGAGCAGCCGGGCCGTACTGACGCCGGCCGCACTGACACCGGCCGCACTGACACCGGCCGCACTGACACCGGCCGCACTGACACCGGCCGCACTGACACCGGCCGCACTGAGCCGGTGGTCACGGCCGGTCCGCGCCCAACTCGCCGGACCACCGCCGGAACAGATCGTGCGGTACGCCGAGCGCGTCCAGCACCTTGCCGGCGACGAAATCGACCAACTGGGCGGCGCTGGCCTCGGCACCCGCACCGTAGAAGCCCGGACTGGCCGGCAGCACCACCGCCCCCGCATCGTGCAGGGCGAGCAGGTGCTCCAGGTGACTGCGGGTCACCGGGGTCTCCCGGGGGACCAGCACGACCGGCCGGCGTTCCTTGAGGTTCACCTCGGCGGCCCGCTGCAGCAGGTCCTTGGACAGCCCGATGGCGATGCCGGCGCAGGCGGCCGTGCTGGCCGGTACGACCACCATCCCGCGTACCTGGTACGAGCCGCTGCTCGGCCCGGCGGCGAGATCACCCGCCGGCCAGAACCGTACGTCCGCGTCGTCCAGCCCACGGCCGAGCCAGCGGGCCAGGTCGGCGCGCCAGTGGCTGTCCCGCAGCGGCGCGCCCGTCTCGTCGAGCAGGGTGAGCCGGGCCGCGCGGGACACCACCAGGTCGACTGGATGGCCGGCGTCGAGCAGCGCGCGGAGCACCGCGGCCGGGTACGGCGTACCGGACGCCCCGGAGACGCCGATCACCCATGGTCTTCTCATCGAGATCCCTGTTCGCGTGGCTGGTCGCGGGCTGTCGCCGGTGCCCGGTCACCCCATAGGGTAAGACGACCCGCCTTACGGACACATTGGCAGCAACTTCGCAGGCAGCCCATGGACTCCCGCAAATCCACCCCGCCGCCGCCCCGCCCCGACGTCCCGGACAACTATGCCTGCCTCGACCAGTCGACCGGCCAACTGCTCGGCGAACTGCTCGTTGCGCTGCGCGCCGCCTGCCCGCTGTCCGCCGTGCTGTCCCCGTATGCGGCACAGGCCGACGCCTGGCTGCCCGGCTGGCTGCAGCGGTGCGGCCTGCCACCGGGCACCGCCACCCACCGTCGGCTCGCCGGGGCCCGGATCGGCCGGTACGCCGCCCGGCTCTATCCGAGCGCACCGGTGGGCCGGCTGCGGGTGCTGACCGCCATGTTCGCCTGGTTCTTCCTGCTCGACGACGAGTTCGACGGGGTCGCGGATCCGCAGGAAGGGAGGTTGCGCCGACTCGCCGACGAGGTGCTGGCGGTGCTGCGCGCAGGTTCGGAACCGGGCAGCGACCAGGAAGTATGCAGCGACCCGGCACCGGGTCCCGACCCGGCCTTTGCCGGGCCGCTGCGCCGGATGCTCGCCGGTCCGTGGCAGGCCGTACGCCAGTCGATGCCCGACTGGTGGCACCGCCGGTTCGTCGAGGCGGTGGCGGAGCACCTCGACGGAGCGGTACGCGAAGCGGCGAACAAGGCGACCGGTCACCGGCCCGGCCCGGACGAGTACGTCGAGCTACGCCGGGCCACCTCGGCCGCGCACGTCGCGTACACCTTGATCGAGTACGCGACCGGCGACCCGGTGCCCGACGCGGTCTTCCACCACCCCCGGGTACGCGATGTCCGCGTCGCCGGCAACGACCTGCTCTCCTGGTACAACGACCTCTTCTCGTTGCCCCGCGATCTGGCCACCGCCGGCGGCCACAACCTGGTGGTGGCGGTCGCCGAGGCGCAGCGGGTGCCGATCGGCGACGCGCTGGTCACCGTAGCGGACCGGTGGCGGGCGGAGATGGCGGCGTTCGGCGGACGCCGGGCCGAGGTGCCGTCGTTCGGGCCGGACCACGACCGGGCGGCGCACGGCCTGCTGACCGGGGTCGGGTACGCCGTCCGGGGCACCGTCGACTGGTCGTTCGAGAGCGCCCGCTACCGGCAGCGGCGCTGACCGGCCGGGGCGGTCAACGGTCAGCGCAGACCGAGCCGTACCACCAGGTCGACCAGGGCGAACGCGAACAACGCGATGCCGACGAAGCCGTTGGCGGTGAAGAACGCCCGGTTGACCCGGGACAGATCGGTCGGTGTCACCACCAGATGCTGGTAGCCGAACGCCACCGCGGTCAACGCCAGCCCGATCCACCACGGCCAGCCGAAGCCGACCAGCAGACCGAACCATCCGAACAGGGCGAACGTCACTAGGTGCGCCACCGTCGAGGCGTGCAGCGCGAAGCGTCGACCGTACCGGGCGGGCACGCTGCGTACCCCGATCTCACGGTCGACCTCGGCGTCCTGGCATGCGTAGATCAGGTCGAACCCGCCGATCCACAGCCCGACCGCCGCGCCGAGCAGGATCGCCGGTCCGGCACCGGCGAAGGTGCCGGTGACCGCCAGCCAGGCACCGACCGGGCCGACCAGCTGGGCCAGCCCGAGCACCGCGTGCGGCCAGTCGGTGAACCGCTTGGCGTACGGGTAGACCACCAGCGGGACCGCCGCCAGCGGGGCGAGCACGAGGCAGAGCGGGTTCAACGCGGCGGCGGCACCGAGGAAGACGACGAGCGCGACCACCGCGCCGGTCCAGGCCGTCCGGACGCTCACCGCCCCGGTCACCAGTTCCCGTCCGGCGGTACGCGGATTGCGCGCGTCGATGTGCCGGTCGATGATCCGGTTCGCGGCCATGGCGAACGTCCGGGCCCCGACCATCGCGACGGTGATCAGCAGCAGGTCGAGCCAGCGGACGCCGCCGTCGAGGCGGGCCATCACGGTCAGCGCGGACAGGTACGCGAACGGCAGCGCGAAGACCGAGTGCTCGATCGCGACGAGCCGTAGGAAGGCCCGGATCTTGCCGACCGGGGCGGCGGGCGCGCCGGCCGGCCCGGCGGTGGCTGCGGTGCTCACGAGATCCCGTACTCCCGCCACCGCTTGTCCACCAGCGAGACGATCTCCGGCGACATGGTCATCTCCTGCGGCCAGCCCCGGGTGTAGCCCTCGGTGGGCAGTTTGCGGGTCGCGTCGACGCCGGCCTTGCCGCCCCAGAACTGCTGGTACGACGAGTGGTCGAGGTGGTCCACCGGACCCTCGGTGAGCAGCAGGTCGCGGGCGTAGTCGACGTTGCCGAAGGCGCGGAACGCCACCTCGGCGTAGTCGTGCACGTCGCAGTCGTCGTCGACCACGACGATCAGCTTCGACAGCGACAGCAGGTGGGCGCCCCAGATCGCCGACATGATCTTCTGGGCGTGCTTGGGGTAGCGCTTGCGGATCGACACGATCACGCAGTTGTGGAACACCCCGGCGGCCGGCAGGTCGTAGTCGACGATGTCCGGGATCAGCATCCGCAGCAGCGGCAGGAAGATCCGTTCGGTGGCCTTGCCGAGCCCGTGGTCCTCCTGCGGCGGCTTCGAGGTAATGATCGAGTGGTACAGCGGGTCCCGCTGGGTGGTCATGCATTCGATGTGCAGCACCGGGAACGGTTCGACCGGGGTGTAGAAGCCGGTGTGGTCGCCGAACGGGCCCTCCGGCAGCCGCTCGCCCGGCTCCAGGTAGCCCTCCAGCACGATCTGGGCGTGCGCCGGCACCTGCAACGGTACGGTCCTGCAGTCGACCATCTCGACCCGCTGGCCGCGCAGGAACCCGGCGAACAGGTATTCGTCGATGTCGCCGGGCAGCGGGGCCGACGCCGAGTAGCTGACCACCGGGTCGCAGCCGATCGCCACCGCCACCGGAAGCCGCTCGCCGCGCCGCTCGGCGACCGCGTGGTGGGCGGTGGAGTCCTTGTGGATCTGCCAGTGCATGCCGAGCGTGGTGGGCGAGTGCTGCTGCAGCCGGTACAGGCCCAGGTTGCGCTTGCCGGTCTCCGGGTGCTTGGTGTGGGTCAGCCCGTAGTTGTGGAAGATCCCGCCGTCGCCGGGCCAGACCTGCAGCCCGGGCAGCCGGTTCAGGTCGACGTCCGCGCCGGTGTAGACGACCTCCTGGCAGGGCGCGGTCTTGACCTTGCGCGGCGGCAGCGAGGTGAGCTGCATGACCTTGCCGAGCCCGTCGCGGATGCCGGACCAGCCGACCGGCAGGTCGGGCTTGATCATCGCCCCGATCCGGTCGCCGATCTCGTTCAGGTTCTCGACGCCGAGCGCCATCGCGGTACGCCGCTCGGTGCCGAACAGGTTGATCGCCACCGGCATCTCGCCCCGGGTGGGCCGGTCGAACAGCAGCGCCGGCCCGCCGGCCCGCACGGTCCGGGTGACGACCTCGCTGATCTCCAGCGTCGGATCCACCGGTACGTCGACCCGCCGCAGCTCACCGGCCGTCTCCAGCGCCGCGACGAAGTCCTTCAGATCCTGGTACGGGAAACCTGGAGCCGCCATGCCGCCAAGTCTGGCCTACCCGGCGGCCGGTGCCACCACCCGGGGCGGTGATTCGCGCCGCGTCCGGACTCGGGCCGGTGCCGGTCAGGCGTAGGAGTGCAGGCTCTCGAAGAAGTAGTTGACCCCGATCAGGTTCATCAGCATGGTGAGGAATCCGAGGATCGCGATCCAGGTGACCGTGGTCCGCCGGACGCTCGGGGTGGCCCGGGCGTGCAGGTAGCCGGCGTAGATCACCCAGGAGATGAACGCCCAGGTCTCCTTCGGGTCCCAGGCCCACGGCCGCGACCAGGCGTGTTCGGCCCAGATCGCCCCGGCGATCACCGCGAAGGTGAAGATCGGGAAACCGATCGCGTGCAGCCCGAAGGTGAGCCGTTCCAGCGAGGCGGCGGCCGGGACCCGCTTGGCCAGCAGGTACGGGAACCGGCGCCGACCCTGCTCGTAGCCGGACCGCAGCAGGAACATTGCGGCCGGGATCGACCCGAGCAGCAGCAGCCCGGAGGACGCCATGATCGTGGAGACGTGGATGGCGTACCAGTAGGACTCCAGCGCCGGCACCAGTGGGGTGATCGGGGTGTAGAAGACCAGGCCGGCCATCCCGAGCAGGGCGACCATCACCAGGGCGACGAACAGCCCGAGTGGGCGCAGCGACGGACGCCGGTAGACCATCACCAGCCAGGCGGCCACCCCGACGAAGGTGATGGCCAGCATGTACTCGTACATGTTGCCCCACGGCAGCCGCTCGGCGGCGACCCCTCGGGTGACCAGGCAGGCCAGGTGGAACAGGGCACCCAGCACGGTGGCGCCGGCGGCGAACCAGCCGGCGAGTCCGACGCCGGCCCAGCCGGTCCGCTCGCTGCCCGTACCCGTGGTCTTGTAGATGGCCGGACCGGTCAGGTCGGATCCGGGCGCCGGCTGCGTGGGCCCGCCGCCGGTCCCGGCAGCCGCGACGGCGGCGAGTTCGCGGTCGGGCAGCGTCGCGGCGGCGGTACGCCGGGTGCCGAACCCGGCTTCGACCGCGTGGCAGATCATCGCGAGCAGATACGCGAAGATCGCCACCACCAGGAGTTGATCCGACAGTGCTGACATCAGTGCCGTCCTTCCCGTGGCCCGGCGTCGCCGCCGAGTGCCCGGATGAGCTCCCGGAACTCGTCGCCGAACCCGGGATGGTCGGTGCGCGGCAGCCCACCGGCCTCGACCAAGCTACTACCGGGCGTCGTTGACGCTGCGTCGGGGCCGGCCGGTGTGACCCGGAACCACACCCGGCGGCGTCGGCCGAACAGTGCCGGCATCAGCCCGAGCAGCAGCGCCGCCGAGCTGGCCAGCAGCAGGCCGCTGCCGGGATCGTGCCGGACCGACAGGGTCACGTACTGCGAAATGTCGAGAAATTCGATGGTGGTGCCGTCGTCCAGGGTCATGGTCTCGCCGACCCGCAGCAGCTGCGGGTCACCGACCGGCAGCAGCCGGCCGGCCTCCACCTGCCGCTGGTCGATCTGGTAGACCGAGCCGGGGATGCCGGCGTCCAGACCGAGGTTGCCCCGGTACGCCCACAGCATCACCGCCGGGTCGCGCAGCTCCGGGTGGGTGGAGCGGACGTACGGCGGCTGCTGCGGGGCGGACGGCAGGAAGAGCCCTTCGAAGGCCACCTGCAGCTGCGGGTCCCGCTCGCCGGTCGTCGGGTCGACGTTGGCGTCCGGGAAGCTGGCGACCCCTTCGCTGGTCAGCATCCCGTCGACGGCCAGGAACGGCGCGGAGACGGTCTGCGCCTGCCCGTAGCGGTCGGTGTAGCGCAGCACCGGCACGTAGCCGTGCCCGAGCAGGTAGACGTTGGCGCCGTCGAGGCGCAGCGGGGAGTTCACCGAGAACGTCTCGGACCGGCCGGCACCGCCGTCGGCGTCGACCCGCACCTCGGCGGAGTAGCTGGCCGGCTGCCCGGTCTCCAGGAAGGTGGCGGTGAAGTCGGTCAGCTCCAGACAGAACCGGGGCAGGTCACCATCGGAGATCCGGGGGCCGAGCCGGTACTCGTCGTACTGCTGCACGGTGTTGCAGAACGCGGTGTCCGGCCCGGCGACCAGCAGCCGGTTGCCGTTCCAGCCGAACCAGCTGCCCACGGCGACCCCGAGCAGGACGCCGATCAGCGACAGGTGGAAGACCAGGTTGCCGGTCTCCTTCAGGTGGCCTTTCTCGGCGGCGACGCTGTCGTCGGTGACGGTGACCCGCCAGCGGCGGCGGCGCAGTTCGGCGGCGATCGCGTCCCGCGCGGCGGCGGGTGCGTCGCCGTCCGTGGTGTCGCCGACTGCGGCGTCGCCGGCGGTGGTCCAGCGGGCGTGCTGCGGCAGCCGGTCCAGCCGGCGCGGCGCGGCCGGCGGCGCGGCCCGCAACGCCCGTACGTGCTCGCGCAGCCGGGGCACGATGCAGCCGACCAAAGAGGTGAACAGCAGCAGGTAGATCGCCGCGAACCAGGTCGAGGCGAACACGTCGAACATGCCGAGCCGGTCCAGCACCGGAGCCAGCCGCGGGTTCGCCGCGAAGTACGCGTCGACGTTTTCGATGTTGACGTCGCGTTGCGGCAGCAGCGAACCGGGGATCGCCGCCACCGCCAGCAGGAAGAGCAGGATCAGTGCGGTCCGCATGCTGGTCAGCTGCCGCCACGAGTTGCGCAGCAGAGCCAGCGCCGGATTCGGCCGGGACATCAGATGCCGACCTCGCCGGCCCCGACGGTGGCCTGGAACCAGATGACGAAGTCGGTCCAGGCGCCGGTGACCAGCGCCGCCCCGACCAGGATCAGCATCGCCCCGCCGACCCGGGTGACCCAGCGGCTGTTGCGCCGGATCACCGTGAACACGCCGAGCAGCCGGCGGAACGCCAGGCCGAAGACGACGAACGGCAGGCCGAGTCCGAGGCAGTACGCCACGGCGAGCGCCACCGCCCGGTCGGTCTGACCGCTGACCGTCGCCATCCCCATCACCGCGCCGAGGGTGGGGCCGACGCACGGCGTCCAGGACAGCGCGAAGACCGCGCCGAACACCGGGGCGCCGACCAGGCCGGCCTCCGGCAGCCGGCGTACCCGCACCTCGCGTTGCAGGCCGGGCACCAGACCGAGGAAGGCGAGCCCGAACAGGATGATCAGCAGCCCGACGCCGATCTCCACCGGCCGCTGGTAGACGAACAGGTGGCGGCCGACGCTGGCCATCAGGATCGCGGTGAGGGTGAAGACCACGGTGAATCCGCTGATGAACAGCAGGGTTCCGGCCAGCACCCGGCCGTGTCGGCCGCCGAACGAACCGCCGGCACCGCTGCCGCTGCTGCCACCGGTGGCGTCGAGGTCGGAGCCGGCCAGTCCGGTCACGTACGACAGGTAGCCGGGGGCGAGCGGAAGGATGCACGGGGAGAGGAAGCTGACCAGCCCGGCCAGCGCGGCCAGGCCGAGAGCCAGCAGCACCGGACCGCCCCGGGCGATCTCGGCGAACGTCTCACCCATCGGCCGGATCCGGCTCGGCGCCGGTGCCGCCGCCGGTCGCCTCGCCGCCGCCGGTCGCCTCGCCGGCGCCGGTCGCCTCGGCAACGACCTCTTCGACCAGCGGCTGCAGGTCGTCCTGGCGGATCTCGGCGCGGACGACGGTGGCGATCCGGCCGCTCCGGTCGATGATCATCGTCGCGGGGATGCTGTTCGGCGGGATGTTGAAGTCCAGGGCGAGCCGGCTCGCCGGGTCGAACAGGCTCGGGTACGTCACCCGGCCCGCCTCGAAGGCGCGGGCCTTGTCCCGTTCGTCGCGGACGTTGATGCCGAGGAAGCGCACCCCTCGGTCCCGGGTCGCCTGGTAGGTGGCCTCCAGGTCGGCGGCCTCGGCCCGGCAGGGCGGGCACCAGGAGCCCCAGAAGTTGACCACCAGGACCTGGCCCCGGTACGCCGCCGGATCGAACGCGGAGCCGTCGAGCAGCTCGGCGTCCAGCTCCGGTGCCGCCGGCCGGTCGTCACCGGTGCACCGGATCACGCCCTGCGGATCGGTCTCGCAGTCGGTCGCCCAGTCGCTGGCCGTGCAGCCGGTCAGGGCGAGCGCGGCGGCCAGCGTACCGGCGAGAAGGGCGGCAGACCGGGCGAGCCCGGCGGCAGACCGGCGGCCCGGCGCGATCAGCCCACGACGTGCCGACCGCATCTCAGGCCCCCTTGGCCGTCCGCGCCGACGGCGACATGGCGATCAGGTGGGCAGCCGGCTCGGAGTAGCCGATGCCGACCACCTTCGCGTCCTCGAAGTGGATCGCGGTCAGGCTGGCCAGGCCGCACTGCCGGCGGCGCGGGTCGTGCCAGAGCCGCTTGCGTTCCAGGTAGCGGCGCAGCGTCCAGATCGGCAGCTGGTGGGAGACGCAGACCGCCTCGTGGCCCTCGGCGGCGACCCGGGCGGCGTGCACCGCGGCGAACATCCGCTCGGCGATCGCGGTGTAGGCCTCCCCCCACGACGGGGTGACCGGGTCGCGCAGCACCCACCAGTTACGCGGGTCGCGGAACGACCCGTCGCCGGGGGAGACCCGCCGGCCCTCGAACCAGTTGGCCGACTCGATCAGCCGTTCGTCGACCGACACCGGCAACCGGAACTGGGCCGCGATCGGCTCGGCGGTCTCCTGGGCGCGTTCCAACGGACTGGCGACCACGTGCACCACGTCCCGGTCGGCGAGGGCCTGGCTGGCCGCCTTGGCCATCTGCACACCGAGTTCGGAGAGCCGGAAACCGGGCAGCCGGCCGTACAGGATCTTCTCCGGGTTGTGGACCTCGCCGTGTCGCAGTACGTGGACGACCGTCCGTTTCATGCGCTGTCCCCCAGCGTCGGTGCCCGCAGCGCGCCGTCCGCCGCCGCAGCGGCGGCTGCGGCCCCGGCCGGCAGCGCCGTCGCGAGCTGCTCCAGGGCGGCGTCGTCGATCGCCGCCGAGACGAACCATGCCTCGAACGCACTGGGGGGCAGGTAGACGCCGTGCGCGAGCATCGCGTGGAAGAAGGCCCGGTACGCGTCGACGTCCTGCAGGCGGGCGCCAGCGTAGTCGGTGACCTGGGCGTCGGTGAAAAAGATGGAGAACATGGTGCCGGCGGTGGAGAGCCGGTGCGGTACCCCGGCGGCGGTGAGCGCCCCGGTGGCCAGCTCGGCGACCCGGGTCGCGGTGTCGGCCAGCCGCCGGTACAGGTCGGCGTCGGCCAGCCGGAGCGTGGCCAGCCCGGCGGCGCAGGCCAGCGGGTTCCCGGAGAGCGTGCCGGCCTGGTAGACCGGGCCGGCCGGGGCCAGCTGCCGCATGATCTCGGCCCGACCGCCGAACGCGGCGGCCGGCAGGCCGCCACCCATCACCTTGCCGTACGTGTAGAGGTCGGCGTCGACCGGCTCCAGCTCGGCCCAGCCGCCCCGGGCGACCCGGAACCCGGTCATCACCTCGTCGACGATCAGCAGCGCGCCGTGGGCGTGAGCGATCCGGGCCAGTGCGGCGTTGAAGCCGGGGGCGGGCGGCACCACACCCATGTTGCCGGCGGCCGCTTCGGTGATGATCGCGGCGATCTGGTCGCCGTGCTCGGCGAAGGTCGCCTCCACCGCCGCCACGTCGTTGTACGGCAGCACGATCGTCTCGCTGGCGGCGGCACCGGTCACCCCGGGCGAGTCGGGCAGCCCGAGGGTGGCCACCCCGCTGCCGGCGGCGGCAAGCAGCGCGTCGACGTGACCGTGGTAGCAGCCGGCGAACTTGACGATCCGGGGCCGACCGGTGTGCCCCCGGGCCAGCCGGATCGCCGACATCGTCGCCTCGGTGCCGGAGTTGACCAGCCGGATCTGCTCCACCGGGGTACGGTCGACGATCTCGGCGGCCAGCTCCACCTCGCCGGGCGTCGGCGTACCGAAGCTGGTGCCGTGCGCGGCGGCTGCGCTGAGCGCGGCGACCACCTCGGGGTGGGCGTGGCCGAGGATCAGCGGTCCCCAGGAGCAGACCAGGTCGAGGTAGCGGCGGTCGTCGGCGTCGAACAGCCACGGGCCGGACCCCCGGACCATGAACCTGGGGGTCCCGCCGACCGCCCGGAAGGCGCGCACGGGCGAGTTGACCCCGCCAGGGATGATCCTGGTGGCGCGGTCGAACAGGGCCTGGGATGCGGGCGCGTGCGCCGGGTACGGGCGGGCGCCGGCAGTTTCGGTGGCAGTCACGGCCCTGCCATTGTGGCAGCGTCACCAGGCGACCGCACATCCGACCCTGCCCAGCGGCCGGGTTGCGGCGCCCGCCGTGCCCACCGGCCGGGGTCGCGGCGACCGCCGTACCAGGGCCGGGCTCGCGCTGTCGCGATACGCTGGCCGGGTGGAGCGGGCGGAGTTGTCGATCGCGTTGCGGCGCACTCCCGACGAGGCTGTGCTACGCCTCGTCGGTGAGATCGACATGCTCACCGCCGCCCAGCTGTCCACCACCGTCAACGATCTGCTCGGTGACGCGCCGTCCCGGATCGTGCTGGACATGGCCGGTGTCACCTTCTGCGACTCGCAAGGGCTGGGCACCCTGGTGGTGCTCACCCGCAAGGCCAGCCATGCGCAGAGTCTGCTGCTGCTCACCAACGTCGGCGAGTTCCTGCACCGGGTGTTGAACATCACCGGGCTGCGGTCGGCGCTCACCATCCGTAACGGCGCCGGCTGACCCGGTCCGGCCAACTCGGCGTCGCGGTCAGCCGGGGCGGCCAGCCCGGCCGCTGCGGTCAGCCGACCCGGCCGTCGCCGCCCCAGCGGGCCGTCTCCAACTCGTCGGCGACCTCGGCCGGATTCACCTCGCCGTCGCGCAGCCGGGCGGTCGCCCGGTCGATCGCCGCACACAGTTGCCGTACCTGTTCGTCCCGCTGCCGGACCAGGTCCGCCTGGGTGGCGAGTTGGCGGTTCTTCACCCAGAGGTCGACGAAGACGCCAACCTTGGCCCGCAGCACCCACGGGTCGAAGGGCTTGATCAGGTAGTCGACCGCGCCGGCGGCGTACCCGCGCAGGGCGAGTTGGGCGTCGCGGTCCGCGGCGGTCAGGAACAGGATCGGTACGTGCCGGGTGCGTTCGCGACGCTTGATGTGGTTGGCCGTCTCGAATCCGTCCATCTCCGGCATCTGCGCGTCCAGCAGGATCACCGCGAAGTCGTCCACCAGTAGTTTCTTCAGCGCGTCCTCGCCGCTCTCCACCGCCACGGCCTGCACCGGCAACCCCTGCAGGATCGCCTCCAGGGCGAGCAGGTTGTCCCGCCGGTCGTCCACCAGCAGTACTTTCGCCGATCCGGCAGTCACGAGTTCAACTCCTCAGCCGCGTTGATCCAGGTCACCATCAGGGTGATCAGTTCGTCCAGGTCCACCGGCTTGGTGATGTAGTCCGTCGCCCCGGCCTGCAGCGCGGACTCCCGGTCACCCGGCATCGCCTTCGCGGTCAGGAAGACCACCGGCAGGTCCGCGAAGCGTTCGTTGCGGCGGATGATCCGGGTCGTCTCGTAACCGTCCTGGTCCGGCATCATCGCGTCCATCAGCACGATGTTCACTTCGGGGCGTTCGGCGAGTTTACGTACGCCGTCGACCCCGTTGTCCGCATAGATCACGGTCATCCCGTGCAGCTCCAGCGCACTGGTCAGCGCGAAGACGTTGCGGACGTCGTCGTCGATGATCAGTACGGTGGCCCCGTCCAGCCGCCGGGTGGTCGGCGGTTCGGGGCGGTCCACCTCGATCGGCCGGGTCAGCGGTGGCAGCGCGGTGCGGATCGGCGCCGCGGCCGGCAACGGTGCCGGCGGCAGCACCGCGTCGGTGTTGAGCACGTCGGGAACGTACAGCGTGAAGGTGGATCCTTCGCCCGGCACCGACGACACGGAGATCGCGCCGCCGATCAGCCGGGCCAGGTCGCGACTGATCGACAGGCCGAGGCCGGTGCCGCCGTACCGCCTGCTGGTCGTTCCGTCCGCCTGCTGGAACGCCTCGAAGATCAGCGAGAGCTTGTCGTCGGAGATGCCGATTCCGGTGTCGATCACCGTGAAGGCGACCACCTGGTCGGCGGTGGACAGTGCGGGTTGTTCGAAGGTCAGGTCCGGCGGGGCGGGGGCGATCTGCAGCGTCACCGACCCGGCGTCGGTGAACTTCACCGCGTTGGACAGCAGGTTGCGCAGGATCTGCTGCAGCCGCTGCGCGTCGGTGACGACCGCCGGCGGCAGGTCCGGCGCCACCTCGACGCGCAGTTCCAGCCCTTTCTCGTCGACCTGCGGCGCGAACGCCTGCTCGACGTAGGACCGGATCTCGCCGAACGGCACCTCGGCCGGCTGCACGTCCATCCGGCCGGCCTCGATCTTCGACAGGTCGAGGATGTCGTCGATGAGGGACAGCAGATCGGAGCCGGCACTGTGGATGGTCTTGGCGAACTCGATCTGCTTGCCGGTGAGGTTGTCGTCCGGGTTGTCGGCCAGCAGCCGGGCCAGCAGGAGCAGCGAGTTCAGCGGGGTACGCAGCTCGTGGCTCATGTTGGCCAGGAACTCCGACTTGTACGCCGAGGCCCGGGACAGCTGCTGGGCCTTCTCCTCCAGACCGATCCGGGCCAGTTCGATCTCCCGGTTCTTGGTCTCGATGTTGCCCTTCTGCTCGGACAGCAGGCGGGCCTTGTCCTCCAGTTCGGCGTTGGTGCGCTGCAGTTCGGCCGACTGGGCCTGCATCTCGTTGGCCAGCCGCTGCGACTGGGCGAGCAGTTCCTCGGTGCGCTTGTTCGCCTGGATGGTGTTGACCGCGATGCCGATCGTGGCGACCAGCCGCTCCAGGAACGCCAGGTGCAGCTCGGAGAAGGCGGCGACGGAGGCGAACTCGATCACCCCCAGCATCTCGCCTTCGAACAGCACTGGCAGCACCACATGGTCCCGGGGCGGGATGCTGAGCAGCCCGGACCGCAGGGTGAGCGCGCCGGTGGCGCCGGCACCCACCCGGATGGTCCGGCGGGAGACGGCGGCCTGGCCGACCAGCCCTTCACCCGGCCCAAAAATGATCTTGTGGTCCCGGGCCACGTAGCCGTACGCGGCGGTGAGCCCGAGGCGGGTCACCCCGTCGTCGGCGTCGGCGAGGAAGAACGCGCCGAGCTGCGCGTCGACCAGCGGCGTGACCTCATTCATAATCATGCGACAGACCTCGCCGAGGTCCCGCTGCCCCTGCAGCAGACCACCGATCCGCGCCAGGTTCGAGTCCAGCCAGCCCTGCTCGGCGTTCTTCTTGGTGGTGTCCCGCAGGGTGACGATCATCTGGTTGATGTTGTCCTTCAGTTCGGCGACCTCGCCCTGCGCCTGCACGGTGATGTGCTGGGTCATGTCGCCTCGGGTCACCGAGGTGGAGACCTGGGCGATCGCCCGCAGCTGGGTGGTCAGGGTGGACGCCAGCTGGTTGACGTTCTCGGTGAGGTCGCGCCAGGTGCCGGAGACGCCCTTGACCTGTGCCTGGCCGCCGAGCTCCCCCTCGGTGCCGACTTCGCGGGCGACCCGGGTGACCTCGTCGGCGAACGACGACAGTTGGTCGACCATGGTGTTCACGGTCGATTTCAGCTCCAGGATCTCGCCCTGCGCGTCGACGGTGATCTTCTGCGACAGGTCGCCCTTGGCGACGGCGGTGGTGACCGAGGCGATGTTACGGACCTGGCTGGTGAGGTTGGAGGCCATCGAGTTGACGTTGTCGGTGAGGTCGCGCCAGGTGCCGGAGACGCCCTTGACCTGTGCCTGGCCGCCGAGTTTGCCTTCGGTGCCGACTTCGCGGGCGACCCGGGTGACCTCGTCGGCGAAGGAGGAGAGCTGGTCGACCATGGTGTTCACGGTCGACTTCAGCTCCAGGATCTCGCCCTGCGCGTCGACGGTGATCTTCTGCGACAGGTCGCCCTTGGCGACCGCCGTGGAGACCTGGGCGATGTTCCGTACCTGGGCGGTCAGGTTCGACGCCATCGAGTTGACGTTGTCGGTCAGGTCCCGCCACGTCCCGGCCACCCCGCGCACCTGGGCCTGGCCGCCGAGTTTGCCTTCGGTGCCGACTTCGCGGGCGACCCGGGTGACCTCGTCGGCGAACGACGACAGTTGGTCGACCATGGTGTTGACGGTCGACTTGAGTTCGAGGATCTCGCCGCGTGCGTCGACGGTGATCTTCTGGGAGAGGTCGCCCTTGGCGACGGCGGTGGTGACCGAGGCGATGTTGCGGACCTGGCTGGTGAGGTTGGAGGCCATCGAGTTGACGTTGTCGGTGAGGTCGCGCCAGGTGCCGGAGACGCCCTTGACCTGTGCCTGGCCGCCGAGTTTGCCTTCGGTGCCGACTTCGCGGGCGACCCGGGTGACCTCGTCGGCGAACAGCGACAGTTGGTCGACCATGGTGTTGACGGTCGACTTGAGTTCGAGGATCTCGCCGCGTGCGTCGACGGTGATCTTCTGCGACAGGTCGCCCTTGGCGACCGCCGTGGAGACCTGGGAGATGTTACGGACCTGACTGGTCAGGTTGCCGGCCAGCTGGTTCACGTTCTGCGTGAGGTCACGCCACGTCCCGGAGAGCCCTCGGACCTGGGCCTGACCACCCAACTTGCCTTCGATACCGACCTCCCGGGCGACCCGGGTGACCTCGTCGGCAAACCACGACAACTGGTCCACCATCGTGTTGACCGTCGATTTCAGTTCGAGGATCTCGCCCTGGGCGGCGACGGTGATCTTCTGGGAGAGGTCGCCCTTGGCGACCGCCGTGGAGACCTGGGCGATGTTCCGTACCTGGGCGGTCAGGTTCGACGCCATCGAGTTGACGCTGTCGGTCAGGTCCTTCCAGGTGCCGGCCACGTTCGGCACCTGGGCCTGCCCGCCCAGCTTGCCCTCCGTACCGACTTCGCGGGCGACCCGGGTGACCTGCTCGGCGAACAACCGCAGCGTGTCGGTCAGCATGTTGATCGTGTCGGCGAGCTCGGCGACCTCACCCTTGGCCGACACGGTGATCTTCTGCGACAGGTCGCCCCGCGACATCGCGGTGGCCACCTGGGAGATCGACCGGACCTGGTGGGTCAGGTTGGAGGCCATCGAGTTGACGTTGTCGGTCAGGTCCTTCCAGGTGCCGGAGACCCCCTTGACCCGCGCCTGACCACCCAGCTTGCCCTCGGTGCCCACCTCCCGGGCGACCCGGGTGACCTCGTCGGCGAACGACGACAGCTGGCCGACCATCGTGTTCACCGTCCGGCCGATCCGCAGGAACTCGCCGCGCAGCGGCTGTCCGTCGATCTCCAGCTCCATGTGCTGGGACAGGTCACCTTCGGCGACCGCCCGGATCACCCGGGCGATCTCGGTGGTCGGTCGACCCAGGTCGTCGATCAGCGCGTTGATCGCCTGGTGGTTGTCCGCCCAGGCGCCGCCGAAGCCCTCCTCGTCGAGGCGTTCGCTGAGCCGGCCGTCCCGGCCGACGATCCGGCTGATCCGGCGCAGGTCCAGGTGCTGACGTTCCTGCAGCGAGACCACCTCGTTGAAGGCGTCGGCGACCTCGCCGGCCACCCCGACCCGGCGGGGCAGCCGTACCTTCAGATCCCCCTGCCCCACCCGGCGCAGCGCCTCGGCGAGCTCGGTCAGCAGCGCGGTCTCGTCGATCGCCGGCCGTTGGTCGGAGGACAGCTGTTTCGCGCTGGTCATAACTCCTCGCTCAGCTCTGGGAGTGGGCTGACCTCATCATTGCTCGACTACCGTGGCAGATGCGAGGCGCATGCCCGCACCAATCTGTCAGGGGATCGGAGGAACCGGCAGGTGACAGCTAGGGCCGAGCGTTCCGCCACCGGCACCGGGAGTGAGCATGTCCGGCGGGTTCGCCTGCCGGCCGACCGACGAACCCCGGCCACCGCACGTGCGGTAGTCAGGTCGGTACTGTCCGAAGCTGCCCTGGATGAACTGATCAACGAGGCGCTGCTGCTCACCACCGAGCTGTCCACCAACGCGGTCGTACACGCCGGCACCGAGCTGATCATCGAGGTGGTGGCCGACCCGGTCGGGCTGACCGTCACGGTCACCGACTTCGCCGCCGGCCCGATCGAGAACGTCGCCGCGCTGCCCCGCAACGAGCGGCAGAACATCTCCGAGGTGTCCGAGCGGGGCCGGGGCCTGCTCCTCGTCGACCACTTCGCCAGCCGGTGGGGCACCACCCACCTGCGCACCGGCAAGGGGGTCTGGTTCCGGCTCGACCGGCACGGCACCCCACCGGCACCGGACGACTGGTTCCCGCCGTGGCCGGCCGGCACCCGGCCGGCACCCGCCGCCGACGACGATCACCACTCGCGGCCGCCGGCCGCGCCCAGCGCCGGGACACTCGCCGCGCTGATGCAGGCCGGGCCGGAACCGCACGCCGACGATCCGCTCGCGGACCTGGCCGGCAGCCTGCTCGCCCGGGTCGCGGACCTGGTCGGCGCGGCCGGTGGCACCGTCCGGCTGGACCGTGGCGACGGCAACGGGGTCCAGATCCTGGCGCGGTACGGCCGGCAGCCGCGCTCCGGTGAACTACTGCGCGTACCACTGACCGTGCACCGGCCGTACTCTGGGGAACTCGAACTGGACGCCGCGCCGTCGGACTACGCCCGGCCGCTGGCCGCGCTCGTCGCCGAACGGCTCTCGCTGCATTTGGAGAACGACCGGCTGCGCCGCGCCGACCTGCGCCGGCAGACCTGGCTGACCTTCCTGGCCGAGGCGAGTGAACTGCTCGCCCAATCACTCGACGTCGACCTGACAATGGCGTTGATCCCGCAGCTGGTGGTGCCCCGGCTCGGCCGGTGGTGCGCGGTGCACACCGCGGACGAGTGGGGCCAGCTGCAGTTGGCCGCCGCGAGCCACGCCGACGAGACGGTCCTGCCCACGCTGCACGCCACACTGCGCGAGTCCGGCCCCGACTCCGTGCTGGCCCGGCTGCGGGAGGCGTCGCGCAGCGGATCACAGGTGCCGCTCGGCGCGCCGATGGAGGGCTTCGCCGTACCGCTGGTGGCCCGGGGTCAGCGGCTCGGCACCCTCGCGGTCGGCCGGCACCTGCGGCACCGGCACGACCCGGACGAGGTGTCGGTCCTGGAGGACGTCGCCCGGCGGGCCGCGCTGGCCATCGACAACGCCCGGATCCATCAGGAACGCCGACGGGTCGCGCACACCCTGCAACAGTCGCTGCTGCCGCCAGGGCTGCCCACCATCGGCGGGATCGGGCTGGCCGCCGAGTACGTGCCCAGCGGCGACGCGGTCGAGGTCGGCGGGGACTTCTACGACGTGGTGCCGCTGTCGGAGGGCCGCTGGCTGGTGGTGGTCGGCGACGTGTCCGGCAAAGGGGTGCAGGCCGCCACCGTCACCGGGCTGGTCCGGGACGTCATCCGGGTGCTGGTACGCGACGGAAAGGCGCTGCCGGAGGTGCTGGCCCGGCTCAACGACACGCTCGTCGAACGGGGCGGTGGCCGCTACTGCACGCTCGCGATGGCCGCCGTGACGGTCACCGCCGACCAACAGCTGGACGTCCGGCTGCACCTGGCCGGCCACGACCGGCCGGTGCTGATCAGCGGGTACGGGCAGGCCCGGTTCGTCGGTGCCGGTGGCACGGCGCTCGGGCTGCTGGAGGAGATCGTCGCACCGTCGGTGGACCTCAGCCTGGCACCCGGCGACTCGCTGGTCTTCTACACCGACGGGATCACCGAGCGGCGCAACGGGCGGGAGCTGTTCGGCACCGAGCGGCTGCGCCGCGCGGCGGCACCGCTGGCCGGCTTCTCCGCCGACGTGGTGGCGGCCCGGCTGCGTACCACGACGCTGGACTTCTCGGTCGAGGCACCTCGCGACGACATCGCAATCCTGGTGGTACGCAACGAGCCGGCGGCGAAGGCCGGCCCGGCCGGCCGGGCCGGCCTTCGCCGCCCACCCAGACCAGCGCGTGACCCACTGACCGGGTGACCCGGTCACGACCCGCCGGTGAACCGGCCGGGCGCCAGCCGGTGCTGCGGGTCGAACCGTTGCTTGAGCTCAAGTAGCCGGGGCAGGCCCGGCCGGTGGCCCCAGATGTCGACGGCCTGTCGGACCTCGGCGGGCGCGGTCAGCACCACGCAGCTGCCGCTGCGCGCCAGCAGCACCGCCCGAACCGTCGCCAGGGTCTCGGCGACCCGCTCCGGCGGCGTCGACCCGGGAAGTACGGCGTGCACCAGGCCGGTGCCGACCGAGCCGCGAACACCGATGGGCGCGCCGACCGCGTCGCGCACCGCGTAGATCGCGGCGTGCAGGTGCGCGGCCGGTACGTCGAGCCGCAGAGCGATATCGGTGGCGGTGAACGGGTAACGCCGCCACCAGACCGGCGGTCGGGCGGTGTCGACGGCGTCCCCGCCGAGCAGTGCCGCCGCCCGGCCGGCGCGTTGCCGGTTCAGACCCGGCTCGCCCTCGAACAGCACCGCGAGCTGCCCGCCGGGCGGCACCTGGGACGGCCGGACGGTACGCGCGGGGTGTGCCGGCAGATCCAGCTCGACCGCCACCGGGTGCAGCCCGTCGACGGTCAGCTCGCCGACCAGGTCGCGTACCTCCAGCGGGGTGTGCACGGTGCGTCGCACCCAGCGTCGGTCGGCCGGCACCGGCTGCAGCCGGACCGTCGCGGCGACCAGCACCGCCAGGGCCCCCTGCGAACCGCAGAGCAGGTGGGGCAGTTCGTCATCGGCGTCAGTCTCCGACGCCGCCCGGACCAGCCGCCCGGCGGCGTCGACGTAGTCGACCCCGGTCACGTGCCGGCACGGCGGACCGTGCCGATGGCTCAACGGTCCGGTCTCGTCGGTGGCGACGATCCCGCCGACCGTCGCCGACGCGGAGGGCGGGTCCAGCGGCATCCGCCAGCCGGCCCGGCCGACGGCCTGCTGGGCGGTGTGCAGCGGGGTGCCCGCGCCGACCCGGACGGTGCGTGATCCTGGCGGGCGGTGCCAGACGCCGACCAGCCGGGAGGTGTCCAGCACGATGTCCACCTGGGACGGAGGAGTCCACCAGTCCAATTTGCTGCCGGAGCCGCGGGGGATCAGGGTCAGATCCCGATCGGCGCACAGCCGCAGCACCTCGGCGGTCGCCGAGGCCGTGCCCGGTGCCGCTACCCAACGCGGAGCGGCGGCCGCCACCTCATCGTCGGGGCCAGCCTCGCGCACGTGCGCGGCACCACAGATCTCAGCCAGTCGAGCGGCCACGTCCTGAATCACCGTCGAGTCACCCCCCGCGCTGATCGTACACGTGTTCTAATCGATCCGGTTGGCCGTGCGGCGTGCCGCCGCGACCGGGCGGCCCGCTCCGGGCGGTACCGTGGCCGGGTGACGACCCAGACACCGGTTCCGCCGACCGCCAAGCGTGTCCCGACCGAGCGCGTCCACCACGGCGACACGGTCGTCGACGACTACGCATGGCTCGCCGCCAAGGACGACCCGGACACGATCGCCTACCTGCAGGCGGAGAACGCCTACACCGAGGGTGCCACGGCGCACCTCGCCGCGCTGCGCGAAACACTGTTCGGCGAGACGAAGCGGCGCACCCAGGAGACCGACCTGTCGGTGCCGACCCGCAAGGGCGACCACTGGTACTACACCCGCACCGTCGAAGGCCAGCAGTACGGCATCCACTGCCGGCTCGCGGTCCGGCCCGGCGAGTCGGCCCCGCCGGCCACTGTCGACGGCGTGTCGATCGACGGCGAGGAGATCCTGCTCGACGGCAACGCCCTCGCCGAGGGGCACGACTTCTTCGCGCTGGGCACCTTCGACGTCAGCCCGGACGGCCGCTGGCTGGCGTACTCCACCGACTTCTCCGGCGACGAGCGCTTCACCCTGCGGATCAAGGACCTGTCCACCGGCGAGGTGCTGCCCGACGAGGTGCCGTCGACCTTCTACGGCACCGCCTGGGCGGCTGACGGCAGCGCGCTGTTCTACCTGACCGTGGACGACGCGTGGCGCCCGTACCGGGTCTGGCGCCACCAGATCGGCACCGGTGCGGACCGCGACGTCGTCGTCCACCAGGAGGACGACGAGCGGTTCTGGGTCGGCGTCGAGCTGACCCGCTCCGAGCGGTTCATCCTGATCGACGCGCACAGCAAGACCACCAGTGAGGTACGGGCACTGCCGGCCACCGACCCGACCGCCGAGCCGGTGGTCATCGCCCCGCGTCGGCAGGGGGTGGACTACTCGGTCGAGCACCACGGGCACCGCTTCCTGATCCTGCACAACGACGGCGCCGAGGACTTCGCCCTCGCGTACACCTCTGTGGACGCCCCCGGCGACTGGGTGCCGCTGATCGGGCACACCCCCGGCACCCGGCTCGAATCGGTGGACGCGTTCGCCAACCACCTGGTGGTGTCGCTGCGTACTGACGGACTGACCGGGCTGCGGGTGCTCCCGGTCGGCAGCACCGACACCTTCGACATCGAGTTCCCCGAACCGATCTACAGCGTCGGGCTGGACGCCAACCCCGAGTACACCACCACCAGCCTGCGGATCCGGTACACCTCGCTGATCACCCCCGACTCCATCTACGACTACGACCTGGTCACCCGTGACCTGGCGCTGCGCAAGCGCAAGCCGGTGCTCGGCGGCTACGACCCGGCCGGCTACGAGCAGCACCGGGAATGGGCGGTCGCCGACGACGGCACCCGGGTGCCGATCTCGGTGGTGTGCCGCGCCGGGACCCCCCGGGACGGTTCCGCGCCGTGCGTGATCTACGGGTACGGGTCGTACGAGATCAGCATGGACCCGTGGTTCTCGGTGCCCCGGCTGTCGTTGCTGGACCGTGGCGTGGTGTTCGCCGTCGCGCACGTGCGGGGCGGCGGTGAGCTGGGCCGGCGTTGGTACGACGACGGCAAGATGATGGCCAAGAAGAACTCGTTCACCGACTTCGTGGCCTGCGCCCGACACCTGGTGAAGGCCGGCTGGACCACCTCGGACCGGCTGATCGCCCGGGGCGGCTCGGCCGGTGGGCTGCTGATGGGCGCGGTGGTCAACCTCGCCCCGGACGCGTTCGGCGGGATCGTGGCGCAGGTGCCGTTCGTGGACGCGCTGAACACGATCCTCGACCCGACGCTGCCGTTGACGGTCACCGAATGGGAGGAATGGGGCAACCCCCTGGAGGACCCCGACGTGTACGCGTACATGCGCTCGTACACCCCGTACGAGAACGTCGCCGCCGTCGACTACCCGCCGATCCTGGCCGTGACCAGCCTCAACGACACCCGGGTCTTCTACCACGAGCCGGCGAAGTGGGTGGCGAAACTGCGCGCGGTCGCCCCCGGTGGGTCGTACCTGCTGAAGACGGAGATGGGTGCCGGTCACGGCGGCCCGAGCGGGCGCTACGACGCCTGGCACGAGGAGGCCTTCGTCACGGCCTGGATCCTGGACCGGGTGGGGCTGGCCGGCTGACCCGGCCGGCGGACGGGACCCGCCGTCGCCGCGATGACGCCGGCTGCGGCGGGTTCCCGACGGCCTTGGGATTATGGTGGCTGAGCAACGAACTCCCGGTCCTGCGCGGACGACAGCAAGTGGAGTACCGTTCGAGCGGAATGGCTGGAGGTCTCGAATGTCCCTGACGGTGCAGACGGAGCAGCGTGGCGACGTCGTCGTCGTGTCGGTCGGTGGTGAGTTGGACATGGCCACCGCACCCCAACTCCAGGACCAGATAACGGATCTACTGGACAAAGGTCGCAGTCGGCTGGTCTTCGATCTGGCCGACGTGTCGTTCTGCGACTCCACCGGTCTGTCGGTCTTCGTCCGGGCGAAGAACGGGTGCGACGAGGCCGGCGGCGTCGTCCGGCTCGCCGCACCGCAGCGCGGGGTGCTGCGCATCCTGGAGGTCAGCGGCCTGGTCGAGGTCCTACAGACCTTCCCGACCGTCGACGAAGCGGTCTCGGCTCCCCAGCCGGCTCCGGCCGACTGACTGACGCGGCGGTGCCCGCCTCGTCCTCGATCCAGCGGGGCCGGGCGATCGCCCAGCCCGTGCCGGTCTGCACCAGTAGCGCCACACCGAGCAGACCGATCGGCACCAACCAGCCGCCGGTCTGCTCGTACAGCAGACCGACCGAGAGCGGGCCGAGCGCGGCGATCAGGTAACCGGTGCTCTGGGTGAACGCCGACAACGACACCACGCCGGCCCCGGTCCGCGCCCGGAGCCCGATCATCGCCAGCGCCAGCGGGAAGGTGCCCTGGCCGAGCGCGAGCAGCACCATCCACACCAGGGCACCCTCGTACGGCAGCCAGAGCAGCCCCGCGTAGCTGAGCGCGGACGCCACGGCGGTACCGAGCACCAGCGGCCGCAGACTCGACATCCGGGTGGCCAGCGTCGGCATCAGCAGCGCGATCGGGACAGCGACCGCAGTGACCCCGGCCAGCAGCAGCCCGGCGGTCTCCGGCCGGAAACCGGCGTCGCGGAACACCTGCGCCAGCCAACCCATCTGGGCGTACGCGCCGAACGACTGCGCGCCGAAGAAGCCCGCCATCAGCCAACCGAGCCGGGTCCGACCCGGCCGGATCACTGCCGTCGCGCCCGGCCCCGCCAGCGGCCGCAGACCGGTGCCCTGCTTTGTCGCACCGACGACCGTGGCCGCCGGGCGTCGCCGGTCCCGCCAGGCGACCGGCACCCAGAACGCAGCGGCGGCGACGGCGATCAGCGCCCAGAAGCCGAGCCCGGCCCGCCAACTGCCGGCCGCGTGGGCGATCGGGACCGCGGTGCCGGCCGACACCGACGCACCGATCGTCAACGACATCATGTACGCGCCGGTGACCAGTCCGGCCCGGTGCGGGAAGTACTGCCGGACCAGCATCGGCAGCAGCACGTTCGCCACCGCGATCCCGGCCAGGGCCAGGGCGCTGGTCGCCACGAACAACCAGGCGGAGCTGGTGGTGACCCGGAGCAGTTGACCGGTGGCGAGCGCCGCCATCGAGGCCACCAGCAGCCGTGGGGGCGAGAATCGGCGGACCAGCCAGGGGGTGAACGCGCCGACCGAGGCGAAGGCCAACGCCGGCAGCATGGTCACCACGCCGGCCAGCAGGCCGGACAGTGCCAGGCCGGTACGGACCTCGTCCAGCAGCGGGCCGAGGCTGGTGATCGCGAGCCGCAGGTTGAGCGCGACGAGGATCATCGCGATCAGCACCACGACCGTGCCGCGCCGGCCGGCCCCGGTGGTCGCCGTCCCGGCCGGCGAGGTGGCCGGCACCGGCCGGGTCCGCCCAGTCGTGGTTGGCCCAGTCGTGCTTGGCCCAGTCGTGGTTGGCCCAGTCGTGGTTGGCCCCGGCACGGCCCGCCCCGATGAGGTCTGCCTCGGCACGGTCGACCCCGGTGCGGTCCGGGTAGCCGGGCGGCCGGTGAGGGCGGTTGGCGGAGTCATGTCGACCATCCTAAAATCATGGGATGATTTATGGTCGGGTGATGTAACCGATGACACCCTCGGCAGCTTCCCCGCCGGCATCAGCCGGCCAGCCCGGCACTTCCCGCAGGTCCCGGCAGACTCTGGTCCGGCAGGCGATCGATTCGCTGCGCGAGCAGATCGCCGCCGGCGACTGGCCGCTCGGCACCCGGATCCCGACCGAACCACGGCTGGCCGAAGCGCTCGGCGTCGGGCGCAACACGGTCCGGGAGGCGGTACGCGCGTTGGTGCACGCCGGTGTGCTGGAGTGTCGGCAGGGCTCCGGCACCTACGTGATCTCCACCGACGAGTTGGCCGGCGCGGTGGCCCGCCGCTGCGCCGCCGCCGATTGGCGGGAGACCGTGGAGGTCCGCCGGGCGTTCGAGGTCGAGGCGGCCCGGCTGGCGGCGCAGCGGCGTACCCCGGCTGACGTGGCGTCGCTGGACGCGGCGCTGGCCGATCGCGAGGCGGCCTGGCGCGGGGGCGATCTGGCCCGGTTCGTCGACGCGGACCTGACGCTGCACCGGGCGATCATGGCCGCCGCGCACAATGTGATGCTGTCCGAGTTGTACGACTCGATCGGTGCCGCGATGCGGGCAACCGTCGCCGAGGCGGTCGGCCCGGACCTGCACCCGGACCGGCACGTCGACCACGCCCGGCTGGTCGCGGCGATCCGCGACGGTGACCCGGAGCGGGCGGCCCGAGAGGCGGCCGCCTACCTCGGCACCGACTGACCCGCGACCGCTTACGCAAGACCGGCCCGTGACGCTCACGCGACGAGGGCCGGACCCCGGGGGGCGGGGTCCGGCCCTCGCGCTGACCAGCGGCGCTGCGCGGTGGTGCCGCGCTGCGGCGCGCTGCTCCGGTGCTGCTGCGGATGGTGCGGTGGGTCAGCTGTTCCAGTGCTGGGCGACCAGCTCGGCGGCCTGGGTCTCCCACTGCGCATAGTGGAACGGATACGCCGATACCTGGACGGTCTGGGCGGCGTCGGTCAGCGGCATGTCCTGCCAGCCGTCGACGGCCTTGAGCCCGTTCAGGAACGCGGTGGTGGAGTACTCGACGTCGGTGATCTGCTCCACCGTGCCCCAGCCCGACGACGGACGCTGCTGGAACAGGCCCTGCGAGTCGTGGTCGTTGCGGTCACCCAGGTGGCCCAGGTTCTCCAGCTTCGACTCCTGCAGGGCGGTGGCGATCGCGACCACGGCGGCCCGCTCGTCCATGCCGGCCTTCCTGGTGGCGGCGATGATGCCCTTGACGTTGTCGGTCTGCTCGCCGGACAGGTCGATCCGGGACTGCTCGCCCTGCACACCGTGCGGGGTCAGCTTGCCGGTGTCGACGCTGTCGCTGGTGTCGACGCTGTCGCTGGTGGCGCCGGTGTCACTGGTGGTGACGACGGTGTCCGTGGTGGCGGCCTGGACGCCGGGGGTGTGCTGGGCGGCCAGGGCGGGCGCGGCGATCGCGCCGCCGGCCAGGGCCAGCCCGGCGATGCCGAGGGCGGTGTTACGCAGCTTGTCGCGGAGGGTACCGGTGATGATCGTGTTCATGGGGGGTCCACCTCTCCGTGCCGGGGGGATCGCCGTTCCAGGTGGTCGTGCGGTGCGGGGGCGGACCATGCACAACGACCGCCGGTCACCAGGCATTCCACCGCGCTGCCGGGGGCCGGGCGACGGGGCGTGCGCCAGCGGGGCGGGCAGCTCGTCGCGGTAGGTTGTCGACCGATATTCCGCTCAGCTGCCGGGAGTGCCCCTCATGATCAACGGCTTCAAGAATTTCATCCTGCGCGGGAACGTTGTCGACCTGGCGGTCGGCATCGTCATCGGTGCGGCGTTCACCGCCGTGGTGACCCAGTTGACCAAGTCGTTCCTCGAGCCGTTCATCAGGCTGCTGGCCGTCCTGCTGACCGGCGAGGAGGGCATCGGCGGTGTCGGGTTTGAGTACCGTGGCGTGGTCTTCGACTGGCCGGCCTTCGTCAACGCGGTGATCACTTTTGTGCTCACCGCCGCCGCGCTGTACTTCCTGGTGGTCATGCCGATGAACCGGCTCGCGGAGCGTCGGCGTCGGGGCGAGGAGCCGCCGCCGGCCGCGCCGAGCGAGGAGATCAAGTTGCTGACCGAGATCCGGGACGCTCTGGTGACCCGCCGCACCGACCGGTGACCTCGAAAAACTCTCCGTAGTTGCCCTATCACTCCCAGCAGTTGAAAAATGACGGCGGCGGGACGTGATCTGCGTGACACTTGACACATGGAGCAGCTAGCCGGGATCACGTCCCAGGACTGCGCAACCCCTACCCGACCCGTCGCCGACCTTGGTCGACCGACCGCCCAACCCGCTGGTGGGCGGGCGGTAGCGACCCTTGTCCGGCCCCGCTGTGACGACCCCACCTGCGGCACCTGCTACCAGCGGCCGGAGACGGACTGACCGCCGTACCCGGGTCGGTCGCCCGATCCGGTGGCCATCCACCACCGCCGTACCCATTCGAACAGATGTTCGATAGGGTCCGTCGGGTGGAGCAGCGTAAACACTGGTGGAACGGCAGTTGGGGGCGGCTGGCCCGGCGGGACGTGTTCCTCCGCGCCGACGCCGACCGGTGGTTCGTCGAGGCCCGGGTCGGCGGCGCCGAGGGCAGGTCCCGGTTCACCGAGTACGACACCGAGGAGTCCGCGTACGACGCGGTCCGTCGCCTGATCGACGGCCCCGGCGCCTGGCGCGAGGTCTCCGACGGACGGTTTGTCGCACGCCGACACGGGGAACCGGACGTCCATGAACGCGGCTGACGCATCTGTGACAGACCGGATCACCACCGGCATGCCGGTGATCGACGTACGGGGCGAGGAGATCGGCACCGTCGCCCTGGTCCGTCCGGCGGATCCGAACGCGGTGACGGTGGAAGGCGCGGTCGACCCGCAGGACGCGATCGGTGACGAGGTGCCCCACCCGCAGGTGGGCGACGAGCCGGCCACCGCGCCCGACGTGGCGGCCCGGCTGCTGCGTACCGGCTTCATCAAGATCAGCACGACGGAGCCGGCAGCGTTGCCGGGTGGTGTCGGCTACGCCAGCGTCGAACAGCTGGCGGCGGTCGACGCCGGAGTAGTCCGTCTCGCGGTGCCCCGGTCCGAGGTGACACCGCCGGCCTGACCGGCGGTATGGTCACTGACCGGACCGGCAGGCGGGCGGCGGGCCCGGCCGGGCTGCCGATCGGGCGGCCGGGCCGGCAGCGGACCTCGGTGATCCGGGCCGGCTGCTGGCCTGGGCGGTCCGGCGGGTGGTCCGCGACGGTGGGAGGCGACGTGGCGCGCGGTGGTGTCTTCTGCATCGAGGGGCAGTGGCATCGCGACCTGAACGAGCGCGGCTCGGTGCTGCCAACCCTGGAGCTGCTGGAACGGCTCAGCCGGATCCGGTTCATCCACCGCGACGCCGCCACCCCCGACGAGCTGGCCTACTTCCTGGACCGCTGGCTGCTGCGCCAGTACGCCGACTACCGGGTCGGCTTCTTCGCGATGCACGGCGAGCCGACCAAACTGTGCCTGACCGAACGGCACCACGTCGACCTGGACGACGTGGCCGAGCAGATGGCCGGCCGGTGCGCCGGCAAGCGGCTGTACTTCGGCAGCTGTTCGGTGCTGCGCGCCTCCGACGCCCGGATGCGCGAGTTCCTCGCCACCACCGGGGCCTCGCTGATCTGCGGCTACACCCGGGAGGTCGACTGGGTGGAGTCGGCGGCGTTCGAGACGGTGCTGCTCGACGTGCTCGCCAACGGGGTCTACAACAACGCCGCTGAGCTGCGGATGGGCTCGTCGCACTGGGCGCCGCTGGCGGCGTACCTGGGCTTCCGGATCGTCTACGCCAACGGCCGGACCTGGCGCCCGGCGGGTCGGCAACGCGGGTCGGCTGGCCGGCAGCCGGCACCGGCAGGGCCCGAGCAGGCGACAGCCGGCCCCCAGCAGGTGCCGGCGCAGGGCGGCAGGGCCCGGAGCGGCGCGCGGAGCAAACCTTCGGGCATCGCGCGGAAAGATCGATAGCTAGCAAGTCCACCTGGCCGAATCTGTTCGCGGCCGAGTGCGATTCCCTGCCGAGGTTGTCACCGGACTGCGACCGCACGCAACGTGGAGCGGGCGTGGGAGTTGGTGTCCGCCGGGGTGGCTACCGTGGCCGGCTTCGAGAGCTGACCGCACCACTGCGCCAAGATCATGTGAGCACTATGGACCTCACCCCGCTGTTCAGAGGTCCACAGCGCTCACATGATCTTGGGACTTCGGTGGTCAATGGTCTGCGACACCGGTGCGTCACGCCGATGGGATCAGCTGCTGACCAGCCGAAGCTCGTCGTGCAGACTGCGGGCGACGTACGCCATCGAGGCCTCGGCCTCCGGCTGCACCATCGCCGGCACCCGGGATTCGGTCAGCGCGGCGACCGCGTAGATCTGGCCGTTGGCGTGTTCCACGACGCCGATCTCGTGCCGCAGGTTGAGCAGAGTGCCGGTCTTTGACGACCAGCGGGCCGCATCGGAGCTGAAATCGGGGGCGAGTCGCTGCCGCAGCACGTTGTCACCCATCAGTTCGCGCACCCGGCCGGCAACCTGTTGGTTCATTCTGGTCGGCAGCCAGAGCTCGTGCAGGAGGTCGACGAAAGCGCGGGCCGATCCGGTACTGGCCCGGCTGACGTCGAGTTGGGCGACCGGGTGGCCGTGGCCGGGGGTTGCCGCGCCGATGGCCAGCGACTGCGCCAGGTGACTCTCCTGCGGGGCGAACCGTTCGGCAGGGGTGTCGGTCAGGTCACTGATCGGGTGCCGGACGATGATCCCGGACAATCCGAGCCGGCGCAGCCCGATGGTGACCTCCGCCGGCGGTGTGAGGTTGAACAACGCGTCGGCGGCGGCACCGTCGCTGATCGCCGTACTGAGATAGAGCAGGTCCTCGACGGCCACCGTGGCCGGGTGGCGGAACTTGCTCAACCCGGTCGGGCCGGGCACGGCGACCCGGTTCGGGCGCACCAGGATCGGCGCCGCCGGATCGAGTTCCCCTCGGTGGATCCGGTCCAACGTGACAACCGCGAGCGGCACGCGCAACGACATCGCCGTGATCTGGCCGCCCGACGGTCAGCCGATCGTGCTGGCGGTGCTTTCCGACCGGGAAAGCCCGGACGCCGAGTACGACAACGCGCTGATCGCACAGGCCGCGCAGGTCGTCGTCGCCGCGCTGCGACCGTGAGACCGGGCCGGCGGTGAGACCGGTCCGGCCGTAAATCCCAGGTTCGAAGCGGGTCAGTCGGGGGCCAGGCGGTGGGTGAGTGCGGTGTGCCGGCGACCGGCCCCGGCGGTCCGGACCGCGATCGCGATCGCCTTGCGGGATCCGACCAGCACGACGAGTTTCTTCGCCCGGGTCACCGCCGTGTAGAGCAGGTTGCGCTGCAGCAGCGTGTACGAGCTCATCGTCACCGGGATGACCACCGCCGGGTACTCGCTGCCCTGTGAGCGGTGCACGGTGATCGCGTACGCGTGCTGCAACTCGTCCAGCTCGTCGAACTCGTACTCGATGTCCTCGTCCTCGTCGGTGCGGACGGTGAGTTTGCGCTCCTCGGTGCTGACTGCGGTGACCACCCCGATGGTGCCGTTGAAGACTCCGGCGGTGCCCTTGTCGTAGTTGTTGCGGATCTGGATGACCTTGTCGTTGATCCGGAACACCCGGGCGCCGTGCCGCCGCTCGGGTCGGTCGTCGCGCGGCGGTGCGAGCGCCTCCTGCAGGGCGGTGTTGAGGTTGCCGGCGCCGGCCGGGCCCCGGTGCATCGGGCTGAGCACCTGGATGTCGCGGGCCGGCACCCGGAACTTGCGCGGGATCCGCCGGGCGACGATGTCCACCACCAGGCCGGCGACCGCCTCCGGCTCGTCGGCGGCGAACAGGAAGAAGTCGGCCATGCCGTCGGTGCGTGGCTGCTCACCGGCGTTGATCCGGTGCGCGTTGACCACCACCCCGGACTCCTGGGCCTGCCGGAAGATCCGGGTCAGCCGGACCTGCGGTACGGCCGGGGCGGCGAGCACGTCGCGCAGCACCTCGCCGGCACCGACCGACGGCAACTGGTCGACGTCGCCGACCAGCAGCAGGTGGGCGCCGGGTGCCACCGCCTTGACCAGCTTGTTGGCCAGGATCAGGTCGAGCATCGAGGCCTCGTCGACGACGATCAGGTCGGCGTCGATCGGGTTGTCCCGGTCGTACGTCGGATCGCCGCCCGGCCGCAGCTGCAGCAGCCGGTGCACGGTGGCGGCCGGGTGGCCGGTGAGCTCGGTCATCCGCTTCGCGGCTCGGCCGGTCGGCGCGGCCAGCACGATCTTGGCACCTTTGGCGGCGGCCAGCGTGATGATCGACTTGACGGTGAACGACTTGCCGCAGCCCGGCCCGCCGGTGAGCACCGCCACCTTCGAGGTCAGCGCCAGGCGTACCGCCTGCTCCTGCTCGGGGGCGAGGTCGGCGCCGGTGCCGGCGCGCAGCCAGGCCAACGCCCGCCCCCAGTCGACGTCGGCGAACGCCGACAACCGGTCGGCGCGGTGGTGCAGCAGCCGCAGCAGGCTGCCGGCCAGCGAGCATTCGGCGCGGTGGAACGGCACCAGGTAGACCGCCGGGATGGTGCCGCCCTCGCTGGTCGGGTTCGGCACCGCCTCGCGTACCACGCCTTCCTCGGCGACCAGCGCGGTGAGCGCGTCGCGGACCAGTTCGACGCCGACGCCGAGGATGCCGGCGGCGTCCGTACACAGGTTGGGCTCCGGCAGGTAGCAGTGGCCGTTGTCGGCGGCCTCGGAGAGGGTGTACTGAATGCCGGCCTTGATCCGTTCCGGGCTGTCGTGCGGGATGCCGACCGCCTGGGCGATGGTGTCGGCGGTCTTGAACCCGATGCCCCAGACGTCGGCGGCCAGCCGGTACGGCTCGTTGCGGACGATCGAGATCGACCCGTCGCCGTACTTCTTGTAGATCCGTACGGCGAGTGAGGTGGTGACCCCGACGCCCTGCAGGAAGATCATCACCTCTTTGATCGCCTGCTGTTCGATCCACGCCTTGGCGATCAGCGAGGTCCGTTTCGGCCCGAGCCCTGGAACCTCAACCAGCCGGCCTGGCTCTTCCTCGATGATCCGTAGCGTGTCGGCGCCGAAGTGGGCGACGATCCGGCCGGCCATCTTCGGCCCGATCCCCTTGATCAGGCCGGAGCCGAGGTAGCGTTCGATGCCCTGCACGGTGGCCGGCAGCACTGTGGTGTACGAGTGGACCTCGAACTGTCGGCCGTACTTCGGGTGCGACCCCCACCGGCCGACCAGCCGGATGCTCTCCCCGGGCTGTACGCCGAGCAGCGAGCCGACCACGGTCAGCAGGTCGGTGCCGGACCGCTCGGTGGCGACCCGGGCGATGGTGTAGCCGGTCTCCTCGTTGGCGTAGGTGATCCGTTCCAGGACCGCCTCCAGTACCGCTGCCGGAGGCCGGGTCGGCGGCGCGGCGGAGCGCGTGGCCGAGGGCATGGCTGGCGGCGCGGCGGCCGAGGGCGTGGCCGGGGCGGCGGTGGGTCCGGTGGTGGCGGTCACCGGTCGATTATCCGACCGGCGTGTCGGCGTACCCGCTCGCCTGCAGTTCGAACAGTTCCCGGTACAGCCCGTCGGCGGCGAGTAGCTCGTCGTGCGTACCGGCTTCGATCAGCCGACCCGACCGCAGCACGTAGATCCGGTCGGCCTGGCGGACGTTCGCCAGCCGGTGGGTGATCAGCACGACAGTCCGGTCGGGTCGGCGTTTGAGCTGCTGGAACAGGGCGTGTTCGGCGCGGGCGTCCAGCGCCGCCGACGGTTCGTCGCAGATCAGCAGCGGCGCGTCGCGGTAGATGCCACGGGCGGCGACCAGCCGCTGCCACTGGCCACCGGACAGGTCGTGGCCCTCCCGGAAGTTGCGGTCGAGCAGCGTCTGATAGCCGCGGGGCAGGCTTTCGATCATGTCATGGGCGGTGGCGGCGGTCGCCGCATCCACCATGGACGGCCGCGACCGGTCGCTCACCGCCCGGTCACCCACCGCGTGGTCGAGGTCCGGCTGACCGGACCCTGACCGGTCGTGGCCCGGCCGGCCGATGGTGATGTTCTGCCCGGCGGTGAACGGGAACCGCCACCAGTCCTGGCTCACCACCGCGACCTGGCCGGCGAGCCGCTGCGGGTCGATCTCGTCGATGTCGACGCCGTCCCAGCGGATGGTGCCGCTGCTCGGCCGGTACAGCCCGGCGATCAGTTTGGCCAGGGTCGACTTTCCAGAGCCGTTCTCGCCGACCAGCGCGATCACCTCACCCCGGCGCAGGGTCAGGCTGACCCCGTCGACCGCCGGCCGGTCGGTGTCCGGGTAGCTCAGGCTGACGCCGTCCAGCTCGATCTCGTCGTACCCGCCGATCCGCCGTCCGCCGGCCGGCGGCACCTGTCGGTCGGCGCGGGCCAGGAACTCGCGGTAGTCGCGGTAGTACAGGGCGTCCTCGTACAGCGAATTGGTGGCGTGGATGGCGGTGTTGAGGTTGGCCCGGGCGGCCTGGAGCGCGATCATCGCGGTGGCGGCGGCGGCCAGCGGGATCATGCCGACCAGGAGCAGACCGCCGAGTACGGCGTAGACGACGAAGGTGGCGGTGCCGCTGAACGCGCCGCCGACGACCCGGGTGCCGGTCTGTGCCCGGACCAGTCGCAGCTGGGCCCGGGTCTCGGTGGTCATCGTGCGGTGGTACTCGCCGAGCAGGAAGTCCCGCATCTGGTAGGTGCGGATCTCCGCAGCGGTGTGCCGGTTCGCCATCAGGTGGGCCAGCATCCACATCCGCCGTCGGCGGGTGATCCGGGCCAGCAGCGCGAGGTATTCGCGGCGGGCGATCCGGATGGCGGTGACGGCGGCCGGTACGGCGGCCAGCAGCAGGCACGGCAGCAGCAGCGGTTCGATGACGGTGACCGCGGCGGCGGTGGCGGCCACTCCGACGACTCCGGTGGTGAGGTTCACCGCGTCGTCGACGATGGACGCCGCTTCGACGGTGCCCCGGTCGCGGGCCCGGTCCATCTCCTCGGCGAAGCCGGCGTCGTCGAACGCGGCCAGCTCCACCGACGTCGTGGCCTCGAACAGCCGCAGCTCGGCCCGGTAGGTGACCTGCGGGGCCAGCCGGGCCTGGGCCCAGCCGGCGGCGATGGTCAGCCCGCCCCGGGCCACCACGGCGAGCGCGGCGACGGTGAGCGCCGGGGCGGCCGCGCGGATCCGGTCCGGCGTCGGCCCGGAGGCGAACAGTTCCCGCAGTACGCTGCTGGTGGCCAGCAGTCCGAAGGTGGTCATCACGCCGGCCACGATGTTCAGCCCGATCGCGGCGACCGTGTCGCGTGGGCTCACCGACCAGGCCAGCCGGACCGCCTCGGCGAGGATCCCGGGCAGTCGGCGGGCGACCGTCCAGAAGCTGGTCTCGGCGAAGGCGCGGGCGTGGTGCATCCAGTCCGCGTCGGCGAGTTCGGGCAGCGCCTCGCCGCTGTCGGGTGAGTCGGTCGGTGGTCGCGTGGCAGCGGAAGCCTTTTGTCGAATAGGCCACATACGTCCGAATCCTTGTCGTCGGCCTGCCGCAGGGGCGGACGGAACGTAGCGTGGAGGCTACTGAAGGATATGTGGTCGGTGATGCCGGTGAGTGTCGTACCGGATATCCATGGCAAACTTTCAATGCGGTGGCGAACGGCTGCCCACCGCGCCGGCGGCGAACCGCCGCCCACCCGACGGAAGAAGGCCACCGACCGATGGACCAGCAGCAACTACAGACGCTCCGACAGCTGTACGTGCGACAGCGCATCCGGTTGATGGTCAACCAGTACGAGGTCCGTGCCGTCGGCCCGGACGGCTCGCCCGGACCACTGCTCGCCTTCGCCCAGCAGAAGCGGCTGGCCTTCCGCGAACAGGTCACCCTCTACGCCGACGACCAGCGCCAGCAGCCCGTACTCGGGTTCAAGGCCCGGCAGGTGATCGACCTCGGGGCGACCTACGACGTGACGGACGCCGCCGGCCACCCGATCGGACTGTTCCGCAAGGACTTCGCCCGGTCGCTGCTGCGCTCCACCTGGCACCTGGAGCAGCCCGGCCTCGGCGTGGCGACCGGCGCGGAACGCAACATGGTCGTCGCCCTGCTCCGCCGGTTCAGTGACCTGCTCTCCTGGCTGCCGTACCACTTCGACTTCACCATCGACGGCCAGCCGGCCTTCTCCGTGGTGCGCAAGTGGGGCCTGCGGGACAACTACCAGGTCGACATTCACCACCCGCAACTGGACCGCCGCCTGGTGATTGCCATGGCCGTCGCGCTGGACGCCCTGCAGTCGCGGTGACCTGCCGATCCCGCCCCGGGGCGGCCGGTGATGCCATCCCGGCAGCCGGGCCGGGGCGGCCGCTGGCGTACCGGCTTCACTAAGATATCGATTTGTGATGGCCGGATGTGGGGAAGCAACCACCAGTCTGGACCGACGGCTGCGGCAGACCCGGGAGCACCACTTCGTCGGCCGGGCCGCCGAGCTCGCTCTGCTGCGGCAGGCGTTGGAGCGCGCCCCCGAGCCGCTCGGAGTGCTCTACCTGCACGGGCCGGGCGGCATCGGCAAGTCCACCCTGCTGCGGTACTTCGGTGACGAGGCGGCCGCCGCCGGGCGACGGGTGGTGCATGTGGACGGCCGGGCGGTCAGTCCGTCACCGGCCCGGTTCGAGCTCGCCGCCGGCGACGCGCTGGCCGACGACACGGCGGTGCTGCTGGTCGACTCCTTCGAGCACTGCCAGGGGCTGGAGGACTGGCTGCGGGACCGGTTCCTGCCCCGACTGCCGGAGTCCGTCCTGGTGGTGTTGGCCGGCCGGGGCGGTCCCGGGCCGCAGTGGCGGGCCGATCCGGCCTGGCGTGACCTGCTGAAAGTCATCCCGATGGGCAACCTGTCCCGGGAGCATGCCGTCGCGTTGCTCAACCGCCGGGGCGTACCGCCGGATCTGCATCCCTCGGTGTTGTCGTTCGCCGGCGGCCACCCGCTGGCGCTGCGGCTGGCAGCCGAGGTTGCGGTCACCCACGACGCCGCCGCCACCGCCGCCTGGCGGCCCAGCCTGAACGTGGTGGAGACCCTGCTCACCCAGCTGATCGGGGAGACGCCGTCGCCGCTGCACCGGCAGGCGCTGGAGATCTGCGCGCACGCCCAGACGACCACCGAAGGTCTGCTGCGGGCGGCCCTGGACCGCGACCCCGGGCCGATCTTCGCCTGGCTGCGTGAGTTGCCGTTCATCGAGTCCGACACCCGCGGCCTGCGCCCGCACGACGTGGTCCGCGACGCGCTCAACGACGACCTGCGCTGGCGTGACCCGCAGGGCTACGAGACGATGCACCGGCGGTTGCACGCCTACCTGCTCGAGCAGGCGTTGGCCGCCACCGGGCCGGCGGTGCTGCCGGCGGTCGGCGCGATGATGTACCTGCAACGGCACGCGCAGGAGATCCGCCGCTACTTCACCTTCGCCGGCGAGGGCGAGGCCTACGAGGATCCGTACCAGCCGGCGGACCGGCCGACGGTGCTGGACCTCGCCGGCGAGGCCGAAGGCCCGGAGTCCGCCGCGCTGGTCGGCTTCTGGCTGGACCGCCAGCCGGAGGGCTGCCGCGTCTACCGCAGCTCCGCCACCGACGAGGTGGTGGGCTTCATGATCTGGCTGGACCTGGACGACCCGCAGCCGGCCGAGCTGGAAGCCGATCCGGTCGTCGACACCGCCTGGCGGCACTGCCGGGCCAGCGCCCCGCTGCGCGGCGGCGAACACATCGGTCTGGCCCGGTTCATGGTGCATCCCCCGTCCTGCCAGCGGCCGTCGCCGGTGACCGACATGATCCAGATGCGGATGCTGGCCCACTACCTGCATGACAAGGGTCTGGCCCTGCACTACCTGGTGCTGCACGACGCCGAGTTCTGGGGGCCGCACCTGGCGTACTTCGACGAACATCCCGTCGAGACGGTGCCGCAGGTCGGCGGACGCCCGTACCATCTGTTCTTCCACGACTGGCGGGTCACGCCGCTGATGCACTGGCTCGACCACAACCAGCAACAACTGTTGTACGGGCTGCAGCCGCGTACCGCCCGGCCCGGCGCCGACCTGCTGGTGCTGTCCCGCCCCGAGTTCGACGCGGCGGTCCGGTCCGCGATGCGGGCCTGGCGCCGCCCCGACGCGCTCGCCGCCAACCCGCTGGTCCGTACCCGGCTGGTCGCCGACCGCCCGGACGGCGACCCGGTCGACGCGCTGCGCGGCGTACTCGGTGCCGCGCTCGACGGCCTGCGCGACGACACCCGGTCACACCGGGTGCTGGTCACCACGTTCGTGCACGGCACCCCGACGCAGGAGGCGGCGGCGGACCGGCTCGGCCTGCCGTTCAGCACCTACCGGCGGCATCTGACCCGGGCGTTGGACCGGATCAGCGACGCCCTGTGGCACCGCGAACTGCACGGCTGACCTGCACCGCGAACTGCACGGGCTGACCGTAGCTGAGCGACGGTCGGGTCACGACTCCCGGCGCCACAACAGCTCACAGACCCGGTCGATGGCGGCCCGCAGATGCCGCTTGTACGTGCTGGCCGGCAGGCCGAGCCGGTCCGCCGCCGCCTCCTGGGTGGTCGGCCCGGCGAGGTAGGTGGCGGACAGCACCCGGTACAGCTTGGCGTCGCGGGGGTCGTGCCGCAGCGACTCCGCCGCGTCGGTCAGCAGCGTTCGCAGCGTGTCCACCGGGTCCCGGGCGCTCGACTGATCGGCGGCGGAGCCACCCCCGGGGTCGACCACCAGCCGGCTGCGGGTCAACGGGTTGGCCCGCAGCGCCGACCCGTCGTGCAGCCGCCGCAGCGCCGACCGGACCGCCGCGTCGAAGTCGGGCCGGGACAGCACCGTGTGGACCGGGGTCGCGACGGCGGTGGTCGCGCCGGTCGAGGACCGGGCCGGCGCGGCGGTCAGCGGCCACGCGGTCACCCGGGCCGCCCACACGTCCACCGGGACCGCCCGCCAGTCGTGCGCGTACAGGTCGTACGCCCGGCCGTCCACCACCGGCCGGGGCCGGACCGGCTGGTGGTCGATGAACTCGGCCACCCCGACCGCCTCGTCCGCCAGCGTGAGGAACGACCAGGCGAGCCGCTGCGACCGGATCCACCACTGCAGGGTCCGGACGTGCATCAGATCCCGGACCGCGGAGCGCCGCCGCGCCGCCAGCGGGTAGCTGAACCGGGTGAGCAGGATGTGTTCGCCGGCCCGGGGTGGCGCTGCGGCGGCGTACCGCCAGACCGCCGCAACCACCGGGTCGGCGGCGATCTCGTCCGGGTCCGGGCCGGTCAGCCGCAGGGTCACCTGAAACCCGGCGACGGCTCCGTCGAGCGAGCGCCGGTACACGTCGAACGCCTCCGGTTGGCGGTCCAGCCAGAAGCCGACCAGCTGGTCGGTGCCGTCGCCGGACTCCCGCACGATCCGCCGCAGGGTGGCGTGGTCGCCGGGCGTCGCCCGGTCCGGGTAGACCGCGCCGCCGCCGTGGCGCAGCGCGAACGGCGCCATCACGGCGGTGTCCTGCAGGATGTGGTACAGCGAGCGGACCGCCGGCAGCACGGCCTCGCCGCTGGCGGCCCGCGCCCGGTGCAGCAGGTGGGCCGCCACCCGGGTGTGCATCACCTGGTAGCCGTGCGGGTCCCGCCAGCGCAGATCCGCGTCCAGCACACTGCGTACCACGTCGTGCGGGACGACCCCATCACGGCCACTTTGGACGAATGGTAGCCGGCGCAGCCAGGCGAACAGCTCCGCCGCCGCCTCGCCGACCACCGAACGCAGCAGGTCCTCGGTGGTGGTCAGCGCGTGTGAGCAGGTCTCCAGCGCGAGCCGGTGCTGCGCCGACGGCACCTCGCCGACCAGGTGGTGCAGCAGCGTCGCGACGACGTCCGGGGTCGGTGTCCAGGTGGCGGCGGCCCGCCGGTCGCCGACCGCGACCGCAGCGGAGAGGTTGAGCGCGAGCGGATGGCCGCCGGCGAAGCGCAGCACCGCGTCCCAGAGCTCACGCGGTACGCCGCGTCGGTCCAGCAGCTCGGTGGCCGCGGCCGGCGGCAGACCGCCGAGGCTCTCCACTCGCAGGACGCCGGACCAGCCGAGGTCGGCCTGCCACTCGCAGTCCGGTGCCTGCCGGCCGGCGACCACCACGACGACGCCGTCCGGGATGCGCGGCAGGAACCGGTCCCGCAGCCAGCCTTCCAGGCCCTGGCAGCGTTCGAACGTGTCGACGAGCAGGACGGCCGGGGCGCCGCTGAGCGCGGCGTAGGCGGCTGCGGTGAATCCGGCCGGGGACGGGTCGATGCCGGCGCCGTCGACCTGAACGACGATCCGGCCGGCGTCGCGGGCGAGGGCCGCGAACCGACGCAGCAACATGGACTTGCCGATGCCGCCGGGGCCGTGCACGAACCACACCGGACATCCGTCTGGCGTGCCGGCCAGTGCGGCCCGGAAGGCGTCCAGTTCGGCGGTACGGCCGACGAACGCCTCCTCGCGGGCCGTTCCCAGTCGGTTTGCCAGCCGCCCAGCCACCGCACCCCCCGTGATCTGGTCCACCCGGCATACTACGGTGGGTTACCGCCGGTGCTGAACGGCAGCCCGGCTGCTGCGTCGAGTGGTCGACTCGCTTCGCCGGCCGGTAGCAGCCCGTCGCGCTGGGTGTCCGTCTGGGTGTCCGTCTGGGTGTCCTCGACGGCCGGCCCGCCCGCGCCGGGTCGCCACCAGTTGGCCCGGCCGAGCAGCGCCATCGTGGCCGGTACCAGCAGGCCACGGATGATCGTGGCGTCCACTGCGATCGCCACCGCCATCCCCAGCCCGAACATCTTGATCACCGGGCTCGGGTTGAGCACGAAGCTGGCGAAGACGCAGACCATGATCAACGCGGCCGAGGTGATCACCCGACCGGTGGCGGCCAGCCCGGTCCGTACCGACAGCAGGTTGTCACCGGTCCGTTGCCAGCTCTCACCGACCGCCGTCAGCAGGAACACCTCGTAGTCCATGGACAGGCCGAACAGCAGCGCGAACAGCATCATCGGCACGTACGACTCGACCGGTACCGGGCCGTCCAGCCCGGTCACCGCGGTCCCCCACCCCCAGACGAACACCGCGACCAGCGCCCCGTACGCGGCACCGACCGACAGCAGATTCATCACCGCCGCCTTGACCGCCAGCACGGGCGCCCGGAACGCGAACAGCAGCAGCAACGCGGAGAGCGCCACCACCACGGCGATCACCCACGGCATCCGGTCGGCGACCCGTTCGGTGAGGTCGGACTTGATCGCCACCGCGCCGGTGACGTGCAGCTGCCCGCCGTCCGGCTGGACGTCCCGCAGCGCCGCCACGGTGTCCACGGTGGCCGGATCGCTGGGGGCGGTGGTCGGCTGTACCCGCAGCGTGCTCACCCGACCGTCGTCGGAGACGGCCGGTGGCGCGACGGCGGCGACGCCACCGGTCGCGGACAGCTCCTGACGCAGCGCCAGCACGCGCGGGTCGTCCGGCCCGGTGGCCGGCGAGTCCCACTCGACGACCACGCTGAGCATGCCGTTGACCCCCGGCCCGAACCCTTCGGCCATCAGGTCGTAGCCGAGCCGGGTGGGGCTACCCGGCAGATCGTCGCCGGGGTCGGTCTGCCCCAGCTGCAACCCGAGCGTCGGCGCCGCCAGCAGGGCCAGCAGGGCGGCGGTGCCGAGGGCGTAGCGGCCGGGGCGGCGGGTGACCCGGTCGGCCAGCCGCCCCCAGAAGGCGCCGCTGTCACCGCGTCGGCGCAGGCCGGGAACGCGCAGCGCGCCGATCCGGGGGCCGAGTACAGCCAGCAGCGCCGGCAGCAGAGTGGTGGCGGCGGCCACCGCGACCAGCACCACCAGCCCGGCCGTCCAGCCCAGCGTGGTGAGGATCGGCACCTGGGCGACGGCCAGCCCGCCGAGCGCGACGATCACCGTACCGCCGGCGAACAGCACCGCACTGCCGGACGAGGCGACCGTGGCGACGATCGCCGGCCCGATCGCCGTACCGTCGTCGAGCAGCGTCCGGTAGCGGGTGACCAGGAACAGCGCGTAGTCGATGCCGACACCGAGGCCGATCATCGTGGCCAGGGTGCTCGCCACCCCCGGCATGTCGGTCAGGTGCCCGGCCAGCCCGACCGTGCCGACCCCGATCAGCAGCGTGAACAGCCCGGTGAACAGTGGCAACGCGGCGGCGACCAGCCCACCGAAGACCAGCACCAGCACGATCACCGCGACTCCGAGACCGAGCAGTTCGCTGGTGTGGGTCGCGGCGTCGTGGCGGGCCAGCGCGCCGCCGGGCACGGTCTCGATGCCGGCGTCGCGGGCCGGGGCCGCGGCGTCGACGATGTCGTCGGACATCTGCCGGGTGACCGAGCGCGGGCCGACATCCAGCCGTACGGTCGCGTAGCCGATCGTGCCGTCGGCGCTGATCGTGCCGGCTGCGGCGGCCGGCGGGGTCACCGACACCACGTGCGGTGCCTGCTCGACCCGGTCGAGCGCGGCGGTGACCGCCGCGATGTTCGCCGGGTCGTCCAACCGCCCGTCGCCCGCTTCGAAGATCAGCTGCCCGCTGGCCTCGTCGCTGCCGGAGAAGTGCTGGTCGAGCAGGTCCCGCCCGATCTGGCCGTCGCTGCCGGGCAGCGAGACGTCCTCCTCGGTCGGCCGGCCGAAGCCGGCGATCAACGCGGCCACCGTGACGGCCATCAGCAACCAGGCGCTGATCACCCACCACGGACGCCGTACCACCGCGCTGCCGACCGCGCCCATCATCCGGTGGACGGCACCGGTCTCCACCGTGTTCACGCTGACTCCCTGCACTTGTCGCTCTCTGACGGCGTCGCCCGTCCGGCGGGCCGTAGGTCGTCCCCGCCGACGGTGACGGACTCGCCGGTGATCTCCAGACGCAGCCCGTCGGCGGTCGCGGTCAGTCCCTGGTACGCCAGCCCGGCCGGCAGCTCGGGCAGCTCCCGTTCGATCCGGCGCTCGCTGAGGGCACCGGCGCTGAGGGCACCGGGCAGCCGGTCGGCGGAGCGGCGCAGCCCGAACACCTCGACCTCCACCGGCTCGATCCGCAACATGCGGCCGTCGAGCACGGGTACGGCGTACACGGTCACCGGCACGGCCTGGCCGAAGATCGTCGCTGTCACGTCAACGATCAGCTGACCGTTGTCGCTGCCGCGAATCCGCACGTCGGCCCCGGAAAGCAGGCCGCCGACGGGGTCGTCGGCCTCGTCGTCGGCCCGGTCGGCGGCTCCGTTGTCGGCTCGGTCGTCGGCGAGTGAGTCGAGGCGCGCGAGGTCGACCGTGAGCGCGGCGTACAGCCGGCCGATCCGGATCTCGACGTGGCCCGACCCGGCGGCGCCGGCACCGGCCGCCGTCAGGTCGCCGTCGAACTCGACGTCGGAAACCTCGGCGGTGATCCCGGCGATCGGCAGTTCGCTTTCGCCGAAGCGGTCGGCGGTGACGGTGAGACCGGCGAACCGGCCGGCCAACACCTGCGTCACGAAGGGGAAGCCGTGTACATCGACCTGCGGCGGCTCGGCCAGCCCGAGGACACAGCCGGCGGTGTCGGCGAGCCGGGCGCCGACCACGCCGGCGGCGATCCGGTCCGCGACGACGAGACTCCCGGGGATCAGCAGTGCCGCGGTGAGCAGCAGCCATCCTCGCCGGTTGCGAGGTCTCCAGATGCGCATGCCCCGATCACACCCGGCTGCGGTGCAAGCCGGACGTGAGTTCGATGAGAACCCGTTAAGAACTGGGTCCCTGTCGTTTTCTGCCAGCGGCTTCGGCGTCGATACGGTGGTCGAGTCGTAGATGTCGTAGATGCAGCGAGGAGGCCGGGTGTCTGATCCAGCCGCTCTCAGCCGTTGTCAGCCGTTGGTGACCAAGGGCCTGGTCAAACTCGCCACGACCACGACGAACGACCTGGACCGACTCCCGCGTTACGACGTGCCTGAGGACGCGTCACCGCTGGACCTGCTGATCGAGGCCCGCGAGGACGAAGACCGTTGATCTAGTTCGCTGGTCGGATAACCCGTTACGAGACCAGACCTGCTCGGCCGCAGCACTTCTTGTACTTGGTACCCGACCCGCACCAGCACGGATCGTTGCGTCCCGGCGGCCAGACGATGGTGTCCTGGTCGGCGGCCAGCCTGGCGTACCGGGTCTTCACCGCCGAGTCGAGCGGCGACTCACCGATCCGCTCGGCGAACTCCGACAACCCGGCAACCGTGGCCGGCACCACGCGGATCGCCGGCACCCCGCTCTCGGCCAGGCCGCGCCAGCGACGCTCCGCCGCCGGGAAGTACTCCTCGTCAGGGTCGACGTACGCGTCGGGCCACCGGCGGCGGGCCTCGGCCCGCTCGGCGCGCTGAAACACCAGCAGCCGCAACTGATCGGGTATCCGACCCGACTCGAAGTGCTCACGCGCCTCGTCCAACGTCGTCGGCAGTCCGGTCGGCTCGGCCGTCTGCTGCGCCGGTGCCGCCGGAGCTATCTCGTCGGTGGCGTCGGCCGGCAACCCGAGCCGGCGCCGGACCTCGCGCCGGGCCCGGACCAGCACCGACGACATCCGCATCCAGCCGTTCGGCCCGCGTAGCGCCTCGAGATCGTCGGGCGTCAGGCGGGCGACGGCCCGGTCGTACCATTCCAGCGCCGCCGGCAGGTCACCGCGTTCGGCCAGCAACTCGGCGACGAGAGTGCACTGCCCCTCACTGAGGTCAGGGTCGCGGGCGAGCCGGTCCAGCTCCGCGTACGCCTCGCTGTCCGCTCCTGATTCGAACTCGATCCCGGCCAGGTCGCACCGCGCGTAGCAACCGTCCTCGCCGCCCGTCGCGATCAGCTCGGCGAGCAGCTTGCGTGCCCGGTCGAGTTGGCCGGCCGCCCGCCACGCCTCGGCCGCTTCCAGCAGGAGCTCGGCCCGCTCGTCCGGATACTTCTCCGCGTCGGCTTCAATCGCCGCCGCCCGCGCGGCGGCTTGGTTCGCCGGTTTCGTCGCCACGGCCGGAGACCGTACCCGCTGTGCCCGCCGACGTCACCGCGACACTCCCGCCCGGCGCTGCTCGTCAACCGCAAGCCGCTACGGGGGTGCGAGGGAGCATTCTGGCAGCGGAGTCCGGCAAGTGGTACCGTATCCGGTACAAGATTGAGGAGGTGTCGTGGCGGCGGCGATCAGTGCGAGCGAGGCCCGCAAGACCCTGTTCCCGCTCATCGAGCGGGTCAACGAGGACCACACCCCGATTGAGATCGTCTCCAAGCGGGGCAACGCAGTGCTGGTGAGCAAGGAGGACTGGGATTCGATCATGGAGACGAACTACCTGCTCCGGACGCCTGCCAACGCGAATCACCTGATGGAGAGCATCGATCAGTGGCGGGCCGGGACCGCCGTCGAGCGTGACCTGGGTCTCGACGAGTGAAGCTCACCTGGACCGACAACGCCTGGGCCGACTACCTGTACTGGCAGACCCACGACCGCAAGACGCTAAGGCGAATCAACGCCCTGATTTCCGATATCAAGCGGGACCCTGACGGGCCAGGCATCGGCAAGCCCGAGATTCTTCGGAACAACCTTGCCGGCCTGCGGTCGCGGCGCATCGACGATGAGCACCGTCTGGTGTACGCGGTCGAGCAGGGGGCAATCACTGTCATTTCATGCCGTTACCGCTACGAGTGACGCCAGCGGCACCGGCCGGCGCGGCCGGGACGGTGAACCAGATGGTGGTCCCGCCGCCGGGAGTGGTGTCGGCGCCGACCTCGCCGCCGAGAGCCCGTACCGTGTCGGCGACGATCGCCAACCCGAGCCCGCTACCCTCGGCGGCGCCGCCCGCCGCGCCCGCCCGGTAGAAGCGGTCGAAGATCCGTTCGGCGGCCTCCGGCGTCAGCCCCGGCCCGGTGTCCGACACCGCCACCCGGACCCGCCCGGCGTCGGCGTGCACCGACACCTCGGCGTTCGCCTCGACCGGCGTGTGCGCCCGTACGTTGGCCAGCAGGTTCGCCAGCACCCGCCGCAGCGCGTCCGCGTCGCCGGCGACGAGCAGATGTGGTGGCGAGTCCAGCGCGATCACCCGTTCCGGTTCGACGGCGAGCGCGTCGGCGATCGCGTCGCGGGCCAGCACAGCGATGTCGACCGGATCGTCCTGCAACTGCGGCTCGGCGTCCAACCGGGCCAGAAACAGCAGGTCGGACACCATTGTGGACATCCGGGCGGCCTCGTCGTCGAGCCGGCGCAGCACGTCCGGCCGGCGCTGTTCGTCGACCATGCCGCCGCGTAGCAGCTGGGTGTAGCCGCGGATCACGGTCAGCGGGGTGCGCAGCTCGTGCGACGCGTCCGCGACGAACGACCGCATCCGCTGCTCGGAACGTTCCCGCACGGCCAGCGCGGCGAGGATCCGGTCCAGCATGCCGTTGACCGCCAGGGTCAGCCGGCCGGCTTCGGTACGCCGTACCCGTCGGGGGTCGTCGGTGATCGGCACCCGGCGGTCCAACTGCCCCCCGGCGATCGCGTCGGCGGTCCGCGCGATGTCGTCCAACGGCCGCATCCGGGCCACGATCAGCATCCGGGCCAGAAACGCCAGCAGTACGGCGACCGCCACCGAGACCAGCACCTCGATGCCGAGCAGCCGCGCCACGGTCTCCCGGACCGGGGACAGCGGCAGCCCCAGCAGCACCACGCCGGGGCCGGCGTCGACGGTCACCACCCGGTACACCCCTTCCGGGGTGGTGATGCTGGTCAGCGGGGACTGCCCGCCGGGCGGCGGGGCCGGTGCGGCGTCCAGCAGCGGGGTCGCCGGCACCGGCGCGGTGGACGCGAACCGGGTCAGCTCGCCGTCACCGGTCCGGATCTCCACCAGGAACTCGGTGGGGCCGATCACCGCGCGTACCGTCTGGTCCCGCTGGTCCCGTTCGCCGACCCGGGCGATCTGCCGGCTGCCGCTGGCGACCAGCGCGGCGGCCGTGGTGAGCTGCTCGTCGGTCCGGTCCATCAGCTGCTGGCGCAACGCGACCGCGCTGACCCCGCCGGTGATCAGCAGCGCGGCGCAGGTGAGCGCGACGGTGGCGGCGATCAGTGACCCGCGCAGCGACCAGCGCGGCGCCCGGCGGGTGCGACCGTGCGGTGCCCGGCGGGTGCGACTGCGCGGTGCCACGCCTCACCCCTGCACGGCGGTACGCAGCGCGTAGCCGAAGCCGCGGTGGGTGACGATCAGCGGCTCACCCAGTGGGTCCAGTTTGCGGCGCAGGTAGCCGATGTAGGTGTCGACGACGTTCGACTCGCCACCGAAGTCGTAGCGCCACACCGCCTCCAGGATCTGGCTGCGGGACAACACCCGGCCGGAGTTGAGCATCAGATACCGCAGCAGTTTGAACTCGGTCGGCGACAACTGGACCGGGGCGCCGGCCCGCTGCACCAGCAAGGTGTCCTCGTCCAGCTCCAGGTCGGCGTAGCGCAGCACGGGACCGGCCCGACCGGCCGTGCCAGCCGGATCGCCCGGCCCGGTGGGACCGTCTCGGCCGGCGGTGCCGGAGCCGACCCGGCGCAGCACCGCCCGTACCCGGGCCAGCAGTTCCTCCACCGCGAACGGCTTGGTCAGGTAGTCGTCACTGCCGAGGGTGAGCCCGGAGACCAGGTCGCGGCGGGCGTCGCGGGCGGTCAGGAAGACGATGCCGAACCGGTGGCCGCGTTGCCGTAGCCGTCGGCACAGGTCGAACCCGTCGCCGTCGGGCAGCATCACGTCGAGTACGACGAGATCCGGTCGCCCCGACTCGGCGAGCTGCTCCGCCTGCGCCACGGTGGTCGCGGAGTCGACGGCGAAGCCGTGGAAGGTGAGCACGGTGACCAGCATGTCGACGATGTTCGGTTGGTCGTCGACGACCAGGATGCGCGCCGATGCGTTGCCCATGTCTGCTGATCAGATCACGCAATCATGGGAGAAGGATGAGAACCGGCGGCACCGGTCAGCCGTGGCCCGTCACAGGCAGCACCAGCAGTAGAGGTGGTCACCGGCGTCGCGGGCTCGTCGGGCGAGACCGGCGATCGCCTCGATCACCGGGACAAGCTCGCCTTCGGGCAGTGGGCCGGAGTGGGCGAACTCGTCGATCCGCCCCCACCGCGCCGACAGCTCCGGCAGCTGGCCGTCGCTGATCGAGGCGAGGGTGTCCCGGGTGGCGTCGTCGAGGCTGAACAACCACGGGCCTTCCTCCTCTGGACTCCAGAGCAGCCGGCTCTGCACCAGGCCGGCCCGCCAGGGCGCGTCGCGGACGAAGCTGACGAGCTGGCCGAGAGCGACCGGAGGGTCGATCCACTTGAGGTCGACGGCGTCCACGGCAACGCCGTCGGCGCCGGCAGCGCGGGCGACCGGCCCGCCGGCGAGCTCGTCCATCAGCGCGATCGCCGCGTCGTCGTCGGTGGACCGGAAGTAGTCGTACAGCACACCCATGCCGGTCACCTCACCACATGGATGCGACAGAAGAATCAGGCAACCGACCGCGGTACGTGACGCGTCGTCTCCTACGTGCGCGCGACGAAAACGATGATCACGATGGCCCTGCTGGTGCTCGGCGGTTCGCTGCTGGTGCCGGGCAGCGCCTCGGCGACGGCCGGCGTCGAGGCGCTGCCGGACCGGGTCGGCACCCCGCCGCTGGGCACACTGCGGATCACCGACCCGTTCCCGATCGGCGCGGCGGCGGTCGCGGTCAGCGGGTTCGGCGGCGCCGACACCGGCAGCGTCGCCGTGGTGGACGCCGCGACCGGTCGGTACCGGGTGCACCGGGTCGGGGTGACCGCCCCGGCCGGCGAGGTGGTGCTGCTCTCCCCGGACGGCACCCGGTTGGCGCACCAGTGGAGCGACGACCAGTGGAGCAACGGACAAGGCAGCGACGACCAGCGACTGACCGGTGTCGCCGTCATCGACCTCGGCGACCGGTCGGTGCAGACGGTCGGGCCGGGCGTCGGCGACAGCGTCCTCACCCGGCCGCTGGGCTGGTCGCCGGACGGCAGCCGGCTGGTGCTGGTCGACTCGGTGCCGCAGACACCGGACCGGTCGGCGTACCGGGCGGTCGTCAGCCTGGTCGACGTGGCCAGCGGATCGGTACGGGAGCTGGCCACCACCGACGACGACGCCACCGCGCCCGTCCCCGGTTACGCGGTCGCGTTCACCGCCGACGGCCGGCGGCTGGCGCTGCAGCTTGGTACCGAGCTGACCATTGTCGACCTGGCCACCGACCGGCGGCACACGCTCGACCTGCCGGCCGGCCGGACGCTGGCCGGCAAGGGCGCCTGGCAGCCGGACGGCGGCAGGCTGACCCTGGTCGAGCACGACGGTGACGACTGGCGGCTGATCGGCGTCGACCCGGCGACCGGCACCGAGGCGCCGGGCCAGCGGCTGCCCGCCGTGACCGACATGCTGGCGGTCCGGCTGCTCGGCTGGCAACCGGGCGGGGCGGCCGTGGTGGTCGCCTACCAGCCGGGGCCGACCGGCCGGAGTTCCTACCCGTCGCTCGGGCAGCGGATCAGCTACGGGCACGTCGGCGGCGTACAGCTGATGTCGTTGGCGCCCGGTGAGACCACACCGACGGTACGGATGACGGCCGCTGACGGGGTACGGGCGATCGACGTGGCCGACCGGGCGCTCGCCACCGGGGTGATCCGGCCGGGGCAGCAGCCGTCCCGCTGGCCGGGACCCCGGTTCTGGCTGTGGCCGGCGGTGGGGCTGGTCGTCGCGGCGCTGCTGCTGCCGGTCGCGTACCGTGCTGTCGGTGTCCGACGCCGACTTTCTGACCACCACCCGTGACTCCTACGACGCGATCGTCGGCGAGTACGCCGAGGCGGTGAAGACCGAGCTGGACGAGTCACCGCTGGACCGGGCCATGCTCGGCATGTTCGCCGAGCTGGTGCGCTCGACGGGCAACACCACGGTCGCCGATGTCGGTTGTGGGCCGGGCCGGGTCACCGGGCTGCTGGCCGGGCACGGGCTGGACGCGTTCGGTGTCGACCTGTCCCCGGGCATGATCGCGCACGCCCGGCAGGCGTACCCGGGGCTGCGGTTCGAGGTCGGCTCGATGCTCGACCTGGACCTGCCCGACGGCGGACTCGGCGGGCTGCTCGCCTACTTCTCGATCATCCACCTGCCGTGGCAGCGGCGGCCGGAGGCGTTCGCCGAGTTCCACCGGGTGCTGGTGCCGGGCGGCTACCTCATGCTGGTCTTCCAGGTCGGCGACGACATCCGGCACCGGGACGAGTTCGAGGGCAAGCGGATCGACCTGCGTTTCCACCGGCAGCGGCCAACCGAGGTGGCGCGGTTGTTGACCGAGGCCGGCTTCCTGGTCCTGGTGACCGTCGAGCAGACCCCGCCGGCACCGGGCCGCCCGCCGCTGGGCATGCTGGTCGCCCGCAAAACCTGACCGGTGGCACCGGCCCTGGAACGTTCGGGTTTCATTGCTGCCGGTCCGGGTGCCGCCGCAACCGCAGGCAGGTGTCGCGCCACAGCTCGACGTTCTCCTCCTGCCGCAGCCGGGCGGCGGCGTGCCGCCGCACCGTCGGGCAGAGGCGGAAGCTGCCCGGCTGCGGGGCGTCGGTCAGCAGCCCCGCCTCGATCAGCCCGTCCAGGGCGTGGGCGGTCGCGGCCGGGCCGAGATCGGTGAGCAGCTCGGCCACCGTCGCCGGGTGGTCACCGGGGTGCAGCAACGCCAGCCGGCGGAACAGCTGCCGTTGCGCGGCCGGCAACCGCAGGTACGCGGTGTCGGAGCCGGCGGGACCACCGGCGGCTACGGCGGCCGGCGGCGATTCCAGCGGGCACCAGCGGGCCCCGAACAGGCCGGCGAGCCCGCTGCGGCTCGTCACGATCGTCAGCCACCCCGCCGATGCCGGCAGCACCGGACGGACCTGCTCCTCGGCGTACGCGTCGTCGAGCACCAGGATCCCGCGTCGACCGGACATCACCGACCGGAGCAGGGTCGCGCGTTCCAGGACCGGCAGTGGTGCCCGGTGTTCCGGCACCCCCAACGCGCGGAGCAGTCGGTCGATCGCCGTACCGACGGCCAGCGGCTGCCGGGACGTGCCAGCCAGGTCCAGCAGCAGCCCGTCGACGCCGTACCGCTGGCCGGCCCGGTGCGCCGCCGTCACCGCGACATCCGTCTTGCCTGCGCCTGCCGGTCCGTACACCACGACGACGGTCGGTCCGGCGGTGGACGACTGCGCCCCGACGGCCGCCGTGGCCAGCTCGTCGAGCTGGCGTAGCTCGGCCTCCCGCCCACCACCGGAGCGCACCGTAGCGGGCAGCGCCAGCGGGTGGGTGGTCTCCGGCGGGCTGGCCGTCGACGCGGCCGCCGCCCGGGTGAGCTGGTCGGCAGCCGCGGTGCCGACGGACGCCGCCGCGCCGAGTACCGCCGCGATTCGTTCGACCGTTAGCGGTTGCGGGACGACCCGGCCGCGTTCCAGGTTGCCGACGGTGCGTGACGACAGTCCGGCGGCCTCGGCGAGGCGTTCCTGTGACAGCCCGGCGGAGCGCCGCAACGCCACGAGCAGCGCCGGCAGGTCGATCGGTGCTGGCAGGTCGATCGGCGACCGATCGTCGCGTGCGGCCGTTGAGCCTTCCGGTGTCGGCATACCTGATGATCGTTCAGTCCTGGTGCTTCGGTCGTATGGCTGTCGAGTTGATGTCGGGTAACTTGTGGCCGCATGGTCAGCGTCGGCGCGGCGGAAGGCCGATCCATGAGCCTCGGGGCTGCGGACCCGGACGGACCGGACGTCTTCGCCGTGCTGCTGCGACGGTACCGGCGGGCTGCCGGGTTGAGCCAGCAGCAGTTGGCGCAGGCCGCCGGGCTCGGCGTGCGGACGCTGCGGGACCTGGAACGCGGCCGGGTCGGCCGGCCGCAGCGGGCCACCGTGACCGGGCTGGCCGAGGCGTTGCGGCTGCGGCCGGCCGAGGCACAGCGGCTACGCCGGTCGGTGTCGTCGGGCCGGTCGGTGTCATCCGGCCAGCCGGTGTCGTCGGGCCAGCTCGTAGACGGCGATCCTGACCTTGAACTGGTCGGCCTGACCACGCCGCCGAGGGTGCCGTTGCCGGCGGATCCGCCGGACTTCAGCGGGCGTGGCACCGAACTGGACCGGCTGGCCGGTCGGATGTCGCGGTCCGGGGCCGTGGTGGTGGTGCACGGTCCACCCGGGATCGGAAAGACCAGTGTGGTCGTCCGGGCGGCGCGGGAACTGGCCGCCGTGCTGCCGGACGGGGCGTTCTTCGTCGATCTCCGGGGCACCGCGCGGCAGCCGGTGACGTCACGCGCGGCGGTGGCGCAGCTGCTCGCCGATCTCGGCGTGGACCGACGTCGCCTGCCCAGTGGTCTGGACGAGCGGTTGGCGTTGTACGAGGCGATGACGGCTGGGCGCAGCGGCGTACTGGTCCTCGACGATGCCCGCGACGCCGCGCAGGTGCGGCCGTTGCTGCCGACCGGCGGCGACTGGCGGGTGTTGATCTCCAGTCGTCGGCAGCTGACCGACCTCACCGGCGCCGACTCGGCCGCTGCCGGGTCGACGGGCGTCGAGCGGATCGCGCTCGGTGCGCTGCCCGGCCCCGATGCCCGCAAGCTGCTGGCCGGGGTGGTCGGTCCGGCCCGGCTGGCCGCCGAGCCGGCGGCGGTCGACGAGCTCGTCCGGATCTGCGGCGGCCTGCCGCTGGCGCTGCGGATCGCGGCGAGCCGGTTGGCGAGCCGACCGCTATGGACGGTCGGCGGTCTGTTGGACCGGTTGCGCGACAGCCGGCGGCGGCTCGACGGGCTGTACGCCGGGGACGTCGAGGTCCGCGCCGCGTTCATGGTGTCGTACCGGCAACTCGACCCGGATCAGCGGACGGCGCTGCGCCGCCTGGCGCTACTGCCGTGGCCCGGCTACGACGCGACGACCGTGGCCGACCTGCTCGACCTCGATCCCGACCTCGACCGGGCTGCTTCGGCGTTGGCCGGGCTGGTCGAGGCGGGCCTGCTCACCCCGGTGCCGGCCGGCGGTTCCGGGTCGGCCGGCACCGGCAGCGGCGGCCGGTTCCGGCTGCACGACCTGCTGGTGGTGTTCGGGCAGGAACGGGCGGCGGACGAGGACAGCCTGGCAGATCAGCAGGCGGCCGTGGAGCGGGTACGCACCGGGCTGCTCGCGACGGTCGTCGCCGCCGGTGCCTGGTTCCCGTCGTACCAGGAGCCGCTGGACCGGCACCGGTTCCCGGCCGCCCGCACCCCGTTCGGGTCCGCGTCGGCCGCCCTCGACTGGTGCACCGCGCAGCGTCGGGCGATCACCTGGGCGTTGCGTCGCACGGCCCAGCATCAGCGCCACGCCGAGATCGTCACCGTGGTGGACGCGATCCGTGGTGTCGCCAACCGTCATCATCATCTGGCTCCCTGGCGGGAAGTCTTCCAGGCCGCTGTGGAGTCCGCTCTCGCCCTCGGCGACCCGGCGGCGGAGGCCCGGCACCGCGACTCCCTCGGCTTCGCGTTCAAGTACCAGGTGCGTCAGCCGGAGCAGGCGTTGCCGGAGCACGAGCGGGCCCGGCAGCTGCACGCGGAGATCGGCGACCGGGCCGGGTATGCGTGGAGCACGCTGTACACCACGGGCGCGCTGCACCGCTGCGGCCGGCTGGCGGAGGCGCTCGACCGGGCCCGGCTCGCCGCGGAGCTGTTCGCCGCGCTGGGCCAGACGCAGGGGGCGGTGATCGCCAGCTACGCCATCGGCGACATCCAACGTGACCTGGGGCACCCGGAGCAGGCGGCGCGGACCCATCGCGAAGGGCTGGAAGGGCTCGCCGATCCGGCTGGCCGGGACCGGGTGAACGCCGGCATGTTCGGCTACCGGCTCGGTCTCGACCTGGTCGCGGTCGGGGATCTGCCGGGCGCGGTGCGGGTACTCGAGCAGGCGTACGCGACGTTCGTCGCCGAGCATCATCCGACCGGGATCGCCGAATGCCTCGGCGCGCTCAGCGAAGTGCTGGCGCGACTCGGCAGTCCGCGCGCGGTCGCGGTCGCCACCCGCGCCGTCGGCGTCTGTCACGAGCTGGGCGACGCGCTGCGGGAAGCCCAGGCCTGGTACGCGTTGGGCCTGGTGGCCCAGGCGGAGCAACGTTCCGAGGACCACCTGCGGTGCTTCGACCGGGCCCGGTCGCTGTGTGCGGGGTCGGCGGACCTGGAGGTACGGAGCCTGCTCGCGCGGCTCACCCGGCAGTGACACAAGCACTCGGCAGTGACGCAAGCCCTCGGCAGTGACACCCGGTTCTGCCGGTCGGTTTTCCTGTTCCGGCCGCCGGGGATCGGGTTCCATCCGAGGGTCGAGGCGATCACGTGCGTCGAGATCACCTGCGTCGAGTTCACGTGCGTCGAGACGTCGACGCCGACCGTGCCCGGAGGAATGCGATGCAGCTCGGCCCGCAACCGTCAGCCGGGGAGGCACCCACCGGCCACCTGCCGGCCGACCGTGCGCGGGCGGCGTTCGCCGACGCGGTCGCGACCCGGGTGCTGCACCGCGATCCGGCTGCCTCACCGGTGCGACGCGGGGCCGCCGCGTTGGTCGCGGTGCTGCTGACCCTGGTCGTCGTGGCTGTCGCCGGGTTCCTGGTGGAGTACCTGAGCAGCGGAAAAGGCACCGCGCGGGCGGCCGACGTACCAGGTGCCACCGCGCCGACCACCGACCCGGACAGCCCGGCCGGGCCGGCCGGATCCGAGAGTCCGGGCCAGCCGGACGGGTCCGACCCGACCAGCGGTCCGACGACGGCCGGCCGGCAGTCGGGTACGCCGACCGGCGCGCACCTGGCGCCGCCGCCGGCCGGGACGCAGCCGACGACCGCCCCCGCCGTGGCGTCCGCGACCCGGACCACGCCACCGGCCACCACCGGCGAGAGCCGGTCGGTCGCGTCACAGCCGACGAGCGCGGCACGGCTGGCGGCCACCACGTACTCGGCGATCGCCGGTCCCGGCTGCTCCGGCAACAACGACGCGCACAACTGGTACAGCCAGGGGGTGTACCGCGACGGCACCGCCGGCTGGTACGACATCACCGGCGGCCACCGCGGCGACGGCTGTTCCGGGTCGGCGCTGGCGATGCCGATGTCCGGCAGCTCCACCGCGACCGGCCGCAACTACGTGGTCTGGTGGTTCGAGACAGCTCCGGTGGTCAACGGCACCTGCACCTTCTCGGTCCTCGTCCCGAACAGCGGCTCGGCGCGCGACGTCGCCGGCAACCCGGCGGTGTACAAGGTGCTCGGCGGCCGGACGTCGACGAGCCCGTACGCCCAGTTCTCGATCAACCAGACGGCGAACCGGGGACGGTGGGTCGGCACGGGGGCGGTGGCGGTCCGCAACGGTGCCATCTCGCTGCACCTGCAGGACTCCGGCCGGGACCCGAACGGTGAACACATCGGTGCCGCACAGGTCCGGGTGAACTGCACCGCCGGATAGCCCACCGGGCCGGTGGCCGGTCGTCTCGAACCGGGTCAGGAGCCGGTGGTGGCCAGCTGCGCCGGTACGTAACCGAACTCGATCGCCCGCCTGGTCAGCTCGGCCTTGTTGCCCACGGCGAGCTTGGTCCGGATCCGCTTCACGTAGGTGTCGACGGTGGCGGCGGTCAGTCCCAGCTCCCGGGCGGCCTGTGCGTGGGTGAGACCCCGGGCGATCAGCCGTAGGGTCTGCACCTCCCGGGGAGCGAGCGCCGGAAGCTGGCGGCTTTCGGCGCCGGCCGAGCCGGTCCGGGCCGGCACCGCCCGGACCGGCTCGGCCGGCGCCCACTGCAGGCCCCGTCCGAGGTGGATTCCGCCGGACACGACGGCGTCCAGGGCGATGCGCATCTCGGCCGGGTCGGTCGCCCCCGCGACGAGCACCGAACGGGCGCCGCACCGGATCGCGGCCAGCGCCGAGCTCATCGCGGTCGCCGACGCCACCACCAGGGTGGGCCACCGGTCGCAGAGCCGGCGCAGCTGTGCCGGGGGCAGGTCGACGCCGAGCACCGCCACCGTCGGCCGGCGCGGCGCGGAGGTGCCGGGCACCGTACCGGAGAGCAGGTCCTGGACCTGGCAGCGCAGCGCGACGTCGCGGATCCGGTGGGCCTCGGAGAGCAGGAAGCGTACGCCCATGCCGGCCAGCGGATCCCGGACAAGGGCGACAACGTCGTACGGGACCGGCTCGACGGTCAACGCGTCCTCCCGAGCGGCGCTCCGCCGGGGCGCCCGCTGGCTGCCCGGTTGCGGCGACCCGCCGCCGGTACGCCACCCACCTGGCAATCCAACCGGCCGGCTGAGGCCGGCGACAGGAAATCGCACCGGCAGAACCGGGCCGACGAGGCGTGCTCAGCGCTCGGCGGGGGTGGCCTGCGCGTATCCCAGCTCGATCGCGCGCCGGGTGAGGTCGGCCTTGTTGACCGCGTCGAGTCTGCGGCGCAGCCGCTTCGCGTACGTGTGGACGGTCGCCTCGGTGACGCCGATGCGCCGGGCCACCTGCCGGTGGGTCAGGCCCTGGGTGATGCCCTGCAGGACCTCGAGTTCCCGGTAGGTCAACGGGATCCGGTCCGGTGGTGCCGGCTCGTCAACGGAGGCGACGAACCGGTCGACCAGTCCGGCCGAGACGTACCGGCCTCCGGCGGCGGCCGCCACCATCGCCAGGTCGAGATCGGGTACGGGGTCGCCGGCGGCGACCAGCGCACGTACTCCCGCCCGCAGCAGTCCCACCAGGTCCAGCGGTTCGTCGGCCGGTACGGCCAGGACCACGCAGCGGTTCCCGGCTGCCGCGGCCACGGCGGCGTACCGGGCGGCGGGCAGCGACGCCCAGTCGAGCAGCAGCACCAGCCGCGGCGTCGTCGGCTCCGCGGCCGGGTCGGCGGGCATCGCGCGGTTGTCGGGCGTGGCCGGCTCGGCGGGAGTGGGTCGGTCAGTCAGCGTCATCGGGCACGTCCTGCGGTCGGAGGTCGGTCAGCTCGTCCTCGCTCGCCCCGGGGGTCGTGGCGACGCGTAGCGCGTGGCGTTCGGTCATCCGCTGGAACACGTGCCGGGCGGCCCGGCCGTTGCCGAACCCGTCGACCCGGGGGAGCCGGTCGAACAGTGCGGTCAGGGTGTCCCGGGTGGAGCCGGTGAGTCGGTAGCGGTGCTGTTCGGCCTGGGCTTCGACGATGCGGACCAGCTCGGCCGACCGGTAGTCGGGGAACCGCAGCGTACGGGTGAACCGCGACGCCAGGCCCGGGTTCGAGGCGACGAACCGGGCCATGTCGTCGGGGTAGCCGGCGGCGATGACGACGACGTCGTCGCGGTGGTCCTCCATCAGTTTGACCAGGGTGGCGACCGCTTCGGCACCGAAGTCCGCGCCCTGCCCGGTCGGTGCCAGCGCATACGCCTCGTCGATGAACAGCACGCCGCCGCGGGCGCGTTGGAAGACGCCGGTGGTCTTCGGCGCGGTGTGTCCGACGTACTCACCGACCAGGTCGCTGCGGCTGGCCTCGACCAGATGCCCCTGGGTGAGCAGGCCCAGCGCGTGCAGGATCCGGCCGTACAGGCGGGCCACGGTGGTCTTGCCGGTCCCCGGGTTGCCGGCGAAGACCAGGTGCCGGCTCAGCGGTGGCGGCGGCAGCCCGGCGTCGCGCCGCAACCGGACCAGCCGCATGACGGTGACCAGGGCACCGACGTCGCGCTTGACGTCGTCGAGTCCGACGAGTTGGTCGAGTTGGTGGAGCAGCCGGGCCACCGCATCGGCCGGGTCGGCCGGGGCGCCGGCGGGCGCTGCGGGCACCTGCCCCGGCGCCGGCTGCCCAGGTGGTTGCCCACTGCGTGGACCCGGGTCGGGGCAGCGCAGCACCGCCCACGGTCCGCCGTGGACGGTGCCGTGCAGCGTCGGGCCGGCGAGCACCGTGGTGCACTCGTCGCCGACCTGCACGGCTACGCCGCCGGTGCCGGTGATCGCGCCGCCGCGCAGCAGCGGCCGGTGCGCGGTGTCGACGATCAGGCCGGTGCCGCCGGAGATCGTCGCGCCGTCGGCGGTCAGGTCGCCCCGGTCGGCGACGTGCACACCGGCCAGCCGGGCACCGTCGATTCGTCCACCCGTCAGCTGCACCGTCGCGGTGTCGACCACCGCCACCCCGTGCTCGCCGCTGCCGGTCAGTTCGCAGCCGGCCAGTTCGGCGCGGGCCTGTCCGCCGACGTGCACCGTGCTGTAGCCGGACCCGGTGGCGACGACCCCGGTCATCGTGATCCGGGCCCGCCCGGTCAGGTACGCGGCGTTGCCATGCGCGTCGACGAGCTGACCTGCGGTGACGGTCAGTCGGGCGTCGTCGCGGGCGGCCACCGCCGAGTCCCGTACCCCGGTGAGGACACAGTCGTCGAGCCGTACCTGGGCGGTGCCGGTGGCCAGCACCCCGGCGCCGGTGCTGCCGTCGATCCGGCTGGCGGTGACGTCGACCCGGCCGCCGACGACCCGCAGCCCGCACCCGCCGACCCCGGTCAGTACGCAGTCGGTGACCGTGACGGTGGCGTCGTCGGTGACCTGGACTCCGTCGCCGGCGACCTGCCGGATGGTCACCCGGCGCAGCGTCGCCGTCGTGGTGCCGGTGACCACCACGCCGGCACCGACGACCGTGCAGTCCTCCAGCAGCACGCTGCCCTGGTCGAGCAGCACGGCGGCGGCGTGCCCGTCCGACGTACCCGGGTGGGTCGGCGGTGCCTCGAACACCACCCCACGGATGGTCACCGTAGCGCCGACCACCAGCACCGGGGCGACCGGCGTGACGATCCGGACGGACCCCGGTCCGCCCTCGGCGACCAGGGTGACGGCCCGGTCGAGGACCAGCGCCTCCCGGTAGCGGCCGGCGCGGATCGTGACGGTGCCGCCGACGTCGGCCGCCCGCAGGGCGGCACCGACGCTGCGGTGCACGCCCCAGCCGTGCGTCGCTACCCGGAGGCGTGTGGTCATCAGGGGAATTGTCGGCGGTGCCTGGCCTGGCGCACCACGTCCCTGTTCTGGCCGCCCACCCCGATGTCGGGGATTTGGTGACTGGTGGTGCCCATGCCGACCGGACACGATGACGGATGCCAGATGGCGGACGCGCGATGAGGTAGGTGAACTGACGGTGCCCGACTACGGCGTAACCCCGTTGCAGGTGCAGGCCGGCGCACAGAGCGCCGCGGCGATCGCCGACGAGATCTCCGTCGGGCTCGATCAGTTGCGGCAGTACGTGGCGTCGCTGCGCGGTGCCTGGGAAGGCGTGGCGCAGGTGAGTTTCGACGAGCTGATGCAGCGGTGGGCGGTCGACGCCCAGAACCTGCACAACGCGTTGGTGGGGATTTCCAACGGGCTGAACACCACCTACCAGAACTACGTGAGCAGCGAGACGGCCAACAACCAGTCGGTGCAGCAGGTGCTCGCGTCCATGCCGCCGGCCCGGCTCGGCTGACCGTGGCCCGGACCAGCTGACCGCGTACCGGACCAGCCGACGACGGCAAGGAGTGATCGATGAGCATCGACAGTAGTTTTCTGCGGGTCACCTCGGCGCAGGAGACCGCCGGTAGCTACGTGCTGTCCCGGTCCGCCGAGATGGAGGAACGGCTCTCCCAGTTGAAGACCCAGCTCGCCGAGTTGGAGTCGATCTGGACCGGTGAGGCCCGGGAGCACTATTTCGAGCTGCGGAACCAGTGGAGTGTGGCCGCCGCTGACCTGTTCGGACCGACCGGTGTGCTCGGCATGGTCGGCCACGCGCTGAACACCTGCTGGGACAACTACACCGGGGCGGAGGAGAGCAACCGGGCGACGTGGCGGTCGTCGTGACGCCGACCACCGCCGGTGCCGGTGCCGGCGTCAGCACCGGTGCCGGTGCCGGTGCCGCGACGGGACACCGGTGCCCGGTCACCGTGGTCGGTGCCCGCCGCCGGGTGGACCTCGCTCTGCCGGTGGAGGTGCCGGTCGGTGAGTACCTCGGGCTGATCCTCGACCTGTGTGAGCAGCCCACCACCGGCGCCCACCCGCAGGTGTGGTCGCTGGCCCCGCTGGGGCGTCGGCCACTGCCGCTGGACGCCCCGCTCGCCGACTGCGCACCGACCGAGGGCATGGTGCTGTACCTGGTCGACGTAGCCGCCGACGAGGACCACGAGCCGCAGGTGACCGACATCGACGAGGTCGTCGCCGAAGCCACCGACGAGTTGGGGCGGCGGCGGTGGAACCAGCGGGCGGCAGCCGCGACCCTGGTGGCGGCGGGCGTCGGGTGGCTGGTGGCGACGATCGGACTGGCGACGATCGGACCGGCGGTGTTCGGACCGGAAACGTTTGAACCGGCCCGGCCGGTCGGTGTCGAACTGCTAGCCGTCGTCGTCGGGCTGGCCGTACCGGGACTGGTCGCCCTCGCCCGGCGGCGTGGCTGGCCGTTGCCGGAGTCGCTGCTGACGGGCCTGGCCCTGACCGCCCCGCTCGCGCTGGGCTGCGCCGGGGCGATGGCCCTGGGCAGCGTGTCGGGGGCGGCGGTGGCCGCCAGCGTCGGCGGTCTGCTCGCGTTCGCGGCGGTGCCGTCGGCCGGGACGCTGGCGGTGGCGTTGTGGATCGCCGTCGCCGCCGGGTGCGCCGTACCGCTGGTCGTGCTGCGGCCCTCGGGTGCCGGCCTGCTGGCGGTGGTGGCGCTGGTCGGTTTCGCGATGCTGGTCGCCGCCGCGCCGGCCGCCAGCCGGCTGGCCATGTTCGGGCAGGGACGCCCCGGGTCGGTGCCGGCCGACGACCCGGTGACGGTCACCGCGGCGGTACGCCGGGCGTACCGGATCCTGGCCGGGTGGACGGTGGCGGCGGCGCTGCTCACCGCGACCGGTCTGGTGGGGGTGGCCCGCTCGTCGGACTGGGCGGCCTGGCTGCTGGTCGGCGCGTTGGCGTTGGCGTTGGCGTTGCGTGCGGTCAGCCACGAGTTCGCGGTGGAGGCGGCGTCGACGCTCGCCGCCGCCGTGGCCGGCCTGGTGACCCTGACCTTGACCGTCGCGGCCCGGTGGCCGGTCGCGGTCGGGGTGGGCGTGCTGGTGGCGCTGACCCTGGTGGGCTGCGGTGGTTGGCTGGCGTCCCGGTCGCCGCTGACGGACCGCCGACCCCGGTGGCTGCTGGGCGCCTCGACGCTGTTCGTGGCGGTGGCGCTGGTCGCGGCGCTGACGATCTGGGGGGCGGTCGGCGTGATGCTCGACCTGGGCCGGTCGATCGCGTCCTGACCGGCCCAGGTCAGCAGGAATTGTGCGTCAGCCGGAGTCGAACCGGGAGTGGTCGTCGGCGGTGGCGTACCCGTCGCCGGTGGCCTCCAGCGCCTGCACGTACGCGCCGAACAGTTGCAGCGTCTTCGCGAAGTCGTCCAGCGCCTGCGCCATGTACGGGCGAATCGCGTTGGCGAACTCGATCGCGTCGGCCTGCAGGCTGTCCGGCACGTCCTGCCGGATGTAGTACTGCTGGTGCGGTGCCCCGGGGTTGTCCTGCACGATCTCGTCATGGGTCTCGGTCTGCCCGAAGACGGTGTCCTGAGTCGTCGCCACCCGGTTGCGTAGCTCTTCGTACCGGGTGGTGAGGTCCCGGGTGGTGGTGAGCAGGGACCCTTCGACGGCGGCCAGCCCGGCCAGTGACACGGACAGCTGGGCGTAGGTCGCGGTCCGGCCGTCGACGTCGGCCTGTCCGGAGCTCTCCGACGAGCCGCCGGGTTCGTAGGAGATCGAGAAGCCCGGGTCGACGGTGACCGAGTCCGGGGTGATCTGCTCCGGCGGCGGCGCGGAGTCGCCGCCGGCCGGGGCCGGTGGGGGCACCGGCAGGCCCGGGTCGCGGGTCTCGTCACCTGGATTGTTGCTCGTCGTTCCCATGCCACCTCCCGGTCGTGCCGTCGGTTCCGGCGCAGCATCCCCTGAATCTGGCGACCACGGGAACGTCCATGTTCTGGGTACCGGGGCCCGAAAGCGGAGCTGTCCGGGGCATCGGCCGGCGACCTACGGTGACCGCATCCGGTGCCGCGTCACCCGGCGCGCGCGGGTGGGGAAAGGAGCCGGCATGCCGTTGATGTACTACGTCGACATGGACGCGGTGCGTGCCGCGATCACGACCATCAGGACCGAACGCGACACCGTCGACGAGCTGCTGACCGGTATCGAGGGCGCGTTGGACAGCGCCACCGCCGTCTGGTCCGGGCCGGCGGCGTCCACCTTCGCCGACCTGTCGCAGCAGCTGGTCGGCGCGAACACCGACCTGATCGACGCGATCGACGCGATCATCGGCCGGATGCAGACCACCGTCGACAACTATCAGCGGACGGAGACCGCGAACTACTACACCGTCGGGGGGAGCTGACATGCCCCTGGCCGACAACCCGCTCGGGCCGAACCCGGTCTACAACACCAGCAGCATTTCCTGCGACATCACCACCTTGGCCGCCAACGGCCAGCAGGTGCTGGACGACGCCGGCCGGGTCGCGGGATGCCTGGAACGGATCGTCGGGGCTCTCAACGGCCTGTCCGAGGCGGGTGCCTGGCTGGGGCCGAGCGCGACCGACGCGCAGCTGCTGTTCGACAACTTCAACTCGGCGGCCAGTGAGCTGTTCAACGACGAACCACCCGGGTTGTTCGCGGTGATCGGGGTCAATCTGCGCCGGGCGGCGCTGAACTACGACGCCGCCGAGACGCAGATCGTCGCCATGTTCGACGCGTTCATCGACGTGGTCGGCGGTGGCTCCGGCGGTGGCTCCGGCCCGTCCGGCGGCCCGGATCCGTCCGGTGGCTCCGGCGGCGACGACACCGCACCGGGCGGCACCCCCAATCCCGTCACTCTCACCGAGGTGGCCCGGTCCTGAACCGGGTCGGACCGCAGGAAGCCATGTCGACATCAGAGTCCGCGTCCCCCGTCCGGCTGCTGCACCGGGCCGCGCGTACCGCCGGGCCGACGTTGCCGCAGGGCCGGCTCACCGTGGCGGCCCCGCCCGTCGACGCGTCCGGAAACGGCGGCGTCGCGCTGATCACCCTGCTGTTGCCGCTGCTCAGCACGATCGCGATGGCCGGCTACATGATCACGCTCGGGCACCGGTGGATGGTGGTGGCCGGCATCGCGTTCATCGTGATCTCGATCGTGTCGACGTTCGGCATCCGCTACCAGATGAGCGCGCACGCCCGCCGCCAGCGGGCCCGCCAGCGGATCCGCTACCACGCACATCTGACCGGCATCCGGCGCAGCGCCCGCGGCATCGCCGCCCAGCAGCGCGCGGCGGTGCCGGTGGCGCACCCGTCACCGCAGCGACTGCTCGCCATCGTCTGGCACCGGCGGCGACTGTGGGAGCGTCGACCCACCGATCCGGACTTCCTCCGGATCCGGGTCGGCCTCGGCACCGGGCCGCTGTGCGTACCGGTCGCCCTGTCGGCCAGGGCCGACCCGATGGCCGACACCGACCCGGACCTCACCGCGGCCGCCGAGGCGGTGGTCCACCAGGTCGGTACGGTCGGCCGCCAGCCCGGCGTGATCGACCTGGGCCGGGCCGGCGTGGTCAGCGTGATCGGTCCGCCGGCGGCGGCCCGCGCGGTGGGCCGGGCGATGCTGTGCCAGACGGCGGCGTTGCACGCGCCGGAGGACGTGGCCGTGGTGGTCTGCGCGCCGGACGCCGTCCGGGACTGGGAGTGGGCGGTCTGGCTGCCGCACGTGCGCACCGCCGGCCCCACCGGGCAGGTCGCCGATCTGCCGCCGACGGCCGCGCCGGTCGCCGTCGCCGAGGACCTGTCCGCCCTGGTCGGGCTGCTGCAGCTGTGGCTGGCCCGGCTCGCCACCACCGACGAACCGGTCCTGCTGACCCGGGCCGACGCCGACCCGGGTCGCCGGCTGGTGCTGCTGATCGACGGCTACGACCCGACCAGCGCCTGGGTGCGGGAGCCGGTCCTCACCGAGCTGCTGGCCCGGGCCGGGAAGGCCAGCGGGGTGAGCGTGGTGTGTCTGGTGCCCGGCCCGTCGTACCAGCCGCCCCGGGCCGACGTGCGGGTGACCGTCGACGACACCGGCCGGCTCACCCTCGCCGGCCGGTCGGAGCTGATCGTCGCGGTCGACGACCTGGTGGGCGACGCCCCGACCCCGGCCCTGGCGCGGTGCCTGGCCCGGGCCATGGCGCCGTTGCGGCTGCGGCCGCCCCGGGCCGGCGACCTGGTCGACTCGCTGTCGGTGCCGGAACTGCTGGGTCTGTCCCGCGACGAGGTGGTCGGCACCGGACGCTGGCTGCCGGCCGGCAGCGATGAACTGCTGCGCGCACCGATCGGCATCGACAGCGACGGCCGGCCGGTGGTGCTCGACCTGAAGGAGTCGGCGCAGGGCGGTGTCGGCCCGCACGGGCTGGTGATCGGCGCGACCGGCTCCGGCAAGAGCGAACTGCTGCGTACCCTGCTGGTGGGGTTGGCCATGACCCACCCGCCGGACCTGCTCAGCTTCGTGCTGGTCGACTTCAAGGGCGGGGCCACCTTCGCGAACGCCGTCGACCTGCCGCACGTCGCCGGTCTGATCACCAACCTGGCCGACGACATGGCCCTGGTGGACCGGGTCAGGGCGGCGCTCGTCGGGGAACAGCAGCGTCGGCAGCGGCTGCTGCGCGACGCCGGCAACGTCGACTCGGTACGCGAGTACCAGGTGCGCCGCGCGGCCGGCGGCACGGGCGTCGACGGTGCCCCGCTGCCGGCCCTGCCGTACCTGCTGGTGATCGTGGACGAGTTCGGTGAGCTGCTCACCGGACGGCCCGACTTCATCGACCTGTTCGTGCAGATCGGTCGGGTGGGCCGCAGCCTCGGGATCCATCTGCTGCTGGCCAGCCAACGGCTCGACGAGGGCCGGCTGCGTGGCCTGGAGTCGCACCTGTCGTACCGGATCGGGTTGCGGACGTTCAGCGCCGCCGAGAGTCGGGCGGTGCTCGGCACCGCCGACGCGTACCTGCTGCCGCCGCTGCCCGGGTCGGCGTACCTGAAGGTCGACGAGTCGGCGTACCGCCGGTTCCGGGTCTCGCACGTCTCCGGTCCGGCCTGGCCGGCGGTCCGGCCGGCCGCGCCGGTCCAGCTCGTCCCGGTGCCGTTCGGTCCGGTCAGCCGCGACACGCCGCTGCCCGACACCGGTCCGGCAGCCGACCCCGGGCCGACTGACGCCGCCGACGGACCGTCGACACTGGATCTGGTGACGACCGCGTTGGCGCAGGCCGACGCGGTAGCTCACCAGGTGTGGCTGCCGCCGCTGCCACCGGCGATCGCCCTCGGATCCGTGCTCGGCCCGGTGGGCGAGGTGCCGGAACGCGGGCTGCAGGCCGAGAGCTGGCCGTGGCTCGGCGGGCTGCGGGTGCCGCTCGGCGTCCTCGACGAGCCGGCCACCCAGCAGCAGTCCCCGATGCTTGTCGACTTCGGTGCGGCCGGGAACCTCGCCGTGGTCGGCGCCCCGCAGACCGGCAAGAGCACCCTGCTGCGCACCACGGTGCTGGCGTTGATGCTGACCCACACCCCGGACGAGGTCCAGTTCGCCTGCGTCGACCTGGGCGGCGGTGGCCTGCGGGCGCTCGCCGCCGCCCCGCACGTCGCCGGGGTCGCCGGCCGCCGCGACGTGGAGCTGGCCCGCCGGATCCTGCTGGACACCCGGCGGCTCGTCGACGAACGGGAACGGATCTTCGCCGACCTGGGCGTCGACTCGGCCGGCCGCTGGCGGCAGCTGCGGGCCAGCGGTGGCCTGCCCGGCGACGTACGCGCCGCCGACGTGTTCCTGGTGCTGGACAACTGGCCCGCCATCCGGGCCGAGTTCGACCTGGCCGACGAGGTCGTCGTGGACGTCGCGGCGCGCGGACTCGGCGTCGGGGTGCACGTCCTGGTGACCGCGAACCGCTGGTTCGACATCCGGTCCAACCTGCGCGACAGCCTCGCCGGCCGGCTCGAACTGCGGCTCAACGACCCGGCGGAGAGCGAGATCAGCCGGCCGGCGGCCCGGTCGCTCGGTGACGTCGTCGCCGGCCGGGGTCTGGCCCCACCCGGCGTGCCGTACCAGGCGTTGCTGCCCCGGGTCGACGACGCCGACACCGTCGACGCCCTGACCGAGGCGCTCGACGAGGTGGTCGGCAAACTGGCCGCCGGCTGGAGCGGTCCGGCCGCCCCCGAAGTACGGGTCCTGCCGCGCCGGCTGGCCGCGGCGCAACTGCCGGTCGACGCCGCCGCTGCCGGCGTACCGATCGGTCTGGACGAGGTCGGCCTCGCCCCGGTCCACCTCGACCTGATCGGTGACGATCCGCATCTGGTGGTGCTCGGCGACTCCGGCACCGGCAAGACCCAGCTGCTGCGTACCTGGATGGCGGCGATGGCCCGCCGCTACACGGCGTGGGAGATCCGGTTCGTCGTGATCGACTACCGGCGGACCCTGCTGGGGGCGGTGCCGGAGGACTACCTGGGTGCCTACGCCGCCGACCCGACCGCCGCCGCCGAGTACGTCGGGCAGGTCGACGGCAAGCTCGCCGAACGGATGCCGCCGCCCGGCCTGACCGGCCAGGACCTGGCCCGCCGGGACTGGTGGCAGGGGCCGCAGCTGTTCGTCGTGGTCGACGACCACGACCTGGTCGGCGGGGGCAGTTCCCCGTTGTCGCCGCTGGTCGACCGGCTGCCGCACGGGCACGATCTCGGATTCCACGTGGTGCTCGCCCGGCGGGTCACCGGCAGCTCCCGGGGGTTCGCGGTCGATCAGCTGCTCGCCAGGTTGCGGGAGCAGCAGCCGGCCGCGTTGATCCTGCCCGGGGACAGCCGGGAAGGGGCGCTGTTCGGCGGCCACCGGGCCGAGAACGGGCCACCGGGCCGGGGTCGGCTGCTGCGCCGGGCGCACCCCGACACGGTGATCCAGGTGGCGATCGAGGAGGCCTGAGGTGCCGATGACGGAGGTGCGGCATGCCGATCTTTCCAACTGAGATCGACGACCAGCAGATCCAGAGCCTCGGCAACGCGTTCGTCGCCCTGGGCAACGACCTGTACCGGCAGGCCAGCGGGATCACCGGCCCGCTCGGCGAGGCTGCCTGGCAGGGCACCGGCCGCGACCGGGCGGTGCAGGCCTGGGACGGGATCGTCACCAACACGGTGGTGCCGGTGGCCAACGAGATGATCGCGATCGGGCAGGCGATCCAGGATTTCGCCCAGGCGGTCCGGGAGGCGCGGGCCGAACAGGAACAGATGCGGACCATCGAGATCATCGTCGGCGTGATCGGGGTGGTGCTGACGCCGCTGACGTTCGCCATCGGGCCGCTGTTCACCGCCATCACCCGGGCCGTCTCCGTACTGCTGTCCAGCCTGGTGCGGGTCGTGGTGAACGTGTCGGTCAACTTCGGCCGGGCGTTGCGGATCGTCGCCGCCGGGATGCCGCGGATCACCACCGTTCAGGTGGGCGAGGGCCTGGCCGGGGCGTTGCAGGTCGCGGTCCGCAACGGTGCCACCGTGGTGCCGCCGGCGGTCCGGACACCGGCGCAGGTGGCGAATGCGGCGGTACGCTCCAGCCAGGCCGTCATCCGGCCGACGGCGGAGGTCATCTCCAACGTCGGCATCAACATGGCGGTGGACCTCGGCCCCGATGCGATCGTCAAGACGGCGTACGGGGTGCCGTACCACGCCGATCCGGCCGTGATCGGCATCTCGGCGGCGATGGGCCTGTCGGGTGCCGTACCGGGTGTGCACGATATGGTCCCGGCCACCTCCCGCCCAGGGCCGGTCACCGGGCTGCCCGCTTCGGTCGGCCCGCCCCTGCCGGTGCCGGCGCAGTCGGTACCGAACGCGCCGGTGATCGGATCGGTCACGTCGCCGCCGCCGAAGGTGGATCTGGGCATCACCACCGGCGGCGTCGCAACGCCGCCGAAGCTGGTCGTCGACCCGCCGGCGGTGCGCCCGGTGGGTGAGGCTCCGGCCGTACGCCCGGTGGGTGAGGCTCCGGCCGTACGCCCGGTGGGTGAGGCTCCGGCCGTACGTCCGGTGGGTGATGCGCGCGCCGGGTCGGTCCCGCCAGCGAACCTGGGGACCGCCCCGAAGACCTCGGCGAGTGTCGCCCCCGGCCCGGTCGTACCGGACAACGCCCCACGCACCTCGGTGAGCAGCCTCGACCGGACGACGTCGACCTCGTCCGTTCCGGCCCGGCCGTCGACGATCGCGGATCCGCCTCAGCAGGTACCGTCGCAGTCGACGTCGCACGCACCGACGCAGTCGGGGCAGACATCGCAGCAGACGTCGCAGTCGGGGCAGTCGCCATCGCCGCAGCCACAGTCGGTATCCAAGCCGGATCCGGTGCCTCCGGCGGTGCGGGACGCGGGCACCGTCCAGTCGCAGCCGGCCGTGACACCGCCGCCGCAGCCGTCGCCACAGTCGCAGGCACAACTGTGGGGTCCACAGTTGACTCCCGAGGCCCGGCTTGCCCTGGACCGCGCGTACGGGCACCTGCTGGACCGCGCGGAACTGCTCAGCCCGCACCCCGACCAGCGCGGGCAGGACGGCCGCAGCTGGGCCGAGCGGGCCGACGGCCGCAAGGTCCTCGGCGTCACTGACGCCGAGTGGCTTGGCCTGAACCGGTTGCTGGCCGAGTCCCGGCTGAACCCGTTCGAGGATCACCGCGCCAGCATCCAGCAACGGCTGCACGATCTTGACCTGGACAGTGCCGACCTGGCCGCGTACCAGAAGGGTCTGGAACGCGGGGTGCGCCCCAGCGAGCTGCTGAAAATCAACGCGCAACGCCAGAACGACCTGGGCATCTCCGAACCGCTGACCCAGCAGGAGGCGAAGCTCGCCCTGCACCCCGACGCGGGGGAACGTCAGGCCGCGAACCTGATCGACCGCCGGCGGGACCAGCCGTTCCCGGACATCGACCGGTGGCGCGACCGGGAGCTGCCCGCACACGTACGGGACCGGCTCGGCAGCGGACAGGAGCACATCACCACGGTGGGGCAACTGCTCGACGGCGGCGACAACCCGTACCCGTCACCGGCACAGCTGTGGGAGGCGACCAACAGCAAGGCACCCCTCGGTGTGCTGGAAAGCCCGGACGGTCTGCGCCACATCCAGGTCGAGCTGTTCAACCAGGCGTACGTCGACTGGCAGTTGGGCAACCCGAAGTCGGCGCTGTCCCCCGAAGGGTTGGCGACTGTCAACGCGCGCTGGGAGCAGACGGTGCGGGCCGCGTACCGCGAAGCCTTCGACGCCGGCAACGGGTCCTCGCTGGAACACCTGCTGGAGACCGTGGAGACGAACCGGGCGAGGTTGTACGACGCCTTCACCGCCGAGGCCAGCTTCGAACGTACCCTGAACCAGGCCCGGGGCGCGTTCGACGAGGTCGCGGCCTACTTTCCCGAGCTGGACGCGACCGCGCTGGATCGCGCCTGGAACGTGTTCAGGCAGGACTTCCGGGCGGTGTTCGAGGAGTCGCTGCCGACCAACTCCCGCCCTGAGGACATCACCACCGCGCCCTACCGGGACCTGCTCGACGTCGACAACCTGTCCGACCGCTTCATTGGTGAGATCAAGTCGAACCGGGCGGTGGTCGAGGCCCGCGACGGGTTCCAGCAGTTGGCGTACAACCGAGGCCTGTCCCGGGACGTGCTCGACCAGATCGGCGGCGACTACCGTGAGGACTTCGTCTACCTGGCCCGCGAGCAGCTGAACTCGGGCGGTCACAGCAAACTCTGGCTCAATCATGAGCAGGCCAACGGAGACGTGTTCTCGTCGTACACCACGAAAGCCGACGCCGACATGCGGGCCGCGGATGCCGCGAGGACCGACCGGTGGCGCGAGGAACTGCTGGCGGTCTGGCGCACGGTCCCCCAGCCGCCGGAACCGACCACCGCCGCCACGGCGGGGCCGACCACCCGTACGGTGGGGTCGGTCGCCGACATGGCGCGGGCGCTGCAGCAGACGCGCCTGGTTGATCCGCAGCCGTTGGACTGCCTGCCGCAGCTGCAGAACGTCGACACCGGCCTGACCAAGGCCGGTGTGCTCGCGCCGAGGCCGAATGTGGTGCGCGACTCCGCCTACCTGGAGGCCGGGCCGGCGCAGCGGTTCGCGATCGACCATGGGCAACCCTGGCGGCAGGCGGGCAGCATCGAACAGGTCGCCGACCTGATGCGCGACGTGCCGGGGTCGGTGGCGTACCTGACGGCGGGTCCGCCCAACGCACCGACCCACGCCTTCGCACTGGTCAATGACCCCTTGTCGGGGCTGACGTTCGTCGACGTGACGGCTCCGGCCGAGCAGGACCCGGTGACCGCCTACGACAGCCGTACGCCGAGCCGAAACGCTCCGGTCGGGTTGGCCGATCTGCGGTTCATCGCCTTTACCCCGGACCGGGTCCCGCTGACCGGGCCGGACCTCGCCCACCACGACGGCGTCTCCGGACTGCTGCTGGCCCCACGCGACTACCGACCCGGCACCCTCGACCAGACGGCGCAGACCACCCAGAATGTGGAAGAGCTGCGAAAAGAGCTCCAGGAGCGGATCGCCGAACGCGACAACCTGTCCGGACCGGTGAGCGGGCGGGTCGCCGAAGAGGTCGAGGTGTATCGCCGCGGTCTCAACGTCACGATCGAGCGGATCGAGCAGGAACTGCGGGCGATAGAGAACGCCGTTGCGGAGGCGGCCACCGCCGCTGAGCACACCGAGCACACCGAGCACACCGAGCACCCCGAGCACCCCGGGCAGGTCGAGCAGGAGCTGCGGGCGGCGGACTGGAACACGATCTCGGACGGGCTGACGGTCAGCGTCGCCAAGGTGTTCGAGTTCGATGGCTCCTTCGACAAGGCGCCGACCTGGACGCTGCAGGTGCTGGACGTCGTGTTCGGCGGGCTGCGGGTCGGCGCGCCGGTACCACCGACGACCGTGATCTTCACTGCGGTGGACCCGGAGTCCGGCACGGTCGTCGAGGTCGGCCGGGACGAGCCACGCCAGCTTCACGAACTCATCGAGCAGGAGGCCCCGGGCAACGGCGCCAACCTCGTCGTGCTGCTGGTGAACAACCCCGGGGAGCTCGACGAGGCCGTACGCGGCACGCTGCCCGAAGGCGTCCGCGTGACGCAGCTGTCCGACGCGTTCAGCGAGGGTCTGCAGTCCGTCGATCGGCAGCACTGGCCCGAACTGGTGCAGCGGTACGTCGACTTCGCCGGTGAACGGCACGGGATCACCTTCGGGCCGCCGGCGCACGCCCAGCAGTTCGACGCCCTGGGCGACGGGCAGCTCGACTCCGGGCTGCGCGACGTCGGCGACTTCGCCGCCAGGGTCGCCCAGCACACTCCACTGTCGCGGCGGGCGGCCCACCAGTTGGCCGAGGACCTGACCGACGACCACTACCTGCGCAACCTGGCGAACAACGGCGACGTCGTGTCGTCCGGCGGCAAGATGTACGAGATCCGGCTGAAGCTGGGCCCGGCCGTCGCCAAGCCGGCGTTCAAGGCCGGCGAGGTCAACTTCGCGGTGCCGTACGGTGCGCGCTCGGCGCCGAAGTCAGTCACCGCCGCCAGCCAGACCAGCTCGGCGTCGACCCCGGCGATCGGGCTGCCGCCGGAGACCGGTGTGGTGGCGGCCGTGACGGCGACCGCTGGGGTCACCACCAGTACCGGGCAGTCGGTGACCACGATGGCGGAGTACGCCACCTCCATCAAGAGCTTCAAGGCGCCCGGCTACTTCGACTACCCCGACCCCCAGGTCACCGTACGGCGGATCGGCGGTCCGGAGGCCGCGACGTCGGTACCGATCGGCAGGCAGATCACTGTCCGCTACCTGAAGGAGACCCTGGTCCCGGACCTGAGCGGGCTGCGCGCACCCGACGGTGAGCAGGACCATTTGTCGCCCGGCACCGTCACCGGCGACCTCGACGGTGCCTGGAAGAAGGTCGTGTCGGTCGACCTCGGCGCCCTCAGATCGCAGTTGCTGGACCACTATCATTCGGACACCGCCGACGCCGACGGGGTGGTGCACCAGCGACGGGCCCGCCCCGACGTGCTCAAGTCCATTGCTGAGTTCATCAGCGAACGCACCCTCACCCACCATTCGCGTGACCTCGCGTCCGGGGCGCTGCTGCTGTCCGTACCGCACACGCTCGACGACCGGTCCCGCACCGACCAGCTGGCGCTGACGCTGACCTCGCAGGACGCCAGCGACGAGGAGAACACCTGGGCGATCGACCGGCTGTCGAACACGATCCTGCGGTTGGATTCGCTGGGCGGTACGAAGACGGCTGGCAAGGACGGCAACGGCAGCAGCGCCCAACTGGCGGCCTTCGCCGGCGCCGGGTTCGGGATCAACGAGGTGACCGATCCGCAGACCGGCGAGGCCGTGACTCCGGGGCGCGCCACCGTGCGGGGCACCGTCGGCGGCGGAACCACGAAGACGGTGAACGTCAGCGACGCCGGTCAGTCCGCGCAGAAGGCGGTGGTGGAGCGGACGACCGACGCGCTGCTGATGAACAAGCCGCTGGTCGCGACGGTGGCGGTCACCCCCGAGATCGGCGCCACGCAGACGTTCACCGCGCCGGCCCGTACGTTTCTCTCCGCCGCCCGCGACGAGGCCGGTAGCACGAGCGCCCTGACCCCGCTGACGTTCCTGACCCCGGCGCAGACCGGCATCCAGCAGCCGTTCACCGTGCTGCCGATGGTCACCGGCATCACCAAGGTGGAACAGGTGTTTTCTGCGGTGATGGCGTCGGTGCGGGAGGCGCTCGACGAGTTCGCCGACGGCACCGCCGTGTCACCGGTGCAGATGGCCGCCATGGAGCGCCACTTCGCGACCCACTTCTCCGGCACCGCCCTGCTCACCGGGCACGGCAAGGCCGTCGACGGCGGCCTGCAGGCGTCGTACGAACTCGACACGTTTCTGGTGCATGTCGAGTTCTGGATCGAGCAGGAGGGAGCCGCCACCGACCAGTCCCTGTTCGGCGTCGCCGGATCGCCCCGGTCCGACGACAAGCTGACCATCGACTCGTCGGCCAAGTACGGCGGAAAGTTGGTCACCCGTACCGGCGTGACCACCAGTCAGCAGGTCGGCGTCGACGGTGCGGTCGTCGGTCGGAAGAAGTTCGGTTCGGGCCCCGAGTGGCTGGTCCAGGGCGGGGTCAGCGCCGGCACCGACTTCGCCTTCAGCCAGGTGATGTCCGACAGCGCGACGCTCGGCCACCGGGGCAACCGGCGGATCAAGTTGACCGGCGCGGGGGTGCGCGGCCGGCACGACGCGGTCCTGCACGTCGAGACGCTGGTGCTCGACCTGGCGGGCGCCGAGGACCCGCAGTTGACGGCGAAGTCGATCGACTCCACCGTCACGACGACCGGGCGGCTCGACAGCGACGGGGTCGACGCCCTGCCGCAGCTCGGTGTCCTCGATCTGGCTGATTCCGGTCCGGAGGTGAAACTGCCGCCGGGCTCGACTCCGCTGACCCCGCCGCAGACCGCCGGGGTGGCGGCGGCCATCGGCGAACTGCTCGGCTACCCCGACGAGATCGACGTCACGCAGATCGACCGGGACACGATCATCACCGGCGTGCGGGTTGCGAACCTGTACGGGCCGGCGAACGCGATGAGCCCGTCCGGCACGACATACCTGGGCCTGTTCACCGCCGCCGACGGTTCGGTGCGGTACCTGACCGTCCAACGTAGACTCTACCAGGCACGTCCGGTCGACATCCTGCGCGACCCGGTCAAGGCGTTGACTGACGCCGGTCTGCAGCGGGGCTCCCAGTTCAGTGGCGGACCGGAGAACGTCAAGGACGTCAACAGCAGTCTCGACACGTCTGCGGCGTACAAGATCAAGTGGAACTGGCGGCTGCTCGCCTCCCTCGGCCTGCGAGGTGAACAGGACGGCACCGCCGTCGGACTGGCCGGCAGCTACGGCGGCCAGTTGGGGTTCACGCTCTGGGACCACTCGTCCGGCCACGGCATCAACGGCGTGAACCGTCGGTCCGCGAAGGACAGCACCGCCAGCGACCTGTACCAGTTCCACACCGTCCTCGAGGTGCGGGCGACCCGAAAGGGCGCCGACGCGACGATGGTGACCGAGTCGAAGCTCGTCGCGGCCGGGTCGATGACCGCCGTCCTGCCGCGTACCGAGACGCTGCGCTTCCCCGACCGGTTCAACCTGCCCGCGCCGGCGCTCACCGGCACGGCCACCGAATCACTCGTCGGCCAGTTCGTGGCGAGCGGCGAGACCCAGCGTCACCTCCCGCCGACGGTCGCCTCCGGGCAGTCGCTCGACCTCGCCGACGTGGTGGAGCTGAGCAACGGCGACGACGTCCTCCCGACGGTGCTCACCCTGCTGCCGCACGCCACCGACACCAGTGAGGCGTGGAGCGTCGTCACCAGACGGCAGGACAGACTGGCCATGCTGCTGGGGGCCGACGCCCTGCTCGGCCTCGCCCCGTACCTCGGCGCCAACGGTGCCCTGCCGCTGCTGCTGCCGCGCAGGACCTGGTACGGGTGGACCGTCGACGTGGTCACGGTGACGGCCAGGATGGGCCGGGGGACCCACATCGGCAGTCTGCCGGCCAAGGAGAAGTCGGACACCTACCACCAGGGCGGCACCCAGCACGAGGACCGGCGCGGCCGTGGCTTCGAGTGGGGCCGTGGCGGCAACCTGACGCTCCCCGCCAAGGACGACACGATCGGGGTGACCACCCGGCTGTTCGGCATGGCATCGAGCCGGAACAAGATGCGGACCGTGGCGGTGTCGGAGTCCGACCGCCGGCAGGAACGCTTCAAAATCGATGACAGGGCGCTCAAGGCGGACACCGACACCCGCAAGTACGTCGGGTTCGAGGAGTACACCCACCCGTGGACCTTCACCGTCCGGATCGCCACGGTGTCCAGCCCTCCTCAGCTGCTGCTCTGGATGAGTCTCGGACAGGCCAGCCTGATCGCCACCTGGTGGGCGCGGCAACGGCCCCAGCCGGCCCGGACCCGTACGCTGCCCGGGACGCTACGGCTGCACTATCCGACCGCGCTGACCTTCGACACCCCGATGCTGCCGGTCGGCAGCGCGCTGACGGAGGTCGTCGTCTACCGGGACCGCCGGCCGGCGGACCTACCGCCGTACTACGACCTGTCCGCGCAGCGCCTCGGCACAGTCGAGGGCGAGGCCAAGTCGAAGGTGCTGCTCAACGACCTCACCGTCGACAGGTCGCTGCTGGCGGCGGCCATCCGGGGGGTGCAGAACACGACGTTCCGGCACGCCGACCGGCTGCCCCATCCGCCGTACTGGCTGGCTCCCGGCACCCAGGGCCACCTGGCCACGCAGGTCGTCCCGGCGGTGCTGCTCGGGCTCGGCGACCGCATCCTGCAACCCGGCGGAGTCAGGATCCCCGGCCTGACCCATCTGCTGATCGCCGACCCGACGGTCCAGCTGCTGCCGCACAAGTTGACGTACCTGTACTCGGTCAAGTTCACCAACGAGAGCATGCGGGAACTCGGCGACGAGACGGAGACCAGCACCACGGTCACCATCAGCCGTGATCAGGAGTTTCTGCAGACCAAGTTGGTGTGGGGCGAGGACCGACCCGACCCGCTCACGGTGTCCAGGACCGTCGAGCACACCCACGAGGACAAGGCCGAGGGGTACGTCTACCTGGTCAGCAGCGGCACCTTCCGGATCACGGGGACGCACAACGTCCACCAGCCGATGACGATCGACCTGACGGTCAGCAACGCGGCGGTGATCACCGTGACCGCGGCTGCGGCCAAGGCGCTGAAGCTGCCCGAGGCCGTACCGCCGGCCGAGCTGGCCGGGCCGCCACCGCAACTGCACACCACGGCCCTGCACGACGGCGAGATCCTGGTCGTCGAGTCCACCCGGGCCAGCGCGTTGCCCGCGCTCAACCCGGGCACGCTGTCGCACCACCCGGGCGTCACCACCGTCGTGGTCGACATCGACGCGACCGGCACGGTCCGAATAGGCGACGAAGCCATCGACAACGTGGCGACGCTGGCGGCGCAGATCCGGCACACCGTCGGCTGGAACCGCCGGGACATTCTGCTGCTGCCGAAACATCCGGCGGAGCTGTCCGGCACCAGCGGCGCGGCGCACCTGCGCAAACTCGCCCGGGACCTGCACCGGGCGCTCAGCGTGCACGTGGTCGTGCCGACGAGGGCTACCTTCGACAGACCCGGGCGGATCTGGCGGTGGTACCGCGACGACCGGGCGGCCTGGTACAAGGCGGACGGCATCGCCCACATGCAGGAACTGCTCGGCGGACCCCCGCCCCCGCAGGAACTGCTCGGCGGACCCCCGCCCCCGCACGTCGACGACGAAGAGGCGGTGCCTGAACCAGGCGTCGAGCCGGAGGTCGGGCCGACCGAGACGTTTGTCGTGGTGGCGTCGGAGGTTGTTGCTGAACCGGAGGTTGAGCCGGTTGAGACGGTTGTCGTGGTGGCTCCGGAGGTCGTTCCTGAGCCGGTTGTCGAGACGATCGTCGTGGTCGAGCACGGGACCGCACCCGAGGATGTCGAACAGTCCGGCACGGAGGCTGTCGAGCAACTGTCCGGTCGTACGTCGCCAACCAACCAGGCGTTTCTCGACTCTCCGCGGTCGGCGGTGCTGGCGCTTCCGGAGGCAACGGCCAACATGGTCCCGCAGGAGGTAACGGCCAGCACAGTCCCGCCGGAGGCGACGGCCCGCCTGGCGGAGTCGGTCCGGCGGGACCTGGCGGACCGGGCTACCCTGGCCGGCCTGGACGCCACCGTCGCCAGTGCGGCGATCGCGCGGACCGCCGTACTGGCGAATGAGATGTTCGGTGACCTCGACCAGGTCGAGACCCGGCGGCTGTGGACGATTGTCAAGCTGGTCGTGGCTCCGCTGCGGGCCGGCACCGACCCGCAGCGGATCACCAGGGACAGTGTGACCAGTGCGGTACGGCAACTGCTCCATTTCGACGACAGCAAGCCGATCGAGGACAAGCAGTGGACGGCGGTTGACGAACTCGTCCGCTGCTGAACCGCCCTCGCCCGCTACGGGTCACCTCGCGCAGAGCGCGGCGTCAACGAGCGTGGCCCGCCGAGCCCGTACCTCAGCTCCGATTGCGGGTGTACGGCGACGGTGGTGCGCATCTCGGCCAAATGCGCGAGCATGAGCTGCTTGCCGTCCCTCCGCGTCAGCCGACCACCCGGGAATTCCGCCATGACTTACGACTTCGACGGGCTGCTCGCCGCAGCGACGACCCTCACCGCCGACGTGCGGCTGCGGCTGCCAAGCGGAAGATTGGTCGCCGCCGAACCGCCTGGGCTCTTCCCCGCCGGCGAAGTCGCCCGCTGGGCGTTCACCCAGACCGTGTCACCCGGCGAGTACGCCGTCGAGATTCTGACCGAGGACGACGTGGTGCTGGGTGCCCGGGTCGTCGTACGTCCCGAGCCGGTCAGCCAGTGGCTGCCCGCCCAGCGCAACGGAGCGGATTACATCTATCCGGTCGACGGCGCCACCGGGGGGTTCGGCTCGGTCGAGGTCTTCGAGGCGTTGACCGACGACGAGGCCCGCGAGGAACTGGTAGCGGACCTCTCCTTCAACGCGGACGAGCCCTACAGCATCTACCACCACGAGGCTACCGGCACCAACCTCATCGCCATCCACCTCGGCGCCGACGGTCGGTACCGGAGCTGGGTCGGGTACACCGTCGATGGCGAGGTTGTCTCCTTCCTCACCGACTTCGGCGACCTGGAAGACCGGATCGGCGAGTCCCCGGAGCCTTTCCAGTAGGAGATTTTGGAGCCAGTGCTACCGGCCGGCCCGACCAGGCAACGGCGAACGCTTCGCGGCTACTTGTTTCATTGATCTACGACCGCAGCCATGAGCGGATCTCGCTGTACCGCCCCGACACCTTCAACCGCCGGAGCGGCCCGTGGCGGCAGGTTCAGATCCGGACGCCGCGATCGGCGACATTGCTTCGAGTGGAGGGCTCAGGCACGTTATTCGCGCAAATAACGTGCCTGAGCCCTCCACTCGACGGCGGACAGAGACTCGACGGACCGAGGTGCGCGCTTCTCGGCACGACCGCACACCGATCGTCGCCGCCCTTGCGAGCGGCACGGAGTGTTGCTCGGCTCGCCCCGCCGGACCGCCGTGGCGAGTTCGTTGGGCTGGTCGAGGCTGCCGGGAACTACCTGGTACAGGGCCGGACGGCTGTGCGTGCGATGTGGTTCGAGAGCAGTAGAGCCAACGCCGAGACCTTCGACGACATCTCCGGCCTCGTCCTGCGATGCCGGGACCGGTTGCAGGCGCTGCTTCACGATCTGGACCGCACGCCGTCCGCCCTGTCCCATTCCCGGTAGCAGCCGCGACCGCTGCACCGGCCCGTCGATCGCCTGAGCTTGCTTTTCGCGACAACCTGTCGCATACTTTTACGACAGGTTGTCGTATCGCATCCACTGTCGCGGCGCTGCCCGGGTAGCAGTGGCGCGGTGACGCGGAGAGGAAAGGGCTGGGAGATGAGCGCGCTCGCGGACCGCGCGGATCTGACGGAGTTGTTCGGACGCTACGCCGACATCGCAGACCGCAGGGAGTTCAACACACTGCCGGGGCGGGTCTTCACCGATCCGCTGACGCTCGATTTCTCGTCGGTAACCGGCATTCCGCCGATGACGACGCCGTTGCGGGACTACGTCGAGATTCTGCGCGGTGCCTTCGCGCCCTTCGTGGCAACGCATCACGTCATCACCGGCCATGTCGTCGATCTCAATGGCGACCGCGCGACGGTCCACGCACACGTCAGGGCTGAGCACTGGCTGTCAACGGAGCTCGCCGCAGGCGGCCCCAACCGTTGGCTGGTGGTGGGCTTCTACGACAACGAAGCGGTCCGCACCCCGGACGGTTGGCGCTTGACCCGCGTGCGGCTCACCGCGACCCACCAGGAAAACTCTCATCTGGCGGGTGTCGCCGCCGGCACTGGACGCGCCACCTGACGCCAGGACAGAATCACATCGTGCCGCGGATACGGGGAGATAGCGTCCAGGAGCACCACGAGATGGTGTGGGCCGAGATCACCAAGGCCATCCGGCAACTACTGACGGAACGCGACTACGACTCGATCAACATGGGTCATATCGCGGCCCGGGCCGGGATTGCACGTAACACCCTCTACAACTATGCCCCGGACAAAAGCGCGTTGGTACGGGCCGTGACCCACCGAGCGGCCACGCCCATGCTCGACCGGGTGGCCGCCATCGGTGCACGGTCCGCTGACTCCGCGACCGACCGGATGTTGGAGATCATCGGTACGGTTCTGGACGCGTGCACAGACCAAGCCCTGCAGGTGATGTTCCGTTCGGGTTCCGCTCCGCTGGTCCAGGAGATACCCAAGGGGCCTGATGGTCCGTTCGAAGCCGTCATCGCCGAGGTCGAGAACGTCGTACGAGATGGCATCACACGCGGCGAGTTCCGCGACGTCGGCGACGTGCGCCTCGCCGTGGAACTACTCTCCGGGATGATGCACGCCGGCGCCGTACGCATCACCCGGGACCCCGCAACATTCACGGAGACCGTAGCCGCAGCACAGGGGGCCATCCTCGCATCCCTCCGGAAACACCCGGACCGTTCAGACATCGGGCATCGATAGCCCGCCACATCTGAACCTACCGAACAGACCAGGGCCCGCCGCAGCCCCGTTCCAGCACCGAGTTGCCGGCCATCCGTCGGGGTTGTACGGACTCTCGGCGGCGAGTGCGGCCGCTCGGACGTGCTGAGGGCCGACGCCCTTCACGTCGAGTAGCGGATGCATCCGGCGGATAGGTCAGCGCTGATGCGCGCCAGTTCTGCATCCTCCTCCAAGGAGGCCGGTGTCGGGGTGGTCAGTGGTGGCGGGTGGTGGCGGCCTGGGTGACGAAGGTCGTCCAGGCGGTGGGGGTGAAGGTGAGGGTGCCGCCGGTGCGGTCTTTGCTGTCGCGGACCAGTACCTGGCCGGTCAGGTTGTCGGCGACTTCGACGCATGCGCCGCCGTTGCTGTTGCTGCGGCTGGCGGTGCGCCACGCTGGCTGGGTCATAGCTGCCTGCCGATCCTCGCGATCAGGCGACTGGCCCGGGCGACCAGCCGGGGTGGAAGTGTCGACCGGCGCTGCTGCCCTGCCCCGGTCCGGCGTAGGCGCAGGACAGGGCTGCAGCGTGGTGTCGGGTTGGTCAGGGGCGGGTGGCGGCGGCCCGGGTGATGAAGGTCGTCCAGGCGGTGGGGGTGAAGGTGAGGGTGCCGCCGGTGCGGTCCTTGCTGTCGCGGACCAGTACCTGGCCGGGCAGGTTGTCGGCGACCTCGACACAGTTGCCGCCGTTGCTGTTGCTGCGGCTGGCGGTGCGCCACGCGGGCTCGGTCATAGCTCCTCTGCCATTCTCGCGATCAGGTCCCGGGACGCGTCCCGGGGTAGTGCCACCGAGCGTATCGCCTCCCATGCGTTGACGAAGGCGGCGACCTTCGCCGGCTCCTCGTAGGTGCGGCCGTCCACCGGGTTCTCCGCATAGGCCACCGTCGTCCCGTCCGGCAGCGTGGCCAGCGCGAAGTTACCCAGCTGGCCGATGTAGAGCCCGGCGTCGACCGGCACCACGTGCAGCAGCACCCGGTCGCGCCGCGACATGTCGACCAGGTGCAGCAGCTGCTCCTTCATCATCGCGGGGTCGCCCCGGCGCAGCGCCGCCTCATCGACGATGAACGAGGTGACCGGCGGCGTCTTGCGGTCGAAGACGGTGGCCTGGCGGGCGAGCCGGTGGGCCAGCCGCTGCTCGGCCACCTCCGGCGGGTGCAGACCGACGGCGAGCACCGCGCGGGCGTACGCCTCGGTCTGTAGTAGCCCGGGGACGTAGGTCGACTCATACCCGCGCAGCATCTCGGCCTGGGCCTCGTACTCCGGCCACGGCTGGAACCAGTCCGGCGGCACGGCATTGCGGGCGTCCGCGGCGGTCTCCTGCACCAGGGTGCCGCTGCCGAAGACATCGTCGATCTGCTCGGCGGTGTCCGGCAGGGGGATCTGCCGGGCCGTCTCGAACTTGGCGATAAGCGAGGTGGAGACGCTCAACCGTTGCGCCAACTGCTCCTGGGTCATGCCTCCGTTGAGGGTGCGGAGGAACTTGAGAGTGCGAGGAACCCCGTTGCTGCTCACGAATTACCGGTCCTTCCCGATTCAAGATCGAAGTTTCGGAACGGGTTCTGTTGGTGCGAATCCTTCCACTGTTGGCGTTGCGGGTCCAGGGTGGATCTGCTGACAGCAGAAAAATCGGGAGGGATTCGATGATCAATAAGGTGGTGGCCGCCGGGGCGGACCCGGACGACGACCCGGTGTTGCGGAACGCCCGAGAGACCGCCGAGAAGCATCTGCCGAGGCGGATCGGCGAATGTCCGACGTGCGGATCGGTCGCGTTCTGCGCACCGTTCACCATGGCCCTGGCGATCCTCGACCGGCGCGACGTGCCACGGGCCCGGCGGATCCGAACCGTCCTCACTGTCGCCGGCCTGTCGCCGCCGGAGTTCCCGCATCCGCCGGAGAACAGCGGCGACGGCGGCACCGACGGGTGGTGCGAAATTGTCCAGTGAACCGTTGATCAAGGTCGGCGATGTGTTGCGGCTGCGCGCCGAAGACTGGGCATTCGGCAACGGCCCGGTGGCGATCCGGATATCCCATCTGCGGCACGGTCACGACATTCCACACGTGACCATGATCGCGGTGATGGGCACCTTCGTCAGCGGCCCCCGCACCGGCCAGATGATGCTGCTGTCGGTGTTCAAACACGCCTTGCGGCGGCCCGGCGTCGTCGAACGCGACGGCCGTACCCCCGAATCCGCGCCCTGACCAGAAACACCCTGACAGCGATTCCGTCGAAATGCGAAAGGCGGTTCCACCGTGCGCAGGCTTCTCCACCTCGTCCTGTTCCCCCGGCGTACCCGGCGGCAGTCCCGGCCGCACACCCGCAACGCCGGCACCCACCACTACCGCGCTGCGGCCCGGCCGTCGATCAGCCCCGGGCTGGTCCGCGACCGCCAGTTCCTGGACCGCACCCGGCGCGGTCTCGACCCGGCCGAGGTACGCGCATTCCTGCACCTGGTCGCCGACGAACTGGCCGCGGTGCGGGCCGAGCTGGCGATGACCCGCGACGAGAACGTACGGATCAAGCAGGCGCTGCGGGACTGGCAGTCGCGGCAGTTCCAGGCCCGGATGCCGGCGTAGGCCGGCGCCCATGATCACGAAGGGAGCCACGATGGTCCACCAGCAGCGCGGCGGCCAGACCGGAACCGCCGCCGGGGCCGACGCCGCCTTGACGCTGCCGCTGCCGGCGGTGCACCTGCGGAGACCGCTGCTGGCCGACGAGTTCTTCCTGCTGGCGCGGGACGCGGTGACCGGTCGGCCGCGGCTGCCGGACCGGGCGGTCGGGTTCGGCCTGGCCGCCGCCCTGCTGGTGGACCTGGTCGACGCCGGGGCGCTGCGGGTGCGCGACGGCCGGCTCTGGCTGGTGGCGCGGCACGTGCCGGTGGACGCGCTCGGCGGCTGGGTCCTGCGCTGGATGGCCGCCGAGCCGGGGTACCGGCGGGTGGGCACCTGGTTGGCGCTGCTGGCGCCCGGTGCTCATCAGCAGGTCGCGCGGCGGCTGGTCGCGGCAGGTGTGGTGCGGCCCCGGACGGTACGCCGTCTGCTGACCACCGCCGTGCGCCAGGTGCCGACCGACGCGAACCGGGCCGCGTGGGCGTGGGCCAGGCTGACCGTACGGCTACAGCGCGGCGAGCCGTTGCCCGACCTGGAGGCCCGGCTAGCCGGGCTCTGTCTGGTCACCGGGCTGGACGACTTACTGCTCACCGGCCTCCCGACGGCGGCCCGTCGGCACCTGCACCGGGAGACCGCCGTACGGCTGCCGACTGAGGTCGGCGAACTGCTCACCATTGCCCGGAACCGCCTCGACGGCGCATCCCACCGGCGACGGGGACCAGTCCGCCGCTGGGGGTGAGGCCGGCGCCGCCGATCACCGCGATCCCGACGACGCCTTACGGAGCGCACCGTCCGATGTACGGATCGTCGCGTCCCGGGTCGGGGTGTCGGCCGAGTGTGATGCCGGAGATGAATCATGATGCACCTGTGGCATCAAGCTCTCGGGGCACATGCCCTGACCTGGTCGGTGGAGCCTCCCCAGGAGCCACCTGCTAGTCGAACGTCCAGAAGAAGTAGAGGACGTTGGGCGGGTTGCCGTACGCGCGGTACTGGCAGAGGTACGAACTCCACAGGTCGTTCTGGATCCCGTAGTTGCCGTACCAGTGGCAGAAGTCCAGGTCACTGTAGACGTTGCGGAGCGTGCCACCCGGCGGGTCCGGGTAGTCCGCCGAAGCCGGGGCGGCGGTGGTCGCGAACAGGCCGGCCATGGCGATCATGAACGCCACCAGCAGTGTGGTCAGTCTTCGCATGCATCCTCCCATAGGTCGGGGCAATCGCCGATCTTCCGCGTGTCTCCGGGTGCCATGAGATCGACGTGAACCGATTTCATGATGCCATCGAGGCTGGTCCATGGGAAGGCTTGAGTGCCGCAGACCTCGGGGCGCCGGAACCCGGGACCGGCCGCCGTTCCCCGCCGCCCGCGCGCCGTCGACCCGCGCGATCCGCAGCGCGTCGCCCTCCTCGACAACCTCGATCTCGATGCCTTCATGCAGGCCGTGCTTGGCGCGCAGCGGCGCAGGGATGGTCACCTGGCCCTTGCTGTTCAGCTTCACCATGCCTCCAGCGTGTCGCGTACTACCTGTACCACCCATTACGAGCGGTCGGGCTTCAAGGCCGCGAGGAGTTCCCGCCGCCGAGCCCCAGTCGCCAGGTGGGCCGAGGTCGACGCCTGGCTGGCTTGACTTTGTCGCATGCTATGACTCATGGTTGTAAGACAAAGCTTGCGACTATGGAGGTGGTGGCGATGCGCCAGGCAGAGCACAGCGAGACCAGGAAGTGGCTGGACCAGCACGGTCTGACCGACACCGAGCCGACCCCGCTGCTGGCGACCCGGCTTGCCGTACGACGGCGGGCCAAGCTCGCCGGCGACGTCCTGTTGGCCGCATTCCTGATCGGCGCGGCGCTCACCCACACGTTGAGCCGGCTCACCGACGCCGCGTACTCCTGGTTGTCGTTGCTGCTGCTCACCGCGCTGGTGGTCGGTCTGCTGGTGGCGCAGTGGCTGCTCCGCCAGTGGGTCCGGCGCGTCGACCGGCGAGCCGGTGCGCAACTGCCCCGGCGGGTGGCCCACCCGGTCGGGTTCGGCTGGTCGGCGGTGCTCGGCCGGCCGTACGCCGTCTTCACGGTCGCCGCCTACACCGGCGCACTGGCGCTCGCGGTCAGCGTACTGCCGGTCTCCGACCCGGTGCTGCGGGCCGGGGCCGCCGTCGTGCTGATCGGGCTCACCGGTGCCGGTGCCGGCATCGTCATGCAGCTGCGTCAGGTGCTGACCAGCCCGGCCGTCGCCGAGGACGAGGCGTCCCTCACCGCCGACGTCATCATGCGGGTCGAGGACGCCCGCGCCCTCGTCATGCCCAGCCTGGTCTGGTCGCTGCCGGCCATTTTCCTGTACGGGGAGTCGCTGGGCTGGTGGAACGCGGTCGCGATCGGACTCGTCGTGGCCGGTGTCGTCGCGTTCGGCCTGATCCAGACCCGGACCACGGCTGTCGGGGCGACCGCACGGCAGGCCATGATCGTCCGATGATCGTCATCGACGCCGCCTCGCCGACGCCGCCGTACGAGCAGCTGCGGGCCCAGCTCGCCCGGCAGATCCAGGACCGGTCGCTGGCCGTCGGCACCCGGCTGCCGACGGTCCGCCGACTCGCCGCCGACCTCGGCCTCGCGGTGAACACCGTCGGCCGGGCGTACCGGGAGCTGGAGGAGGCCGGGCTGATCGAGACCCGTGGCCGGGCCGGCTCGTTCGTCACAGCCGCCGGCGATCAGGCTCTCGAACAGGCCCACCGCGCCGCCCGCGACTACGCGACGATCATCGCCAGGAGCGGCATCGACCCCGCCGAGGCGATCCGGATCGTGCAGGCTGCCCTGGGCCGCCCGGCCACACCGTGACTCACCGGCCACGCCCGCGACCGGCACCGGCGTCAGCCGGCTGCCGGTCCCGGTGGCGCAGTCGCCAGCGATCGACGCCCAGGTGCAGCAGCACCATCGGCAGTACGCCCACCACGTACCAGGCCAGGTCGGTGGGGTCGAAACGGGCGCCCAGGACCAGCCGTGCCAGCAGACTGCGCTCGGACAGCTCCGCCGGTACGCCGGTCAGCTGCAGCAGCTCGACGAGCCAGCAGAAGGCGATGGCGACCGTCCCGGCCACGATCGGCCCGGCGGCCGGAGCCAGGACGAACACGCCGGCATAGACCATCGACGCGTACAGGGCGGTGCCGGAATACTGCTGCAGCGCACCGGAACTGTCCAGCACGCCGTCCCCATCGGCCAGCACCCGGATGCCGAGCGCCACGGCGAGGAACCCGCCGGCGGCTGCCAGACCCGCCAACCGTACCCGCCACCTGAGACCCGCCACGGTGCCCGACCCTATAGCTGACCGGCCTTGTCGGTCACCGGCCGGGCAGCGGGGCCCCGGCGGATCTCAACGGGTACCGACAGACTTCAGTACGTCGATCTCGCAGCCCGGCGAGGCCGGGTCGAAGCCGTGCTCGACCCGCCAACGGATCGCCAGCAGGCTGCGTAACGACCACCAGGCGCGGATCACGGCGAGGTCGACGTCGGTGCGCGTCTGGTCGGCGTCGATCTTCAGGAACACACCTCCGGTGCTCTGGCCGGCGAGATCCATGATCATGTGAGCGCTATGGACCTCATGGCCGCGACGAGACGTCCACAGCGCTCACATGATCATGAGTTGAGGGTTGCGCCGTCGGTCGCGGACGGCCGTGTCCGCGTGGTGCTCGCAGCGCAGTGGATCGAGGAGTCCGTAGTGGCTGAGATCCGCTATGGCCAGTGTCATCCTCCCGCCCGCAGGGGTGTCCGGTTCGCGAAGTATTCGCGCCGTGTGATGATCAGCTTGGCATGGAACTGAGCGTAATAGATATTGATATGACCATGTGACAGGTGGTGCAGTTGTGCTCACTAGCGGAGTCCTCCCCACCCCCAGGAGGTCTATATGCGATTCCGCGCACCAACTGCCAACGCCGGCTCGTGGCGCAGGACCACCGTCCTGCTGATCGCGACCGTCGTCGGCCTGTTCGCCGTCGTCACCGGCCCGGTATCGGCCGACCCCAAGCCCACCGGTGTCGACCGCGACTCGATCGCCGGCCCGTACCGGGTCCTCGGGCCGAAGACCTTCGCCGACCGCGACGCGGTGGCCGGGACCGGCGCCGCGATCGACTACATCGAACACGGCATCCTCAACATCACCGCGACCCGGGCCGAGGTCAGCGCGATCCAGGCGCTCGGCTTCGAGGTTGAGGCGGTCCGCGCCCCGGTCCGGGGCACCGACGACGTGGGCACCCTGGACTTCCCGCCGTCGGACTCGGCGTACCACAACTACGCCGAGCTGACCACGGCGGTCAACCAGGTCGTCTCCAGCCACTCGAACATCGCCCGGAAGATCAGCATCGGGACCTCGTACGAGGGCCGCGACCTGATGGCGGTCAAGATCTCCGACAACGTCGCCACCGACGAGGACGAGCCGGAGATCCTATTCAACTCGCAGCAGCACGCCCGCGAGCACCTCACCGTCGAAATGGCGGTCTACCTGCTGAACCTGTTCACCGACGGCTACGGCAGCGACTCGCGGATCACCAACATCGTCAACACCCGCGAGATCTGGATCGTGCCGACCGTCAACCCGGACGGCAGCGAGTACGACATCGCCACCGGCTCGTACCGGTCCTGGCGCAAGAACCGGCAGCCGAACAGCGGCGCGGTAGCGGTCGGCACCGACCTCAACCGCAACTGGGACTACCTGTGGGGCTGCTGCGGCGGCTCGTCCGGCTCCCCGTCGTCGTCGACCTACCGTGGACCGTACGCCTTCTCCGCCCCGGAGACCCAGGCGCTGCGCGACTTCGTCGACAGCCGGGTCGTCGGCGGTGAGCAGCAGATCAAGGCCAACATCGACTTCCACAGCTACTCGGAGCTGGTGCTCTGGCCGTTCGGCTGGACCACCGCCAACACGCCCTCCGGGATGACCACCGACCAGTACAACACCTTCGCCACCCTCGGTACGCAGATGGCGGCGACCAACGGCTACACCCCGGAACAGTCGTCCGACCTGTACATCACCGACGGCAGCAGCATCGACTGGATGTGGGGCGTGCACGGCATCTGGGCGTACACCTTCGAGCTGTACCCCGGCTCGTCCGGCGGCGGTGGCTTCTACCCACCCGACGAGGTGATCCCCGCCCAGACCGCCCGCAACCGGGAAGCGGTGCTGATGTTCAGCGAGTACGCCGACTGCCCGTACCGGGTGATCGGCAAGGAGTCGCAGTACTGCGACGGCGGTGGCCCGGTCGACCCGCCGGGCAGCACCGTCTGGGCGGACGACTTCGAGTCGGCGACCGGCTGGACGACCGACCCGAGCGGCACCGACACCGCCAGCACCGGGCAGTGGGAGCGCGGCGTCGCGCAGGCCACCAGCTCCGGCGGGGCCCTGCAGCTGACCGCCTACCAGGGCAGCAACAGCCTGGTCACCGGCCGGCTGGCCGGCTCCTCGGCCGGTTCGTACGACATCGACAGCGGGGCGACCAGCGCCCGCTCGCCGGCCGTCGCGTTGCCGTCGAGCGGCACCCTCACCCTGTCGCTCGCCTGGTACCTGGCCCACCTGAACAACTCGTCGTCGGCTGACTACCTGCGGATCAGCGTGGTGCACAGTGGCGGCACGACGACGCTGTTGAACCAGTCCGGCGCGGGGAGCAACCGGTACGGGTCCTGGTCGACCGGCAGCTACAACCTGACCCCGTACGCGGGTCAGACGGTGCGGATCCTGGTCGAGGCGGCGGACGCCTCCACCGCCAGCCTGGTCGAGGCGGCCATCGACGACGTCCGGATCACCAGCTCCTGACGTCACCAGCGGTGCCGGCCCGGCTCGTGCCGGCACGCAGGGCTGCCGTGCGGTGAACATCACCGTCCGGCAGCCCTGCGCTGTCGCGGTGTCTGCCGGCCGGCGCCGGTGGGTTACCGTGCTACTGACCGCCCCGCAGCGAAGCCGGTGCGAACCCGGCGCTGTCCCGCAACTGTGATGCCCCGGCCGACGGCCGGGGCTAGCCAGGTCGCCTGCGGCGTGGTCGCGAACCGCGCTCTCGAGGAAGGGCGCCTCGCCACCTGGCCGGGGCCGGAGTCACCACCCCCGACCTGTCGGCGAAGCACCAGCCCTCGACCGACAGGAGGACCAGATGAGCAGATCCCACCCGCTGCGGGCCGCGCTGCTGCGTACCGCCGTGGTCGCCACCGCCGCGGCCCTCGCCCTGACCGGCTGCGGCCAGGCCGGCGACGGCTCCGGCGGGCCTGACGACGCGCAGCCCGGCGTCAGCCCGGAGACCGCCGCCAGCTACCCGGTCACCGTCGGTGACCTGACCCTGGAGGTACGCCCGGAGCGGATCGTCGCACTGTCGCCGACCGCGACCGAGATGCTCTTCGCGATCGGCGCCGGCGACCAGGTGGCCGCCGTCGACGACAACTCCAACTTCCCGGCCGAGGCGCCGACCACCGACCTGTCCGGGTTCACCCCGAACGTCGAGGCGATCGCCGGCTACGAACCCGACCTGGTGGTGCTCTCCGGCGACACCAACGAGGTGGTCGCCGGGCTGACCCGACTGTCGATCCCGGTCTACCTGGCCGGGGCGGCGGTCACTCTGGACGACACGTACCGCCAGATCACCGAACTTGGCGCCCTCACCGGGCACCCGGAGGCGGCGGCCGACCTGGTCGACACCATGCGGTCCGACATCGACAAGCTGGTCGCCGACGTGGCGCAGCCGGCCGAGCCGCTGAGCTACTACTACGAGCTCGACCCGACCCTCTACACGGTGACCAGCGAGACCTTCGTCGGCTCGCTGTTCACCATGGTCGGGCTGACCAACATCGCCGACCCGGCGGACCCGTCCGGGGAGGCCGGCGGCTACCCGCAGCTGTCCGCCGAGGCGCTGATCGACGCCGACCCGGACCTGATCTTCCTGGCCGACACCAAGTGCTGCCAGCAGAACGCGCAGACGGTGGCGCAGCGGGCCGGCTGGTCCACCATCACCGCCGTCCAGTCCGGTCAGGTGGTCGAGCTCGACGACGACATCGCGTCCCGCTGGGGCCCTCGGGTGGTCGACCTGGTCCGGGCGATCGTCGACGCGGTCGACGCGGCGGCGTCCTGACATGCCCGACGCGGCGGCGACTCGGCGGCGGCCCGGGCTGACCGCCGGCTGGTTCGCCGGCGCGCTGGCCGCCGTCATGCTGGCAGCCCTGGCCGGGCTGGCGTTCGGCCCGGCCAGCCTGCCGCCGCTGGCGGTCGCCGCCGAACTGCTCAACCTGCTGCCCGGCGTCGACCTGGACAGTGGACTCAACGACCGGCAGGTGGCGATCGTCACCCAGTTACGGCTACCCCGGGTGGTGCTGGCGCTGCTGGTCGGCGGCATGCTGGCCCTGGCCGGCGGCTGCTACCAGGGGGTGTTCCGCAACCCGCTGGCCGACCCGCATCTGCTCGGCGTCGCCGCCGGAGCCGGGTTGGCGGTGACTGCGGTCATCGCGCTGCGCCCCGGCACCGGGGTGCTGACCGGGCTGCCGGTGACGGTGCCGCTGGCCGCGTTCGTCGGCGCGCTCGGCGCGGTCGGTCTGACCTATTTGCTCGGTACGGGTGCCGCCGGGCCGGACCGGTCCACCGCGACGCTGATCCTGGCCGGGGTGGCGGTCTCGGCGTTCCTCGCCGCCGGGCAGACCTACCTGCTGCAACGCCACGTCGACACCATCCGGGAGGTGTACTCGTGGCTGCTGGGCCGGCTGGCCACCGACGGCTGGCACGAGGTCCGGCTGATCCTGCCGTACGCGGTGATCGCCGCCGTGGTGGTGTTGGCGCACCGCCGCGAGTTGGACGTGCTGTCGGTCGGTGACGAGGAGGCGGCCAGCCTCGGCCTGCACCCGCAACGGTCCCGATACCTGCTGCTCGCCGCCGCGTCGCTGGGCACCGCGGCGGCGGTGTCGGTGTCCGGGCTGATCGGTTTCGTCGGGTTGATCGTGCCGCACCTGGTCCGGCTGGTCGCCGGCAGCAGCTACCGGGTGATCCTGCCACTGTCGATGCTGCTCGGCGGCGCGTTCCTGACCGTCACCGACGTGGTGGCCCGGACCGTGGCCGCGCCGGCCGAGATCCCGATCGGTGTGGTCACCGCCTTCTTCGGCGCCCCGTTCTTCGTGCTGGTGCTGCGCACCACCCGCCGGACGGTGGCGCTGTGACCGGGCCGGCGTCCGGGCCCGAGACCGGGCCCGCGCTCGAGACCGCGCCCGCGCTCAAGACCGCGCCCGCGAGCACTGCCGCCGGCACCCCGGTGGTCGGCCGTGATCTGCGGGTACGTCTCGGCGGCGCGCCGGTGCTGGACGGTGTCGACCTGACCGTGGCCGCCGGCGAGTGGGTGGCGGTGATCGGGCCGAACGGGGCCGGCAAGTCGACCCTGCTGCGGGCGGTCGGCGGGCTGCTGCCGGTCGACGGCGGCCTGGAGCTGTTCGGTACGCCGATCACCCGGCTCGGCCGGCGGGACCGGGCCCGGCTGGTCGCCACCGTCGTACAGTCGCCGGTGGTGCCGGCCGGGATCGCCGTCGCCGACTACGTGCTGCTCGGCCGTACCCCGTACGTTCCGCTGCTGGGTCGGGAGTCGGCGGCCGACCTGGCGGTGGTCGACGACGTGCTGGCCCGGCTCGACCTGACCGGGTTCGCGCACCGGCGGCTGGCCACCCTGTCCGGTGGTGAACGCCAGCGGGTGCTGCTGGCCCGGGCGCTGGCCCAGGGCGCCCCGCTGCTGCTGCTCGACGAGCCGACCAGCGCCCTGGACATCGGCCATCAGCAGGAGGTGCTGGAACTGGTCGACGAGCTGCGCCGGGACCGGGGGCTGACCGTGCTGGCCACCATGCACGACCTGTCGGTGGCCGGCGAGTACGCCGACCGGCTGGTGCTGCTCGCCGCCGGCCGGACGGTCGCCGCCGGCCCGCCGGCCGAGGTGCTCACCGAGGAGAACCTGGCCCGGTACTACCGGGCCCGGGTGCGGGTGCTGCCGGGCGCGCACGGCCCGCTGGTCGTCCCGGTCCGCGACCGGGACGTTCCCGGCACGGACCGGCCCGTTCCCCGTCCGGAACCGTCAGTCGCCGGCGATCCGGATCACCGAGAAGAAGGCCCCCTGCGGGTCGTTGAGCACGGCGAACCGGCCGTGCGGCAGGTCGGTGGGCGGGACTGAGACGGTGCCGCCGAGCGCGGCGGCGTGCTCGGCGGTGGCGTCGCAGTCGTTCACCGCGAAGTACACCATCCAGTGGGCCGGCAGGTCAGCCGGCCAGTCGTCGCCGACCATCGGCATCATCCCGGCGACGGGCTGCTGCTCGACCAGCCATTCGGTGTACATGATCGGCGGGAACGGGGTGTCCCGGGTCTCCCAGTCGAAGACCGCGCCGTAGAACTCCTTCGCGCCCTCCGGGTCGCGGGTGGTCAGCTCGTTCCAGCAGAGTGAGCCGGGCACGTTCGCCAGCTCCGCGCCGGCCATGGACAGCGGCTGCCAGACGGCGAAGCTGGCCCCGGCCGGGTCGGTGAAGACCGCCGCCCGGCCCCGGTCGAGCACGTCGAACGGCGGCATCAGCACGGTGCCGCCGGCCGACTCGACGAGCTTGGCGCTCGCCTGGGCGTCCAGCGTGCCGATGTAAGTGGTCCAGGTCGGCGGCTGCCCGCCGGTGGCGACCGAGCCGGCCCCGGCGACCAGTTTGTCGTCCTTGCTGAACAGGGTGTAACCCTCGGCGTCCGGGCCGTCGGGCGGCTGCGCGGACCAGCCGAACAGTTCGCCGTAGAACCGGATCGCACCGGGCAGGTCGGAGGTACCGAGGTCGACCCAGGCGGGCACCCCGGCCGCGGCGACGGACATGGCGGATTTCCTCCTGCTGATCGGCTGGGTGGACCCTGCTGACCGAATCCTGGCACCCGGTCGACGACGGTCGGGGGAGATTCGCCGAAGCAATCGCCCGTCACCCGGAATCATGGCCCGCGCCGAGGGTAACCGCGCGCCGGGCTGATGTCACCGACCGAAGCCAGGCGGGGTGCCGGACACCGGCGGCGACGCGGGAGACCGGCCGGGACGCGGGACAGCGGGGGAGAACGATGGTACGGGTGATCGAGGTGTTGCCGGGCGACATCGACCGGGCGATCAACGACGATCACGTCCTGCTGGACCAGCTTTTCCGGCGGCTGGAGACCGGCCAGGGCGACCGGCGGATCCTGGCCGACCAGGTGGTCTACCGGATCTCCATGCACCTGGCGGCCGAGGAACAGGTCCTCGACCCGGTCTTCGACGAGCCGACGGTGACCGACCGGTTGTCCGTCGACGGCGCGTCGCCTGACGGTCCGGCCGGTCGGCGATTGACCGCCGGGTCGGCGGCCGAGCTGGTCCAGCGGGGGCGGGACACCCGTCAGCGGATCAAGGAGGCGGCGGCCGAGATCGACCGGTCCAGACCCGGGAACCTGGATTTCGAAGAAGCGCTCAACCATTTGATCGCCGACGTTCGCCGGCAGGCCGCCGACCAGGAGGGGGTGCTGTTGCCGGCGCTGCGGGCCGCGGTCGGTCCGCAGCGGATGGCCGAACTCGGGGCGCAGTTCACCGCCGCGAAGTACCGTGCACCCACCCATCCGCATCCGCAGACACCGAACACCTCCCGCAGCAGTCGGCTGCTGGGCGGCCCGGCCGCGCTGGTCGACCGGCTCCGCGACCGGACCTCGGGGCGGCGTGGCTGGTTCGCCACCGACGCGTCCGGGCTGCTGGAACCGCAGTCCCAGGCGCTGCTGGACGCGTTCGCCGCGCTCGGCCCCCGACCCACCGAGATCCTCGATCCGGCCGAGGCGCGGCGCCAGCCGACCCTGTCCGACGCGGTGGCCCGGATCCGTACCGACCGGGGGGACCTGGAGGAGCGGGAGCCGGTCGACTCGGTCTTCGACTTCGCCATCGACGGTCCCGGCGGGGAGCTGACCCTGCGGGTCTACCGGCCGACGTCGGCGTCACCGGCCGGCGGCCTGCCGGTGCTGATCTACCTGTACGCGGGTGGCTGGGTGGTCGGCAGCCTGGACACCTACGACGCCACCCCCCGGGCGCTGTGCAACAAGGAACGGTGTCTGGTGGTGGCGGTGGACTACCGGCACGCCCCGGAGCATCCGTTCCCGGCCGCCCACGACGACGTGCTCGCCGCGACCCGCTGGCTGCTGGACAACGCCGGGGAGATCGGCGGTGACCCGGAGCGGATCGCCATCGCCGGCGAGGCCGCTGGCGGCAACATGGCGGTGGCCACCTGCCTGCAGTTGCGCGACGCCGGTCAGCGGCTGCCGCTGCTGCAGGTGTTGATCTACCCGGTGACCAGTGTGACGGTCGACGACGGCTCCGGAGTGGACGCCGCCGACGCGGCGCCGCTGAACCGCCCGATGCTGAGCTGGTTCGCCCGGCACGCCTTCCCTCGCCCGGAGATGCTCGACGACCCCCGGGTGGCGTTGCTCGACCTGCCGGTGCAACGGCTCGCCGGCCTGCCGCCGGCGGTGGTGCTGACCGTGGAACGGGATCCGTTGCGCGACCAGGGGCAGGCGTTCGTGCAGCGGCTGCGGGCGGCCGGGGTGCCGGTCGAGCACATCCACTACGACGGCGTACCGCACGAGTTCTTCGGGATGGGTGCGGTGCTGGACGTGGCGGAGGCGGCCCAGGACCGGGTGGCGGCGGAGCTGCACACCGTGTTCAACCCGTCCGGTCAGTCGTCGAGCGGCTGGCCGACCGGCCTGTGAGCCTACGGGACCGGAATCAGCGGTCGGCGAGGTCGGCGATGGTGTTCACCAGACCGGCTGCGGTCTGCGGCTCCCGGGTGGTCAGCACGAGATAGCGGCCACCGGACAGCTGCACCCGGATGCCCGGACCGGATCGGGTGATCAGGGCACGTCCACGCGTGTCGGGGTGGTAGCGGTAGCCCCAGCCGCCCCATTCGGACACCCGTACCGTCGTCTGGACGGCCCCGACGACCTCCCGCGCCGGTACGCTGATCCGCGGCCATCCGAACGGACCGAATCCGATGTGGATGCCCTGCCGGTCGATGGTCAGCCGGTTGACCAGCAGCAGCATCACCAACGCCACGGTGAGCAGCACCGGGCTGGCCACCCAGACGTTGATCCAGACCGCCAGGACCCCGGCGAGCAGCAGCAACGGGACCAGGATCCACAGCCCGGTGCGGGACACCGACGTCTGCTCGGTCCACCCGGCACCGTCGGCCGGCAGCGGCACCCGGGGCAGCTCGGCGGCGGGTCGGCCGTCCGCCGCCGGCCGGGCCGGCGGCGGACCGCACGCCGCGTACGCCAGCACCGTCCAACCGGTCACCCCGACCATCAGCGCGGGAATGTGCCAGCTCGGAGCCGGTGCCCGGGTCGGGTCCAGTACATCGACCGACAGTGCCACGGTGGTCAGCCAGATCCCGGCGACGAACCCGGCGACCGCCGCGCCGATGGTGATCAGCCACCGCCGCAGCTGCCACCGCAGCCCGAGCGGCAGCACCCCGACTGCGGCGAGCACCGCCCCGGTGGCCGCGCCGATCGTGTAGCCGGTCACGCTGTTCGTCAGCGAACTGGTCGCGTCGACGACGTCGGCCGTGTTCCAGTGCATCGGTAGCCGGTCCGGCAGCCGGTGCCGCAGCACCTCGGCGGTCAACGGCACCACGGCGACCGGGAGCACAGCGAGCAGGAAACCGAGCAGCCGCCGGCCGCCGCCTCCGGCGCGGTCCTGTCCGGCCGTCCCTCCGTCGCTCACCTGGCGATTGTTTCCCAGCTGTCGCCGGGCCAACCTGGAGGGGGCGGGCGGTGTGGCGCGCGCCGTTCTGCTAGTGCCGCCGGTCGGTTCGGCTAGTGCCGGTGGTCGGTCCGGGCGTGGTCGGTCAGCGCGGGTGGCAACGGTTCGGCGTGCAGCACCGTCAACCGGGACACCGCCCGGGTCAGCACCACGTACAGCCGGTGCAGCCCACGCGGCTCGGCCGCGACGATACCGGCCGGCTCGACCACCACCACGTGGTCGTACTCCAGTCCCTTCACCTCGGTCGCGGCGACCACCGACACCCGGATCCCCGGGTCACCGCCGGCTCCGGTGACGCCGACACCGGCGGCGGTCAGGGCATCGCGCAGGCCGGTCACCGCGGACTCGGCGGCGATCACCCCGACCGAGCCGTCGTGCGTCAGCGCCGTGTGCACCTCGGCCACCGTGGCGCCGGTCAGATCATCGACGGTACGTACCGACAGCGACCCGTCGCGGCGCAGCGACACCGCCGGCGGCACGTCCACTCCGAGCGCCGGCAGCAGCCGGTTGGCCAGCTCGACCACCACCGCCGGCACCCGGAAGCCGACCGTCAGCGGCACCACGGCGGCGTCCGGCCGACCGAGGTGGGTCAGGGTCCGGCGCCAGTCGGTGGCCGCCCACGGGGCGGTGCCCTGCGCCAGGTCGCCGAGCAGGGTGACCGAGCCGTGTTCGCTGCGCCGGGCGATCGCCCGGCACTGCATCGGCGACAGGTCCTGCGCCTCGTCGATGACCACATGCCCGTACCCGGTGGGCCGGTCGAGCAGCCCGGCGACCTCGTCGATCAGCACCAGGTCGGCCTCGGCCCATCTGGTGGTGCGGACCGACCTGGCCGGTGGCCGCAGCAGCGCCGCCTGTTCGGCCTCGTCGAGCAGCCCGGTGGCGGCCGCCGCCAGCCGCTGCGAATCGGTGAGCAGCGTGGACACCACCTCGGTCGGGGTGAGCGCCGGCCAGACCCGGTCCAGCACGGCGCGTACCGGTGCCACCCGGGCCATCCGCCGCAGCCACGCGTCGCTCGGTGATTCGGCGCGCCGGGTCTCGGCTTGGCGTTGCAGCAGCGCGACGATCCGGGCCTGCACCCGTTCCCGACCGATCCGGTACGGCGGATCCTCCTCGCGGACCGTCCGCACGATGCGGTGCAGCGCCTCGACGCCGATCCGCCAGCGGTAGGAGCCGTCCGGCACCACGATCGACTCGTCCGGTTCGCCGAGGTACGCCTCGACGGCGCGGCGCAGCACCTGCGCCATCCTGGGGTCGTGTTTGAGCACGGCGGCGGCCGGGGTGTCCTCGGCCCGTACCGGCACCGAGTCGATCAGGTCGGTGACCGTGCACTGGGCCACCTCGACCTCGCCGAGGGCGGGCAGCACGTTGGCGATGTAGGACAGGAACACCCGGTTCGGTCCGACGATCAGCACTCCGGCCTTGCGTAGCCGTTCCCGGTGCGCGTACAGCAGGTAGGCGGCCCGGTGCAGGCCGACCGCGGTCTTGCCGGTGCCGGGCGCTCCCTGCACGCAGATCGACTCGGCCAGCGCGGCCCGGACCAGCTCGTCCTGTTCGGGCTGAATGGTGGCGACGATGTCCCGCATCGGGCCGACCCGGGGCCGTTCGATCTCGGTGGTCAGGATGCGGGAGGCGGTGCCGAGCTCCTCGCCCCGGTCGAGGTGTTCGTCCTCGAAGCTGGTGAGTTCGCCGCCGGCGTAACCGAACCGGCGGCGGACCCGTACCCGCTGCGGGTCGCGGGCGCTGGCCTGGTAGAAGGCCCGGCTGATCGGCGCACGCCAGTCGAGGACCAGTGGTTCGCCGGTGTCGTCGGCGACATGCCGGCGGCCGATGTGGTGCCGACTGATCTGGTGCCGGCCGGCCAGCAGCCCGCCCGGATCGGGCTCACGGCCTGGCTCAGGGTCGTCTTCGAGCTCGTCGAGCTCGTCGAGCTCGTCGAGATCAAGATCGAGGTCGGGATCGTCTTCGACGTCGAGCCGGCCGAAGAACAGCGGCGTGTCCGGGTTGTCGGCCAGCTCGGCGACCCGGCGGGCCAGGTGCCGGCCCAGGGTCTCGGCGGTGTACGCGTCCCCGGCGACCCGGTCGCCGGTGCTGAACAGGGCTTCGGCCCGGTCGCGCATCCGGGCGAGCGCGGCGCGGGACGCGGTCAGATGGGCGCGTTCGGCGGCGAGTTCGCCGTCCAGATCGGGTGCAGGGCGGTCGGGAGTGGGTGCGGGGTGGTCGAGGTCGGGTGCGGGCATGCTGACTCCTGGCTGGGATCGCCGGCGTGCTCGCTCGCGTGTCCGGACCCGGGTCGGCCGGTGCCCGGCGCGGGGGACGTCCGCTGCGGTGCGACTCACCGCGGCCGTCAAGCGGCCATCGACTTTACCCCTGGCCCGTCGCGGGTCAACCGATTTCCCTGCTGTGCCGGGCGTGCGGGGTTGCCGGCCGATCTGCTCGACGGGTGCCCGGGGGTGCGGGGTGCGCCACAGGCCGGGCCGCCGCCGGGCGTGGCGACCGCCCGACGGCTACCGTGGAGATCATGAGTCACGGTGACGGGGGCGGGGGCGGCGGGCTGCGCCGACCACGGGTCGGGCACATCCAGTTCCTGAACTGCCTGCCGATCTACTGGGGGCTGATGCGCTCCGGCGCGCTGCTCGACGTCGACCTGCACAAGGACTCCCCCGAACGGCTCGGTGCCGCCCTGGTCGCCGGCGACCTGGACATCGGCCCGATCTCGTTGGTCGAGTACCTGCGGCACGCCGACCAGTTCCTGCTGCTGCCGGACATCGCGGTCGGTAGCGACGGGCCGGTGCTGTCGGTGAACGTCGTCACCACCCGGCCACTGGGCGAACTGTCCGGCCGCCCGGTGGCGCTCGGCTCCACCTCACGTACCGGTGTGCTGCTGGCCCGGATGCTGCTGGCCGAGCGGTACGGCGTCGAACCGGACTACTTCACCTGCCCGCCGGATGTCACCCAGATGCTGCTGGAGGCCGACGCCGCCGTGCTGATCGGCGACGTCGCATTGCGGGCCCACCACGAGGCGCCGGCGCGCGGTCTGGCCGTCACCGACCTGGGGCAGGCGTGGCGGGACTGGACCGGGCTACCGATGGTCTTCGCCGTCTGGGCGGTCCGCCGTGACTTCGCCGCTGCCCACCCCGGCCAGGTCAAGGAGGTCCACCAGGCGTTCCTGCGATCGCGTGACCTCTGCCTCGCCGAGCTCGACGAGGTGGCGCGGTCCGCCGCTCGGTGGGAGCCGTTCGACGCGCCGACCCTGGCGTCGTACTTCCGGGCGTTGGACTTTTCGCTCGGCGACCGGCAGGTGGCCGGGCTGCGGGAGTTCGCCCGGCGGGCGGCCCGGTCGGGTGCCGCCCCGGCGTTGCCGCCGGCCGGTCCCGAGTTCTTCCTGCCCTGACCGCCTGCTCTCTGCCCTGACCGGGCCCCGACGGTTCAGTGCCCGGCCCCGACGGTTCAGTGCCCGACCGAGGTGACCGTCGCTGCCCGCAGCTGCTCGGTCACCGCGCGACAGATCTGCCCGCCGTACGTGAACGGCCGGTCGGCCGGGAACCGGGTCATCACCCCGATGGTCCACCCGTCGCCGATCGCCAGGCAATTGACGTGCCACTCCTGCTCATCGTCGCGGATCACCCAGCCGTTCTTGATGGCGATCCCGTCGGCGTCGTCTGTCGGGAACGCCTCGATCACCCCGAAATCGCCTGGACTGCGTACGCTGCGCATTTCGGTCAGCAGCCAGTCGGTCCACTCGGCGCCGGCCGCCCGGCCGTCGGCGATGCACGCCCCGATCCGGGCCACGTCGCGGGGGGAGAGCCGGGTGGTGCTCCACCGGTTCTCGGTCGAGCTGCGGCTGTCGGTGAGCCCGCAGATCCGGATCATCCGCTCGGTCGCCGCGGTCCGGCCGATCTCCTGCCACAGCTCCTCGGCGACCTGGTTGTCGCTGTCCCTGATCATGATTTCGAGCTGCCGCATCCGGAAGTCGCTCGGCGACCGGCCCGCTTCGGCCGAGGTACGCAGGTAGTCGGCCGCGATCCACGCCTTGATCAGCGACGCCGTGGTACTGGTCGCGGCCAGGTTGGCCGATCCGTGGATCTCTCCGGTCCGCTGGTCGAGCATCGCCCACGACCACCAGCCGTCGATGCCGTCCAGCCGTACCGTGGTCGGCGCGATGGCCAGCGGTGACAACGTCGGGTCGGGCTCCGGAGTCGGGCTCTCGCTCGGGCCAACCGTCAAGGTCGACGCCGGCTGACGCCAGCGGGACTGCTGGTCACTCGGCTCTTCGTCGGCGGCGGCCAACGGCACGTCGGGAACCAGCCGCAACCCGGCGATACCGGCGACGCCCAGAGCGACGACACCGATCACGATCAGCGGCGTACGCCACCTGGCCCGGGAGTGGCGGGCCACGCCGCCCACTTGCCCGGTCACCAGCCGACCAGGTCGGCCGGCCATCAGCCAGGAGGGTCGGCCGGCCATCAACCGACCCGGTCGGCCGGTGAACAACCGGCGCAGTCGGCTGGTGAACAACCGGCGCAGTCGGCTGGTGAACAACCGGCGCAGTCGGCGGGTCGACGGAATCCAGGAGGTGGGTGGCATGTCACCCGGCCGGTGTCGCCGGGGGCGGCAGCTCGGCGGGCAGCTGGATGGCGGCGCCGACGTGTGGGGTGACGAGTTGCCGGGTTACCTCGCGGCAGATGCCCGACCCGTACTCGAGGCCGTAGCGGCCCGGGTACCGGGTCATCACCGCCAGCACCCAGTCGTCGTGTACGGCCAGGCAGTTGAGATGCCACAGGCCGTCCGCCCAGATCAGCGTCCAACCGTTCTTGATGCCGACCGGCGACTCCCGCAGCAGGCTCTCCGGCAGGCCGTCGATGATGCCCCAGCGGCCCCCGCCGGAGGCGGTCTCCTGCTCGGACGCGGCGGTCCCGCCCCGTACCTGGGACATCTCGTCGAGCACCCAATCGGTCCAGAAAGGGCCGGCGGCGGTGCCGTTCTTGACGCACTCGCCCATGAGCACGGCATCGCGGGCGGACATCTGGGTGTAGCTCCACCAGACGTGGTCCTCCTTCGGCGGTACGACCATCCGGGTCTGCTGCAGGCCGCACATCTTGATCATCCGGGCGAGGACCTCGTCGCCGCCGGCCTCGTAGTACAGCCGATCCGTGGCCCGGTCGTCGCTGTCGCGGATGGCCAGGCTGGCCTGCTGCAGAACCTCGGGCTTGGGCTCGGCGTCGTCGAGTCTCCGCAGGTAGTCAGCGACGATCCAGATCTTGATCATCGATTCGGTGGAGCTGGTCTCGGTCATGTTGGCCGAGCCGCCGATCTCGCCGCTGTCGCGGTCCAGCAGCGCCCAGGTCATGAAACCGTCGACCGGGACCGAGACCGGTACGGCCCGCAACGTCGGAACGGCCGGCGGCTCGGGGGACTCGGCCATGGCGAGGGCCGGATCGGTCAGCTCGACGACGGACCGGTTGGCGTCCGGCCCGGTCCCGCCGACGAACCGGGCCGAGGCGGTGGGGATCACCAGAACGGCACCGACCACCAGGGCTGCCAGCACGACAGTGAGTGTCACGCGTGAACTCATGGAAGGCGGCTCCGGGGAGTGAATCGGTGATTTCAGCTCGTCGGTGCTCTGGCGGGTTACGTCGGTGAGGGAAGGTCCTCGTACCGGGTGTTTCTGGAAGTGCGGGTCTTTTGCCGACAAATGCGGGTCAGGTGGGCCGGTGTGCGCCTCGACGCCGCCGCGCCATTGGGCAGTTTACGGGGCGAATCTCGGAGTGCCAGCCCTCGCGCGCCGGAGATCTCAGGGGATGAGTGACGAATACACCTGATTCGTCCAATTAGCTGAGTATTTTCAGGATAATAAGTGGATAAAAGTCATGTTCGCGGGGATACATCCGGTCACTCGTTGCGCCAGCCTGGTCTCTGGCAGTGAAGATTCTTCGAGTGCTGTTACAGGGCTTGGCTGCGACTGGGGTTTCTTGTAACACTATGTCGGTGGACGGTGACGACGCCCAGACGGTGAGTGGCGCCCGCAGCGGGATTCTCGACGAGGTCGAGGCCGCCGAAGCTGCGCTGCGCGACGCGGCGCTGCGCGGCCGGATCCCTGGTCCACGCGCCGCCGACGATCCGACCTGTCCCGACAAACCGGGCGATCCCGACCGGGACTTCATCGAGATGATCGACGCCGACCAGAAGATCGAGCCGCGCGACTGGATGCCGGACGGCTACCGGCGCACACTGATCCGGCAGATCGCGCAACACGCGCACTCCGAGATCATTGGCATGCAGCCCGAAGGCAACTGGCTGACCCGGGCGCCCAGCCTGCACCGCAAGGCGATCCTGCTGGCAAAGGTCCAGGACGAGGCCGGCCACGGGCTGTACCTGTACGCCGCGGCGGAGACCCTCGGCATCAGTCGGGAAGAGTTGGTCGACCTGCTGCTCGCCGGCCGGCAAAAGTACAGCTCCATCTTCAACTACCCCACGCTGACCTGGGCAGACGTCGGCGCGATCGGTTGGTTGGTGGACGGCGCGGCGATCATCAACCAGGTCCCGCTGTGCCGCTGCTCGTACGGCCCGTACGCCCGTGCCATGATCCGCATCTGCAAGGAGGAGTCGTTCCACCAGCGGCAGGGCTACGAGATCCTGCACACCCTCGCGCACGGCACCCCGGCTCAGCATCAGATGGCCCAGGACGCGGTGGACCGCTGGTGGTATCCGTCGCTGGCGATGTTCGGGCCGCCGGATGCCGACTCGACCCATTCGGGGCAGTCGATGCGCTGGAAGATCAAGCGGTTCTCCAACGACGAGCTGCGCCAACGCTTCGTGGACATGTGCGTCCAGCAGGTCGGCCCGCTCGGGCTCACCCTGCCCGATCCCGAACTACGGTGGAACGAGCAGCGTCAGGCGTACGACTTCACCCCGCCGGACTACGACGAACTGCTCCGGGTGATCCGCGGCGACGGGCCGTGCAACCGGCAGCGGCTCGCCCACCGGCGGGCCGCGCACGCCGCCGGCGGCTGGGTCCGCGAGGCGGCCCGGGCGTACGCGGAGAAGCAGGCCGACCGGCGGAAAGCCGGCGACACGACGGCCGGAGTGGGCGTCGCGACGGCCGGAGTGGGCGCTCCGCCGGTCGGAGTGGGTGCCGGATGAGCGGCGAACCGGCCCGGACCCCGCCCACCCCGCTGTGGGAGGTCTTCATCCGGTCCCGGCGCGGGCTTGCCCACACCCACGTCGGCAGCCTGCACGCGCCGGACGCGACGCTCGCCCTGCGGCACGCCCGCGACCTGTACACCCGCCGGCAGGAAGGCGTCTCGATCTGGGTGGTACCGGCGGAGTCGATCACCGCGTCCAGCCCCGACGAGAAGGGCGCCTTCTTCGACCCGGCAGCCGACAAGGTCTACCGGCACCCGACCTTCTACCAGGTGCCGGACGGAGCGCGGCACCTGTGACCACGACACCCCCCGACCAGCTGCTCTGCTGGGCCGACGACGCGTTGATCACCGCTCAGCGGCTGGCCGCCTGGTGCGCCCGCGCCCCCGAGCTGGAGGAGGACGTCGCGCTCACCAACATCGCGCTCGACCAGCTCGGCGTGGCCCGGCTGCTGCTGTCGTACGCCGCCGAGCAGCTCACCCCCGATGCGGTGCCGGCCGCGCCGGCTGACCAGCCGGTTACCGAGGACACCCTGGCGTTTCTCCGCTCCGACCAGGAGTTTCGCAACTGCCTGCTGGTGGAGCTGCCGGACGACGACTACGCGGTGACCATCGGCAAGCTGCTGTTCCTCGCCGCGTACCAGGTCCGGCTCTACGCCGTGCTGAGCGCCGGCGCCGACCAGCGGCTCGCCGCGATCGCCGGCAAGGCGGCCAAGGAGTCCGCCTACCACCTCGACCACGCGCGGCTGTGGACCCTGCGGCTCGGCGACGGCACCGAGGAGTCGCACCGTCGCATGCAGTACGCGGTCGACGAACTCTGGCCGTACACCTATGAGCTGGTCGCCCCGGTGCCCGGCAGCGGCCTGGCCGACCTGCGGTCCGACTGGCTCGCCACGGTCGGTCCGATCCTTGCCGAAGCGACCCTGGCCGCGCCTGGTGGCGGCTGGCGGCCCGGCGGCGGTCGGCTGGGCCGGCACACCGAACACCTGTCGTACCTGCTGGCCGAGATGCAGGTGGTGCACCGGGCCCACCCGGGTGCGCGATGGTGACCGGAAGCCCCGCAGCCGCTGGCGGGGCCGGGTCGGCAGCCCGGGCGGCGGTCGAAGCCGTCGTCGACCCGGAGATCCGCGTACTCACCATCGCCGAGCTCGGCATCCTCCGTGCCGTCGAGGTCACCGAGGCCACCGGCGCGGTCCGGGTGACGATCACTCCCACCTACAGCGGGTGCCCGGCGATGGAGCTGATCCGGGCCGAGATCCGGGCGGCGCTGCACCGGTCCGGCTTCACCGACGTCGCGGTCGTCACCGAACTGGCGCCCGCGTGGAGCACCGACTGGATCACCGAGGCGGGCCGGCACAAGCTCGCCGCCGCCGGGATCGCCCCACCTGCGTCGGCCGCCACCGGTCCAGTGCCGGTCCCGTTGGCCGTACGCTGCCCGGCCTGCGGCTCACCGCGCACCGAGCAGCTGAGCCGATTTGGTGCCACGGCCTGCAAGGCGCTGTGGCGGTGCCAGGACTGCACCGAGCCGTTCGAGCAGATGAAGGCGTTCTGATGGCGGTGACGATCAGCCGACCGGCGCGCCGGCGTCCGGTGTTCCACCCGCTGGCGGTCGCCAGCGTCGACCAGCTCACCGTGGACGCTGTGGCGGTCACCTTCGCCGTACCGCCCGAGCTGCGCGACGCGTACCGGTTCCGGGCCGGACAGCATCTGACCGTACGGCTGGTCGAGCCGGCCGGTGGCCCGGAGATCCGCCGCTCGTACTCCATCTGCTCGACCCCGGCGGAGCTCGCCGACCACGGCCGGCTGCGGATCGGCGTGCGGCACGTCGCCGGTGGCGCCTTCTCCGGGTACGCGGTGCGCCAACTCGCCGCCGGGGCCACCGTGGAGGTGATGCCGCCGCTCGGGCATTTCACCACCGGGTTCGAGCCGGGCCGCAGCCGGTACTACGGCGCGCTGGCCGCCGGCTCCGGCATCACCCCGGTGCTGTCCCTGCTCGCCACCGGGCTGGCCACCGAGCCGGACAGCCGGTTCAGTCTCGTCTTCGGCAACCGGTCCGCGCACACCGTGATGTTCGCCGACGAGATCGCCGACCTGAAGGACCGGTACCCGGACCGACTGCAGGTGGTGCACGTGCTGACCCGGGAGACGCAGGACGCGGAGCTGCTCACCGGGCGGATCGACGCCGCCCGGTTCGACCGGCTGCTGGACACCGTGGTGCCGGGCGATCAAGTAGACGAATGGTTTCTCTGCGGACCATATGGGCTGGTCATGGCGGCCCGACAGGTGCTCGCCGAGCGGGGCGTGCCGGACGGTGCCGTACACAGCGAACTCTTCCACGCCGGGGACGCGCCGCCGGCCGGAGCCGACGCGGTGACCGATGTCGGTGCGGCACCTGACGCCGAAGTGACCGGCTCGGAGGTGACCGGTGCCGAGGTGGCCGGCACCGAGGTGACCGTACTGCTCGACGGGCGGGCGTCGACGGTGCGGACGCGGCCGGGCGAGCGGGTGCTCGACGCGGCCCTGCGGGTCCGGTCCGAGCTGCCGTACGCCTGCAAGGGTGGGGTCTGCTCCACCTGCCGGGCGAAGATCGTCGACGGCGCGGTGACGATGGCCCGCAACTATGCCCTGGAGCCGGACGAGGTGGCCGCCGGTTATGTGCTGACCTGCCAGTCGACGCCCACCACGCCGACGCTCACCGTCGACTACGACGCCTGACGTCGCTGGCGACGACGGCTGTCGGGGCGTCACGGGGATGATCGTCGATCGAGCTGGTCGAGCAGTTGGCGGGCCTGCGCGTGGGAGGTGAGCCGGATGAACCGCAACCGGCTCCATCGGGGGTCGACCGAAGCCTCCTGCAGCCGGCTGCGGTAACGGGCGTGCTGTTGCCAGGCCCAGACGATGATCGACTCCTCCGGATCCAGGCTGAACACATTTGACCAGCGTTCCCGGTTGCCGTTCCACAACTCCACCCGGCGCGCCGCGCGGCGTACCGTACGTCGGACGATCTGCTGCATCACCTGCCGGCGCGGCAGGTCGAACCAGATCACCGTGTCGGCTCGCCGCCAGATCAGGTCGCGCACCGTCGAGTAGTTGCCGTCCACCACCCAGCCATCGCCGGAAACGGCAGCCGCCACCCGTTCCCGGAACTCCGGTTCCGGCGTCGGCTGCCAGTCCTGCTGGTGGAACAGGGCGTCCAACTCGGTGTGCGGCACACCGAGCCGTACGGCCAACTCGGCGGCCAGAGTCGACTTGCCCGACCCCGGTGCCCCCATCACCGACACCCGTCGCACCTCGCTGCCCCTTTCTGTCGTGCTGCCTGTCCTGTCGTGCTGCCCCTGCCTACCGTTCGAGTTGAAGGTCAGATACCTCAAAGTGCTGACGAAAGGTGCCTGGCCTTCAACTCGTGGCCCGCTCGGCGATCGCCTGCCGAACATCCCGCACGACTTGTCCGCTTTGCCGGAGTACGTCGTCGGCGGTGAACCGCAGCACCAGCCAGCCGGCCGCCCGCAGCGCGTTGTAGCGGGCCACGTCGCGGCGGAACGTCGTACGCTCCCGGTGGTGATCGCCCTCGTACTCGATGGCGATCCGCCACTGTGGGTAGGCGAGATCGACGCGGGCCAGGAAACGTCCGCGCGTCCCGTGCCGTCCCGCCGACGGCGTCCCGTGCCGCACCGCCGACAGCGCCGCGCCTAATGTCGCCGAGGTCGCCGATGTCGCCGAGGCGTCCGGTGGTGTCCGTACCTCGTGTTGCGGGACCGGACGGGGCAGACCGGCATCATGCAGCAACAGCCGCAGCCGGGACTCCATCGGCGACTCGCTCAGCGGCTCGGCCAGGGCGACGAGTTCCCGCAACTGCGCCGTGCCGCGTCGGCCCGGGTGGGCGTCGAGGTAGCGGACGAGTGCCTCGCGGCGGAACGACCGATGGCGCAGCAGCGCGTCGAGTGCGGCGAGCGCGTCGGCGCGGGGCAGCCCGCGCCCCAGGTCGAAGCCGGTACGCACCTCGGTAGTCAGCGGTATCCCGCCGAACAATGTAGTGATGTCGGCCGGTTCGAGCGCGTGATGGGTGACCGCGACGCGGGGGTGGCGCCACAGCCGCGTCGTCGGCGGCAGATCGACGTGCACCGGGCTGTCGCGGGGCAGCAGGTCGACACCCCACAGGTACGCGGCGCTCAGCCCACGGACCGCCCCGCCAGGCGGCAGCTTCAGCGCCACCGCCTCGCACCACATCCGGTGGTCGTCGGCGTCGAAGACGGCCGCGGGTACGTACACGTCGGACAGCACGCGGCGCCACGTCCGGCCGGCGAGCATCCGCCGGGTGAGCAGTCCGGCGGCCACTGCGCGGGTGCCGGAGAACGGACCGATACTCAGCTCACGCGGGATCCGCCGGGCGCGGGGCATCGCCAGAGTCTGCCCGGCCGGCTGGTCGGCCCGCCGCCCCGTCGGTGTCTCGCGTCGCAGATCCGACTGTCCCCTGCGGTCCGACTGTCCCCTGCGGTCCGACTGACTCCGGCCGGGCCGGGGCGTCGCGGTGAATCAGACCCTGGGCGGCCAGGGCAGCGGCCGCCGCCGCCAGCGGCAGGGCCGGCAACGCGTACCGGGGCTCGTACATGCCGATCGCCACGGTGAACACGGCCAGCCCGGGGCCGGCGACCACCAGCAGTACGGTGTCGAGCCGGATCCAGCCGGTGACCCGCCGGCCGGCGGCCAGCGCCGCGGCGGTCAGCAGCACCGCCAACGACATCACCACCGGGATGCCCCGGGTCCAGCGGCCGTACTGGTGCAGCGTCCGGGTCAGCGGGGTGGCCGGGTCCGCGACGACCGGCTCGGCGACCGCCGCCTGAAACCCGCTGGACGCCTGGGCCGGCGGACAGTTCTGCTCGACCCGCACGTCGGCGGAGCGGAACCGGACCGGCGGCACCAGGCGCTGCCGCAGGCACTCGTTCATCGGCCCGAGGTACAGGCCGGGGACGAAGTGCGCGGCGCTCTCCCGGCCGACCGTCGCGAGGTAGTCGCCGGGCTGCTGGCTGATCACCGACCGGGAGAAGCTGGTCAGCACCCGGGCGCCCTCCGGGGTGTACACCCAGTCGCCGAGTCGGGCCGGCCGCCGCCAGAAGAACGCGTCGGCCCGGTCCCAACGCTGGTCCGGCGGCTGGTCCGGGCAGGCGATCCGCTCCTCGGCGGTCAACTCGATGCGGTCGCAGTCGGCGATCATCGCGGCCCGGCCGTACAGGGCGGTGCCGCTCTGCGCGCTGTAGACGCTCTGCCGGTCGCCGATCCAGACCATCACCATGACGTACGGCACACCGAAGGCGAGCAGGTAGCCCAGCACCGGCCGCCAGCCGACTCGGCGTACCACCAGGTAGCCGGCGAGTAGCAGGGCGACCGGCAGCGCGGTGGGTTTGGTCACCCAGGCGACGGCGATCAGCCCGCCGGAGACGACGGCCGCCACCGGACCGGGGCGCGGTGACCAGAGCAGTGCCCCGACCGAGGCGGCGAACAGCACCATGAACATCAGGTCGGGCAGCAGGTAGTGCCCCATGGTGAGGACCAGGGAATCGAAGATCAGCGGTACGGCGGCCAGGGTGGCCAGCCAGCGGACCACGCCCCGGCGCAGCAGCAGGGCGTACAGGCCGACGGCGAGCAGCAGGCTGAGCAGATGCTGGACGGCCGCGACGGCGGCGAGTGTCCGGGTCTGCTGCAGCGCGGACAGCAGCAGTACGTAGCCGATCGGCCGGTTCGGGTGCGGCTCCAGCGGCTGCTGCAGCATCAGCAGGTACTCGCCGCTGTCGCCGTGGAACCAGAACGCCGGCTGATACGCGACCAGGTAGGCGATCCGCAGTCCGAGACCGGCGGCGAGCAGGATCACCAGAGGCAGGTGGCGGCGCAGCGGCGTCATCCGGTCGCTCTGCCCCTCCCTCGACATGGCAGTACGCTTCATGCGTGACTACCAGCCGGGAGATCGACAGCATCCTGCAGCGTGGCGCCGACGGTGGGCGGATCTCCGCCGAGGAGGCGCTGCTGATCTACACCGAAGCGCCGTTCCACGCCCTCGGTGAGGCCGCGGACGCGGTGCGCCGTCGCCGGTACCCGGACAACGTCGTGACGTATCTGATCGATCGCAACATCAATTACACCAACGTCTGCGTCACCGCGTGTCGTTTCTGCGCTTTCTACCGGGTGCCCAAGCACGCCGAGGGCTGGGCCCACCCGATCGAGGAGATCCTGCGTCGCTGCGGCGAGGCGGTCGAGTTGGGCGCTACCCAGGTGATGCTGCAGGGTGGCCACCACCCGGACTTCGGGGTGGAGTACTACGAGCAGCTGTTCGGCGCGGTCAAGGCGGCGTACCCCCGGTTGGTGATCCACTCGATCGGGCCGAGCGAGATCCTGCACATGGCGAAGGTGTCCGACGTGTCGCTGGACGAGGCGATCGCCCGGATCAAGGCCGCCGGGCTGGATTCGATCGCCGGTGCCGGTGCCGAGATGCTGCCGGACCGCCCTCGGCGGGCGATCGCCCCGCTCAAGGAGTCCGGGGCGCGCTGGCTGGAGGTCATGGAGCTGGCGCACCGGCACGGCATCGAGTCGACCGCGACGATGATGATGGGCACCGGGGAGACCAACGCGGAGCGGATCGAGCATCTGCGGATGATCCGGGACGTCCAGGACCGGACCGGCGGTTTCCGGGCGTTCATCCCTTGGACCTACCAGCCGGAGAACAACCATCTCAAGGGCCGCACCCAGGCGACGACCCTGGAGTACCTGCGGATGATCGCGGTCTCCAGGCTCTTCTTCGACCAGGTGGCGCATCTGCAGGCGTCCTGGCTGACCACCGGCAAGGACGTCGGGCAGTTGGCGCTGCACATGGGGGTCGACGATCTCGGTTCGATCATGCTGGAGGAGAACGTGATCTCCTCGGCCGGTGCCCGGCACCGGTCGAACCTGCACGAGCTGATCTGGATGATCCGTTCGGCGGGCCGGATCCCCGCCCAGCGGGACACCGAGTACCACCACCTCGCTGTGCACCGTGATCCGGCGGACGACCCGACCGACGAGCGGGTGGTGTCGCACTTCTCTTCGATCGCGTTGCCCAACGGCGGGGCCCGCCGCGATCTGCCGCTGGTCGACGCGCGCTGACCGACCGGACCTGCACTGACCGGCCCGGATTCGTCCGATCGGGTGGCTGGTGAGGCCGACCAGTCAGCCCTTCTCGGCCGGCGGGTGGGCCGGTGGTCGGCCGGTCGTTGCGGGCAGCGCTGTCGATGCGGCGAGGTGGCGCGAACCTTAGGCCAAGGGGCCATAACGTGTTGATCACGAGGGGCGCGAAGCTTCCCGTCGGCCGCTAACGTCCTCGTCAACAACGTTCCGGCAGCCGCCCGCGCCGCGACGCCGTCCCCCTGGTCGTCGCAGGTCACGTCCCCTAATGGCGGTGGTCGCCGGAGCCGTACTCCAGCGGTCCGAGGGGGCCGTCTATATAACGCACGGCATTACGGGCGAGGTGGTTCAACCCACCTCGCCCGTAGTGTGTGTGGCCTCGGTCACCCGCGCCGCCGGCCCCGCGCCGCAGGTCGGGACGGGTGCCTGGCAGAGTGGTCGGGCGTGACTGACATCCCGCCGCCGGTCCGCGCCGGCCTGGACAAGCAGCCGGCCGAGGTCGCCGCGATGTTCGACGGCGTGGCCGGCCGGTACGACCTGACCAACACGGTGATCTCCTTCGGCCAGGACCGACGGTGGCGCCGGGCCACCCGGGCGGCGCTCGACCTGCTCCCCGGCGACCGGGTGCTCGACGTCGGCGCCGGCACCGGGGTCTCCACCGCCGAACTCGGCCGGGGCGGGGTGTGGGCGGTCGGCTCGGACATCTCGCTCGGCATGCTGCGGGCCGGCCGGCGGGTCCGTCCGCAGGTACCACTGCTCGCCGGGGACGCCCTGGCGTTGCCGTTCCGGGACGCCACCTTCGACGCGGTGACCATCTCGTTCGCGCTGCGCAACGTGGTCGACACCGACGCCGCGTTGGCCGAGCTGGCCCGGGTGACCCGGCCCGGCGGGCGGCTGGTGGTGTGCGAGTTCAGTCAGCCGACCAGTCCCGCCTTCCGGACGCTCTACCTGTCCTATCTGATGCGGTCGTTGCCGGCGGTGGCCCGTGCGGTGGCGAGCAACCCGGACGCGTACGTCTATCTGGCCGAGTCCATCCGGCAGTGGCCGGACCAGGCGGCGCTCGCCGGGCGGATCACGGCGGCTGGGTGGCGGTCGGCGCAGTGGCGCAATCTCACCGGTGGCATCGTGGCGCTGCACCGCGCCACCCGGCGGTAGCGCCGTGCCACCTGGAAGTAAGGCCATGCCACCTGGAAGTAGCGCCGTGCTGCCGTACGCCGGATCCGGGTGCTCGGGCGACGGGTCGGTCACTCCTCGGTGTCCGTCGATGGGTGATTTCGGGTCGTCGGTCACCCGCCGAGGTCGCTACCTCGCAGGGTTAGGGTCGCCTAACCGATTGCCGCCCTGTTAACGGTTCTAGACTCACCTGCGAGACGGCTTGTGAAGCATTTCACGAGCGACTGGGAGGCGAACGGGAGGTGGCTGTGAGCGAGACCGAAGCCGATGTGATCGTCGTCGGGGCGGGCCCTGGCGGTTCCGCGACCGCCTTCCACCTCGCCCGGCACGGCGTACGGGTGCTCCTGCTGGAGAAGACCACCTTCCCCCGGGAGAAGGTCTGCGGTGACGGGCTCACGCCGCGCGCCGTCAAGCAGTTGATCAAGCTGGGTGTCGACACCTCGCCCGAGGCCGGCTGGCTGCACAACCGCGGCCTGCGGGTGATCGGCGGCGGCATCCGGCTGGAGCTCGACTGGCCCGACCTGGCCAGCTTCCCCAACTACGGACTGGTCCGGACCCGACTGGACTTCGACGATCTGCTGGCCAGACAGGCGGTCGAGGCGGGGGCGGTGCTGCACACCGGCACCAACGTGGTGGCCCCGGTGCTGGACGACACCGGGCGGGCGATCGGCGTGACCGCCGAGGTCGGCCCGGACAAGCAGCCGGCCACCTTCCATGCCCCGTTGATCGTCGCCGCCGACGGGGTCTCCGGCCGGTTCCCGCTCGCCATGGGGCTGGCCAAGCGCGAGGACCGGCCGATCGGGGTCGCGGTCCGGCGGTACTACCGGTCGCCGGTGCGGCACCGGGACGAGTACCTGGAGTCCTGGCTGGAGCTGCGCAGCCGGGAGGGCGGCGAAAAGCTGCTGCCCGGCTACGGCTGGATCTTCGGCATGGGCGACGGCCGGGTCAACGTCGGCCTGGGCGTGCTCAACTCGTCCAGCGCCTTCGGTAAGACCAACTACCGGCGGATGCTGACCGACTGGCTGGGCAGCACGCCACCGGACTGGGGGCTGGCCGACGAGGCCAACGCCGACGGCCCGATCCTCGGCGCGGCCCTGCCGATGGGCTTCAACCGGGTCCCGCACTACACCCGGGGAGTCCTGCTGGTCGGTGACTCCGGCGGTATGGTCAACCCGTTCAACGGTGAAGGCATCGCGTACGCGATGGAGTCCGGTGAGCTGGCCGCCGAGGTGGCGGTGCAGGCGTTGGCCCGGCCAGCCGGCGCCGACCGGGAGCGGGCGCTGGCGCACTACCCGAACGAGCTGAAGGCCCGCTACGGCGGCTACTACCGGCTCGGGAACATCTTCGTGAAGATGATCGGCAACCCACAAATCATGCGAATCGCTACCAAGCACGGCATGCCGCATCCGACACTGATGCGGTTCGTGCTGAAGCTGCTGGCGAACCTGACCGATCCGCGTGGCGGGGACGCGATGGACCGGATGATCAACGCGATGACCAAGGTGGCTCCGGCCGTGTGACGCCGCCGGCAGCACCCCGGGCCGTCGGCCCACCGCAGTAGTCGCCAGGATGGGGCAACGACGCCCGGTCCCGGCGGGAGACATCACAGATCGCTGGAAACTGACCGCGGGCAGGGAAGGACGAGCAGGAGAAGCCCATGTCGCTCTCGCCTTACATACCCATCGTCGGGGTCTTCGCCCTCGCCTCGGCCTTCGCGCTGTTCTCGGTGGCGGCCGCCCGGCTGGCCGGGCCGCTGCGCTACAACCGGGCCAAGCTCGAAGCGTACGAGTGTGGGATCGAGCCCAGCCCGGAGCCGGTCGGCGGCGGTCGGATCCCGATCAAGTTCTATCTGACCGCGATGATGTTCATCATCTTCGACATCGAGATCATCTTCCTGATCCCGTGGGCGGTCTCGCTGGACCCGCTCGGCGCGTTCGGCTACGTCGCGGTCTCGCTGTTCATCGTCGCCGTCTCGGTCGCCTATGTGTACGAGTGGCGGCGCGGCGGGCTCGACTGGGACTGACGGAGGAACCATGGGAATCGAGGAGAAACTCCCCGCCGGCGTACTGCTCACCTCGGTGGAGAAGCTGGTCAACTGGTCCCGCAAGACCTCCGTCTGGGGGGCGACCTTCGGCCTGGCCTGCTGCGCGATCGAGATGATGGCGGCCGGTGCCCCGCACTACGACATGGGTCGCTGGGGCATGGAGGTGTTCCGGGCCTCGCCCCGGCAGGCCGACCTGATGATCGTCGCCGGCCGGGTCAGCCAGAAGATGGCCCCGGTGCTGCGGCAGATCTACGACCAGATGGCCGAACCCCGCTGGGTGTTGTCGATGGGGGTCTGCGCCTCCAGCGGCGGCATGTTCAACAACTACGCCATCGTGCAGGGCGTGGACCACGTGGTGCCGGTCGACATGTACCTGCCCGGCTGCCCGCCCCGTCCGGAGATGCTCATCGACGCGGTTCTCAAGCTGCGCGAGAAGATCGGCCACGAGCCGCTCGGCCCGAACGGCCGCAAGATGCTGGAGGCCCGCCGGGCCCGCGGTGACGTGCCGGTGGTCGCGCCCGGGGCGATGCCGTCGTCGTACCGCTCCGACAAGGCCCGCCGGGCCGAGTGGGAGCAGGCCGTCCGGGAAGGCCGCGAGGAGCAGCTGCGGATCGAGAACTGGATGAAGGCCCAGAACCACCTGCACGCCCGGGAGCGGCTGAAGTGATTCCCGCGTTGACCAGCGAAAGGACGATCCAGTGACCGGGCCGACCAACGCGCCCAGTGAGCAGCCGGGCGGTGGCGTACCCGCCGCCGCCCCGCCGGTCGGGGCGACCAGCGGCGCGCCGGCCGAGTTCCCGCCGGCCAGCGGGGCCGGCCGGGGAATGTTCGGCATCCAGGGCTCCGGCGACACGTCCGGCTTCGGCGGCCTGGTCCGCCGCCGGTCCAGCGTGGCCGGCGCCGAGCGGCCGTACGGCGGCTACTTCGACGAGGTGTGCGACGCGCTGGAGGAGGCCTACCCGGCCTTCGCCGACGCGATCGAGAAGGTCGTGGTCGACCGGGGTGAGCTGACCCTGCACATCAAGCCGGAGCGGATCGCCGAGGTCTGCCGGGTGATGCGCGACGACGAGGCGCTGCGCTTCGAGCTCTGCTCCTCGGTGTCCGGGGCGGACTACCTGGGTGCCGATGAGCGCCGGCTGCACGTCGTCTACCAGCTGACCTCGATGACCTACCGGCGTCGGGTCCGGCTGGAGGCGGCGGTCACCGCCGAGGATCCGCACCTGCCGAGCGTCACCGCCGTCTACCCGACCGCCGACTGGCAGGAACGGGAGACGTACGACATGTTCGGCGTCGTCTTCGACGGCCACCCGGCGCTGACCCGGATCCTGATGCCGGACGACTGGGAGGGCCACCCGCAGCGCAAGGACTACCCGCTGGGCGGCGTCCCGGTGGAGTACAAGGGCGCCGAGATCCCACCGCCGGACAAGCGGAGGAGCTACCAATGACGGCCGGATACGCAACCGAACGCGAGACCGACGAGGGCAAGGTCTTCACCGTCACCGGTGGCGACTGGGACACCGTGGTCGGCGGTACGGACCCGCTCACCGACGAGCGGATCATCGTCAACATGGGGCCGCAGCACCCGTCCACCCACGGGGTGCTGCGGCTGGTGCTGGAGCTCGAGGGGGAGACCGTCCGGGAGGCCCGGACGGTCGTCGGCTACCTGCACACCGGGATCGAGAAGAACCTCGAGTACCGCAACTGGGTGCAGGGCACCACGTTCGTCACCCGGATGGACTACCTGGCGCCGATCTTCAACGAGACGGCGTACAGCCTGGCGGTGGAGAAGCTGCTCGGGATCACCGACGACATCACCGAGCGGGCGAACACCATCCGGGTGCTGATGATGGAGCTCAACCGGATCTCTTCGCACCTGATCTGGCTGGGCACCACCGGCCTGGAGCTCGGCGCGATCTCGATCATGCTGTACTGCTTCCGGGAGCGCGAGTACATCCTGGAGATCTTCGAGCTGGTCTCCGGGCTGCGGATGAACATGGCCTACGTGCGGCCCGGCGGGGTCGCCCAGGACGTGCCGGACGAGGCGATCGCCAAGATCCGCGAGTTCCTCAAGGTGATGCCGAAGCGGCTCAAGGAGTACGAGGACCTGCTCTCCGGGCAGCCGATCTGGCTGGAGCGGACGCAGAACGTCGCGGTGCTCGACGTCACCGGCTGCCTCGCGCTGGGCGTCACCGGGCCGGTACTGCGCTCCGCCGGTCTGGCCTGGGACCTGCGCAAGACCATGCCGTACTGCGGCTACGAGGACTACGAGTTCGACGTGCCGACCACGCCGACCGCCGACGTCTGGGGCCGTTACCTGGTTCGGATGGCCGAGATGCGCGAGTCGCTGAAGATCATCGAGCAGGCGTTGGACCGGCTGAAGCCCGGTCCGATCATGGTCGCCGACAAGAAGATCGCCTGGCCGGCGCAGTTGGCCATCGGCGTGGACGGCATGGGCAACTCGCTGGAGCACGTCGCCAAGATCATGGGTCAGTCGATGGAGTCGCTGATCCACCACTTCAAGCTGGTGACCGAGGGCTTCCGGGTGCCGCCCGGCCAGGTGTACGTCGGCATCGAGTCACCCCGCGGCGAGTTGGGCGTGCACGCCGTCTCCGACGGCGGGACCAGGCCGTACCGGGTGCACTACCGCGAACCGAGCTTCGTGAACCTCCAGGCGATCCCGGCCATGGCCGAGGGCGGGCTGCTCGCCGACGTGATCGCCGGGGGCGCCTCGTTGGACCCCGTGATGGGTGGGTGTGACCGCTGATGGGCTTCAGTCAGGAAACGCACGACCGGGCCCGGGAGATCATCGCCCGCTACCCGGCGGACCGCTCCCGGTCGGCACTGCTGCCGCTGCTGCACCTGGTGCAGTCCGAGGAGGGCTACGTCTCGCCGGCCGGCGTCGAGTTCTGCGCCGAAGCGCTGGGCATCAACAAGGCCCAGGTCAGCGCGGTCGCCACCTTCTACACCATGTACAAGCGCCGGCCCACCGGTGACTGGCTGGTCAGCGTCTGCACCAACACGATGTGCGACGTGCTCGGCGGCCAGCGGGTCTACGACGCGCTCAGCGAGCACCTCGGTGTCGGGCACGAGGAGACCACCGCCGACGGCACCATCACCCTGGAGCACGCCGAGTGCCTGGCCGCCTGCGACTACGGCCCGGTGATGACGGTCAACTACGACTTCTTCGACAAGGTCGACCCGGACGTCGCGCTCGGCGTCGTCGAGGAGTTGCGCGCCGGCGGCCGCCCGGCACCCACCCGGGGTGCCCGGCTGTGCACGCTGAAGGAGATGTCGCTGCAGCTGGCCGGCTTCTCCGACACCCGCGAGGGCGCGGTCGCCGACGGACCGGCCGGCGACCCCACGCTGCGCGGCCTGCGGCTGGCCCAGCAGCACGGCGTCTCGGTCGCCGGCTTCGACCCGAACACGCCGATCAGCGGCGACGCCCCTGCCCCTGCTCCGGCACCCAGCCGGCCGGCACCGGCGGCGACCGGCAGCACCGCCCCGGACGTCAAGGCACCACAGGCCAAGTCGCCGGAGATCCGGGCCGCCGAGACCCGCGCCCCGGACGCGAAGACCCCGGCCCCGGACGCCCCCGGCACCACGGTGCCGACCGACCGGGCCGAGCCGGACAGCGACGCCGAGGCCGCCGAGTCGGCCGGCGCCGCCGCCAACCCGCCCGCCGGTGACGCCAAACCGGCCGGCGACAACTCGCAGCCACAGCGCGGGTCGCTGCGGGACGCGCGCAGCGAGGAGGGCACCCGATGACCCAGCCGCGACCGGAAACCCTGCAGAAGCTGACCCCGGTGCTGACCAAGCGCTGGTTGTCACCGGACGCCTGGAAGATCGACGTCTACCAGCAGCTCGACGGCTACGCCGCGCTGCGCAAGGTGCTGACCGGTACGCCGGACGGCCGGGGCCGCGACGCCGACCCGGTGCACCCGGACGACCTGATCAAGCTGATCAAGGACTCCGGGCTGCGCGGCCGGGGCGGGGCCGGCTTCCCCACCGGCCTCAAGTGGGGGTTCATCCCACAGGGCGACGGCAAGCCGCACTACCTGGTGGTCAACGCCGACGAGGGCGAGCCGGGCACCTGCAAGGACCTGCCGCTGATGATGTACGACCCGCACTCGCTGGTCGAAGGCGTCATCATCGCCTCGTACGCGATCCGGGCCAGCCGCGCCTACATCTACATCCGGGGTGAGGCGGTGCACGCCGCCCGCCGGCTGCGCAACGCGGTCGACGAGGCGTACCGGGCCGGCTACCTCGGCAAGGACATCCTCGGCTCCGGGTTCGACCTGGACCTGGTGGTGCACAGCGGGGCGGGTGCCTACATCTGCGGCGAGGAGACGGCGCTGCTGGACTCCCTCGAAGGGTTCCGTGGCCAGCCCCGGCTGCGTCCGCCGTTCCCGGCCACCCACGGCCTGTACGCCTGCCCGACAGTGGTCAACAACGTCGGCACCATCTCCAGCGTGCCGTATATCGTGCTCGGTGGCGCCGCCTGGTGGAAGAGCATGGGTACGGAGAAGTCGTCCGGCCCGATGATCTATTCGCTGTCCGGCCGGATCGCCAACCCGGGGCAGTACGAGTGCTCGATGGGCATCACCCTGCGCGAGCTGATCGAGCTGGCCGGCGGGATGCAGCCCGGTCATGAGCTGCGGTTCTGGACGCCCGGCGGTTCGTCGACCCCGCTGCTCACCGCCGAGCACCTGGACGTACCGCTGGACTTCGAAGGGGTGGCCGGCGCCGGCTCGATCCTCGGCACCACCGCCACCCAGATCTTCTCCGACCAGGACTGTCCGGTGTACGCCACCTACCGGTGGCTGGAGTTCTACCACCACGAGTCGTGCGGCAAGTGCACCCCGTGCCGGGAGGGCAACTACTGGATGGTGCGGGTCTTCCGGCGGATTCTCGCCGGTCAGGGCACCCACGAGGACCTGGACACCCTGCTCGACACCTGCGACAACATCCTCGGCCGCTCGTTCTGCGGCCTCGGCGACGGCGCGACCAGCTCGGTGACGTCCTCGCTGAAGTACTTCAAGCAGGACTACCTCGACTACATCGAGGGCCGCACGGCACCGAAGCTGTCGGAGAAAGCATTGGTAGGTGCGCACTAATGGCAGAGGTAGCCAAGACCACCGAGACGGTGACGTTGACCATCGACGGCGTCGAGGTCACCGCGCCCAAGGGCGCACTGTTGATCCGGGTCGCCGAGAAGCTGGGCATCGAGATCCCCCGGTTCTGCGACCACCCGCTGCTCGCCCCGGCCGGCGCCTGCCGGCAGTGCCTGGTCGACGTGGAGGGGCAGCGCAAGCCGGTCGCCTCCTGCACCCAGACCGTCGCCGACGGCATGGTGGTCCGCACCCAGCTCACCTCCGAGGTGGCCAAGAAGGCCCAGCAGGGGATCATGGAGCTGCTGCTGGTCAACCACCCGCTCGACTGCCCGATGTGCGACAAGGGCGGCGAGTGCCCGCTGCAGAACCAGGCGATGTCCACCGGCCGGCCGGACTCCCGGTTCCACGAGCACAAGCGGGAGTACCCGAAGCCCGTCGAGATCTCCACCCAGGTGCTGCTGGACCGCGAGCGCTGCGTGCTCTGCCAGCGCTGCACCCGGTTCTCCGAGGAGATCGCCGGTGACGCCTTCATCGACCTGATGGACCGCTCCTCCGGCGAGCAGATCAACGTCTACCGGGACGAGGCGTTCGGCGCCGAACCGACGCCGGACGGTGAGGGCGACGGCGACGTGCCGTTCAACTCCTACTTCTCCGGCAACACGGTGCAGATCTGCCCGGTCGGCGCGCTCACCGGTGCCCAGTACCGGTTCCGGGCCCGCCCGTTCGACCTGGTCTCCTCGCCGAGCGTCTGTGAGCACTGCTCGGCCGGCTGCGCGCAGCGCACCGACCACCGGCGCGGCAAGGTGATGCGCCGGCTGGCCGGCGACGACCCGGCGGTCAACGAGGAGTGGAACTGCGACAAGGGCCGGTGGGGGTTCCGCTACGCCACCGCCACCGACCGGCTCACCACCCCGCTGGTCCGCGACGCCGGCACCGGTGAGCTGCGGGAGGCGTCCTGGAGCGAGGCCCTGGCGGTCGCCGCCGACGGGCTGCGCAACGCCCGCGACGGGGCGTACGGCGTCGGGGTGCTCACCGGCGGTCGGCTCACCGTCGAGGACGCCTACGCGTACGCCAAGTTCGCCCGGGTGGCGCTGCGCACCAACGACATCGACTTCCGGGCCCGACCGGTCACCGGTACCGCCTGCTCCACCGAGGAGGCCGACTTCCTGGCCGCCCGGGTGGCCGGTAACTCCGACGTCACCTACGCCGACATCGAGCGGGCCCCGGTGGTGGTGATCGCCGGGCTGGAGCCGGAGGAGGAGTGCCCGATCCTCTTCCTGCGGCTGCGCAAGGCGTACAGCAAGAAAGGGCTGCGGGTGATCGCCCTGGCCCCGTACCTGAGCCGGGGCCTGGAGAAGCTGGGCGCCACGTTGGTGCCGACCGTGCCCGGCGACGAGGCGCGGCTGCTCACCGAGGACCGCGCGGTCGCCGAGGCGCTCGGCCGGTCCGGCGCGATCCTGTTCGTCGGCGAGCGGCTGGCCACCGTACCCGGCGGGTTGTCGACCGCTGGCGCGGTCGCCGAGCGGGCCGGCGCGAAGCTGGCCTGGGTGCCACGACGGGCCGGCGACCGGGGCGCGGTCGACGCCGGCTGCCTGCCGAACCTGCTGCCCGGCGGCCGTCCGGTCGCCGACGCGGCCGCCCGGGCGGAGCTGACCGGGGCCTGGGACATCGGTGCCGGGACCATCCCGTCCGAGCCGGGCCGCGACGTCGACGCGATCGTCGCGGCGACCGCCGCCGGCAAGATCGGCGCGCTGGTCGTCGCCGGGGTCGACCCGGCCGACCTGGCCGACCCGCGGCTCGCCGAGCAGGCCCTCGACGCGGTGCCGTTCCTGGTCAGCCTGGAGATCCGGCACAGCGCGGTGACCCGCCGCGCGGACGTGGTCCTGCCGGTGGCGCCGGCGGTGGAGAAGGCCGGCAGCTACCTCGACTGGGAGGGCCGGCTGCGCACCTTCGAGGCGGTGCTGAACACCACCGCGATGGCCGACTCCCGGGTGCTCGACGCGCTCGCCGCCCAGCTCGGTGTCGCACTCGGCACCGGCGAGGTCAACCTGATCCGCCGGGAGCTCGGCGCGCTGCCGGCCACCAAGGCGCAGCGTCCCGGGCTGCCGCTGGTCGACCCGACGGCACCGGCCAGCCCGGGTGCCGGCGAGGCGGTGCTGGCGACCTGGCACCACCTGATCGACCTCGGCACCCTCACCGACGGTGACCCCTACCTGGGCGGCACCGCACGGCCGCCGGTGGTCCGGCTGGCCAAGTCGCTGGCCGGGGCGCTCGGGGTGGCCGACGGGGATCCGGTCACCGTCGGCACCGACCGGGGTGCGGTCACCCTGCCGGCGGCGGTCACCGATCTGCTGCCGGACGGGGTGGTCTGGCTACCGACGAACTCGCCCGGCTCGACGGTGCGCCGCAGCCTCGGCGCGGTCTCCGGCGCACTGGTCAAGGTCAGCGCCGCCACCGGCTCGGACGGCACGGCCGCCGGATCGGACGGTAACGGGCGGATCAGCCACAACGGCGCGACGAACCCGAACCTAGGGGGTCTGCGGTGAACCCACTGGCACAGGAACCGACGCTGTCCGACTTCGGGTTGGACCCCTGGTGGCTGATCCTGATCAAGGTGGTCTTCGCCTTCGTCTTCGGGCTGCTGGGCACCCTGCTCGGGGTCTGGTTCGAGCGGCGGGTGGTCGGCCGGATGCAGGTCCGCCCCGGCCCCAACCAGGCCGGCCCGTTCGGCCTGCTGCAGACCCTGGCCGACGGGCTGAAGATGGCCTTCAAGGAGGACATCCTCCCCAAGGCGTCGGACAAGGTGGTCTACTTCTTCGCCCCGACGATCTCGGTGATCTGTGCGGTCACCGCGCTGTCGGTGATCCCGTTCGGGCCGATGGTGAGCATCTTCGGCACCCAGACCCCACTGCAGGTCACCGACGTGCCGGTGGCGGTGCTGGTGCTGCTGGCCTGCTCGTCGATGGGCGTGTACGGGCTGGTGCTCGGCGGCTGGGCGTCCGGGTCGACGTACCCGCTGCTCGGTGGCCTGCGCTCGACGGCGCAGGTGATCTCGTACGAGATCGCGCTCGGGTTGTCGGTGGTCGGCGTCTTCATGACCGCCGGCACCATGTCGACCAGCGGGATCGTCGCCGCCCAGTCCGGCGGTGACCTGTTCACCTCCATCGGCGGGTTCGACCTGTACGCCCCGGGCTGGTACGCGATCCTGCTGCTGCCCAGCTTCATCATCTTCTTCATCGCCGCGGTGGCGGAGACCAACCGGGCGCCGTTCGACCTGCCCGAGGCGGAGTCCGAGCTGGTCGCCGGCTACATGACCGAGTACAGCTCGCTGAAGTTCGCGCTGTTCATGCTCTCCGAGTACGTCGCCATGGTGACCATGTCGGCGGTGACGGTGACGCTGTTCCTCGGCGGCTGGCGGGCCCCCTGGCCGGTCAGCATCTGGGACGGGGCGAACAGCGGCTGGTGGCCGATGCTCTGGTTCATGGGCAAGGTGATCGCGCTGATCTTCGTCTTCGTCTGGCTCCGCGGCACCCTGCCCCGGCTGCGCTACGACCAGTTCATGCGGTTCGGCTGGAAGGTGCTGCTGCCGATCAACCTGGCCTGGATCCTGGCCCTCGGCGGGATCCGGGTGACCAGCGGCTGGGAGCGCAACGACCGGCTGATCGCGATCGGTATCCCGGTCGCCATCCTGCTCGCCGTGGTGATCTTCTGGCCGACGCGCAAGGAGCGGCCGGCGCCGACCCTGCAGGAGCAGGTCGACTCCCGGCCACCGGGCAGCTTCCCGCTGCCCCCGATGGACCTGCAGGTCCCGCCCAGCCCACGGGCCAAGCGGGCGGTAGCCGAACGGGAGCCGGCCCAGGTCGGTCCCGCCACCGACGACAAGGAGGTGTGACGTGGGCGCGATCACGGGAACGTTCAAGGGCTTCGGGGTCACCTTCTCCCACATGTTCCGCAAGGTGGTCACCACCGACTACCCGTTCAAGCCGCCGGTGTCCGCGCCGCGCTACCACGGCCGGCACATCCTCAACCGGCACCCGGACGGGCTGGAGAAGTGCATCGGCTGTGAGCTGTGCGCCTGGGCCTGCCCGGCGGACGCGATCTACGTCGAGGGCGGCGACAACACCGAGGAGCAGCGGTTCTCCCCGGGTGAGCGGTACGCCAGCACGTACCAGATCAACTACGCCCGGTGCATCTTCTGCGGGCTGTGCATCGAGGCCTGCCCGACCCGTTCGTTGACCATGAGCAACGAGTACGAGCTGGCCCGCGACTCCCGGCAGGACCTGATCTTCACCAAGGAGCAGCTGCTGGCGCCGCTGCTGCCGGGGATGGAGCAGCCGCCGCACCCGATGCGGTTGGGCGACAGCGAGAAGGACTACTACGTCGGCGCGCTGACCAACCCGGGCACCTCGGCGGGCGCCGAACGGGCGCCCTGGTCGGAGCAGGGCACCCAGGACGGCTCGGGGACGACGGGAGAGGGCAAGCCATGACCGAGCTCGCAGCGGAGGTCTCCACCGGGGAGGCGGTGACCTTCTGGATCCTGGCTCCGCTCGCGCTGCTCGGCGCGATCGGCATGGTGTGGGCCCGCAACGCGGTGCACTCCGCGCTCTGGCTGGTGCTGACCATGCTCTGCCTCGGCGTGTTCTACGTCGTGCAGGGCGGGCCGTTCATCGGCCTGGTGCAGATCATCGTCTACACCGGCGCGATCATGATGCTCTTCCTGTTCGTGCTGATGCTGGTCGGCCGGGACGCCTCCGACTCGCTGATCGAGACGCTGCGCGGGCAGCGGATCGCCGCGGTCGCCCTCGGCGTCGGCTTCGCCGCGCTGGTCGGCACCGGGCTGTACCGGGGCCTCGGCGGGGTGCAGGCGGTCGGCCTGGAGCAGGCCAACGCGGACGGCAACGTGCAGGGCATCGCCGCCCTGCTGTTCGGCCGCTACCTGGTCGCGTTCGAGGTGACCGCCGCCCTGCTGACCACCGCCGCGATCGGCGCGCTGATCCTCGCGCACATCGAGAAGCGCAAGGAACAGCGGCGCGGCCAACCGGAGATGATGCGGGCCCGGTTCGCCCCCGGCAACTACCCCGGCCCGAAGCCAGGTCCGGGTGTCTACGCCACCTCCACCTCGGTCGCCACCCCCGGCCGGCTGCCGGACGGCACGCTCACCGACCGGAGCATCCCGGCGATCCTGCCGACGCGCGAACTCTCGCCCAGCGAGGCCGCCCCGAAGGGGACTGACAAATGACTCCGGACAACTACCTGATCCTGTCGGCGGTGCTGTTCACCATCGGCGCGGTCGGCGTGCTGGTCCGCCGCAACGCGATCGTGCTGTTCATGTGCATCGAACTGATGCTCAACTCCGCGAACCTGGCGCTGGTCACCTTCAGCCGGATCAACGGTGACCTCAACGGTCAGATCATCGCCTTCTTCGTGATGGTCGTGGCGGCAGCCGAGGTGGTCGTGGGGCTCGCCATCATCATGACCATCTTCCGGACTCGGCGCTCGGCGAGCGTCGACGACGCCAACCTGCTGAAGTACTAAAGGGGCCCACACGTGGAATCGACTGTGGAGTACGCCCAGGCCACGGGGCTGCTGAGTAGCGTGTGGCTGCTGGTGGCCATCCCGCTGGCCAGCGCGGCGATCCTGCTGCTGCTCGGCAAGCGCGCCGACAAGTGGGGACACTGGCTCGGGGTGGTCAGCGTCGGGGCGATCTTCGTCCTCGGCCTGACCTACTTCTTCCAGCTACGCGACCTGGACAACCGGGCGGTCGAGCTGAGCCTGTGGCAGTTCATCGAGGTCGGTGGCCTGTCGGTGGACTTCGGGCTGCTGTTCGACCCGCTGTCGGCGGTCTTCGTGCTGCTGATCACCGGCGTGGGTTTCCTGATCCACGTGTACGCGGTCGAGTACATGTCGCACGACCCGGGACGACGGCGCTTCTTCGCGTACTTCAACCTGTTCGTCGCCGCGATGCTGGTGCTGGTGCTGGGCAACAACTACGTGATGCTGTTCCTCGGCTGGGAGGGCGTCGGTCTGGCGTCGTACCTGCTGATCTCGTTCTGGTACCACCTGCCGGCCGCGGCGACCGCCGGTAAGAAGGCGTTCCTGATGAACCGGGTCGGCGACGCCGGCCTGGTGCTGGCGATCTTCCTGATGTTCGCCACGCTCGGCACCACCCAGTTCGAGGCGGTGTTCACCGGTGCCGGGGCACTGGCGTCCGGCACCATCCTGGCGATGGGCCTGTTGCTGCTGCTCGGCGCGACCGGCAAGTCCGGTCAGTTCCCGCTGCAGGCGTGGTTGCCGGACGCGATGGAGGGCCCGACCCCGGTCTCGGCGCTGATCCACGCCGCGACGATGGTCACCGCCGGCGTCTACCTGATCGCCCGATCCAACCCGATCTTCTCGGCCAACCCGACCCTGCAGACCGTGGTGGTCAGCGTCGGCGCGCTCACCCTGCTGATCGGCGCGGTCATCGGCTGCGCCAAGGACGACATCAAGCGGGTGCTGGCCTGGTCGACGGTCTCCCAGATCGGCTACATGTTCCTCGGGGTCGGGCTGGGCGGCGGCGCGTACGCGCTGGCGATCGTGCACCTGCTGGCGCACGGCTTCTTCAAGGCCGGGCTGTTCCTCGGTGCCGGCTCGGTGATGCACGGGATGAAGGACCAGACCGACATCCGGCGGTTCGGCGGCCTGTGGCGGCACATGAAGATCACCTGGGCGACCTTCGGGTTGGCCTGGCTGGCGATCATCGGCATCTGGCCGTTGTCCGGCTACTTCTCCAAGGAACCGATCATCGCGGCGGCCTTCGAACGGGAGGACTGGACCGCCTGGCTGTTCGGCGGGGCCGCCCTGCTCGGTGCCGGGCTGACCGCCTTCTACATGACCCGGCTGTTCATCCTCACCTTCCACGGCCCGAAGCGGTGGACCGAAGACATCGACCACCCGCACGAGTCGCCGGCGCTGATGTGGGTGCCGCTGGTCCTGCTGGCGGTCGGGTCGGTGGCCGCCGGCTGGCTGATGTCCACCTCGGTGCCCGAGTGGCTGACCCCGGTGCTGGGCACCGAGGAGGGCCACCACGAGGCGGTGCTGTCGCACGGTGTGGTCACCATCCTGGCGTTGGTGATCACCGTGCTCGGCGCGCTGCTCGGCTGGCTGCTGTTCCGCAACGGCACCGCCGAGCAGGAGCAGCCGGCCGGGGTGCTGGTCACCGCCGCCCGGCACAACCTCTACACCGACGCGTTCAACCGGGTGGTCTTCGAAAAGCCGGGCATCTTCCTCACCCGGGCGCTGGTCTTCCTCGACAACCGGGGAGTCGACGGCCTGGTCAACGGCCTCGCCGCCGTGATCGGTGGCAGCTCCGGGCGGCTGCGGCGGCTGCAGACCGGCTTCGTGCGCTCGTACGCGATGTCCGTGCTCGCCGGTGCCTTCGTGGTGGTCGCGGCGTTCCTCGCCCTGCAGATGGGATGGCTGGCGTGAACGACTTTCCGTTCCTCTCGGTGCTGACCGTGGCGCCGCTGGTCGGCGCGCTCGTGGTGGCGCTCGTCCCGCGTCGTCAGGGGGAGCTGGCCAAGTGGCTGGCGCTCGGCTGGTCGGTGGCGGTGCTGGTGTTGTCACTGGTGATGTGGTTCGCCTTCACCGTCGGCGGCGACCGGTTCCAGTTCCGTGAGTCGTACCCGTGGATCCCCAACTGGGGGGTGAACTTCACCTTCGCGGCCGATGGCATCGCGCTGGTCATGCTGATGCTGATCGCGGTGCTGGTGCCGTTGGTGATCCTCGCCTCCTGGCACGACGCGGAGGCGTCGAAGCGGTCGGTGCCGGTCTACTTCGGTCTGCTGCTGCTGCTCGAAGGCACGATGATCGGCGTCTTCGCCGCCGCCGACATCTTCCTGTTCTACGTGTTCTTCGAGGTCATGCTGGTGCCGATGTACTTCCTGATCGGCAGCTACGGCGGCCACCAGCGGCAGTACGCGGCGGTGAAGTTCTTCCTCTACTCGCTGGTCGGCGGTCTGTTCATGCTGGCCGCGGTGATCGGGCTGTGGGTGGTCGGCGGGCAGACCTTCGACTGGCAGGCGCTCAGCGAGATCGACATGTCCACCGGCGTGGAACGCTGGCTGTTCCTCGGCTTCTTCGTGGCGTTCGCGATCAAGGCGCCGTTCTTCCCGTTCCACACCTGGCTGCCGGACGCCGGTGGTGCCGCGCCGGCCGGATCGGCCGCGCTGCTGGTCGGCGTGATGGACAAGGTCGGTACGTTCGGCATCCTGCGCTACTGCCTGGGGCTGTTCCCGGAGGCGTCGCAGTGGTTCGCCCCGTGGGCGCTGGCCCTGGCCGTGATCGGCATCATCTACGCGGCCCTGCTGGCGGTCGGCCAGAACGACCTGAAGCGGCTGGTGTCGTACACCTCGATCTCACACTTCGGTTTCATCGGGGTCGGCATCTTCGCGTTCACCACCCAGGCCGGCACCGGCGCGGTGCTCTACATGGTCAACCACGGGCTCGCCACCGGCCTGCTCTTCCTGGTCGTCGGGATGTTCGTGGCCCGGCGCGGCTCCGCACTGATCAGCGACTTCGGCGGGGCCGGCAAGATGGTCCCGGTGCTCGCCGGGGTGTTCTTCTTCGCCGGTCTGGCGTCGCTGGCGCTGCCCGGCACCGCGCCGTTCATCTCCGAGTTCCTGGTGCTGATCGGCACCTTCTCGGTGAACAAACCGGTCGCGGTGATCGCCACCCTCGGCATCATTCTGGCTGCGGCGTACGTGCTGTGGATGGTGCAGCGCACCACCCAGGGCACGTTGAACCCGGCGCTGACCACGGTCGACGGCATGAAGCGCGACATCACCCTGCGGGAGAAGGTCGTGGTGGCTCCGCTGATCGCCCTGATCCTGCTGTTCGGCTTCTACCCGAAGCCGTTGACCGACGTCATCAACCCGGCCATCGAGGCGACGTTGTTCGATGACGTCGGCACGTCCGACCCCGCCCCGACCGAGGGCGTAATCCAGGAGGCGGCCCGGTGAGCGAGTTCTCATCCCCCGCGATCGACTACGCGGCTATCTCGCCGATGCTGATCCTGTTCGGCGCGGCGATGATCGGCGTCCTCGTCGAGGCGTTCGTGCCCCGCTCACTGCGCAACCCGGTGCAACTGGTGCTGGCCCTGGCCAGCATGGTCGGCGCGCTGGTCGCGGTGGTCCTGCAGGGCAGCACCCGGACGGTGACGGCCGGTGAGGCGATCGCGGTCGACGGCCCCACGCTGTTCCTGCAGGGCGCGATCCTGGTGCTCGGCGTGATGGCGATGCTGCTGATCGGTGAGCGGTCGCTGGAGACCGGCGGCGCCTTCGTCGCCCAGGCGGCGATCGTGGTCAACTCGGCCGAGGACCGCAAGCAGGCGGCCGGCCGGTCCGGTGCGACCGAGGTCTACCCGTTGGCGCTGTTCGCCCTCGCCGGCATGCTGCTGTTCGTCGCGGCCAACGACCTGCTGACCATGTTCATCGCCCTGGAGGCGTTCTCGCTGCCGCTGTACCTGCTCTGCGCGCTGGCCCGGCGGCGGCGGCTGCTCAGCCAGGAGGCGGCTCTCAAGTACTTCATGCTGGGCGCCTACTCGTCGGCGTTCTTCCTGTTCGGGCTGGCGCTGACCTACGGCTTCACCTCCGGGGTGGACAGCCCGACCGGGCCCGGGGTCGACTTCGCCACCATCCGGGCGGCGGTGGAGACCTCGCAGTCCAGCCCGGTGCTGTTGTTCGCCGGCATCGCGCTGATCTCGGTCGGCCTGCTGTTCAAGGCGACCGCCGCCCCGTTCCACGTCTGGGCCCCGGACGTCTACCAGGGGGCACCGACGCCGGTGACCGGCTTCATGGCCGCCTGCACCAAGGTCGCCGCGTTCGGCGCGCTGCTGCGGGTGCTGCACGTCGCCTTCTACGGGGCCGCCTGGGACTTCACCCCGGTGCTGGGCACGGTCGCCATCCTGACCATGCTGGTCGGGGCGATCCTGGCGGTCACCCAGACCGACATCAAGCGGCTGCTGGCGTACTCGTCGGTGGCCAACGCCGGATACCTGCTGGTCGGTGTGCTGTCGCTGTCCGCCGAGGGCCTGGCCAGCACGATGTTCTACCTGGTGGCGTACGGCTTCATCGTGCTCGCCGCGTTCGCGGTGGTCACCCTGGTCCGCGACGCCGACGGCGAGGCCACCCACCTGTCCCGCTGGGCGGGGCTGGGCCGGCGGTCCCCGGTGTTCGCCGGCATCTTCACCTTCATCCTGCTGGCGTTCGCGGGCATCCCGTTGACCAGCGGTTTCACCAGCAAGTTCGCCGTCTTCGGGGCGGCGGTCGGGGACGGCCAGATCTGGCTGGTGATCGCCGGTGTGGTGACCAGCATGATCCTCGCCTTCCCGTACCTGCGGGTGGTGGTGATGATGTGGTTGAGCGAGCCGAGCGACGCCACCCCGACGGTGGTGATCCCCGGTGCGCTGACCTCGGCGGCGTTGATGATCGGGGTACTGGCCACTCTGCTGCTCGGGGTCGCACCGGGAGCGCTGCTGGATCTGACCAGCAACGCCGCCGAGTTTGTTCGATGAACCACCTCACCCGCCCCCAACCTGGGCCGCCACCGCCGCTGTGGCATGGTTGGGGGTGTGGTGAGGACGGCTGACGGCAGCTCCTTCGCGTCTGGCGCGGGAGCGGTGACCTCGATCGGGATCGACATCGTCGACCCGCAGCTGCAGGCGTCCATCGCCGGGATCCTGGCCGACGTCGAGGCCGAGCTGCGCGACAGCGTGTTCAGCGCCGACCCGTTCGTCACCGAGGCGGCCCGCCATCTGGTCGAGGCCGGCGGCAAGCGGTTTCGCCCGTTGCTGGTGGCGCTCGGTGCGCACTTCGGCGACCCGGCGGCACCGCTGGTGGTGCCGGCGGCGGTGGTGATGGAGCTGACCCATCTGGCGACGCTCTACCACGACGACGTGATGGATGAGGCGCCGGTGCGTCGCGGCGCACCGAGCGCCAACTCGCGGTGGACCAACTCGGTGGCGATCCTGGTCGGGGACTACCTGTTCGCCCGGGCCGCCGACCTCGCAGCGGATCTCGGTATCGAGGCGGTACGGCTGCAGGCCCGCACGTTCGCCCGGCTGGTGCACGGCCAGATCGCCGAGACGGTCGGCCCGCATGGCGGCGAGCCTTCGGTCGACCACTACCTGCAGGTGATCGGGGACAAGACCGGGTCGTTGATCGCGACGTCCGCACGGTTCGGCGGGATGTTCGGCGGCGCGCCCGCAGAGCACGTCGAGGCCCTGGCCGGGTACGGCGAGACCATCGGGGTGGCGTTCCAGCTATCCGACGATCTGCTCGACATCGCGTCGGACTCCGCCCAGTCGGGCAAGACACCCGGCACCGACCTGCGCGAAGGGGTGCATACGCTTCCGGTGCTCTACGCGCTTGGCTCGGATGACGGTGACGCCGCCTCCCGACGGTTGCGGGAGATCCTGGCCGCCGGTCCGGTCACCGACGACGACCTGCACGCCGAGGCGCTGGGTCTGCTGCGCGAGTCACCGGCGCTGAAGCGGGCCCGGGAGACGGTGCGCGGCTACGCCGAGGAGGCCCGGTCCCGGCTCGCGCCGCTGCCACCCGGCCCGGCGCGGCAGGCGATGCAGTCGCTGTGCGACTTCATCGCCGACCGGACGAACTAGCCGGGTGGCCGGGGTCCGGTCCTGGTCCGGTCCGGTCGCCCGGGCGGATTTCCGCCGGCCGGCGACGGTACGAGGGCGACGAACGGCACCGCCATTTGCGATGATGTCGCGTTAGCCAATAGCATGAACCGTACGTGTCGGGCGCCACACCGATAGTCGCCACCTGGTGCCCCTGATTCGAAAGGGCATTCCACAGGCGGCTGTCTTTTCATATGGTGTAAGTCCCCGGCGGCGGAGGTGGTTGTGCGCGACCCCTTGGCGGAACCTTCGGACCTCATCCGGAGCGTTTCACGGGCACTGCGTGTGCTCGAAGCGGTCGGACGTGCCCCGCGCGGACTGACCGTCAAACAGATTGCCCGGCGCTGCGAGCTGACCGTGGCGACCACGTACCACCTGGTGCGCACCCTGGCGTACGAGGGCTACGTGATCCGTCGCGAGGACGGCACCTACATCGTCGGCCTCGAGGTGGCGGACCGCTACCGCGAACTGGTCGCCGCGTTCCGCGGCCCGCCAGCGGTCGGTGAGGCGCTGCGCCGCGCAGCGGCGGAGACCGGCTACAGCCACTACCTCGGCCGCTTCGTCGGGTCCCAGGTGGCGGTGACCGCGTCGGCCGACGGGCTGCGCTCGCCGTACCTGGAGGACCTGGTGCCCGGGTTCGACGAGGGGGCGCACGCCACCGCGCTGGGCAAGGCGCTGCTCGCCACCCTCACCCCCGATCAGCGGTTCCGCTACCTCAAAGAGTTCGGCATGCGGCCGTTCACCTCGGCCACCATCACCACCATCGAGGGCTTCGAAGCCGATCTCGCGGTCGGCGACCGGCGCGGCATGCACCTGGAGATCGGCCAGTACCGGCAGGGCCTCGCCTGCGCCGCGGTGATGGTCAACGCGGACAAGGACGTCGAGCGGCGGGTGGCGATCGCCTGCGCGTTGCCGGCGGCCGAGATGATGACCTCGGCCCGGGTGGTCCGCGCGAAGCTGCTCACCGCCGCCCGGGCGGTCGCCGAGGCGATGACCGGCCCGGAGCATCCGGGCAGCTGAACAGTTTCTCCAGGACCTTGAACCGCCCGGCCGGCGGCTACGTGTCATGAGGCGGAAGGGAAGGGCGCCTCTTGACCGACCAGGATTCACAACTGATGCGCGCGTTGCACGAAGAGCACGGTGACGCGCTCTTCGCGCATGCGCTGCGGCTGGCCGGTGGCGACCGGCAGCGAGCCGAGGACCTGGTCCAGGAGACGCTGCTGCGGGCCTGGCGACATCCCGAGTCGCTGGACCCGGAGCGGGGATCCGTACGGGCCTGGCTGTTCACCACGGCCCGGAACCTCGCGATCGACGCCTGGCGTCGACGCAGTGTCCGGGTCGGTGAGGTGGTCACCGACGAACTGCCGGAACCACCACCAGCGGTGGACGAGGCGGACCGTGCCGTGGAGGCGTGGACCGTCGCCGAAGCCCTCGGCCGGCTCTCCCAACCACACCGGGAAGTGCTGATCGAGTGCTTCTACCGGGGGCGTTCGGTATCCGAGGCGGCGGCCAGGCTCGGTGTTCCGCCAGGTACCGTGAAGTCACGGACACATTACGCACTGCGCTCGTTGCGGCTGGTGCTGGAGGAGATGGGGGTGACCCAGTGAGGTGTGACTACGCGCACGACGACGGCGCGTACGTCCTGGGTGCCCTGTCACCTGCGGAGCGAGCGGCGTACGAGCATCACCTCGCCGGCTGCCCGAGCTGCCGGCAGGCAGTCGCCGACATCGCGGTGCTGCCCGGACTGCTCGGCCGGCTGGATCCAGCCGGCTTCGAGCAGATCAGCGACCCGCCGTCGACCGAGCCCCGGTTGGCAACCTTGGTCGACGCGGCGGGCCGGGCCCGCCGCCGGGGCCGGCGGATGCGCCGGTGGCAGACCGCCGGGGCGGCGCTGGCCGCCGCCGGTCTCGCGATCGTGGTCGGCTTCGGGGTCGGCTGGGTGGGGGCCGGCGGTACGCCGGAGACCACGCCCGGCTCCCAGCTCGTCGCGATGCAGCCGGTGGCCTCGCAGTTGCCGATTCACGCCGAGGTGGGTCTGCAGGCGGCGGCCAATGGCACCGAGGTCACCATGCGCTGCTGGTGGGAGCCGACCAACCCGGACGGCCGACCGATGGATTTCGAGCTGGTCGCCTACGACCGGAACGGGGCCAAGCAGCAGGTCGGCTCGTGGGCGGTCAGTCCCGGAGCCGAGATCGTCTTCACCGGGGCGACCCGGTTCGAGCACGACCAACTGGAACGGCTCGAACTGGTCCGTTCCGACGGCGCGGCGATCCTGGCATACCAGATCGGCTGACCTGGTCGGTTGCCGGCCGGTCCCGGTCCGGCCTGGTTGGCCGGTCAGTCCCGGTCCAGGACCAGACCCAGCAGCCAGGTGACCACCCCGACCAGCAGCGCCCCGAGCACGGCGGCCGGCCAGAAACCATCCACCTCGAACGGCAGGTCGAGCTGTCCGGCGATGAATCCGGTCAACAGGAACAGCAGTCCGTTGACGACCACCGCGATCAGCCCGAGGGTCAGCAGGTACAGGCCACACCCGACGGTCTTGACGATCGGCTGCAGCACCGCGTTCACCACGCCGAAGATGACCGACACGAGCAGCAGCGTGACGATCGCCTCGCCGATCGCGTCGGTCTGCAACGTGATGCCCGGAATGATCAGGGTGGCCAGCCAGAACGCCAACGCCGTACTACCCAGGCGGATGAGGAGGCTTTTGAGAAAACCCATCCGGGAATCCTGCCATGCCGACCGCCGGTTGCGGCCCATCGGTCCCGCAGATGCGCCGTCGACGTCCCGGCAGGACCAGTTGCAGTCCCACCAGTTGCAGTCCTACCGGTACCCGGCGCGACGGTTGGTCGACCCTGCTGACCGTCTCCCCGGTTCAGCCGCTCGCTGGCTGATTCGTCGCCGGTGCCACCGCAACCGAGCCGTTATCCACAGCGGACGAGGTGGGGCTGCGGCGGCGGGTCGACCCGACTACGGTCGGCGAGGTGACGTTCACCGCCGTCAGCGGACCGGGACCGAGAGGGGCCACAGCGTGTCGCAGACGCAAGCCGAGTTGGCGATCATGCAGCGGGCGGCCAGCCGTTTCGACCAGGTCGACGAGGAGCTCGACGTGATGCTGCGCGGTCTGCTGCAGCGTTTGGAGGTGCTTCAGCACGCCTGGCGCGGTGCCGGTGGCCGATCCTTCGAGCAGGTCACAGCCGGGTGGGCCAGGGAGCAGGCGGTGTTGCACCGGGCGTTGCGCGAGACGGCGGGAGCGATCCGTACCGCCGGGACGCAGTACCAGGCGACTGACGCTGCGGCGGCGGACCGGGTGACCCGGGCGGGGCGACGGATCGAGCTGCCGCTCTGAGACGGACTGGCCGCCGGCCGGCTGCTCCGGGGCGCTGCCTGGCGGGCGGCACGATGGCACGACACGGAGGAGGTGACCAGTTGGCCGACGGCGAGCTGGTGGTGGATTTCCGAGCGCTGCAACAGGCCAGCGCCGATATCGGGCAGGCGCTGCGTACTCTCGGGTCGCAGTTGCACCAGGTGGAACGGGAGGCTGCGCCACTGGTAGCGACCTGGGAGGGTGCGGCCCGTCAGGCGTACGAGCAACGGCAGGCCCGGTGGCGCGGCGCGGCGCAGAATCTCCAGGCCCTGCTGCGGGAGATCAAGGTCGCCGTCGACGAGTCGGCCGCCGACTATCTGAGCACCGAACGGCGCAACGCGGACCTGTTCCGATGAGTCGAACGGTGTTCTCTCGACTACGCGAAGTGTTTTCTCACATCAGTTGATCTGCAAGGCGTCCGCCGGCCGTTGTGATCGTGGCACCACCTTGTAGGTTGTACCGGACGCGTGTGGCCTGTCCGGTGGAAAGGGGGGTCGGCCGTGACCGATTGGCAACCGGCCACCGAGATCGAGGCCGCGATGCGTGACGCCCTGCTCCGTCAGGACCAGGAGCTCTACTTCCAACTGCTTGCCGGCACCGAGTTGCTGCTCCCGGTTTCGGCTCAGGCCCTGGCCGGCCAGGCCCCGATGGGCTGGGGCACCTGGACGACGAACGGGCGGACCCACGTTCTCGCGTTCACTTCGCCGGTCACCCTGCACGCCTGCCTTGGTGACAGCGGCAGTTCCGCCCGTCGGGTGACGTTTGCGGAATTGGCCGCCACCTGGCCGAACCTGGAGTGGTGGCTGGCGGTCAACCCGGGTCTGCCGATCGAAGGCTGGCTGCCGGCCTGGTTCGTCGCCCAGCTGGCCCGCGGAGACGCGCGACTGCCGAATCGCGGCGGCCAGTCCGAGGGTCGCGCCGATGCCGCCGCCCGAGCCCGCGCGACCGCCACCGTCCCCGGACCGGCCGGCCATCCCGGCGGTGCCGGGCCGGTCGACGGTGGGCCTGTTGACGGTGGGCCCGCTCTACTGCCGGACCACGGCCGGCATCCCACCCGGTACGCCGCCGAAGCTACCGCCGCTGCCAGCCCACCGCCGGCACCGGCCGCTCCGGCGCCGACCGCTCCGGCTCCGGAAGGTCAGTGGCCGCACCCGGACAACGCGGCCGTCGACCCGGCGCCGCCGACCGCCAGTCCGGTGCCGCCCGGCTCGCCGCCACCGTACGGTTCGACCCGCTCCCCGGCCGGTGCGACCGCCGGGCTGTCGGCCGGCGGTCTGCCCCGCCGGGTGCCGACTCCCGCGCCGCCCACTGAAGACCCGCCACCAGCGGCCGAACAGCGCGGTGCGGCCGGCGACACGGTCGTCGGGCCGGCCTTCGAGCCGGCGTCCGGTCCGGCCTTCGAGCCGGCGTCCGGTCCGGCCCTCGAGCCGGCGTCCGGTCCGGCGTTCGAGCCAGACGTTGATCCACCGTCCGGTCCGGTGGTCGAGGAGCCACCGTCCGGTCCGGCCTTCGAGCCGGCCAACGACGTGGAGCGGGACCTGGTCGCGGCGGCGGGCGGCGGCGGCAGCAACTCGTTCCTGTCCACCCTCCTGCTCGCCAAGGTGCTGCTGCCCGTCTCCGAATCGTCCGTCGCCGGGTCCAGACCCGGCGACGAGGGCTTCACCTGGCGGACCGAGACCGCCACCGACGGCACGTTCGTCGTGGTGTTCACCTCGCCGGAGCGGATCGCCGATCACTTCGACACCCCGGTCGAGACCGTCGAAGTGAAGTTCGTCCAGCTGATCCGCCGCTGGCCGGACCCGCAGTGGTCGTTCGTCATCAACCCCGGCACCCCGGTCGGCGCGAAGCTGCCCGGTACCGAGATCGTCGGCCTGGCCAGCTGGGCGGCCGAAGTCGGGCTGGGAGACGAGGAAGCCGACGTCGAACAGCCGGCCGAACCCCAACCCGGCGGGTCGGCCGCGCCGAAGCCGGCCGTGTCCAGCGGGCCGGACGTCCCGGGGCAGCCGACCACGATGCAGAAGACCGTCGCCGCCAGCCAGGTCGGCTACTACCTGGACCGTGGCTACGACCGGGTGTCGGGGTTCGTGCACCGCGCCGCCGAGGTCGCCCACCTGGACACCCCGGCCAAGCTGTACGCGGCACTCGGGCTCGGCTACGCCGGGTCACCGTTCGCCCCGGACGCCGAGGAGATCTTCGTGCTGCGGTGGCCGGCCTACCGGCCGAGCCTCTACCGGATCCCCTACGGCGGCCAGAACGAGAACGCCATGCGGGCGATGGAAGGCTGGGTGATCGAGCGCCCACCGTTCCGTGGCAACGGCTTCGCCCCTGGGGAGAGCAGCGACGTCGTGGCCGAGTTCAAGGTCGACGGGATCCGGCTGCCGCACGGCTCGCAGCTGTGGCGCCTCGGCGCGGACGGCACCGGGACGCTCGTCGCCCGGCTGGACGCCGACGAGACCGCCTGGCAGCGGGTCAAGGAGGAATGATGCGCGACGGCTACGTCGCCCGCTGGCAGGGGCAGGAGTACGACGCCAGCCCGGCCGGCGACGAGGTGCGGATCTACCAGCCGACGGAGGGCGAGGGCTTCACCGCGATCCGCTCCGGCCGGTACGTCCGGGTGGTGCCGATGTCCGAGGTCGACGACTTGGCGTACGTCCGTACCACCTGCACCTGGCACGGCCAGCCGTTCGTCGTGCTCGCCAAGCACGACGGCTGGCTGCGGGTCGAGTACACCGGCGGTCGGGCTCCGGTCGCCCAGTCGCTCGGGCTGGAGGAGTTCGACTTCGGCGTCTACCAGGGCTGGGCGGCGGCCAACGAGGTGACCGAGCTGCGCGAGCACCGGGTCTGACCCCGGGTCGCGGGTCAGCTCTTGGCCCAGCGCAGTACCTCGCCGAGCACCACCTCCGGCGACTCGACGTGCGGGAAGTGCCCCACTTCGTCCAGTAGCCGCCACTCGTACGGGGCGATCACGTACCGCCCGGAACCTTGCGCCGTCCGGGGCAGCACTGCCGGGTCCAGCGCTCCGTGCAGCTGCAACGTCGGTGTCACCAGCGGCTCCTGCAACAGCTTGACGAAGCGGTAGCCGTGCAGCCGCAGCAGCGACCGGAACGCCCAGCGGTATCCCTCCAGCGCGCAGAACGACGCCTGCGGAATCCGCATCGCGGTCCGGCACAGCTGTTCGTACTCGGTGAACCGGGCTCCGCCCGTCCACGCCGGCCCACCCCACTGGCGGAGGAACCCACCGACCATCGCCGCGTCGTCGCGGGTCAGCACGTGTTCGTAGCGGGGCAGCTGGAAGCGCAGCGACGGGGTGGAGGCGGCGGCCTGCCCACGCGGGTCGGTGAAGATCGCCGAGCGTAGCCGCAGCGGGTGGGCGGCCCCGATGACGACCAGCCGGCGCACCATCCTCGGGTGGAACGCGGCGGCGGTCCACCCGATCATGCCGCCGAAGCCGGCGCCGACGATGACCGCCGAACGCTCGCCGAGCGCCCTGATCATGCCGGTGACATCGGCGGCCAGCGTGTATCCGTCGTACCCGCGCGGCGGCTTGTCGCTCGCGCCGAAACCGCGCATGTCGACCGCGACGGCACGGTAACCGGCATCGGCCACCGCCGGCAGCATTTCGTGCCAGGCCCACCAGAACTCGGGAAAGCCGTGCAGGAAAAGGACCAGCGGGCCGGTGCCGGCCTCGACCACGTGGAACCGGCTGCCGTTGGCGCCGACGTACCGGTGCTCCCAGGGGCCCTTGATGAGCACACAGGACTCGTCGACCGGGCCCGCTGTCCTGCCACGTTCTCCCATGGCGACAGCGTAGGCCGGCCCCGCACCACCGTATCCGGCCTGGGCAAACAATAAAGGTTGATTCAGGGCGATCACCGGCGTGGGCTCAGGGTGGTCCACCGGGGGTGGCGGACTTCCGCCGCTGGCGGCGGGACCCGGTCGGGCGGCGATACGGTTGCCGGATGGCCGACGATGCTGCCGGACCCGCGCCGGGCAACCCCCAACCGCCACCCGTCCCGTTGATCAGCGTCGCCGGGCCGCCGGCCGAGTACGGCGCCGGCTACGGCACGGCGGCGGCATCGGTGATCGCCCGCAACATCGAGCACTACCTGCGGCGGTTTCGCGACGAGGCCGGGTTGAGCAGGTCGGCGGTACGGATCGCCGGCGGTACCTTCCGCAACGCCAGCCGGGCCGCCCACCCGAGGATCGTCGAGGCGCTCGACGCGGTGGCCGGCGGAGCCGGGGTGCACGTCGACGAGGTCTACGCGCTGAACGCCCGTACCGAACTGCTGTACGGGACCGGGCGGACGGCGGCCGACCCGCCGCCCAGCGACCCCACCGGTCCTGGTCCCGGCTCCGGTTCCGGCTCCGGCCCCGATCCCGGCCGTGATGTCGGTCCGGACGGGTCGGCCGGCGGCTGTACGGCGGCCGGTGTGCTCGGCTCCCGGACCGCCGACGGCCACCTGCTGCTCGGCCAGAACTGGGACTGGCATCCCGATCAGCGGGACACCATGGTGCTGCTGCGGACCACGGACGAGCGAGGACTGACCGTGCTCACCCTCACCGAGGCGGGCATGCTCGCCAAGGCCGGGCTGAACTCGGCCGGGCTGGGGGTCTGCATCAATATGCTCGGCAGCGACCGGGACGGGCTGGCCCCGGGTCGCCTGCCCGGCGTGCCGTACCACGTGCTGCTGCGCGCCGTGCTGGAAGCCGGCAGCCTCGGCCAGGCGACCCGGGTGGCCTGCCGTACCCCCCGGAACGCGTCGATCAACCTACTGCTCGGCCAGGCCGGCCCGGCCGGCGGGGAACTGCTCGACCTAGAGGTGGTCCCCGGTGACGTCGGGTGGACCCACCCGGTGGACGGCGTGCTCACCCACGCGAACCACCTGGAGACGGCCTTGCCGGTACGGGACACGACGAAGAACCTCGGCGGTTCGTCGATGTTCCGGGCGGCGCGGGCCCGCCGGCTGCTGGTCGAACGGGCGGCCGGTGGGCCGTTGAGCCTGGCCGACCTGGCCGACGTGTTTCATGATCATTTGGGCCTGCCGTTGGCGATCTGTCGGCATCTCGACGAGCGGGACGCACCGGCGGACCAGGCGGAAACGGTCTACTCGGTGCTGATCGACCTGGACGCCCGCCGGCTGGGGCTGGCTGCCGGCCCGCCGTGCCGGCACGACTACCACTGGCTGGAGTTGACCGACGGCGTCACCGGATGACCTCCGCCCGGATCAGCTGCCAGTGCTGGCCCGGCCCGCAGTAGATCCGGATCCGCAGCGGAGCCACCTTCGCCCGGATCCGGGTGTGCTGGGTGAGCGTGGTGCCGTCGTCGCCGTACAGCGCGTGTTCGGTCCCGTCGTCGGTGACCAGCCCGTAGCAGGGTCCGGTGCCACCCCGGGTCACCGTGCCGACCAGCCAGTCGCCGGTGATCAGGTCGGACGGGGTCTTCGGTGGCGTCCCGGGCCGGGGCAGCGTCGGCGGTTCGGTCCGGGACAGACCCGGCGTTTCGGTCGGTGTCGGTGCCGGTGTCGCCGGTCCGTTGGATCCGCGCTGCGGGGCATCCGACTCGTCGGATCCGCCCTGCGAGGCGTCCGGCCCGTGCTGCGAGGCGTCCGGGGTCGCCGGCATCGGTGCTCCTGACGTGGGGCCGCCGCCGCAACCGGCGACGGCGATCAGCACCACGCCGGTCAGCATGACGGCGACGGACCGGGAGGCTGACTGTCGGATCAGCTTCGGTACTGCCATGCCGGTTGGACGCTGCCCGGCCGGCCGGAGTTCCACCGGCCGGCCGGGCAGCGTCACCGCCGGGTCAGGAGATCCGGATCTTCATCGTGGTGCCGTCCACCGACACCACACGGATCTTCACGCCGACCGCGGGCAGCTTCACCCCGTGGTTGGGCAGTTCCTCGTAGTAGTACTTCCGGGTGTCGTCGAACAGCGGCTGGGCCGCCTGGCCGCGTACCCAGTGCGGTTCGCCATTGATGTGCAGAGTGAACCCGTCGGCCTTCTTGAGGCTGAACGGCGCGTCGTACACCTGGACCCGGGCCCGCCACGGCGCACCGGTCAGGTTGTACATCGGCCGCGGCCGCGAGTCGATGTACAGGTTGCGCCCCTCACCCGGGTGCACGTTGGTGTTGTTGTCGACCTGGGAGGTGTCCCAGTACGAGATCAGCAGACCCTCCTGGTACGCGTAGTGGTCCACCATGTCGGGCTTGGTGTCGGCGTACCCGAAGTAGTACGGGCCGGTCTCCAGGTAACGGTCGTACGATACGTACGAGCGGTGCCCGGCGATGTAGTAGTTGTCGTAGTCAGCGGTCACGCTGGCCCCGACCGTGGTCCAACCGTCGAGCGCCCAACCGCCGTCGCCCTCGGCGCCGTCGGTGAAGATCGGCGAGCCGTCGGCGGTCACGGTCATCTCGTCACCGAAGAAGCCGCCGTACGCCACCGCGCCGTCGGTGCGGTAGAGCAGCCGGACCAGTACGGCGTCCCCGGCGTACGCGTCCAGCGGCACGTTGATGTCGACCCACTGGCCACCGGTCGAGCTGTCGATCGCCGGGGTGCCGCTGCCGTCGGTGCCGTACGGGACACCGTTGACGGTACCTTCGAGCGAGGTCCAGCTCGCCCCACCGTCGGCCGACGCCTGGAAGTACAGGTAGTCGTAGTCGTCCTCGATGTCGTAACGCGCCTTCATCGACAGTGCGGCGGTCGAGGCGCCGGCGAGGTCGAACTCACGGGTCATCGTGTTGCTCATGTCGTCTTCGTTGCCGGAGAAGTACTGCATCTCACCGGCGTACGGCTCGCCGAGCTCGGTGGTGACCTCCTTCTTCGGCAGCACGACGACGACCGCCTGGGCCCGCTTGGTGTTGTACTCCTGTGGACCCAGGTGCAGGGTGCGTTTCTGCCCGGCCACCACCACTTCGTAGTCCAGCCAGCCCAGCTGGAGCTTGTTCCATGCGCCGAGGTCACCGGGGCGCTCGCCGATCCCGCCGTCGGTGGCGGCACCGAGGCGGCTCTGCGCCATCAGCGTCCAGTGCTCGTTGTTGTTGTCACCGCCGCCGGAGGTGTCGTAGTCGTCCGGCAGGCCCAGGTCGTGGCCGTACTCGTGGACGAAGACGCTCAGTCCGCCGTTCTCCGGCTGGATGGTGTAGTCGCCGATCCACAGCCCGCTGTCGCCGATCTGGGTGCCACCGGCCGGGTTCTGCGCCGGGCCGGTCAGCCCGATGTCCGTGGCGAAGGCGTACCAGCGGTGGCTCCAGATCGCGTCCTCACCCTGCCACGGGTCACGGTCGGCCTGGTCGCCACCGGCGTGCACGATCTGGAAGTGGTCGATGTAGCCGTCGGCCTCGTTGAAGTCGCCGTCGCCGTCGAAGTCGTACCGGTCCCACTTGTCGAACTCACGCAGCTCGGCGGCGATCTCCTCGTCGGTGCGGCCGAGCGCCTGCTGGTCGGCGACCCACTGGTTGGAGGCATCGCGCAGCAGTTGCCAGACGTTGCTGCAGACGTTGCCGCCGCACAGGTCGCGGCCGTACCGGGCCTCGTTGTAGCGGACCTTGACCCAGTCGGTGACGGTGCCCTCGACGCTGTACCGCCCGGAGGACTGGGTCTCGTAGTAGGTCTTGACCGACTCGACGCCTTCACCCGCGCCGAAGTACAGCTCCCGGTAGTGCTCGGCGGAGTAGTCGGCCTGCCAGATCGTGGTGTTGTCGACCGTCCGGTCCGGCGCGGGGATCTCGTTGTGCAGCGGTCCGTCGAACCGGGCCGGGCCGTCCCAGTTCGGGTTGCTGTCCACGTCGGGGTAGGCCGGGTGCCGTTCGTTGCCGAACTCGGCCAGGATCACGAAGATCCGGTCGGTGGTCTCCCGCTCCAACTCGACGTACTGGTCCTTGTCGGACCCGGCACCGCCGCGGGCGGCCCGGCCGGCGACGCCGGCACCCGACGTCTCACCGACCTTCGCGACGGTGCTCGCGCCGCGCCGTTCCGGCGTGAGCCGGCCACTGACCACTTCGCTCACTGCGCGTTCGCGCAGCTCACGACGCTTCTCGCCGAGCGGGTTGGGCAGGTCGTCGCTAGGGGCTTCGGCCCGGGAAGGAGCCGCCACCGGTGCGTCCACCGGTGGTGCGGCCATCGCCGTCGCGGGTAGAGCAAAGCCCATGCCCGAGGCGAGCGACACGGTGAGCATCCCCACCATGACTTTGCGCACCTGGATACCTCCGGTTCGGGGGAATCAACGCCGCCACTTGGGTGAGGGCGGCACGATGTCCGGATGATGTGGCCACCGTTGTTGGGGCCACCGTGAACCTAGTCACCCGAGGGAACCCCTGTGAAGGTCAATGCGTCGATTTGTTTCACGCTCCCGGCTGGATCGCCCTGATATGTCACAACGATCACGGCGTGAAAAGTGGCCGGCCCGGCCGCCGAAGCGACCGGGCCGGCCTCGAGTCGTCCACAGCCAGCGGCACGCCGGGACCGCGCCACCGCCATCGGCGGACGTCAGTCGTCGTCGGACTTGCCGCCCTGCATGCCGGAGGAGATCAGCTCCATCACGGTGGAGTCCTGCAGCGTGGTCACGTCGCCGAGCGACCGGTTCTCGGCGACGTCCCGCAGCAACCGGCGCATGATCTTGCCGGAGCGGGTCTTCGGCAGCTCCGGCACCAGCATGATCTGGCGGGGCTTGGCGATCGGCCCGAGCGTACGTGCGACATGGTTGCGCAGCTCCTGGATCAGCGCCTCGCCGGCCTCACCCGCGATGTCCGCGCTGCCGCGCGGGATGGTGAACGCGACGATGGCCTGACCGGTGGTCGGGTCGGTGGCGCCGACCACGGCGGCCTCCGCCACCGACGGGTGCGACACCAGCGCCGACTCCACCTCGGTGGTGGAAATGTTGTGCCCGGAGACCAGCATCACGTCGTCCACCCGGCCGAGCAGCCAGATGTGCCCGTCGGCGTCCTTCTTGGCCCCGTCACCGGCGAAGTACATCTTGTCGAACCGGGACCAGTAGGTGTCGATGAACCGCTGGTCGTCGCCCCAGATGGTGCGCAGCATCGACGGCCACGGCTCGCGCAGCACCAGGTAGCCGCCGCCGCCGTCGGGCACCGACTCGGCCTGGTCGTCGACCACGTCGGCGCTGATCCCGGGCAGCGGGGTCATCGCGCTGCCCGGCTTGGTGGCGGTCACCCCGGGCAACGGCGAGATCATGATCGAGCCCGTCTCGGTCTGCCACCAGGTGTCCACGATCGGGCACCGGCCCCCGCCGATGTGTTCCCGGTACCACATCCAGGCCTCCGGGTTGATCGGCTCACCGACGCTGCCGAGCAGCCGCAGCGAACTGAGGTCGTACCCGGCCGGGATGTCCTCGCCCCACTTCATCATGGTGCGGATCAGCGTCGGCGCGGTGTAGAGGATGCTCACCTTGTACTTCTGCACCAGCTCCCAGAACCGCCCCTTGTGCGGGGTGTCCGGGGTGCCCTCGTACATCAGCTGGGTGGCGCCGTTGGACAGCGGACCGTACACGATGTACGAGTGCCCGGTCACCCAGCCGATGTCGGCGGTGCACCAGTAGACGTCGGTCTCCGGCTTGAGGTCGAAGACCGCGTGATGGGTGTACGACGCCTGGGTCAGGTAGCCGCCGGTGGTGTGCAGGATGCCCTTCGGCTTGGCCGTGGTGCCGCTGGTGTAGAGGATGAACAGCGGCTGCTCGGCGTCGAACGGCTGCGCCTCGTGCTCGGTGTTCGCCTTCTCCACCGTCTCGTGCCACCAGTGATCCTTGTCGGTCCAGGTGACCTCCTCGCCGGTCCGCCGGACCACCAGGACGTGCTCCACCGACGGGCACTGGGCCACCGCCTCGTCGACGGTCGGCTTCAGGGCCGAGGGCTTGCCGCGCCGGTAGCCGCCGTCGGCGGTGATGATCACCTTGGCGCTGGCGTCCTGTACCCGGCCGGAGAGCGCGTCGACCGAGAAGCCGCCGAACACGACGTTGTGGGTGGCGCCGATCCGGGCGCAGGCCAGCATCGCGACCGCGGCCTCCGGGATCATCGGCAGGTAGATCGCCACCCGGTCACCCGCCGTCACGCCGAGGTCGGTCAGCGCGTTCGCCGCCTGGCAGGTCATCCGGTGCAGGTCGGTGTAGGTGATGGTGCGGGTGTCGCCCGGCTCACCCTCCCAGTGGATGGCGACCCGGTCACCGGCCCCGGCGGCGACGTGCCGGTCCAGACAGTTGTACGCGACGTTGAGCTGACCGCCGACGAACCACTTGGCGAACGGCGGGTTGGACCAGTCCAGCACCTGGTCCCACTCCTTGGCCCAGTGCAGCCGGCGGGCCTGGTCCGCCCAGAAGCCGAGCCGGTCGGCGGCTGCCTCGTCGTACGCGGCCGCGGTGACGTTGGCCGCCCCGGCCAGCTCGGCGGGCGGCTCGAACCGGCGATTCTCCTGAAGTAGGTTCTCCAGCGTTTCGCTCATGCGTGGGGCTCCTCACACGTCGCTTGACTTGCTCCGAGGTTAGTGTCGCCGTCCCGCCGGCACGAGACTTGGCGGATACCTGGGTACCCATCGCGCGCCGAGCGGCCACACCGGCGCGGCGGGCGGTTCAGCTGGCCGAGCTTGTACCGTGACGCTGGTGACCGAGACCGACCCGCTGGCCCCGCTGCTCGACCTCGCCGACGTGGCATCCGCGCTGGACCGCGCCCGCGAGCAGGTCGACGCCGCGTTGCGGCACCGGGCGCTGCGTCGGCACGGCGGGGCGGTGGCGGCCGAGATCAGCCTCCGGTCGGCGGTGGCCAGCGCCGCGTTGGACGGGCACGCCCATCCGGTCGCCGACGTACGCGCCGGGACGGTGACCGATCCGGTGGTGCAGGGGGCGCTGCGGGTGGCCGAGGCGGTTCCCGCGCTGGCCGACCGCTGGCCCCGTACCCCCCGTCAGGTTTTGGCCCGGTTGCACGTGCTCGCCGCGCGCGGACTGGTGCCGGCCGACCAGCTGGGTCGTCCGGTCGCTCGGCCTGACGTGACGCCGCAGTCAGGCGTGACGCCGGGCCCGGATGTGACGCTGCGGCTGGACGGGGTTTCCGCGCTGGTCGGCGGCGGCACCTCGGTGCCGACGCTGCTGTTGGCCGCCGTGGTGCACGCCGAGCTGCTCGCGCTGCGGCCGTTCGCCGGGCCGAGCGGGGTGGTGGCCCGGGCCGCCGCGCGGCTCACCCTGGTCGCGGCCGGCACGGACCCGCGTGGCCTGCTCGCCGTCGAGGTCGGCCACCACGAGCGGCAACCCGAGTACGTGGGTTCAGCCGGCGCCTTCGCGACTGGTACGCCAGACGGCGTCCGCTCCTGGCTGCGGCACTATCTGACCGCGGTCGAGCTGGGTGCCCAGGAGCTGACCCGGGTCGCCGACGAAGTGCTGGCCAACGCCTGAGCCGCTACTGGCCGGGGCGCTGGTGCGAGCCTGTTGGGTTGGCCGTGCGTCCTGACCAAGATCAGGTGAGCGTCATGGACCTCTCAAGCGACCGGTGAGGTCCATGACGCTCACCTGATCTTGCTTGGCGGCTGCGGGTCAGGCCGAGGCTGTCTTTGTCCGGCGGTGCCGGCCGTACCAGGCGATGCCGATCGCGACCCCGACCCCGACGCTCAACGCGGCGGCCGCCACCGGGACCGCCGGCCGCTCCCGCAACCTGCGGCCGAGCGGGATCGGGTGGCGGAAGGCGAGGACCGGCCAGCCCTGCTCGGTGGCGAGCTTGCGGAGCTGGCGGTCCGGGTTGACCACCGTCGGGTGCCCGACGCATTCGAGCATCGGTACGTCGGTCACCGAGTCGGAATAGGCGTAGCACTCGGCGAGGTCGTATCCGCGCTGCTCAGCGAGCTCGGTGACACCGGTGACCTTGGCTGCCCCAGCCGCGTAGAACTCGATTTCTCCGCTGTACCGGCCGTTCTCCACGGCCATCCGGGTGGCGATCACGTCGGTGACGCCGAGTAGTTCGCCGATCGGGCGTACCATCTCCTCGCCCGACGCGGAGACCAGCACCACGTCCCGCCCGGCGTTCTGGTGCTCCTCGATCAGCGCCGCCGCCTCGGCGTAGACGTACGGGTTGATCAGCTCGTGCAACGTCTCCGCGACAATCTGCCGGACCTGCTCCACCTGCCAGCCCTTGCACAGCGCGGCCAGGTAGTCGCGGGTGCGGGCCATGGTCTGTTCGTCGGAGCCGCCGAGCCGGAACATCAGCTGGGCGTACGCCGACTTGACCACGTCTCGCCTGGTGATCAGCCCGTCGCGGTAGAACGGCCGGCCGAACGCCAAGGCGCTGGACTTGGCGATGACAGTCTTGTCGAGATCAAAAAAAGCGGCGCTGCGGCCCACGACGGTGCAGTCTAGCCGGAGCGGGACGTCGGCGACGGCCGGTGCTCCGTCGCCGGCCGGCGACGGGGGATCCCCCGGGATCTGATCCAACGATCAGGAAGCTGAGTGGCCCAACCTGCGTCCCGAGCCGTCAGCGGTGCGACTCCCGGTGAAACGCCACTCGACGGGTGGCGGTCTGCTCAGGCATGCTTGTCATGACACAGTTATCTTTCCGTCCCAGGCTTCATCCGGAAGACACTCGGCGGTTGCACCCCCCGTGACCGCTGAGCGGTTCGGCTCGACCCCCCCGGAGCCGAACCCCAGGCGACCCCCGTCTCCCCCCGGCGGGGGTCGTCGCTATTCCAGGGCGTGCTCCAGCTTTCGGCGCCGTTCCGCCGCCCGGTCCTCTTCACGTAGCAGATCAGCTGGCCGGCATCGGCGTTGTCCACAGGCGGTCCCGTTGTCCACAGGCAGCCCCGTCGAGGGCGCGCCGGCACCGGGTCGGCACCCACAGTTGCGGCATCCCGTCCCCGACCGCAGGAGGTCCGGATGCCGCCGAGCACCAGCACCGCCGCACCCCGCCGGCTGCCACTGGTCGTCACCGCCGACGAACGACTGCTCGACGACCTGCTGCGCCTCGCGGCACTCGCCGGCACTGACGTCGATCTGGCGGCCGACCCGGTCGCCGCCCGGTCCCGGCAGGCCGCCGCCCCGCTCGTCCTGGTCGGTGCCGACCAGGCAGACGCCTACCTGCGGGCCAGAATGCCCCGCCGACCCCGGCTGGTCCTGGTCGGCCGGGCCGACCAGGACCAGCCCTGGCCGGTCGCCGAGCTGCTCGGTGCCGAGCACGTCGCGATCCTGCCGGCGGCGGAGCCGTGGCTGGTCGACCGCCTCACCGACAACGGCGGCACCGACAAACCGGCCGCGGCTGTCATCGGGGTGATCGGCGGCCGGGGCGGGGCCGGCGCCAGCGTGCTGGCCGGCGCCCTTTCGGTCACCGCCGCCCGGCTCGGGCTGCGCAGCCTGCTGGTCGACGCCGACCCGCTCGGCGGCGGCCTCGATCTGGTCCTCGGCTGGGAGCAGATCGACGGTCTGCGCTGGCCGGCGCTCGCCGACAGCGACGGCCGGATCGACCCGTCGGCGCTGGCCGGCGCACTGCCCTGCCGGGGCGACCTCGGGCTGCTCTCCTGGGACCGGGGCGAACCGCTACCGCTGCCCGCCGCCACGATGACCGCCGCGCTGGACGCGGCCCGGCGGGAGCGGGACGTGGTCGTCGTCGACCTGCCCCGGCGGCCCGACGACGCCGCGATCGCCGCGATGCACGCCACCGACCGGGTCCTGGTCCTGGTCCCGGCCGAGTTGCGGGCGACGGCGGCGACCGCCCGGGTGGTCGCCGCCATCCAGCGGCACTGCACCGACCTGTCGCTGGTCGTGCGCGGGCCGGCCCCGGGCCGGCTGCGGGCCAGGGAGATCGGGCGGACCCTGGGGCTGCCGGTGACCGGGGTGCTGCAACCTGAGCCACGAGTCAGCCGAGGGCTGGAGCGCGGCGACGCTCCAGGTTCGTCGGGCCGGGGTCCGTTGGCCGAGTTGTGTCAGCGGATCGTCGCTGGCCTGGTCGACCGTACGGCGGCAGCGTCGTGACGGCGGGGTCGGCTCGTCCGGGTGGGTTCGTCGTGCCGGCCGGGTGGCCAGGTGGCACGGGTGTCGACGAGGCGGTGGTGGCGGCTCGGGTGCGGGAGCGGTTCGTCGCGGACGGCACGTCGGTGACGCCGGCGTCGGTGGTCGGTGCGGTGCGGGCCGAGCCGGGGGCGGCGTTGCGGGGTGACGCCGGGTTGTTGCGGCTTGCCGACCGGGTGCACGGTGAGCTGGCCGGGGCGGGGCCGTTGGCACCGTTGCTGGCCGATGCGCGGGTGACCGACGTTCTGGTGAACGGCACCCAGGTGTGGGTGGACCGGGGTGCCGGGTTGGAGCGGGCGGCGGTGGGCGTCGGTTCCGTCGACGAGGTGCGTCGGTTGGCGCAGCGGCTGGCGGCGGCCTGCGGGCGTCGCCTCGATGACGGTTGCCCGTACGTCGACGCCCGGTTGCCGGACGGTACCCGGTTGCACGCGGTGTTGCCGCCGGTGGCGGCGACGGGGCCGTACCTGTCGTTGCGGACCTTCCGGCAGCGTCCGTTCCAGTTGGCGGAGCTGGTGAGCAACGGCATGGTCGACCATTCGGTGGCGGAGTTGCTGCGGGCGGTGGTGGCGGGGCGGCTGGCGTACCTGATCGCGGGCGGTACGGGGTCGGGCAAGACGACCTTGTTGAACACGTTGCTCGGGCTGGTGCCGGCCGACGAGCGGATCGTGATGGTGGAGGATGCGGCCGAGTTGCGGCCGGAGCATCCGCACGTGGTGACGTTGCAGTCGCGGACGGCCAACGTCGAGGGCGTCGGGTCGGTCGGGCTCGGTGCGTTGGTCCGGCAGGCGTTGCGGATGCGGCCGGACCGGCTGGTCGTCGGTGAGTGCCGGGGCGCCGAGGTGGTCGACTTGCTGGCCGCGCTCAACACCGGCCACGACGGCGGCGCCGGCACCCTGCACGCGAACGCGGCGAGCGACGTGCCGGCCCGGCTGGAGGCGTTGGGACTACTCGGTGGGCTGCCCCGCGCCGCCCTGCATGCGCAGATCGCGGCCGCCATCCAGGTGGTCGTCCAGCTGCGCCGGGCCGGTGGGCGGCGATTCGTCGACGCGGTCTGTCTGCTCACCCCGCACGGGCCGGAGCGGCTGATCACGGTCACCCCGGCCTGGCGGCGCGGGGCCGGTCCGCAGCCGGCCGGACCGACGCTGGCCAGGGTGCTCATCGAACGCGGCGTACCGGTGCCGGCGGTGCTCGACAGCCGGGGGCCGCGATGAGCCGGCGACCCGGCACGTCGCACCGGCGTTGGCCGCTGCGGCTGCGCCGCCCGTGGGGACACCGTCGTCGGCTGCTGGCCGTGACCGGTCCGAACCCGGTCCGGTCCAGTGGCGGTCCGGACTCGCCGACACCGGCCACCGTTCGGTTCAGCGTCTGGCTGCGGTCCCGGGCGCTGCGGTCCCGGGTGCTGTGGCTCGGCAACGCCGCGCGCCGCCATCCACGCCGGGCGCTGGTGGCAGTCGCCGGCGGTGGCGGGCTCGCCGCCGGCTGGCTGGGCGGGCCGGTGGCGGCGGCGATCACCGCCGCGTACCTGGGGCTCGGCCTGCGTACGGCGGCGACCCGGGCCGCCGCGAAGGCCCGGCGAGACCGGCGGGTACGGCAGTTGGACGCGCTGGCCGCGCACGCCGCCGACCTGCGAGCCGGACTGCCGGCGCGGCCGATGACGTTGCCGCAGCCGGCGACGTTGCCGGACCCGGGCCCAACGACGGACACCGCCGCGACCCGGCTCGCCGGCCTGTCGACCGCCGCCGTACGACTGGCGGAGCGTACGGGTGCGCCGCTGGCCGATCTGATCGAACGGATCGAAGCCGACGCCCGTGCGCTGGACCGGTCGCGGGACGCTGCCGCCGCGCAGGCCGCCGGTGCGCAGATGACCGCCTGGCTGCTGGCCGGGCTGCCCGCCGGCGGCCTTGCCCTCGGCTACAGCATCGGGGTGGATCCGGTAGCGGTGCTGTTGCGGACCCCGATCGGCGCGGCCTGCGCGCTGGCCGCGGTGGTCCTGCAGGTCGCCGGGCTGGTCTGGACCGAGCGGCTGAACCGGGCACCGGAGGCGACCAGCTGATGGCCGGCACCCGCGTGATGCTGCCGCCGGCGGTCCGCCCGGTCACGGCGCTCGCGACCCGCCGCCGGCTCGCCCGGCTCGGCGGCGATCCGCCAGCGGAGTCCGACCTGTCGTGGCTCGTCCGGCCGGTCGCGGTGCTGTCCGGCTTGGCGGTGCTGGTGATCGGCGGCGGCTGGCTCGCCGTGCCGCTGGCCATCGCGGCCGCTGTCGGTGTCGACCGGGCGCTGCGCCGGATCGAGCCACCGTCGGCACGCCGTCAACGGCTGCGCGCGGCAGCCGACCTGCCGCTGGCCGCCGATCTGCTGGCGGCGGCGTTGCGCGCCGGAGCGCCGGTGGATCAGGCGGTGGTCGCGGTGGCCGACGCGCTGGCCGGGCCGCTCGGTTCCCGGCTGAGCCGGGTGGCTCGGGCGTTGCGGCTCGGTGCCGAGCCGGCCGAGGCGTGGCGGCATCTCGACGCGGTGCCGGGCGGCGAGCGCCTGGCCGCCGCCGCGATCCGCTCCGCCGCCAGCGGCGCCGCCCTCGCCGGTGCCGCGACCAGGCTCGCCGACGATCTGCGGGCCGGTCGTTCGGCGGCGGCCGAGGCGGCGGCCCGCCGCGCCGGGGTGCTGATCGTGCTTCCCCTCGGGCTGTGTTTTCTGCCCGCCTTCATTCTCGCCGGTCTGGTGCCGGTGATCGTCGCCGTCCTCGGCGACGTCCTCTGAGGAAAGGAATCAGCATGAGGTCGACGAAGGTTCCGCCCGACGCGGCGGTGCCGCCGACAGCGACAGCGGGGCCCGGACGGCGGGCGGTCGGCCGGTGGCGCGGCCACCTGGTCGGCCGGTTGCGTGACGACGCGGGGATGAACACCGCTGAGTACGCCGTCGGCACCCTGGCCGCCGTCGCCTTCGCCGGGATTCTGCTCAAGGTGTTGACCAGCGAGGGCGTGCAGGCTGCCCTCGCCTCGGTCATCGACCGGGCGCTCGGATGAGGCTGCGCCGGCAGGCCGGCGGTGACCGGGGCTCGTTCACCGCCGAGCTGGCCGCCGGCCTGCCGGCGCTGGTCCTGCTGCTGGCGGTCGGGTTGTCCGCCGTCAGTGCCGTGGTCACCAAGTCCGAGTGTCTCGACATGGCACGGTCGGTCGCGCTGGCCACCGCCCGGGGCGACCGTGACGCGGCGGCTCTGGCCGGGCCGCCGGGGGCCGAGGTCTCCGTGGTCGTCGACGGTGACCTGGTCACCGTCACGGTTCGGGCACCGCTGCGGGCGTTGGGCGCCCGGCTCGGGCCGACGTCGGTCACCGCGTCGGTGACCGCGGCGGTCGAGCCCGGCGTCACCGGGAGCGCTGCCGGCACGACCGGGAGCGCAGCCGGCGCGACCGGGAGCGCAGCCGGCGTACCTGGGAGCGCCGGCAGCAGCAGTTCCGTTACCGGCGGTTCCGTCGACGGCGGTGACGGCGCGGAATCGCTGCCGGAGCGTCACCGGTGACCGGCCGACGACGCCACCGGTTGCGCGGGCCCGGGGTCGACGTCGGGCAGCGCGGCAGCGCCAGCCTGTGGCTGCTCGCTGTCGGGTTGACGCTGGTCGCCGCCGGCATGGCCGGCGCGCTGATCGGTGCGGTCCGGCTCGCCCGGCAGCAGGCCTCGGTGGCCGCCGACCTGGCCGCGCTCGCCGGTGCAGCCCGGGTGTTCGCCGGCCCCGGCATGGTCTGCGACCGGGCGGCCGAGGTGGCCGGACGCAACGGCGGGCGGTTGCGTGCCTGCACCGTCGACGGGCTGGAAGTCGTGGTCACCGTCGAGGTGACGCCGCTTCCGGCCACCGGCGTCGGCCGGCCGGTGAGTGCGACCGCCCGAGCCGGTCCGCTGCGGGCCGACCCGTGGGAGGGCGCCGACGCGCGGGCCGATCCCGGGTCAGCGCGGCGGGCCGTCGGCGGTGGTGGCGTGCATGGCCCAGCGGGAAATCACCTGGTGGATGTTGTAGAGCCGCTGCTGGATCAGTTCGAGGCGTTCCGCCTGGGCCAGGGCCGCGTACGCCTGGGCCAGGGCGATCTGCTGGTCGACGGTGAGGTTCTGCGGGTCGATCGAGTAGAGCAGTTCGACGGTGTCGGCCACGGTGTCGGCCACGGCGTTCTCCTCCGGTGGCGTGGTGGAAGCGCTCCCACGTCTAATCTATCCAGATCAGGAGAAATTCATGCCAGTAGATCGCACATGGTCTGGTGCCGGATCAGTCAGCGCTTTCCGGCAGGCTGGCCAGCACCACGTCGAGCACCCGGACCGCGTCGGCCTTGCCCAGGGGGTTGTTGCCGTTGCCGCACTTCGGCGACTGCACGCAGGACGGGCAGCCGGTCTCGCAGCCACACGCGGCGATCAGATCGCGGGTGGCCCCCAACCAGGTTCGGGCCGCCTGGTAGGCGCGTTCGGCGAACCCGGCGCCCCCGGGGTGGCCGTCGTAGACGAACACCGTCGGCGCCTCGGTGTCGGCGTGCGCGGCGGTGGAGAGCCCACCGATGTCCCACCGGTCGCAGGTCGCGATCAACGGCAGCAGGCCGATCGCCGCGTGCTCGGCGGCGTGCAGCGCGCCGGGCACGTCCGCCGGCTCGATCCCGGCGGCGGCGAGCGCTGCCGGCGAGACGGTGAACCACACTGCGACGGTGCGCAACTGTCGGGCCGGCAGGTCCAGCGGTCGGGTGTCCAGCACCTCGCCCGACCCGATCCGGCGCCGCTGGTAGGAGACGACCTGGCTGGTCACGTCGACGTCGCCGACGAACAGGCCGACCGGGCCGGCGTCGCGGTACTCGCGTACCGCCGCCACCGACAGCGAGGTGACCTCCCGGGCGTGGGTGGACCAGTCCGGCTCCTCGGCGTGCACCAGCGCGCACGCCCCGTCCAGGTCGAGGTCGTCCACCACGTACGACACGCCCTGGTGCAGGTAGACCGCGCCCGGATGGATGAGGAAGTGCGACGAGCCGGGGTCGACCGTGCCGAGCAGCCGACCGGTCGACGTCTCCACGACGTCGACCGGGGTGCCGCCCTCGCCGCGCAGGTCGACCTCGGGACGGCCGGCGGCGGTCCAGTACCAGCCGGTGGGGCGTCGCCGCAGCAGCCCGGCGGCGACCAGGTCGTCCAGCGTCTGCTTGACCGACGCGCCACCGAACAGTTCGATGTCGGCCGAGGTCAGCGCACCCTCGGCGGCCGCGCAGCACAGTTGCGGCCCGAGCACGTACGGGTTGGTCGGGTCGAGCACCGTCGCCTCCACCGGCCGGCCGAAGACCGCCTCCGGGTGGTGCACCAGGTAGGTGTCGAGCGGGTCGTCCCGGGCGATCAGCACCGCCAGCGCCTCGCGTCCGGCGCGTCCGGCCCGCCCGGCCTGCTGCCACAGCGACGCCCGGGTGCCGGGATATCCGCAGATCAGCACCGCGTCCAGACCGACCAGGTCCACCCCGAGCTCGAGGGCGTTCGTCGAGGCCAGCCCGAGCAGGTCACCGGTGGTGAGCGCGCGCTCCAACGCCCGTCGCTCCTCGGCCAGGAAACCGGCCCGGTACGCCGCCACCCGGTTGCCGAGCCCGGGTGCCACCTCGTCGAGCGCACGGCGCGCGCTGCTGGCCACCACCTCCGCCCCGCGCCGGGACCGGACGAACGCGAGCGTGCGTACCCCGGCGGCGACCGCGTCGGCGAGCAGGTCGGCGCTTTCCCGCAGCGCCGACCGCCGTACCGGGGTGAGGTCGTCGGTGTCGGCGCGGGCACCGGGCAGCAGCGGCGGCTCCCACAGCGCGAAGGTCACCGCCCCGCGCGGCGCGCTGTCCTCGGTGACCGGCTCCACCGGCAGCCCGGTCAGCTGGCTGCCCGCCCGCGCCGGCTCTCCCGAGGTCGCCGAGGCCAGGATGAACACCGGCGTGCCGGGCTCGGTGGTGGGCCGGACCCGCTGGTACCGCTCGGTCTGGCGACGCAGTCGGCGCAGTACGTGGGCCACGTGCGAGCCGAACACGCCCCGGTAGCTGTGGCACTCGTCAACGATGACGTAGGTCAGCCGGCGGAGGAAATTCGACCAGGCCCCGTGCCGGGGCAGGATTCCTCGATGCAGCATGTCCGGATTCGTCAGCACAAAGCGGGCGTGCTGCCGGATCCAGGCCCGCTCCGGCTGCGGGGTGTCGCCGTCGTAGCAGGCCGGCCGTACCCCGTCGAGTCCCAGCTCGGCGACGGCGCGCAACTGGTCGGCGGCGAGGGCCTTCGTCGGCGCCAGGTACAGCACAGTGGCCCGAGGGTCGGCCAGCAGCTTCGCCAACGCCGGCAGCAGATACGCCAGCGACTTGCCCGACCCGGTGCCGGTGGCGACGATGACGTGCCGGCCGGAGTAGGCCAAATCGGCCGCGTACGCCTGGTGCCGCCAAGGCTGCTGGACCCCGCGTGTGGTCAACACGTCCCGCAGGTCGGCAGGCACCCAGTCTGGCCACGGCGCGGTGACACCGGGCCGCACCGGCAACCGCTCGACATGGGTGACCGCGGCCGGGTACGGAGTCCGGTCCGGTCCGGCGGTCGGCCTAGCCGGCGTTGCCTGCTGCCCGGGGGCCGTCTGCTGCGCTGGCGCGGTGCCGGTCTGGCGCGGCAGTTCCCCGGCGGCGCCCCACCGACGCAGCAACCCCGCCGGGTCCGGACCCGGTCCGGGCGTTACGGTGGCGGGTGAGGTCACGTCTGCACTCTCGCACCGGGGTGCCGGCGTCGGTATCCCGGGGTAGGTCTGCGGGATGCAGGGAGATCATCGACCGTGCGGAGTCGCGCGGCGCAACCGCGCCGCGCGGTGGTTAGATGCCATAGGCGTGCATCGCAGCCGAGGAGGGGACCGATGGAGCTGTCGCTGTCGACTCGCACCGTTGGCGAGTACACGGTGCTGGAGGTCGGCGGCGAAGTGGACGTCTATACCGCTCCCCGGCTGCGGGAGCGGTTGCTCGAGCTGATCGACGCCGGCAACCACAAGATCGTCGTTGATCTCCACCGGGTCGACTTCCTCGACTCCACCGGGCTCGGCGTGCTGGTCGGCGCGCTGAAGCGACTCCGCCCGGCCGGCGGCACCTTCGGGCTGGTCTGCGACAAGGAGTCCCTGTTGAAGATCTTCCGGATCACCGCGCTGGACCAGGTCTTCCCGATCTTCCCGACCGTACAGGCCGCCACCGGTGGGGAACCGGATGGCTCAGCTGGCGCAGCGCCGACGGCGTGATGGCCACCGTCCGCCTCTCGTTCTCCCCGGCGCCGGTGCACGTGCGCACCGCCCGCCTGGTCGGCGTCGCCGTAGCCCGCCGGGCCGGAGTGGCCGAGGAGCTGCTCGACGAGGTCCGGCTGGCGATCGGCGAGGCCTGCACCCGGGCCGTCGCCCTGCACCGCCAGTACGGGCTGGCCGACCTGGTCCAGGTGGAGATGTCCGATGAGGAGACCTACACCGTACGGGTCATCGACCGGGCCCCGATCGAAGCCGGACTCGGCCTGAGCGCGCTGCCCCCCGACGAACTGGCCGACGAGTCGTTGACCGACGAAGCCCTGACGGTCGGTGTCGGTTTCGCCCTGCTGGCCGGTTTCGTGGAGGACCTCCAGGTGCGGCCGGTCGACGAAGGTGTCGGAACCGAGGTGCGGATGGTCTGGCCGGTCGGCCGGTGAGACGCCCGTCGGCCCCGCCCACCAGCTGAAGATCAACCTCCGTCGTCACAACTGTCCGTTCCGCCTGCAGGAATGATCCACAACTCGGTGGGTGGACGGTGTGACCTGCCTTACCCGGTCCGGCTAGAGTACGCGGGTTATCACCAACTGTCCTGGCCCCACAAACCTGTGGGTGCCAGCAGACCTCGTTGCTCCCCGCGTGGAGTCGCCCCGCCGGTTCGTCCACCGACCGGGGCGAGCGTTCGGTACAGGAGGACACTGATGTCCGGGACCACCTTGGCCGCCGAAGGCGGCGGGCTGTCCCTTACCGGCACACACCTGACGTACGTCGTCATCGCCGCGGTCATCGCGCTGGTGGCGCTGGGTTTCGCCGCCGCCCTGGTACGGGCGGTGCTGGCGACCGGTAAGGGCACCACGAACATGCAGGAGATCGCCGGCGCCGTGCAGGAAGGCGCGTCGGCGTACCTGTTCCGCCAGTTCAAAACCCTCGGCGTGTTCGTCGTACTCGCCGTCATACTGCTCTTCCTGCTCCCTGTGCACGAGACACAGGGCAGCGAGACGATGGTGAAGGTCGGTCGATCCGTCTTCTTCGTGGTGGGCGCGGTGTTCAGCGCGTTCATCGGCGGCGCCGGGATGGCGCTGGCCACCCGGGCGAACCTGCGGGTCGCCGCGGCGGCCGGCACCGGCGCCGGTGGCCGGGAGAACGCGATGAAGATCGCCTTCCGGACCGGCGGCGTGGTCGGCTTCCTCACGGTGGGCCTCGGCCTGTTCGGCGCGGCCCTGGTGGTCGTCCTCTACCGGGTCGACGCGCCGACCGTGCTGGAGGGCTTCGGCTTCGGCGCCGCCCTGCTGGCCATGTTCATGCGGGTCGGCGGCGGCATCTTCACCAAGGCCGCCGACGTCGGCGCCGACCTGGTCGGCAAGGTCGAGCAGGGCATCCCGGAGGACGACGCCCGTAACCCGGCGACCATCGCCGACAACGTGGGCGACAACGTCGGTGACTGCGCCGGCATGGCCGCCGACCTGTTCGAGTCGTACGCGGTGACCCTGGTCGCCGCGCTGATCCTGGGCCGGGCCGCGTTCGGCGAGGAAGGCCTGGTCTTTCCGCTGATCGTCTCCACCATCGGTGCGGTGATCGCGCTGTTCGGCGTACTGATCACCCGGCTGCGTCCATCGGACCGCAACGGCATGGTGGCGATCAACCGGGCGTTCTTCACCTCGGCGGTGCTGGCCGCGGTGCTGGTCGCCGTCGCCGCCTTCCTCTACCTGCCGGGCAGCTGGACGGCGCTGCTCGGCGACGACTGGCGTACACAGCTCGGTGTCGACGACGGGGCCGACCTGCCGCTGTCCCCGGCCGGTCTGGCCATCGGCGCGGTGCTCATCGGTATCGTGCTGGCCGCCGCGATCCAGCTGCTCACCGGGTACTTCACCGAGGTGCACCGCCGCCCGGTGCAGGACATCGGCAAGAGCTCGCAGACCGGTGCGGCCACCGTCATCCTGGCCGGCATCAGCGTCGGTCTGGAGTCGGCGGTCTACTCGGCGCTGCTGGTCGGCGCGGGTGTGTTCGGGGCGTTCCTGCTCGGTGGCGGTTCCATCACCCTGTCGCTGTTCGCCGTGGCGCTGGCCGGCACCGGCCTGCTCACCACGGTCGGCGTGATCGTGGCGATGGACACCTTCGGCCCGATCTCCGACAACGCGCAGGGTATCGCCGAGATGTCCGGTGACATCGACGAGGCTGGTGCCCGTACCCTCACCGAGCTGGACGCGGTCGGCAACACCACCAAGGCGATCACCAAGGGCATCGCGATCGCCACCGCCGTGCTCGCCGCGACGGCGCTGTTCGGCTCCTACACCGACACGGTCAGCATCGCGCTGAACGACGCCGGTATCGACGACGTGCCGGGCTACCTGGCCGACTCGCTCAACGTCGCCAACCCGGGCAACCTGGTCGGACTGATCATCGGTGCCGCAGTGGTCTTCCTCTTCTCCGGGCTGGCCATCAACGCGGTGTCCCGCTCGGCCGGCGCCGTCGTGCTGGAGGTCCGCCGCCAGTTCCGCGACAACCCCGGAATCATGGAGCGGACCCAACGGCCGGAGTACGGCAAGGTGGTCGACATCTGCACCCGCGACGCCCAGCGGGAGCTGCTCACCCCGGGTCTGCTGGCGGTGCTGGCGCCGATCGCGGTCGGTTTCGGCCTCGGTGCCGGTGCACTCGCCGCGTACCTGGCCGGCGCGATCGGCACCGGTGTGCTGATGGCAGTGTTCCTGGCCAACTCCGGTGGTGCCTGGGACAACGCCAAGAAGCTGGTGGAGGACGGCGCGCACGGCGGCAAGGGGTCCGAGGCGCACGCCGCCACGGTCATCGGCGACACCGTCGGCGACCCGTTCAAGGACACCGCCGGCCCGGCGATCAACCCGCTGCTCAAGGTGATGAACCTGGTGGCGCTGCTGATCGCCCCCGCGGTGATCATGTGGGGCGTGGGCACCGACCAGAACGACCCGCTGCGCATCGCCATCGCGGTGGTGGCGACCCTGGTCGTGGTGGCCGCGGTGGTGTTCACCAAGCGCAAGCCGATGGCGATGGGGGAGAACATCGACGGCGGCCCGGCCGGCGGCGGCAGCACCGGGTCCGAATCGGAGCGCGTGAGCGTCTGACCGACCTCCGACCGACCGGTCGCAGGCTGACCGGTCACCGTCCGACCGACCGGTGGCTCCGCCCGATCCCTGTGGACCGGGTGGAGCCACCGGCTTCGACGTACCGCCGACCGGCGGCGGGCCGTACGGCTGTCGTCACCGGTGCGTACGCTGCACAGCATGGGAGCGCGCCGCGTGGTGTCAACTGCCCGGATCGCAGTGCTGCTCACTGCCGTGGCGTTGACGCTGTCGGGCTGCGGCGGAGGGCCCAGCCCGGTCGTCTGGGCGGCCGAGGTGTGCACCGCGCTGCGCCCGTGGCGGGCCGAGATCAGCAATCTGACCAGCAGCACCCAGCAGCAGATGACCGCGCAGACGACCCCGGCGCAGGCGCAGGAGAACCTGGTCCGGCTGCTGTCCGGCGCGGCCGCCGCGACCGAGACCGCCCGGGTCCGGGTGGTGGAGGCCGGGGTGCCCGACGCGGACCAGGGTGAGCAGGTGGCCACCGGGTTCGCCGACTCGCTCGGCGCGGTGCGCGACGCGTACGGCAAGGCCGAGGAGGGCATTGCCGGGCTGGACGCCACCGGACCGGCGGACAGCTTCTACGACGGGGTCGAGGCGGTGCTCGCCACCCTCACCGACGACTACCAGCGCAGCGCGCTGGACACCAGCTCACTGGATTCCGCGGAGCTCAATCGGGCCTTCGACGAGGTCCCGGAGTGTCGCTGACGCCGCCGACCGACTCCTCCGCCGGTGCCCCGACGGCCCGGCAGTTGTCGCTGTTCGGCGTGGCGGCGGCGGATCCGACGCCGGGCGACCTGGCGGGTCTGCTCGCCGGTCCGGGCCGGATCAGCCGGATGGGCGGCACGGTACGGGTGTCGGTGGACGTCGAGCCGGCCTGGCGGGTGCACGTGCTGGTGGCCGAGTTCCGGCGGCGCGGGCTGGCGCCGAGTTGGCGTCAGCTGCCGGACGGCCGGCTGACGGTGCGGACGGCGTACACGGCGGTGCTGGCCCGGCTCGGCGCGGCCTGGCTACATCCGCCGACGCCGGACCAACCGGACGCCGACCTGCCGGAGGCCGCCCAACCGGACGCCGACCTGCCGGAGGCCGCCCAACCGGAGGCCGACCTGCCGGACGCCGGGCCGGTGCGCGGCGAGGACGACCGGCTGGTGAAGCGGCCGCCGACCGGTTTCCACCTGGCTGGTCAGCGGCTGCGGTTGTGGGCGGCGGCGGCCGGCGCCAGGGACCCGCTCGGCTACCGGTTGCAGCTGGCCGAGTCGGACGCGGACAACTGGCCCCAGGTGGGTGCCGCGCTCGCCGCGATCGGGCTGCCGGCGGTGCTGCTCGATGCCCGGTCCGGCGGTCCGGCGTACCGGATCGTGGGCCGACGCCGGCTGACCAGACTGGCCGAGCTGCTCGGCGACCGGCCCGCCGCCGCCCCCGAGGACGGCTGGGCGTGATGCCGCGACCCCGTACGACCCGGTCTGACCCGGGGTCCGGCTGCGGTCCCGGCTGCTGTCCGACCCGGTCCGATCGCTGTCTGATCGCTGACAGAACAGCCGGGACATCGACCGACGCCAGCGGCTGCTGCGGTGCGGTGCGCCACGTCACGCCGGCCGGTGGGTGTACCGTGTCGCCGTTGGTGCGGTAGGAACGAGCTGGGTCGGCATCGGGTGGGCTGCTGACCGGCTGCGGTGAACCAACCGGACGACCGACGCAAATCGGGCCGAAGGCTTGGGTGCGTGTGCTCCACCGGCCCCGGGTTCGCGTTACGTTGGACATCGTGACCGTCGCCCGCCCGCTTGTCGTGGCGGGCGCCGGTCGATCTGGGCCGCCGCCTGTCGCCGGGCGGTCCGAGTGGGTCGAGGTCAGGAGAGACGTGCCGAGCAACACCTCAACCAGCCGTCTGGTCATCGTCGAGTCGCCGGCGAAGGCCAAGACGATCTCGGGCTACCTGGGCCCGGGGTACGTCGTCGAGGCGAGCCTCGGGCATGTCCGGGACCTGCCGCGCAACGCCGCCGACGTGCCGGCCCGCTACAAGAAGGAGCCGTGGGCCCGGCTCGGCGTCGACGTCGACAACGGCTTCGCCGCGCTGTACGTCGTCTCGGCCGACCGTAAGCAGCAGATCGCCAAGCTGACCAAGCTGGCCAAGGAGGTCGACGAGGTCCTGCTCGCCACGGACGAGGACCGCGAGGGCGAAGCGATCGCCTGGCACCTGGTGGAGACCCTCAAACCCAAGGTGCCGGTGCGCCGGATGGTCTTCCACGAGATCACCCGGGCAGCCATCCGGGCCGCGGTGGCCAATCCCCGGGAGATCGACCGCAACCTGGTCGACGCCCAGGAGGCGCGGCGGATCCTGGACCGGCTGTACGGCTACGAGGTCTCGCCGGTGCTGTGGAAGAAGGTGATGCCCCGGCTGTCCGCCGGCCGGGTGCAGTCGGTGGCCACCCGGATCGTGGTGGAGCGCGAGCGGCAGCGGATGGCGTTCCGTACCGCCGAATATTGGGACATCCAGGCCACCCTGGCGGTGACCGGTCAGCCGGCGGCCGACGCCGACGGACCCCGCTCGTTCACCGCCAACCTGATCGCGCTCGGCGGCGACCGGATCGCCACCGGCAAGGATTTCGAGCCGAGCACCGGACGGGTCCGCCCGGAGGCGTCGGTGGTGCACCTGGACGGCGACGGGGCGCGGGGCCTGGCGGCCCGGCTCGACGGTCGACCGTTCACCGTCACCCGGGTCGAGGAGAAGCCGTACCGCCGGCGGCCGTACGCACCGTTCATCACCTCCACCCTGCAGCAGGAAGCGGCCCGCAAGCTGCGGTTCTCGTCGCAGCAGACGATGCGTACCGCGCAGCGGCTGTACGAGAACGGCTACATCACCTACATGCGGACCGACTCGGTCAACCTGTCGGAAACGGCGATCGCCGCCGCCCGCAGCCAGGTCGCCGAGCTGTACGGCGACCGTTTCGTTCCACCGGAGCCGCGCCGGTACACCGGCAAGGTCAAGAACGCCCAGGAGGCGCACGAGGCCATCCGCCCCGCTGGTGACCAGTTCCGCACCCCCGGGGAGTTGGCCAACGAACTGTCCGCCGAGGAGTTCAAGCTCTACGAGCTGATCTGGCGGCGGACCATCGCGTCCCAGATGACCGACGCGGTGGGTTCCAGCGTGTCGGTACGGATCCGGGCCGTCTCGACCGCCGGCGAGGAATGCGACTTCGGTGCGACCGGCAAGACGATCACCGACCCGGGCTTTCTGCGCGCCTACGTCGAGTCCTCCGACGACGAGTCGGCCGAGGCGGAGGACGCCGAGCGCCGGCTGCCGAACCTGGCCAAGGATCAGCCACTCACCGCGCGGGAGCTGGCGGCGGTCGGGCACAGCACCCAGCCGCCGGCCCGCTACACCGAGGCCTCCCTGGTCAAGGCATTGGAGGAGCTGGGCATCGGGCGGCCGTCCACCTACGCGTCGATCATGCAGACCATCCAGGACCGGGGGTACGTGGCCAAACGCGGTCAGGCGCTCATCCCGTCGTTCCTGGCCTTCGCGGTGATCGGGCTGCTGGAGCGGCACTATCCGCGACTGGTCGACTACAACTTCACCGCCAGCATGGAGAACGAGCTGGACGAGATCGCGTCCGGCGACCACCAGGCAGTGGACTTCCTCACCTCGTTCTACTTTGGCAGCGACACCGCCGGGGACGAGTCGGTCGCCCGCTCCGGTGGCCTCAAGCGGCTGGTCACCGAGAAGCTCGCCGAGATCGACGCCCGCAGCGTCAATTCGATCCCGCTCGGTGTCGACGACGAGGGCCGTCAGGTCGTCGTCCGGGTCGGCCGCTACGGCCCGTACCTGCAGCGGTTCCTGCCCGACACGGAGGGTGCCGACCACGCGGCGGCCGGGCCGACCGGTGGCGGCCCAGCGGCCGGGGCGAACGGTGATGGCTCAGCGGCCGCGCCCACAGCTGGCGCTGCCGGCGGTGCCGAGCCGGCGGCCGGTGGCGGTGACGAGGCGGAGGGGGCGGCAGCCGGAGCCGGCGGGGACCGCGTCTCGCTGCCGGAGGGGATCGCGCCGGACGAGCTGACCCCGGAAAAGATCAACGAACTGTTCCTCGGCGGTGGTGGCGAGCGCAAGCTCGGCGAACACCCGGAGACCGGCGAGCCGATCGTGCTCAAGTCCGGCCGGTTCGGCCCGTACGTCGCCAGTGGCGAGCGCCGATCCTCATTGCTGCGCTCCCAGTCACCGGAGACGCTGAGCATCGCCGAGGCGCTGCGGCTGCTGTCGCTGCCCCGGGTGGTCGGGGTGGCACCGGACGGTGCCGAGGTGCTCGCCGCCGCCGGCCGGTACGGCCCGTACGTCAAGAAGGGCGACGAGTTCCGGTCGCTGGAGTCCGAGGAACAGTTGTTCACCGTCTCGCTGGACGAGGCGCTGACGTTGCTCGCCGCGCCGAAGACCCGGCAGCGGCGGGCCGCCGCGCCGCCGTTGCGGGAGATGGGCGCGGATCCGCTCACCGAGCGCCCGTTGGTGATCAAGGACGGCCGGTTCGGCCCGTACGTCACCGACGGCGAGAGCAACGCCTCGCTGCGGCGTGGCCAGACGCCCGAGTCGTTGACGATCGAGCAGGCGTCGGAGATGTTGGCCGAGAAGCGGGCGAAGGGCCCGGCGCCGCGTAAGAAGGCGGCGAAGAAAGCGCCGGCGAAGAAGTCCACCGCCAAGAACGCCGGTGCGAAGAAGACTGCGGCCAAGGCGACCACCGCCAAGGCGACCGGTGCGAAGAAGGCCACGGCCAAGAAGACTGCGGCCAAGAAGGCGGCGCCGAAGAAGGCCACCGCCAGCCGGGCCACAGACCAGTCCGACGACTCCTGACCGCGCCGCAGACCGCGCACGCAGACCGCGCACGCAGATCGCGCGCCAGGTAGATGACTCCTGGCCGTGCTCCTGGCCGGCGGTGGCCCGCCGCCGGCCAGATTGTCATGAATGATCTTCGTAAATGATCTTCATGGTCAGGATGATGTGGGACAGGTGAATACCGATATCCGTTTCGCTCGTTAATCCGAGTAACGTTTTTGATCTCACTGCTGCCGACGGTGGTTCCGACGCGCGGGGGATCTTTCTCGGAAGGAGTGGGACGAGTGTCGACACCAGCCGTCACCAGTGGCCCGCTGCGGCGGGTGCCGGTCCAGGGGCGCAGTCTCGCCCGGGTCCAGCGCATGCTCGACGCGTGCGCCGAGATCGTGGACGAGGTTGGCTACGAGGGTCTGACGACGACCCTGCTCGCCGAACGAGCCGAGGTGGCCATCGGTTCCGTCTATCAGTTCTTTCCGGACAAGCGGGCGATCGTGCAGGCGCTGACGCTGCGCAACATCGAGGCGTACGTGCAGCGGCTCAACGAGCGGTTCACCGGCGGTGAGTTCGACCACTGGTGGGACGGCGTCGCCGCCGGCATCGACGAGTACATCTGCATGCACCGGACGGTGCCCGGATTCCGCACCCTGCACTTCGGTGACGTGGTCGACGTACGGCTGCTGGACGAGAGCAGGGACAACAACGCGGTGATCGCCAGTGAGCTGTCCAAGGTACTGGTGGGGCGGTTCGGCATCCCGGACGAACCCCGGCTGCGGTTCGCGCTGCAGATCGCGGTGGAGGCCGCCGACGCGCTGATCAAACTGGCCTTCCGGCGTACCGCCGAGGGCGATGAGAGCGTACTGCGCGAAGCAAAGGCACTGATCCGCGAATACCTGCACCGCCACGTCGACCCCGCCGCGACCGGTGACCGCGACCGTGACCGTGACCGTGACCGCGACCGTGACCGTGACCGCGACCGTGACCGTGACCGCGACCGTGACCGTGACCGACCGGGCTGAGCGCCAGGATTAGAGTGTGACCGGGGCCCCGCCGCCGGGCCGACGGGGAGGAACGGTCATCGACGACAACGCCACCAGGCCGCAGCGCGGTGGTGCGCCCGACACACCGCCGGCCGACCAGGCTGCCGCCCCGGTCGACCTGTCCGGTCTGCCGGCGCTGCGTTCGGTGCTGCGCATCCGTCCGTTCCGGCGGCTGTGGATCGTGCTCGGGGTCGCCTCGTTCAGCGACTGGCTGGGCCTGCTCGCCACCTCGATCTTCGCGGCCGGGCAGGTCTCCGGCGGTGCGGCGCAGGGCGCGGCGTTCGGCGGTGTCATCGCCGTACGGCTGCTGCCGGCGTTGGTCCTCGGCCCGGTCGCCGGGGTGCTCGCCGACCGGTTCGACCGCCGCTACACGATGGTCATCTGCGACCTGCTCCGGTTCGTGCTGTTCGCCTCCATCCCGCTGCTGCCGATGTTCGGCGCGAGCGGTGCACTCACGGTCGCCTGGGCGGCGATCGCGATCTTCCTGATCGAGACGATCACGTTGATCTGGATCCCGGCGAAGGAGGCGGCGGTCCCCAACCTGATCCCCAAGGCCCGGCTGGAGATCGCCAACCAGCTCACCCTGATCGCCACGTACGGGTTCACCCCGGTGCTCGCCGCGATCAGCCTGGCTGTCCTCGACGCCGCCGTCCGGGCGGCGGCGGTGACCGATCTGCCGGCCTGGGCGGAGCCGGCGCAGTTGGCGCTGTTCTTCAACGCCGCCTCCCGGCTGGCCACGGCGATCGTGGTCTTCTACGGCATCAAGGAGATCAGCGGACGGGCCGGCGCCGCCGGGCACGCCGACCAGAGCCTGATCCGGCAGTTCGTCGAGGGGTGGCGGTTCATCGGCCAGACCCCGCTGGTCCGGGGCCTGGTGCTGGGCATCTTCGGCGCGTTCGCCGGTGGTGGCATCGTGATCGGCACCGCGAAGTTCTTCACCGCCTCGCTGAGCGCCGGTGACGCCGCGTTCTATCTGCTCTTCGCGGCGATCTTCGTCGGTCTGGGCGCCGGGATCGGGCTGGGCCCGACGGTGGTGCGTGACCTGTCCCGGCGGCGCTGGTTCGGGCTGAGCATCGTGCTGGCCAGCGGCTCGGTGCTGATCCTCGCCCTGTCCATCCACCTGTCCATGGCCATCCTCGGCGCGGTGCTGGTCGGCGCGGCGGCCGGGATGGCGTTCCTGGCCGGGATCACCCTGCTCGGCGGCGAGATCGCCGACGACGTCCGGGGCCGGGTCTTCGCCGTGGTGCAGACCGGCACCCGGGTGGTGCTGATGCTGGCCATCTCGGTCAGCAGCGTGCTGGTCGGCGTGGGCGGCTCCCGCCAGCTGCAGATCGCCAACCTGGGCGTCTCGTTCTCCTCGACCCGGTTGTTGCTGCTGCTCGCCGGGGTGTTCGGCATCTTCGCCGGGCTCAGCGCCTTCCGCCAGATGGACGACAAACCGGGCGTTCCGGTCCTGGCCGACCTGTGGGGGTCGATCCGGGGGCGGCCGTTGACGTCGGCGGAGCCGTTCACCGCCAACGGGGTCTTCGTCGTCTTCGAAGGCGGCGAGGGCGCCGGCAAGTCGACACAGGTGACAGCGTTGGCGCAGGCGCTGCGCGAGCGGGGCCGGGAAGTGGTGGTGACCCGCGAACCGGGGGCCAGCGGGCTCGGCGAGAAGATCCGCCGGCTGGTGCTCGACGGCGGCCCGGACGCGCCGTCGCCCCGCGCGGAGGCCCTGCTGTACGCCGCCGACCGGGCCCACCATGTGGCGACCGTGGTCCGGCCGGCGCTGGCCCGGGGCGCGGTCGTGATCAGCGACCGCTACGTCGATTCGTCGTTGGCGTACCAGGGTGCCGGGCGGACCCTGCCGGTCGATGAGGTCTCCTGGCTCTCCTCCTGGGCCACCGGGGGCCTCAAACCCGACCTGGTGGTGCTGCTGGACATCGAGCCACGGGCCGGCCTGGACCGGGCGCAGCGGCGCGGGGCCGGTGCCGACCGGCTGGAGAGCGAGTCGCTGGCGTTCCACGAACGGGTCCGGTACGCGTTCCTCGACCTGGCCGCCGCCGAGCCGAAACGCTATTTGGTGCTGGACGCCACCCGGGGCGTCGACGAGGTACGCGGCGCGGTGCTCGACCGGGTCGAGGTGCTGACCGGCCGGGCCGACCCGGCGGCACCCGTCGCCGCCACCGAGCCGAACGCCGCCACCGAGCCGAACGCCGCCACCGAGCCGAGGGCCGATGCTGAAGCGGGGCGACCGACGTGACGACCGCGACCGACGTGACGACCGTGAGCATGCCCGCTGACGTCTTCGCCGACCTGGTCGGCCAGGACGAGGCGGTGCAGACCCTGCGCCGGGCCGCTGCGGCAGCTGGCGAACTGCTCGCCGCCGGCGACGGCGACCCGCCGCCGTCGGCCGGAGCGATGACCCACGCCTGGATTTTCACCGGGCCGCCCGGCTCCGGGCGGTCGGTGGCCGCCCGCGCGCTGGCCGCCGCGCTGCAGTGCCTGCACGGGCAGGGCTGCGGCCGGTGCGCCGGCTGCCACACCACCCGGGCCGGTACGCACGCCGACGTCCGGTTCGTCGTGCCGGACGGCCTGTCGATCAGCGTCGGCGAGATGCGCGCGCTGGTGCTGCGGGCCGCCAGCACCCCGTCGGCCGGACGCTGGCAGGTGCTGGTGATCGAGGACGCCGACCGGCTCACCGAGGCGGCCGGCAACGCGCTGCTCAAGGCGATCGAGGAACCGCCGCCCAGGACGGTGTTCCTGCTCTGCACGCCGTCCACCCACCCGGACGACATTTCGGTGACCATCCGGTCCCGCTGCCGGGTGGTCAGCCTGCGGCAGCCGCCGGCCGAGGCGGTCGCCCAGGTGCTGGCCGAGCGGGACGGCGTACCGGCGGAGACCGCCACCTGGGCGGCGGCGGCCGCGCAGGGGCACGTCGGCCGGGCCCGGCGGCTGGCCCAGGACCAGCAGGCGCGGGAGCGCCGGGAGGCCGTCCTGGCGGTGCCGCGCCGGCTGACCACGGTCGGAGCCTGCTTCGACGCCGCGTCGGCGTTGATCGCCGCCGCCGAGGCGGAGGCCGAGGCGGCGGTCGCCGAGGTCGACGCGGCGGAGCGTACGGCGCTGCAGACCGCGCTGGGCGCCGGCGGTACCGGGCGCGGTGCCGCCAGCGCGGCCCGGGGGACCGCCGGGCAGATCAAGGAGCTGGAACGGCGGCAGAAATCCCGGGCCACCCGGGCGCAGCGGGACGCGTTGGACCGGGCGCTGGTCGATCTGGCCGGCTTCTACCGAGACGTACTGGTTTCCGCGCTGCGGGCCCCGGTGGCCCCGGTGCACACCGACATCGCCGGGCTCACCGGCGCGGCTGCCGAAAAGTGGACAGCGGAGTCGGCGCTGCGCCGGCTGGAAGCGGTGCTGAGCTGCCGAGAAGCGATCACCGGCAACGTCAAGCCAAGGATCGCCGTCGAAGCGATGATGCTCAGCCTCTGGCGCGGCTAGGTTGCTGCCGGTACGGTTCGGTGCCGTAGCGCAGCCCCATCCGTACGTAGGGTGCAGACCGGTCTGTGCCCGCTTGCCGACGATGGTGAGGACCCCGTGGTACGGCAGATCGACGAGGCGTGGATCGAGGACGCGGTCGAGCGGTACCGCCAGATCGAGGCCCGGCAGGTCGAGTTCGACAAGGCGGTGCACACCGTCGAGGTGACGGTGCGCTCGCCGGACGGGTCGGTCGAGATCGTGGTCAACGCCGCCGGCACCGTGACCGACGTGCGGATCCTCGGTCCCCTGCACACCCGGAGCAACACTGAACTGGCCGCCGCCGTGCGCTCCACGGTGACGGCGGCAGCCGACGCCGCCCGCTGGGCGCGCGAGAAACTGTGGGCCGAGACGTTCGGTGCCCACCCGTCGCTGCGGGAGGTCTGACATGGACGCCACCGCGCAGCTGGTCGCCGCCGAGCTGGCGCGCTGCGCCGACCAGCTGACCGTTACCGCGAGCCAGCTGACCGGGCTGCGCGACAACGCAGACCGTGGACTGGGCGGCGGGCTGGGCGGCGAGTTGAGCGGCGACGTCGACAGCGGGCCGCAGGCGGCGTCGGCCGGCCGGTTGGGCGCGCTCACCGCAGCGCTGGGCCGGCAGTGGCGGGACGCGGTGGCGCAGCGGGCGGCCGAAGCGGACGAGGCCGGCCGGCGGCTCGCTGACACCGCAGCCGGGTTGCGGTCCGTGGTCGGCGCGTACCGGGACGTCGACGTGACGGCCCGCCGCCGGCAGTCGACGGAGGGCAGCTGATGGACGTGTTGGACCGGGTCGCCGGGCCGGCCCGGGAGCTGCTGGCCCGGGTGGACGCGCTGCTCGTCGGCAACGGCGCGCCGCCGGGGCATCCGGTCTGGCCGCTGCTGCGTCAGGTGCGGGCGTTGCCCGGCGACGCGGTGGCCGCGTTCGTCGCGGTGCGCCCGGGGCCGCTGGCCGCCGCTGGCGCCGCGCTCCGCCCGCACCTGGACGGGTACGCCGAAGCGGTCGACGTACTGGCCGGCCGGCTCGACTGGTCCGGCCCGGCGGCCCAGGCGTACGACGCGGCACGCCGTACCCTCGCCACCCGGCTGACCGGCGGCGGCACCGACCCGGACAGCTTTGCCGGTCGTTTGGCGGCCACCGCCGGGTACGCCGAGGCGGTCGCCGACTGGGCGGCGCTGAGCCGGGCCGGCCTGGCCGCCGTGCTGGCCGAGGCGCTGGGCTCGGCCGAGGCGGTCACCGTACGGACCGCCGTCGACGCCGAACCCGGATGGTCCGCGTTTGGGCAGGTCGGACCGTTGGGGCCGGGAGCGGCCGACGCCGCCGCCACGATCGCGGCGGCGGTGCTGACCGCGATCCTGGAAATCACCGAGCGGGGCGAGGAGCTGCTGGAGCGCTGGCGGCCCCGGTTGGCACCGGCCGGCGGGCACCGACCGGCCGACGTCGCCAGCCCAGGGGCCGGCGCTGACGGGACGATCCGGCTGCGCTACTGACGGGGCTACCGGCCCAGCAGGGCGCAACGATGCCGGAAGAAGGCAACGGCGCCGGAAAAGGCCACGGCGCCGCGCTCAGGAGCACGGCTTTTCGCCTGTTGCTCCGGCTGCGACGCCGTGACCTTTTTCCTGCACCCCCCGCAGGCTCTTGATACCGAAGGGAACGCTGCCGGCCCGGACCGGTTGCGGGCCGCCCGGCACATTCACCCGTTCAGCCGACCCCGTCCGGCGGATCGGCTGTCGCCGGCTGCCTTCTCGATGCCGGGAGGTCGACGTAGGGTAGGGCCATGGGGATGCTCTGCGCGGTCAGCTTCAACCGGTACGGGCGCCTCTTCTACCTCGACCCCGGTGACCTGCGACCGGCGGTCGGCGACAAGGTGCTGGTGCCCACCGACGACGGCACCGAGGTCGCCGAGTGCGTCTGGGCCCCGCAGTGGGTCGACGACCCCACCGACGGCTTTCCCCGGCTGGCCGGCCTGGCCACCGAGCAGGACCTGCATCGTGACGAGGTGCAACGCAAACGCAAGGCGGAGGCGAAGGTCGCGGCGAAGCGGCTGATCCGCGAGCACGGGCTGCCGATGAAGGTGGTCGCCGTCGACCACGTGTTGGAGCCGGGGTCGCTGCACAGCGCCCGGGCCACGATCTACTTCACCGCGCCGCACCGGGTCGATTTCCGGTCGCTGGTGCGCGACCTCGGCGCGACCCTGCACTGCCGGGTGGAGCTGCGGCAGTTGTCGGCCCGCGACTCGGCCCGGGTGCAGGGCGGCATCGGCTCCTGTGGTCGGGACCTGTGCTGCGCCACCTTCCTCACCGACTTCGAGCCGGTGACCATCCGGATGGCCAAGGACCAGGACCTGCCGCTCAACCCGCTACGCATCTCCGGGGCCTGCGGCCGGCTGATGTGCTGCCTCAAGTACGAACATCCGCTGTACGCGGAGAGCGGCAGCTACCCCACGTCGGGTCAGCGGGTCGAGACCCCGGACGGGCCGGCCAAGGTGGTGTCCCGGCATCCGCCGAGCGAGTCGGTCACCGTACGGCAGATTGCCGACGGGGCGGTGAAACGGTGCGCCCTGGCCGACGTCTGCGGCCCGCGCCGCGCCCACGACCAGGCGTACGGCTGACCGCACGGCGCACCGGACGTCGCCGGCTCAGCGGATGGTGATCGGCTCCTCGGCGAGTCGGGTGGCCAGCGGCTGCTCCGGCACGATCCACGGGGCGTGCACGGGGGCCTGCGGGTCGGCCCGCCAGCGCTGGCACACCCGGTCGACGGCCACCGGGTAGAGGGTCAGCGACCCGTCGGCGGCGATCCGCATCCGGATGAAGCACTTCGAGTCCTCGATGCCCTGCCCGGCGAACAGTTCGTTGAGGTTGACGTCGAACGCGCCGGCCAGCACCAGGTAACCGGCGGTCAGCTGGCTGGCGACCAGCCCGGCGATCGGGCCGTAGACGACCGCGGCGGCGACCACCGGCAACGGCCAGGGCCAGTCGACGAACGGTAGCTCCAGCCAGATCAGCGCACCGACCCAGGCCAGCGCGATGTGCGCGACACCGTGGCCGAGCCCGAGCAGCCAGTGCCGGGAATGCCGGACACCGCTGGCGCTCGGCGGCTTGGCGAAGACCACCGACGCGGCGAGGGTGAGCACCACCATCGCGACCAGCGGGATGCTGAACAGCCGCTGGTTGTCGGGGTCTGCCCAGGAGACGATGACCCCGGCGACGGCCAGCATCAGCAGCGTCTGCAGGGTGCCTAGCAGGGCGGCGAAACCCGGGTTGCGGCGCGGCAGCCGGTGGAAGATCCCCCAGCTGTAGCGGCGGGACCGGGCCGCCTCCGGGTAGCGGCCGGCCAGCTCGTAGTCGCGTTGCGGGCTGGCGTTGCGGGCGATGGTGTCGACCGGCGGTACGGTGATCCGCTCGGGCAGCTTGTGTGTCGCCGTCAGGTAGGCGCCGCCGCCCCCGCAGGTGATCAGTTGCCGGTCCGGGTTGGCGTAGCGGGCGTAGTGATGCTGGTCGCCGGAGATCATCAGCGGCACCCGGGCACCGGTCGGCTTGATCACCGTACGGAGGAAGTAGTCGACCGCGTCGTAGGCCTGCGGGTCGCCGACCGCCTTGACCCAGGTCGGTTCCGGCACCGCCAGGATCACCCGGTCGCCCGGCTTGAGCTGCTCGGCCGCCTTCTCGAAGTAGATCAGCTGCGGGTCGTCCAGGTACGCGCCGAACTGCTCGTCGATGGCGAACAGCCACCAGTCATTCGGCAGTCGGGTGGCGAAGTACGACCGTTTCTGCTCGGTCCGCCAGCCGCCGATGGTGGCGTCGCGCCGGCGGGCGAACAGCCGCAGGAACGCGGTGAGCCCGTCGTACCAGTCGTGGTTGCCGGGGATGGCGTACAGCGTGGGTCGCGGCTGCCCGGCCGGCGGCTTCGGGAAGGCCGCCTGGTACGGCCCCTTGCTCCGGTCCTCGTACGCCTCGCCGCTGGCCGCCGGGTAGACCTGGTCGCCGCCCATCACCAGCAGGTCGCCGCGGCGCAGCCGGCCGGCGCCGTCGACGTCCAGCTCCGGCTGCGCCAGCAGGTACGCCAGCGAGTAGGTCGCCGGGAAGCCGTCACCGAGGTCGGCCACGTAGTCGATCCACAGCTCCCCGTCGACGGCGTCGTGGTGGTGCACGTCGTCGGGGAGCGCGCCCTGCAGTTCCCGCTTGTCGAGGTACGCGCCGAACAGCATCGCCAGCAGGGTGCGCAGCCCGGTGCTGAGCAGCAGCATCGGGGCCAGCCAGGGCACTGGAGGCCGGGGGGTGAAGCCGAGCTCCCTCGGGTCCAGCGACCGGGGGCGGTGATGGTCGGCGGCGGCCGGGTCCGGTTCGACCGGTCCGGGGCTGGCCGGGTCGGGGCCGGCCGGGTCGGCGGCTGGGGCAGGCGTGCTCGGTTCGTCCGTCACACGTCCGGAGCCTACTGTCGGTCATCGACGCCTGTCACCCGTGGCCGGGCCCGCTTGCACCCGTCGGTGCACCGGCCGGCCGGCGTGATCTCCGCCCGGTGCCGTACACTGGTTGATCGTTGCCGCCTTAGCTCAGTCGGCAGAGCGACGCACTCGTAATGCGTAGGTCGACGGTTCGATTCCGTCAGGCGGCTCAGAGAGATGCCCTGACCAGCAGGTTCGCTGGTCAGGGCATCATTTTCATCGATGGGGTTTTCAATCGTCCCCCGAACTCCCCAGAAACGCCTACCGGCGATCAGGTTCCGCGTATCTGTCGGCGGGATGCGGGGCCCCTGGGTCTGCCCACGGCGTCGGTTGTCGACCCTCCACAAGCGGAACGGCGATGCCCACAGCGATGGCGGTGCGGTCCGCCGCGCTTGACATGGCGTCGACGCACCAGTTTCCTAGAGGTGATCGATCGAAGTCGATAACTGGTCCGTGTCAATGGAGGGACAGCCGTGCGTACCCCGTCTCACTGGCGCGGCGCCGCCGCGCTGACCAGCGCCGCACTCATCGCCGTCATCGCGCTCGGCGCATCCCCCGCCGTCGCGCGGTACGGCGGACCGGCCGGCCCGACGACCCCGACCGCGCTCTGGGCCAGCACCAACGGCGTCGCGATCAGCCTGACCTGGCAGCAACCGCCCACCGGGCCACGGGTCCACTCCTTCCGGGTGTACGAGGGCGGAGAAGTGGTCGCCCGCACCAGCACCACGTCGACGACGATGAACGTGCCCTTCGGGTCGTCGCACGCGTACACCGTCACCGCCGTCGACCGGCACGGGCGGGAGTCGGCGCCGACCGACCCGGTAACCGGCCGCTCCTGGCTTTCCGGGGTCAACCCGGAGTGTCTGCCGACCCCGACCCTGCCGATCACCGTCACCGCCGTGACCGCGTCGGCGGTCTCGCTCTCCTGGCCCCGGCACCCGCTCGGCGACGAGCTGGAACTGCGGGTGAACGGCGTCAGCCTGGGCTGGACGTCGCTGACCAGCGCCCGGGTCGGCGGTCTGGCACCCGCCACCGATCACCAGATCCAGCTCTACCGGCTCAACCCATGCGGTCCCGGATCCGCCGAACCGGTCGGCTCGGCCAGCGCCACGACCGCCGCTGGCGATCCCGCGCGGCACGGCCCGCCTACCGGCCTTACCGTCACCGGGCGCACCGACACCACAATCAGCCTGGCCTGGACCGCGCCGGCCGGACCGCCGCCGGACCGGTACGCGGTCTACGAGGGTGGCACCCGGGTCGCCGTCAGCGTCGGCACCACGGCCACCGTCCAGCGGCTCTTCCACGCCACCTGGCACCGCTTCACCATCGCCGCCCTCGATTCCGCCGGCAACGAGTCGGCGCACAGCCCAGCGGTGTCAGCCAGCACCGAGACCTGCCTGAGCAGCCCGCCCCGGCCGGTCGGGCTGGTGGCGACCGCGCTCTCCCCGTCGTCGGTGCGGCTGAGCTGGACCTTCGACGCCACCGCCACTTCGTACACCGTTTGGGACGGCGACACGGCTGTCGCCACCTCCCGCTACCCGGAGACGGTGGTCTCCGGGCTGCCGTCCGCGTCCCGGCATGTCTACCGGGTCAGCGCGACCCTCCCCCAGTCCTGCGGCGAGACCCCACGCTCCGCTCCGGCGCGGGTCACCACCGCACCCGGTCCTGCCGCCCGGCCGGCGGCGCCGGCGTCGCTCGAGGTGACCGGCAACGCCCCCGGCAACTGGCCCACCGACGCTCGGCTCACCCTGGTGTGGTCTGCCTCCACTGGAGGCGAGCCTGCTGTCAGCTACCGGGTGTACGAGGGAGCGACCGTCGTCGGCGAGACCGACGGGACCCAGCTGACGCTGCCGGTGGGCGGGGCGACCTGGCACACGTACACGGTGGTCGCCGTCGACGCCGCCGGCAACGAGTCGGCGGCCAGTCCGTCGGTGACCGCGCAGGGCATGTTCTACCCGCCGCCGTAGGACAGGCGACGCGGCCCGAGGGGGTTCCGGTCCGACCGTCGCACGCGCGGGGCTGCGGCAGACCGGCCGTACGTAGGCGGGCGAGGTGGAGCCGGCCGGAGTTCACCCGTCGTACAGGGGCACCGTGAGTGGCGGGTGGTGGTCGGTGCGTCGGCGAGATGCCCCTCGCCGGCTCCGAGGGGCCAAGGGTGTGTTCGATGACGTGATGCCAGAGGTGCATCTTGATGCACCTCTGGCATCAAGCCTGAACCGGTAGTCCGGACCATGGAGGTAACCTATCGCTGCAAGGGCAGCACCTAAAGTCACCAACGCGTATAGACGTCGACGATGGACCCGATCTGCGGTGGCAGCCGGCGGATCAAGCCGCTGAGGTGGTCAGCGGCGGCGGCCCGGCCCGCCGGAGGACGCAGGCCTCCTGCTACGGCGCTTGGCGGGCTGTTGACCGGATGCCGTGGCCGGTGGCGGGCGCCGCCGGTCGGCGAGGTTCCAGTGGTAACGCTCGTACAGTGCGATCCCGGCGCAGACGGAGACGTTCAGCGACTCCGCGGCCGGGTCGATGGGGATCGACACCGAATGGCGGGAGATGTTCTCGAAGGAGCGCGACGTGCCGGTCTTTTCGCTACCCAGCAGCAGGGCGAGCTGCTCGTCCGCGTCGCGTAGGTCGCTGACCGCGAGATCGCCGTCGGCGTCGAAGGCGATCAACGGAATGCCGGTACGCCGGAAGTAGCCGGTCGCCTCGGCCCGCGACGCGAGCACGATCGGCAGCGAGAAGACGTAGCCCCGGCTGGCCCTGATCAGACGCCGGTCCGCGATGGTGGTCAGGTCGCTGTCCACCAGTACGATGCCACCGGCGCCGAGCGCGAACGACGTCCGCACGATGGCCCCGATGTTGCCGACGATCTTCACCCCGTCCAGGACGACGAGGTCGCCAGTCGTACGGGACAACTCGTCGAAGCTCCACGGTCTCGGGACCCGGGCAATCCCGAACGCCTTGGGCTTCTTGTCGGTCCGGAACAGGTCGTTCATGATCGGGGCCGCGACCAGGCGGACCGGGATTCCTTCCCGCCGGCATGCGGTGATCACCTCGTCGGGCAGCGGGCTGGTCTGCACCCCGTAGACCTCGATGAACTCCAGCCCGGCGTGGATCGCCTGGACCAGCGGCTCGGCGTCCTCGATCAGCACGGTCCGCACGACGGATCGCGAATGCTTGGTGACGTCGATGATCCGCTGGACGGCCGGATCCGACCGCTCGGTGATGACATCGAGTTCCGCCACGGCAACGACCCTAACCCACCCCGGGTCCGGCCCCGCCGTCGAGCGCCGGCACCGCACCGGGTTTGCCGCCCAGATCCGGGGGTACGCGCCGGGGATGCTGCCCCACTGACCGGGCGGGTCCACCCTCCCGCCCGGCCGAACCGCACGGGAGGTGTCCGATGAGCCAACCCCGCGACCAGATGCAGGAACGCGGCTGGGATCCGATCGGCAGTCTGCAGTCGCTCTGGTCGGAGCTGGGCCGGGTCTTCGGCGGCGACGCCGGCGTACCCGAGGTCGAGCTGCTGGACACCGACGACGGCTGGCGGGTGGTCGCCCGGCTGCCCGGCGTCGCACCGGAGGAGGTGGCGGTCGAGATCGACGGCGCGGACCTGTGCCTGCGGGGCCGGTCCGAGCAGGAGGTCAACGTCGACAACGGGCTGCCGGACACCGGTTCGACCGAGCGCGGCTTCGAGTACCGGCTGCGCCTGCCCAGCGGGGTGGACGTACACCGGATGGACGCGGTGATGGACCACGGACTGCTCACCGTCACGATGCCCCGGGCCGAGCCGGGTGGCCGCCGGTCGATCACCGTGGGCCGGCCGCAGCACCAGCAGCCGACCGCCGGTTCGGCCGCCGCCCGGTCCGGCCGCGCCGAACAGGTCAGGATCACCACGGACGGCACCGGGATCGCCGCCGAGGAGATCGATCCGGCCGCCGACCGGGAGATGCACCATCCGTACGCGGGTGAGGCGGACCCGCAGCGGCAGCAGGCCAGCACCGCGCGATGACCGCCGAACCGGCCCGGCCGGCAGCACCGGGCCTGACCGCCGAACCGGCCCGGCCGGCCACGCTGGGCCTGACCGTCGACGCTGCCGGTGACCGGCTGGTGCCGGACGTGCACCGGATCGCGGTGCTGCGCGCCAACGCGCTCGGTGACTTCATTTTCGCCGTACCGGCGTTGACGGCGTTGCGGGCCGCGTACCCGCAGGCGGAGCTGGTGCTGCTCGGCGCGCCCTGGCATGCCCGCTGGCTGGATGCCCGGCCGGTGGCCGACCGGCCGGGCCCGGTGGACCGGGTGCTGGTGGTGCCGGCCGCGGACGGTATCCGGGCGGCGCAGCCCGATGACGAGCCGGTCACGATGACCCAGTTCCTGGACCGGGCCCGGCGTGAGTCGTTCGACCTGGCGGTGCAGTTGCACGGCGGCGGCCGCAACAGCAATCCGCTGGTCGCGGCGCTGGGCGCGCGGGTCACCGCCGGACTGCGGGCGGACGACGCGCCGCCGCTGGATCGCTGGATCCGGTACGTCTACTACCAGCCGGAGGTGTTCCGCTACTTGGAGGTGGCCGGGCTGGTCGGTGCCGAACCGGTGACGCTGCAGCCCAAGGTGCCGGTGACCGGCGCCGACCGGGCCGAGGCGGACCGGGTGCTCGGCCCGGCCCGGCAGCCCAGGGTGGTGCTGCATCCGGGGGCCAGCGACCCGCGTCGCCGGTGGCCGGCGGATCGGTTCGCGGCGGTCGCCGACGCGCTGACCGACCGTGGTTTCGAGGTGCTGGTGACCGGCACCGGGCCGGAGCGGGACGTGGTCGCCGAGGTCAGCGCGGCGACCGCCCGGCCGGTGCGGACCGTGGTGGACGAGTTGAGCCTGGGCGGCCTGGCCGGGCTGCTGGCCAGCTGCACGGTGCTGGTCGCCAACGACACCGGCCCGCTGCACCTGGCGGCGGCGGTCGGCGCGCCGACGGTCGGCATCTACTGGATCGGCAACCTGCTCAACGGTGCCCCGCCGGTACGCGGCCGGCACCGCCCGCTGGCCGCGTTCACCATCCACTGCCCGGTGTGCGGGATGGACGTCAGTACGGTCGGCTTCCCGGCCCGGGGCGGCGGGGACAACTGCGGCCATCAGGAGTCGTTCGTCACCGACGTGCCGGTCGCCGAGGTGGTCGACGCGGTGCTGGAGCTGGCCCCTGCGGCATCCGGCGCACCGGGCGGCGGGCACCGACGGTCCGCCCGGGTGCCGGCCGCCGTCAGGGCGGCGGGTCGCCCGGCCTGACCAGCTGGTGCCGGTAGGCGAACACCACCAGCTGGGCCCGGTCCCGGGCGGCCAGCTTGATCATCGTACGGTTGATGTGGGTCTTGACGGTCAGTGGCGACAGATGCAGCCGTTCGGCGATGTCGGCGTTGGACAGTCCGTGCGCGACCAGCACCAGGATCTCCTTCTCCCGGTCGGTGACCAGGTCGAGCTCCGGTGGCCGCCGCACCGGCGGCTGGAGGTCGCGGATCAGCCGGCTGACCAGCCCACGGGTGGCCCGGGGCGACAGCAGCGCCTCGCCTTCGGCGACCACCCGGATGGCGGTGACCAGATCACCGGGGGCCACGTTCTTGCCCAGGAACCCGCTCGCCCCGGCCTGGAGGGCGTGGACCACGTTGTCGTCGTTGTCGAACGTGGTGAGCACCAGCACCCGGACTCCGGCGAGTCGCTCGTCGGCGCCGATGCGCCGGGTCGCCTCGATGCCGTCGACCCGTGGCATCCGGATGTCCATCAGGACGACGTCGACCCGGTGGCGGTGGCACAACTCGACGGCTTCAGCGCCGTCGGCGGCCTCACCGACGACCTCCAGCCCCGGCGCCGCGTCCACGATCATCCGGAACCCGGCGCGGATGAGTGCCTGATCGTCGGCGAGCAGAACCCGGATGGTCACGTCACCTCTCCTCGGTGGTGCCGGTGCTCGGTGGTGCCGGCGGGAGCGGGCGCCGGCGGTGGCCGGTCCGGCGGGTTGAGCCGGTCGACCGCGCGGTCGTCGGTGGGCAGCTCGGCGCGTACCCGGAACCGGCCGTCGCCGGTCGGTCCGACGGTGATCGTGCCGTTCGCGGCGGTGGCACGCTCCCGCATGCCGAGCAGCCCGAACCCGGTACCCCGGCCGGCACCGGACCCGGTACCCGGATCGGATCCGGCGGTGACCCGGTTGGTGACCTCGACGCGGAGCGTGTCGACGGCGTACTCGAGGTCGAGGGTGGCACCGCTGTCACCGTACCGGTGGGCGTTGGTCAACGCCTCCTGCACGATGCGGTACGCGGCCAGGTCCACCACCGCCGGCAGCGGCCGGGGCTCGCCGTGCTGCCGGTGCCGTACGGCGAACCCGGTGGCCGCCATCGCGGCCAGCAGGTCCGGCACCCGTTCCAGGCCGGGGGCCGGTTCGGCGTCGCGTACCTCGTTCGGGTCGCGGAGCACGCTGATCACGGACTTGATCTCCGCCAGGACGGTGTCGGCGGCGGTACGGATGTGCCCGAGCACCGGCCACACCCGGTCCGGCTCGTGGCGCAGCACGTGGTCGGCCGCCCCGGCGTGCACACTGATCACCGCGATGTGGTGGGCGACGACGTCGTGCAGCTCCCGGGCGATGCGCAGCCGCTCGTCGACCACCCGGCGGCGGGCCTCCTCCTCCCGGGACAGCTCCGCCTGCCGGGCCCGTTCGGTGACCTCGGCGATGTACGCCCGGCGCATCCGGACCGAGTCGCCCACCCCGGCACCACCGAAGATGATCGCCGCCACGGTCAATTGCTCGGTGTTCCACCAGTCGGGCAGGTAAACGGCTGTGCCGGTGGCCATCAGCGCAGCCCAGACGAGTCCGGCGTAGAACCATGGCCGGCGACGCGGGCTGTACAGCACGGCCGAGTAGGTCAGCAGCCCGACGGTGATGAACAGCCCGTCCGGTGGGCGACCCAGCGTGATGGTGACCATGGCGAGCACGGTGGCGACCGTCAGCACCCGGACCGGCCGCCACCGGCGGATCAGGGTCAGCGCGGCGCACAGCAGCGCCAGCACCGTCATCCCGGGGTGGGTCGAGGTGACGCCGATGAACAGCACGGACAGCACCCCGGTCGCGGTCAGCACCACGTCGCCGACCAGGCCACGGTAGCGGTCGTAGGGCTGGAAACTCCGTCGACCGCGCACCGCTGACACGGTCACGACGGTAGAACGCCGGGCCGGTCCGCAGCGACCTGTTCCTGCGGTACCGGCGACCCTCGCGGCTACCGCATCCGCAGTACCCGGCCGCCTGCACCGGTCGGACGACGCACCCGCCCGCCCCCCGCGATCGTGTAACCACCCCTGAATCCCAGGGTTTCACCAGCAACGGAGGATGGTCGTGGCGACCTTGTTCTACCGGCTCGGGCGGGCGAGTTTCCGGCACCGCCGACTGACCCTCGTCGTCTGGGTGGTCCTGCTCGTCTCGTTCGGGCTCGGCGCGGCCAAACTGTCCGGGCCGACCAGCGACGCCCTGTCCCTGCCCGGCTCGGAGTCGTGGCGGGCGATGGACGTGCTGGGCGAGGAGTTCGGCATCGGCGCCACCGCCTCGGTGAAGGTGGTGTTCACCGTGCCGGACGACGCGACGTTGACCGGCCCCGACGAGCAGGAGGCTGTGCGGGCGACAGTCGCCGAGCTGCGGCGACTACCGCAGGTCGCGACGGTTGACGACCCGTACGAGACGCAGACGATCGCGCCCGACGGCCGGACCGGTTACGCCGACGTCTCCTACGCGGTGGACGACCACGAGGTGACCGCCGAGTCCCGGGCGGCGCTGCTCGCCGTCGGCGACACCGCCCGGCAGGCCGGTGTCGGCGTCGAGTACGCCGGCGATGTGGTCACCGAGGCCGAGGAGGGCACTGCCGCCGAGGCGTTCGGTCTGGCGGTGGCCGCCGTCGTCCTGCTGATCACCTTCGGTTCGCTCGCCGCCGCCGGCCTGCCGTTGCTGACCGCGCTCGTCGGGGTCGCGGTCGGCCTGCTCGGCATTGGAATCGCCTCCGGCTTCCTCGACCTCACCTCGAACACCTCCGCCCTGGCCACCATGCTGGGCCTGGCGGTGGGGATCGACTACGCCCTCTTCGTCATCTCCCGCTACCGGCAGGAACTCGCCGCCGGCCGCGACGCGGCAGAGCCTCCGGACCGCGACGCGGCCGAGGCTGCCGGCCGGGCCGTCGGCACCGCCGGGTCCGCCGTCGTCTTCGCTGGCCTGACCGTGATCATCGCTCTGGTCGCGCTCGCCGTGGTCCGGATCCCGTTCCTGACCGCGATGGGGATCGCCGCCGCCGGAACCGTCGCCGTCGCGGTGCTGATCAGCCTGACCCTGCTGCCGGCCCTGCTCGGCTTCGCCGGCCACCGGGTGCTGCCGAGGGCCCAGCGGAGCCGGCCCACCGGCAGTCGGATCCCCTTCGGCGAGCGCTGGGCGCGCGGCGTGGTCCGGCACCGCGTACCAGCGCTGGTCCTGTCGGTCGTCGCGGCCGGCATCGCCGCGACCCCCGCGCTCGACCTGACGCTTGCGTTGCCCGACGCCGGCACCGCCGCTCCCGAGTCGACCCAACGCAAGGCGTACGACCAGCTCGCCGCCGCCTTCGGAGCCGGCGTCAACGGTCCACTGCTCGTCGTGGTGGAGACCGCACCCGGCGCGGCGATGGCCGCCGCCGAACAGGCCCGGCGGTACGTCGCCGGCCTCGACGACGTCGTGGCGGTCACCCCGGCGGCGGCGAACCCGACCGACGACACCGCCATCCTCCAGGTCGTTCCCGCGCACGGGCCGACCAGCGAGGACACCAAGCAGCTGGTCCGCGCGATCCGCGCCCACCAGGCGGACTTCGGCGCGGCCGGCGCCGGCGCGGCGCTGTCCGTCACCGGCCGGGCCGCGATCGACCTGGATGTGTCGGAGCAGATCGACGACGCGTTGCTGCCCTATCTGGCCGTCGTGGTCGGCCTCGCGTTCGTTCTGCTGATGCTGGTGTTCCGCAGCGTTCTGGTGCCGATCAAGGCGGCGGCGGGTTTCCTGCTGTCGGTGGCCGCCTCGTTCGGTGCCCTGGTCTTCGTGTTCCAGCAGGGCCACTTCGCCGACCTGCTCGGCATCGCCGCGATCGGTCCGGTCGTCAGTTTCATCCCGATCTTCCTGGTCGGCATCCTGTTCGGCCTGGCCATGGACTACGAAATGTTCCTGGTCACCCGGGCCCGGGAGGAGTATGTACACGGCGCCGCCCCGGACGACGCCGTGGTCGCCGGCATGCGGCACAGCGCCCGGGTGGTCACCGCCGCCGCACTGATCATGGTCAGCGTCTTCGCCGGCTTCATCCTCGCCGAGGACAGTGTCGTCAAGTCGCTCGGGTTCGCGCTCGCCTTCGGCGTCGCCGTCGATGCCCTGCTGGTCCGGATGACCATCGTCCCTGCGGTGCTGTCGCTACTCGGCCGGTCCGCGTGGTGGCTGCCGAGGTGGCTCGACCGGGTCCTGCCGAACGTCGACGTCGAAGGTGAGCGGCTCACCCGGCGGCTGGCGTCAGCCGGCGCCGACGGCGCGCACCTGGACCGGCGGGGGGAACAACTCCCGGACGTCGTCGGGCAACGGTAGCTGCACCCGGTACAGCACCCCGTCCGGGCAGTAGCCGGCGATGCGGTCCAACGCGGACCGCACCCCGTCGCGTACCGTCCGGTCGTCGGTGTCGTACCGGGCGGTCCGGCGGCGGACCCGCCGGACCAGCTCGGCGGCATCGAACCGCTCCGGCCGGTGCTCCGGGTCCGGTCGGTGCTCCGGGTCCGGTCGGGCCGCCATCGCCAGCAGCGGCGGCAGCGCGTCGACCAGCAGCGCCGCCTCGCCGTCGGGCAGCAGCTCGACGAGGGTACGCAGCACCGCCACGTCCAGCTGCCAGATCGTGGTGGTCGGGCGGACCAGCCGTGCCGTCACGGCCCGACCTCCTGCCGCTGGTGGCGCGGCCCGCCGCCGGCCGCCGCCGGGTCGTACCCGGCGGCGGCCTCCTCGTCGAGCAGCAGCTGCCAGCATTCGACCCGCCGGTCGGTGACCGTGGTCGGCGATTCCAGGTGGAACGCGCCGCTGGGCACGATGCCGGCACCGCCGTAGCGGCTGAGCACCGCCAGTTGGGCGGCGACGTCCTCGCCCTGGTGGTCGACCGGCATCCGGGGCCAGAAGTCGAAGCCACCGGCGGCGACCAGCTTGGCCCGGTCGAACAGCACGCACCCGCCGATCCAGGACACCCGGTACGCCCGCCACTGGCCCTCGCCCAGCTGGAGCCGCTCGGTGACGTGCAGCAGGTTGGCGGCCGAGTGCAGCCGGGCCCGGGACCACTGCGGCGTACCGGGCCGGATCCGCTCCGGCTCCGGCCGGCCGTCCCATTCGACGTACCCGTCGTGGTCCTGCGGCCGCACATCATCCAGATAGGACAATCCGTGTACGGCGTTGCCGACGAAGCCGCAGCGCAGTTCGGCGATCGCGGTGACCAGTCGGTCGATGGTGCCGGGGGCGAGCCAGACGTCGTCGTCGAGCATCAGCACCAGCCGGGCGGTGGAGAGACTCAGCAGGTACGCCCGGTGTTCGGCCAGCCCGCGCCGGGGCAGCCGCCGGGTGAGCAGCACCGGGTGACCGGTGTGCCGCAGCGCCCGCACCATGGTGGCGGCGGCCGGGTCGGCCCACGCCGGTCCGCCGTCGGACTGGTCGCTGACCACCACCCCGAACCCGTCAGGGGCATCCTGTGCGGCGAGCCCGGCGAGGGTGGCGGCCAGCTCGGCGGGTCGGTTGCGGGTCGGGACGAGTACGTCGAGCAGCCGGTTGCGGCGGAACTCGACCGGGTCCCCGGGCGGCAACGGTCGACTCATCGGGCTCCTTCCGGGTGTGTGTCGGGTTCCGGGTGTGCTTCGGGTCGGCCGGCCGACCCGCCGGCCGGGCCGGCCGGGGCGGCTGCCGACCGGATCCGGTCGATGACCGCCGAGGTGGACCGGTCCGCGACGTAGCCGAGGATGTGCACCGCCCCGCCGAGCCGGCGGACCAGCGGCGCTTCGGGCACCATGTCCGGCGGGTAGTCGCCGCCCTTGACGTAGACGTCCGGGCGGATCCGCTCGATCAGCCCGGCCGGGGAGTCCTCCTCGAAGACCACCACGTGGTCGACGCTGGTCAGCGCGGCGAGCACGGCGACCCGGTCCTCGACCGGGTTGACCGGCCGGTCCGGACCTTTCAGCCGCCGCACGCTGTGGTCCGAGTTGACGGCAACGATCAGCAGGTCACCGAGGGCGGCGGCCTCCGCCAGGTAGCCGACGTGGCCGCGGTGCAGCACGTCGAAGCAGCCGTTGGTGAAGACGATCCGGGCTCCGGCGGCACGCTGTACGCGTACCTGTTCGACCAGGTCGGCGGGGTCGGTCCCGGCGGCCGGGGTCGCAGCCGGGGTGGTGACCCGCCGGCCGCCGCCCGAGGCCGCGGCCGGGAACGCCTCGCTCAGCGCGGCGGTCAGCGCGTCGCGGTGGCAGATACAGGTGCCGCAGTCGCGCACGGTCAGCGCGGCGGCGAGCTGGGCCAGTTCGGCTGCGACCGGCAGGGTGGCGCCGGCGACCACCGACAGGGTGAGAGCGGCCAGATAGGCGTCGCCGGCGCCGACCGCCCGGCTGGCCGCGACCGGTTCGGTACGGCAGTGGTGCGTGGCGCCGCTGCGGTCGCCGACCACCGAGCCGTCGGTGTCCAGGGTCACCGCCACCAGGTCCGCCCCGGTTGCGGCGTGCAGCCGGGGCAGCAGTCGCCGGGCGGCGGCGACCCGGTCGCGGTCCGGCGTGGGTTCGCCGACGGCCGGTGCGGCCTCGGCGACGCTGGGCGTGATCAGCGTCGGCCGCAGTCCGGCCCACCGGGTGAGGTCGTGGGCGTCGAGGGCGACGGTGCCGTAGCGGTCCCGGTGCCGGATCAGCCACTGCCGGATCCGGTCGGGCAGCGCACCGAGCCCGTAGTCGCAGATGACCAGGTCGGGCCGTACCACGTCGGGATTCGCCCCGGTGCCGTCGACATCCGGCTCGGCGGGGCCGAGCCGGATCTCCTCGGTGCTGGCGACGAGCGCGGCGAGCAGCCGTTCGACCTGTTCGGCGGGGAGTGGACCGGCCGGCCCGCCGTCGTCCTCGCGGAGCAGGATCTGGTCGGCGGCGAGCAGCCGACGTTTCACCGGGGTACGGGTGCCCGGCTGGGCGATCATCCGGTCCTGCACGCCGGCCCGGTGCAGGCAGCGCGCCACCTGGTCGCCGACTTGGTCGACGCCGATCGGGGCGACCAGCAGTGGGCGGGCGCCGAGCGCGGCGAGGTTGACCGCGGTGTTCGCGGCACCGCCGGCGGCGACCTGCCGCCGGTCCAGGGTGAGCACCGGGGCGGGTGCCTCGCGGCAGAGCCGGGTGGAGGTGGCGAACCGCCATTCGTCGAGCATCGCGTCCCCGACGACCAGGACGGGTCGCCCGGACCACAGCTCGACGAGGTCGGTGGGACCGGCGCCGTCCGACGGCCCGGCGGGGCCCGCCGGTCTGGCATTGCCGGTGGGGCCAGCCAGGCCGGCGCGGTGCCGCCGGTCGTTGGACGAGGGCCGCATGGGGCAGCGGGTGCCCGGGACGGGCACGGTCAAACGTGCGGGTCGGTACATGTCGGGGATCACAGATAAATCGGTTGGCTTTCCGCCCCGGCATGGCAGAATGCTTGTAGCAAGCAACTATCGGATGGGGTGAGATCGGCGGTGCACACCGACCCGCCGACCGGTCCCGACGCGGAGCTCATCGCCCTCGGCAAGCAGTTCGGCGTCTTCCACCGGTCCGTGCACATGTTCTACCAACGGCTACGGTTCGACCCGCCGCTGGAGCGGGCGGCGTACACCCTGCTGGTGCGGATCGCCGGCGACCGGCCGGCCCGGCTCAGCGTGCTCGCCGACGGCCTCGGCCTGGACCTGTCAACGGTGAGCCGCCAGGTCGCCGCGCTGGAGGCGGCCGGCCTGGCCACCCGTACGCCGGATCCCACCGACCGGCGGGCCAGCGTGATCGCGGCGACCGAGCTCGGCGTGCAGGTCTACACCCGCAACCGGGCCGTCTGGGTGGGCGCGATGCGGGACCTGCTGGCCGACTGGACCCCGGCCGAGATGAGCGAGTTCGGGCGGCTGCTGACCCGGCTCAACGAGACGATCACCACCCGCTACGGGGGGACGGATCCGGCGGATCGCTGTCCGCGGGGGGAAGGGGAAACACCACAATGACGACCACCGAGGAGCGGGTCGCGCCAGCGCTCAGCCGCCGGCAGATCCTGCTGCTGCTGGCCAGCCTGATGACCGGCATGCTGCTGGCCGCGCTCGACCAGACCATCGTCGGGGTGGCGCTGCCCACCATCGTCGGCGAGCTGGGCGGGATCAACCACTACTCGTGGGTGGTCACCGCTTATCTGCTGGCGTCCACCGCGTCGACGCCGCTGTACGGCAAGACCGCCGACCTGATCGGCCGCCGACCGGTGTTCCTGTTCGCGATCGGGATGTTCCTGCTGGGCTCGCTGCTGGCTGGCATGTCGCAGAACATGACCCAGCTGATCGTCACCCGGGGCCTGCAGGGGCTCGGCGCCGGCGGCCTGATGACCCTGGCGTTCACCATCATCTCGGACGTGGTGTCGCCCCGCGACCGCGGGCGCTACCAGGGCCTGTTCGGCGCCGTCTTCGGCCTGTCGTCGGTGGCCGGTCCGCTGGCCGGCGGCTACTTCGCGGAGACGAACTGGCGCTGGATCTTCTACATCAACGTGCCGCTGGCGATCGTCGCGATGGTCATCTGCTGGTACGTGATGCGGCTGATCCCGTTCCGGCGGCGCGACCACGCCATCGACTGGCTCGGCGCGACCCTGCTGGTGGCCGGGGTCAGCGCCATCCTGCTGGCGCTGAGCTGGGGCGGTGGCGAGTTCGCCTGGGGATCCCCGGTGATCATCGGACTGTTCGCCGTCGGCGCGGTCCTCGCCGCGATTTTCCTCGTCCAGGAGTCCCGGGTCGCCGAGCCGATCCTGCCGCTGAGGCTGTTCCGGGAACCGACCTTCGCGCTGGCCAACGCCGCCGGCTTCGTGCTCGGTCTGGCCATGTTCGGCTCGATCATCTTCATCCCGCTCTACCTGCAGATCGTCAAGGGTGCCTCGCCGACGGCCAGTGGTCTGCTGATGCTGCCGATGATGGCCGGCATCATCGTCACTTCGGTGGCCGCAGGGCGGGCGATGACCCGGTACGGCCGGTACAAGTGGTTCCCGGTGGCCGGCTCGGGGGCGCTGGTCGCCGGCGGTCTGCTCTTCACCCAGCTGGAGGTGACCAGCCCGCTCTGGCAGGCGTTCCTGGTGATGGTGGCGGTCGGCGTCGGGCTCGGGCTGTCCATGCAGTCGCTGGTGCTCGCCGTGCAGAACGCGATCCCGCTGCGCGACCTGGGTGCCGGCACTTCCACGGTGACCTTCTTCCGGACGCTCGGCGGCTCGTTCGGGGTCGCGATCCTCGGCGCGGTGCTCAACGCCCGGCTGACCGGCGAGATGGCCGACCGGATGCCGGCCGCGATCGCCCAGTTGCCGCCGGAGCAGGCCACCGAGATCGCCGCCGCCGGGGGCGCGGAGATCTCGATCGACCAGCCGGCGGTGATCCTGGCGTTGCCCGACCCGGTCCGGGAGGCCATCCAGTACGCCTTCGTGGAGTCGCTGCACACGGTGTTCCTGGTGACCGGCCTGGTCGCGGTGATCGCCGTGCTGATCACGCTGGTGCTGCCGGACCGGGAGCTGCGCGGCGAGGTCGAGTCGCAGGCCACCTCCGCCGACCTCGCCGGATAGGCCGGAGACCGGACCGGACAGTCCGGACACCGGAGCGGACCGGGCCGGAAGGTCCGGTCCGCTCCGGCGTTACTTCAGCACCAGCTGGCCGGAGTGCTCGAAGGCGGCCAGGTCGGTGAGGGTCTCGCTGACGGTGCCGGCCAACGGGGCCGGCACCTCGGCGTGCGCGAAGAACCCGGCGTCGGTGGTCTCGTCGGTGACGGTCAGCAGCTCGCCGGCGAAGCCGTCGACCCGGAAGCAGACCACGAACAGCTGGTACGTGTCGTCGAACATGTTGGTGAAGGTGTAGTCGGCGCCGGTGTGCATGGCGAACGGGGTGACCCCGGCGGCCCGCAGCCCGGTCTCCTCGAAGACCTCCCGGGCGGCGCAGCCGGCGATCGACTCGCCGAGCTCCATCGCGCCGGCCGGTAGCGCCCACAGCCCGTTGTCCGACCGCCGGATCAGCAGGACCCGGTCGTCGGCGTCGCGGACCACGCAGCGGGCACCGACGAACATCAGGGTCCGGTCGCCGGCCAGTGCCCGCAGTTGTCCGAGGTACGAATCCGCCCAGGAGATGCTGGCCATGGAGCAACCTTAGGCGAGGCGGGTGCCGGCCGGGCCGGCTGATCCACGCCCCGAGCGACGGCTGGTCAACCGCCACCGAACCCGACTGACTCCGCGCCCCGTTGGCGGGCTGGCCCTGACCTGTTACGCTTTCACCTGTCAGAAAAACATGACATGTGAAGGAGAGCGATGACATCGGCCACGCCCTCCGGCGACGATCTGGTCGAGAAGCTGGCGGCGCTGGCCAACCCGCTGCGGCTGCGGATCATCGGCCGGCTCGCCGCCGGTCGGGACTACGTCAGCCACCTCTCCCGCGAGATCGGCATCAGCCGGCCGCTGCTGCACATGCACCTGCAGCGGCTGGAAGCCGCCGGCCTGATCGTCGGGAGTCTCGAGCTGTCCGAGGACGGCAAAGCCATGAAGTACTACGAAGTCGCCGATTTCACCCTGCACCTGACCCCGTCGATGCTCGCCGCAGCGGCGGCGACCCTCACCGGACCGGACCCGTCGGCAGCGGGCCCCGCGCGTAAGGAGAAGTCCTGATGTACGTCTTCGCCGCCGAGGGCGGCAACACCTGGCCAGATGTCGTGTTCATCCTCGGCGTACTGACCCTCGGCGTGTTTTTGATCGTGGTGGTCGTCGCCTCTCTGCACGAGTTCCGCAAGACGAAGCTGCTCGCCAGCCAGGAGGAGGCGATGCGTCAGCTTGTCCGCCGCTACGAGCAGCTCGCCGAGAACTCGGTCGATACGCAGCAGCGGGTCGCGGCCGACCTGGCCGAGCTGCGGACCAGGACCAGCGCCATCGAGCAGATCCTGCGGACCGTCGAATGAGCGCCGGTCGGACCACCCCCGTCACCGACACCATGCGGGCCGTCGTCCAGGACCGCTACGGGTCCGCCGAGGTGCTGACCGTGCGGCAGCTGCCGTGTCCGTCCATCACGGACAAGGACCTGCTGGTACGGGTACAGGCTGCCTCGATCAACTACGCCGACCTGGTGTTCGTCACCGGTGAGCCGTACCTAGCCCGGTTGGCCTTCGGCCTGTCCGGCCCCCGGGCGAAGGTGCGCGGGCGCGACGTCACCGGCGAGGTCGTCGCGGTTGGCGCGGCGGTCTCCGGGTTTCAACCCGGTGACCGGGTGTACGCCGAGATCGACAGCGGCAGCTTCGCCGAGTACGCCGCCGTCCCCGCCGACCGGGCCTGGCGTACCCCGGCCAACGTCACCCCGGTGCAGGCGGCGACAGTGCCGCTCGCCGGCGTCACCGCCTGGCAGGGGTTGCGGGACCACGGCCGGCTCCAGCCCGGTCAGCGGGTGCTGGTCAACGGCGCCTCCGGTGGGGTCGGCACCTTCGCGGTGCAGCTCGCCAAGGCGCTCGGTGCCGAGGTCACCGGGGTCTGCCGGGACCGCAACGTCGACCTGGTGCGCTCGCTCGGCGCGGACGACGTGATCGACTACACCCGCGAGGACTTCACCCGGTCGGGCCGGCAGTGGGATCTGATCTTCAACGTGGCGGGTCGGCACCGGCTGACCGACTGCCGCCGGGCGCTGACCCCGCGCGGGACGTTGGTCCTGTGCGGCGGTACGGGTAGTCGCTGGTTCGGCCCGGTGGGCCGGCTGCTGCGGTCGAAGGTCTGGGCACCGTTCGTCAGCCAACGGGTGACCGGGTTCCTGTCCGCGCCCGGACAGCAGCCGCTGCGGGAGCTGACCGAGTTGATCGAGGCCGGCCGGATGGTCCTCCCGGTGGAGCGGACGTTTCCGCTGGACCGTGCGGCCGAAGCGGTGCGGCTCTTCGCCGAGGAGCACCCCCGGTCGAAGATCGTCATCGAGGTGGCCCCGGCCAGCTCATGATCGACACGCGGTGGTCGGCGCGGGTACCCGGCCGAGCCGCCGGTGCGCGACACTTGTCGACGACCCGACAGCGGGAACGAGCCGTGCACGGGAGCGGAGCCTCGGCGGATCGGAGGTGGGTGGCGTGCTGGACCGGCGATGGGTCGTGGCGCTGCTGGCCGCCGTCGTGGCGGTCGCCGCGACGGCGGGATGCACCGGGTCTCGGTCGGCCGAGCCGGCGCTGGTGCCGGTCGTCCCCGGGCGGGCCGCGTCGGCCGCGCCCACCGAGCAGTTGCGGGTCGAGGTGCTGGCCCGCTACCCGCACGACACCGCCGCGTTCACCCAGGGGCTGGAGCTGGCCGGTTCGGACCTGTACGAGGGCACCGGCCAGTACGGCGAGTCCGAGTTGCGGGTCGTCGACCTGGCCAGCGGCACGGTGCGGCACCGGGTGAGCTTGCCGGACACCGCCTTCGGTGAGGGCATCACCGTGCTGGAGTCGCGCATCTGGCAGATCACCTGGCGGGAGGGGGTCGCGTACGAGCGCGACCGGGAAACCCTCGACGTGCTGCGCGAGGTGACCTACGACGGCGAGGGCTGGGGCATCTGCCACGACGACGCCGGGGACCGGCTGGTGATGAGCGACGGCACCGACCGGCTCACCTTCCGCGACCCGGCCACGTTCGACCCGACCGGGTCGGTCGCGGTGACCCGCGACGGCGCGCCGCTGCGCGACATCAACGAGCTGGAGTGCGTCGACGGCCAGGTCTGGGCGAACGTCTGGCGGACCGACGAGATCGTCCGGATCGACCCGGCGACCGGGCAGGTGGTCGCCGAGGTCGACGCCGGTGACCTGCTGACCGGTGCGGAGCGGGCCGGTGCGGACGTGCTCAACGGCATCGCGGCGGTGCCCGGCACCGACGATTTCCTGATCACCGGCAAGTACTGGCCGGCGCTGTTCCGGGTCCGGTTCGTCCCAGGCTCCTGAGTCCTGGCCGGGCGCTGTCGGCGCCGGCGGCGCTGCCCGGTAGCTGCTGGTCAGCGTGGTGCACCGACGACGGCGCGGAGCGCGATGTCGACGGAGGCCTGCAGCTCCTCGCGGCTGGCGCCGGCCGCCGCCTGGACGGCGTGTCCCTCGCTGAGCGCCATCACGAACCGGGCCAGCGCCCGGGCGTCCACCCCGTCGGGCAGGTCGCCGTCCTCGGCCGCGCGGGACAGCCGTGCGGCCACGGCGGCTTCGGTGGCGGCCCGGCCGGCGGCCAGCATCTCGGAGATCCGGGCGTTCTCCGGCGAGCAGCTCAGGCCGCCCTGAACGGAGAAACAGCCGGCCGGGTGGCTGTCGGCGGTGAGGCCGTCGGCGCTGGCGCGCAGGAGAGCTTCTATCGCGGCGTACGCGGTGGGCTGGTCGAGCGCGGTGCGCACGGTGGCCAGCTGAGCGTCCTGGTAGCGGGCGAGGGCGCGCTCGAATAGCTGCTCCTTGCTGCCGAACGCGGCGTACAGGCTCGGCCGGTTGATGCCCATCGCGGCGGTGAGGGTGCTCAGCGAGGCGCCTTCGTAGCCGTACCGCCAGAAGACCTCAGTGGCCCGGTCGAGGACCGCTTCCTCGTCGAAGGCCCGGGGTCGGCCGGCGGGGTGTGTCCCTGTGCCCATGCGCCCACTTTACCGCTCGGTACAGATCGTGACCGGGCTCACCAACCGATCGGTACAGAATCTGTTACGGTTCCTCCCAACCGATCGGTACAGAATGAGGGGCGGACCGGTTCCGCCGCCGCTGGGAGGAGACACATGTCAGTCGCACTGGTCACCGGCGCCAACAAGGGCCTCGGGTTCGAGACCGCCCGGCAGCTTCTCGCGTTGGGCCACACCGTCTACCTGGGCGCCCGCGACGTCGAGCGGGGCGAGCGGGCCGCGGCGACGCTGGGCGCGCGGTTCGTGCAACTCGACGTCACCGACGACGCATCGGTACGCGACGCCCTGGCGGTGGTCGCCTCGGCCGAGGGCCGCCTCGACATCCTGGTGAACAACGCGGGCGTCCTCGGACTCGACGCCGCCGACGGGCCGGCGGCCCTGCGGGTGTTCGACACCAACGCGGTCGGCATCTACCGCGTCACCGAGGCGGCGTTGCCGCTGCTGCGCAAGTCCGAGAACGCCACGGTGGTCACGGTGTCGAGCAGCATGGGTTCCTTCTGGGCGGTGACCAACCCGCAGCGCCCGGAGTTCGGCCTATCGGCGACGCTGTACGCGGCGTCCAAGGCGGCGGCCACCATGCTCACCGTCCAGTACGCAAAGTCCGAGCCGGGCATCAGGTTCAACGCGGTCGAACCCGGTTTCACCGCCACCGACATGACGGCCGCCATGGCCGGCGGACGGCCGGCGGCGGACAGCGCCCGGATCATCGTGCGCTGGGCCACCCTCGACGCCGACGGTCCAACCGGGACCTTCCACGACGAGTCCGGTCCGCTGAGCTGGTAACGGGCAGGAGAGGGGGAGGAACAGTGACTGACCGGCCGAAGACGCAGCCGGTGGGAACGACGATCGGGACCACTCCCGACGTCCAAGGTTGCCAAGGCGTTCACCCATATCCAGGCTCCCCGGCTGCTCACCTCCGGCCGGCCATCAGAGCCGTGACGAGTTGATCGTCAACCTGAGGAAGGCGCGGCGGGTGATCCACGGCTGACCCCCGTACCCCTGCTTTGACCTGCGGCGGAGCCGTGCTAGCTTGCCGACATGAAAACCGTTACCGTTTCCGTCGGGGTGGCGGTGGTGCTGGCGGTCGGCCTGGCCGGCTGCGCCACCGCCAGCCCCGACGCCGCCGCCGGCACCGCCACGACCCCGGCGGCCGACGTCGTCGAGATCACCAACTGCGGCACCACGCTGACCGTCGCCGCACCGCCGCGCCGGGCCCTCGCCATGGAGCAGAACGCCACCGAGATCCTGCTCAGCCTCGGCCTGGCCGACCGCATGATCGGCACCAGCTACCAGACCGACCCGGTGCTGCCCGAACTCGCCGACGACTACGCGGCCGTACCGGTGCTCGCCGACCTCTACCCCAACCGCGAAGCCGTCCTCGACGCCGCGCCCGACTTCGTCTACTCCACCTTCACCTCCGCGTACAGCCCGGAGGCCGCCGGCCCGCGTGCCGACCTGGCCGCCCTCGACGTGCCCGCCTACCTGTCCCGCTTCGCCTGTGAGGACCCCACCACCGGCGAGACGACGGTCGACTTCGACGGCATCTTCGCCGAGATCACCGAGATCGCCACCATCTTCGGCGTCACCGAGCGGGGTGAGGCACTCGTCGCCGACCAGCGTGGCCAGCTCGACGCCGCCACCGCGGCCGCCACCGCACCGGCCGACACCAGCCTGCTCTGGTACTACTCCGGCACCGCCACCCCGTACGTCGCCGGATCCGGCGGTCTGCCCGACGCGATCAGCACCCAGCTCGGCGTCACCAACGCCTACGGCGATGCCGAACAGACCTGGCCGGCCGGCAGCTGGGAGGAGATCGCCGCCCGCAACCCCGACGTCATCGTGCTGGCCGACCTGACCCGGGGCGGCGACGGCGACAGCGCCCAGGCGAAGATCGACTACCTGCGGAGCAACCCGACCACAGCCGAACTCGACGCCGTCAAGGCTGGCCGGTTCATCACCGTCTCCGGATCCTCGATGGACCCGTCCATACGCAGCGTCACCGCCGTCGAAGCGGTCGCCGCCGGCCTGGCCCAGCTCACCGACTCCTGAGGAACAACCTGATGACCGACCTGATGACCGACCAGTTCACCCCGGCCGACGCGCGTCGACTGCTCGACCTGTGGGACACCCAGCAGGCCGCGTACGTCGCCCACCGGGAGAACCGCTTCCAGGCGATGCGCGACGTGCTGCGCCTGCACCTCGGCGACCGGCCGGCCACCGTACTCGACCTGGCCTGCGGACCCGGCGCCCTCACCGACCGGGTGCTCACCGAACTGCCCGCCGCCCGCTGCGTCGCCGTCGACTACGACCCGATGCTGCTGCGCATCGCAGCCGCCGCGCTCGCCGACCACGGCGACCGCGCCGACGTACGCGACCTCGACCTGGTCGCCGACGACTGGGCCGACCGGCTCGGCGTCGACACCATCGACGCGGTGGTCAGCTCCACCGCCCTGCACTGGCTCTCCCCGGCGCAACTGCTCGCCGTCTACACCGCCGCCGCCCGGCTGCTACGCCCCGGCGGCATCCTGCTCAACGCCGATCACCTGCGGTTCGGCCCCGAGCAGCCGACCCTGGCGACGCTGGCCCAGCGGCACGACGAGCAGACCCAGCAGGCCGGGTTCGCCGCCGGAGCGCTGCGCTACGACGCCTGGCACACCGAGGCGGCCCGCACCCCCGCCCTCGCCGCCCTGACCGCGGAGCGGCAGCGGCGCTTCGCCGACCGGCCGCAGCAGCCGGACTCGCCGCTGCAGTTCCACCTCGCCGCGCTGCGTACCGCCGGCTTCGCCGAAGCCGGCACCGTCTGGCAGTACCTCGACGACTACGTGGTCTTCGCCCGCCGATGACCATTGCGCCGTCGCGGACCCCGACGTCGCCGGTCCGGGTGCGGGCAGCACGGGGTGCCCGCACCCGGGGGCCGGTCCTCGCCCTGGCCCTGGCCGTCCTGACCCTGAGCGTCGCCGCCGCGACCACCATCGGCACCGCCGACCTGACCGTCGCCGACGTGTTCCGCACCCACGCCGTCCACCTCGGACTGCCGGTGACCGGGCTGCCGCCGCTGGCCGACAGCATCGTGTGGAACCTGCGTACCCCCCGGGTCCTGCTCGCCGGCCTGGTCGGCGGCGGCCTCGCGGTCTGCGGCGCGGTCCTGCAGGCGTTGACCCGCAACCCGCTGGCCGACCCGTACCTGCTGGGCATCTCCGCCGGGGCGTCGACCGGCGCGGTGTCGGTGCTGGTCTTCGGCCTCGGCGTCGGCACCGCCGCGCTCACCGGCGGCGCGTTCGTCGGCGCCGTCGCCGCGTTCGCCGCCGCCCTGGCGATGGCCGGCCGACGCTGGACCGAACCGTCCCGGATCCTGCTCGCCGGGGTCGCCGTCGGCCAACTCTTCGCCGCCGTCACCAGCCTGATCGTGGTCTCGGCCGCCTCACCGCAGCAGACCCGGGGCGTCACCTTCTGGCTGCTCGGTTCGCTGACCATGGCCAGCTGGCCGTCGGTGGCGCTGGCCGCCGCGGTCACCACCGTGGCGGTGGGAATCTGCTGGACGGCCACCCCGGCGCTGGACGCGTTCACCTACGGCACCGACGTCGCCCAGTCCCTCGGTTTCGCCCCGGCGAAGGTCCGGGCGGCGCTGTTCACCACCACGGCGTTGCTGGCGGCGGTCCTCGTCGCGGCCAGCGGCGCGATCGGCTTCGTCGGGTTGACCGTGCCGCACGCCGCCCGGTTCCTGGTCGGCTCCCGGCACCGGATCCTGCTGCCCACCTGCGCGATCATCGGCGCCACCTTCCTGATCTGGGCCGACACCGCCGCCCGGACCGTGTTCGCGCCGCAGGAGGTGCCGGTCGGGGTGGTCACCGCCCTGCTCGGGGTGCCGGCGTTCGCGCTGCTCATCCGCCGTCGGCAGGCGCCGACATGAGACTGCGCGCCGAGAAGATCACCTGGGCGGTACGCGGAAAGTCGCTGCTCGCCGACGTCACCCTCGACGCGCCCGCCGGCACCCTGGTCGGGCTGCTCGGCCCGAACGGCTCCGGCAAGTCCAGCCTGCTGCGGGTGCTCGCCGGCCTGCAGCGGCCGGACACCGGCCGGGTGCTGCTCGACGATGTGGACACCCGATCCATCCCGCGCCGGGCGCTGGCCCGGACGTTGGCCCTGGTCACCCAGCACACGGCGGCCGACGTGGACATGTCGGTATGTGACGTACTGCTGCTCGCCCGGATCCCGCACCGCCCGCTGCTCGCCGGTACGTCCGCCGACGACCTTGCCCGCGCCGAACGAGCCCTGGCCGCCGCCGGGCTGCCCGGGTTCGGGGACCGTCGCTGGTCGTCGCTGTCCGGCGGGGAGCGGCAGCGGGTCGACATCGCCCGTGCGCTGCTGCAACAGCCGCAGGTGCTGCTGCTCGACGAGCCGACCAACCACCTGGACATCCGCCACCAGCTGGACCTGCTGGAGCGGCTGGCGGCCGGATCGACGACCGTGATAGCGGCGCTGCACGACCTCAACCTGGCGGCCCGGTTCTGCGATCAGATCGTGCTGCTGCTCGCCGGGCGGGTGGCGGCGGCCGGCCCGCCGGCGCAGGTGCTGACGCCGGCCCGGATCGTCGAGGTCTACGACGTCCACGCACAGGTCGACGACGACCCGGACGGCCGTCCGTACGTCCACCTGCGACGCTCGGCCCAGGGTTGACGCGTCCACCGGCCGGTCGGGGGCGGTCCCGCTACGATGCCGCCACACTGGCCCACGTCTGCGGGGCGTCGTGGCCGGTGCCCCCGTCGATCCGAAGGAGTCACCTGTGCCCACCCGTCCGCTGATCGTCCGCACCGACGACCTGGAGTTCGAGCCGTGCGTGGTGCGCACCGACTACTCCGACGAGGTGGCCTGGCAGCAGGTCCTGCGCCGGTGCAACGACAACCCGGACTACTCCACCGGTATGAGCCCGGCGGCCATCGTCGACGACCCTGCCTTCGACGGCGCCACGATCGAGGAGATCCGGGCGGCGGTCGCGGCGGACGAGAGCCTGCCGGTCTTCTTCGTCGCCGACGCCGTGACCATGCGTGGTGAGCAGCCGCTACTCGCCGTCAAGGTCGACGAGGACGATGACGAGGGCGACGACGGCTTTGACGAGGACGACGACGATCTCGTGGAGCCTGCTCGGAACCAGCCGTTCCGCCTGCTCCCGGAGATGGTGCTGAGCGTGCACGGCAACCTGGCACTGGCCAACATGGATTTCGATGAGTTCGGCCCAGGATCCGCCGACCCATCCACCTACGTCCACCGAGGATTCTGATGACCGCTCTGCGTTGAGGCATCCGTTGGCGGTGATGGATCAACCCCGTAGCGTGGCCCGCGTACCGGCACAGGGCGCGCAGGCCGCCGCGCTCAGCGCAGGCAGGAGTCGTCGGGGTCGATGGTGGTGGTGATGCGTCGGCCGATGTCGCGTAGCTGCCGGCACTGGGCCTTCGTCATCGGGTCGAAGACGAGTCGGCGCACCTCGGCGACGTGCCCGGGTGCCGTGGCGACCAGCTTGTCCCAGCCGTCGTCGGTCAGCGTCGCGAGCGTGTAGCGGCCGTCGGTCGGGTCCGGCGTACGGCAGACCCAGCCGCGCTTCTCCAGCCGGGTGACGACCTGCGACAGCCGCGACAACGACCCGTCGGCGATCATGGCGAGCCGGCTCATCCGCATGGTGCGCTCGGGCGTCTCGGACAGCGCGGCCATCACCTGGTACTCGAAGTGGCTGATCCCGGCGTCGCGCTGCAACTGCCGGTCGAGGGCGCCCGGCAGCCTGGCCAGTACGCCGACGAGGGCGAACCAGGTCTCCAGTTCCTCCTTGTCGAGCCAGTGCGGCTGCTCGGTCGGGGTGGTCATGTCGTCGAGTCTAGCTTCAAGCGTCAAGTGATCACGAGAGCTGTGTCACTTGACGCTTGAAGTCATCGCGGACTAGCCTCGCTTCAAGCTTAAAGCGATCCGACATCGGAGACAGACATGAACATCGTTCTTTGGGTACTCGCCGGCCTGCTCGCCGCAGCGTTCCTCGGCGCGGGGCTGATGAAGGTCAGCCAGCCGAGGGAGAAGCTCGTCGAGAGGGGCATGGGCTTCGCCGCGGACTTCCCGATGGGTCTGGTGCGGACCATCGGCGCGCTGGAGATCCTCGCCGCGATCGGCCTGATCCTGCCGGCGGTCACCGGGATCGCCCCGGTGTTCGTGCCGCTGGCCGCCCTCGGCCTGGTCGCGATGATGATCGGTGCCGCGATCGTGCACTTCCAGCGCAAGGAGTACCCGGCGATTCTGCCCAACCTGGTCCTCCTGGCGATGGCCGCCGTCGTCGCCTGGGGCCGATTCGGCCCGTACGCCTTCTGATCCGACCCTGCTCGATCCGACCCCGCCGGGGTCACAACCGGAAGAGACCTGACCAATGCCTGAGCTGTTCGAGCCGGTGACCATCGGCAAGTGGAACCTGCCCAACCGGGTCTTCATGGCACCCATGACCCGCAACCGGGCGCAGCCCGACGGGGTACCCAACGAGCACGCCGCCACCTACTACCAGCAGCGGGCCACCGCCGGCCTGATCATCACCGAGGGGGTGCAGCCGAGCGCCGTCGGGCAGGGCTACCCGAACACCCCCGGCCTGCACACACCCGCGCAGGTCGACGGCTGGCGGCGGATCGCCGACGCGGTGCACGCCGCCGACGGGCGGATCGTCGCCCAGTTGATGCACGCCGGCCGGATCGCCCACCCGGACAACAAGCATGGGCAGGAGACGGTAGCGCCGAGTGCCGTCGTCGCCGACGGCACCATGATCACGGCCACCGGCAGGCAGCCGTACCCGACACCGCGCGCCCTGACCACCGACGAGCTGCCGCAGGTGGTCGACGAGTTCCGGCAGGCGGCGCGGTCGGCCGTCGACGCCGGCCTCGACGGGGTCGAGCTGCACGGCGCCAATGGCTACCTGCTGCACCAGTTTCTCGCCCCGGTGACCAACCAGCGCACCGACGGGTACGGCGGTTCGCCGGCCGCCCGCGCCCGGTTCGTCGCCGAGACGGTCGCCGCCGTCGCACAGGAGATCGGCCCGGAACGGGTCGGCCTGCGGCTCTCCCCGGCCAACGGCGCCAACGGCCTGATCGAGGACGACCCGGCCGAGACCGCCGCTACCTACCGGGCGCTGGTCGACGCGATCGCCCCGCTCGGCCTGGCCTTCCTGCACCTGTCGATCGACCCGGCCGATCCGCTGCTCGCGGACCTGTCGGCCCGGTTCGGCGGCCCGGTCGTCGTCAACACCGGGTTCGCGACGGTCACCGACCAGGAAACCGCGCAGACCCTGGTACGCAGCGGGAAGGCGGCGGCGGTCGCGGTCGGCCGGCCGTTCATCGCCAACCCCGACCTGGTACGCCGCTGGCGTGAGCAGGCTCCGCTCAACGAGGTCGACCAGGCGACGGTGTACGGCGGTGACGCCCACGGCTACACCGACTACCCGTTCCTGGACGGCGCCAGCACGCCGGCCGACGCCGGATAGGCCCCGACGGCAGCACTGCGGCCCTGCGGGGCTCCGGTCTCGCGGCACTGCGGGTTCAACGGACACGATGCCCGGAAATCCGGACAGGTCGCGACCGGGGCCTCGTCACCGGCCGCCGGCCCCGGCACCGTGATCGGTATGACCTCGAATCTGCTGCACCGCTGGCCGAGCGCGCTCGGCCTGGGGTGTGCCGTGCTGGTGCTGGTGGCCGGGGCCGGGCGTGAAGTCCTGGCGGTCGTGCTCGGTGTCGCCGTGCTCTGCTACCTCACCGCCGCCGCGACCCGGCGGCGCTGGATGGCCTGGGTAGGCCTCGGCGCCGGCTCGGGGGTGGTCGCGGCGAGTGAGCTGACCGGCCTGCCGTGGTGGGCCGGCCTCGGCTTAGTCGCGGTGGTGCTGGTGGCCGGTGGCCTGGTCGGCGGTGTGCCGAGGGCGCCGCTCACCGCGCAGACGGTCGCGCTGCTCGGCTACGGAGGGCTCGCGGTCACTGCGGTGCTGGTCGTGCCGGCTGTCGGGATGGTGCTGGCCGGGCTGGCGTTGGCCGCGCACGGCGTCTGGGACGTCATCCACCACCGGCGTGACGAGGTGGTGCCCCGGTCGCTGGCCGAGTTCTGCGTCCTGCTGGACGTCCCGTTAGGACTCGGCTTCCTGGCCCTCGCCGTCACCGGCACCGTTTCCGGCTGACCCAGGTGACCCAGGTGACCCAGGTGATCCGGCGGATCCGGCCGGGTCGTCCGCCGCACCGGTGCGGCTGCTGCGGTACGCGGCCCGGTAACCGGACGGGGTGATGCCGTACCGGTCCATGAAGGACTGGCGCAGCGCGTCGGTCGAGCCGAAGCCGCACCGGGCGGCGATCGCGGCCAGCGGTAGCCGGCTGGTGACCAGCAGGTGGGCCGCCGCCTCGGTCCGTACGTCTCGCACGAAACGGGCCGGGTTCTGCCCCAGGTGGGCGACGAACAACCGGGTGAGGTGACGTTCGCTGACCGCCGCGCGGGCGGCGAGCGCCGGCACACTCAGGTCGGCGTCGGGCGCGTCCCGGATCGCCCGGACCAGTTCGCGGACCAGGCTGTGCTCGGGGACCGGGGCGCTCAGGAACATGCTGACCTGGGCCTGGTTGGCGGGCCGCTGCAGGTAGGTGACAAGCGCGCGGGCGACGTGGCGGGCGAGTTCCGCGCCGTGGTCCTCCTCGACGAAGGCCAGAGCGAGATCGAGGGCACTGGTGACGCCGGCCGCCGTGGTCACCACGCCGTCGCGGATCCACAGCGGACGGGCGTCCACCCGTACGGCCGGGTGGCGGGCGGAGAGCTGGTCGGCGTACATCCAGTGGGTGGTGGCCCGCCGCCCGTCCAGCAGCCCGGCGGCGGCCAGCACCGACGCGCCGGTGCAGACCGAGGCGACCCGGCGGGACTCCCGGGCCAGCCGCCGTACGTGGGCGACCAGCCGGGAGTCCCCGGCGGCGGCGAGATGCCCCTCCCCGCCCGACACGATCACCGTGTCGAGCGGGCCACGGAGCCGTTCGAGCGCCGCCTGGGCGTGCAGCGTCAACCCGGACTGGCAGCTGATCGGCCGCCCCGCCGGGGCGGCGACTACCAGCTCGTACGGTGGGTCCGCGCCCCGGTTGGCGTAGTCGAACGTCGTGGTCAGGCAGGCGATGTCCAGCAACTCGGCGTCCGGGTAGCCGATCACGGCCACCACCCGGGGCGGGGCAGCGCGGTGGCGGGTCACCTCACCAGCGTGCCGCACACCCGCCAGCTATCTACATGTTGCCGTCGGCCCGCCAGTTCTGGTAATTGCCGCCGTTGCACGGCATGGTGTAGACCTTCCCTTGGCGGTCGCTGTCCAGGCAGACGTTTCCGTGGATGTAATGCTGGAACTGGATGCGGTAGTAGTTGCAGCAGCTGCGGTTCCAGTTGGTCGGCTTCCACCGCTGGTACGGATTGTCCCTGGCACATGGCGAGGTGTAGACCTGCCCGGCCTGGTTGGCGTCGAGACAGCGACCAGTCTGCTTGTTCACGATCTGGTAGCGCTCCCCGTTGCTGATCCAGCCTTCGTCCCAGTTCTGGTAGTTGCCGCCGTTGCAGCTCATGGCGTAGACGTCGCCGTTGTGGTTGCTGTCGAGGCACAGACCGGTCTGCCAGTTGCGGATGATGCCACCGTCGCCCGGAAGTGCCGCAGCCGGCGACGCTACGAGGGTGAGTGTGGCGAAAATTGAGATGATGGCCAACGCGCTTCGGGCCATTCTCCGCTGCCAGATCCTGCCGGTCGTACTGTTCTTTTGTGACATGCGTGTTTCCTCGCGGCGTACGATTGTGCACTGAGTCGCCGTTGACCTACGTGCTATTCGGTCGCCCGAGGCTATTTCGCCGACTTTGCGCCGAGCAACACTTCGTCCATGATCACTGGGCGATTGCCGGGTGCCGGGCGCGGGCACCGGTCGACGAGGGCCCGCCGCAGCGGCGGGCCCTCGTCGCCGCCGTCACTGCGCAGGCCCGACCGTGACTGTTGTCGTGGCCGGCAGACAGGAGTTGGTGTCGGCGGTCGCGGTGACCCGGGCGACCGCTCCGGCGCTGCCGGGTGCGGCGGTGATGGTGACCGGATGCTCCGGGCTGCCGGGCCGGGTGACCGTCGGGGTGACGCTGACCCCGGGGTCGCCGGTGACGGTCAGGTGCAGCGCCGCCGAGGTGGTGCAGGCGGACACCACGAACGTCACGATCGCGGTGCCGCCCTCAGGCACCTCCACCTGCGACGGGCAGGCGATCACCATCAGCGCCGGCGGCATCGGCGCGGGTGTGAAGCCGACCTCGGGCGAGTCGGCGGTGGCCGCCGGGGCGACGGTGACGACCCGGGCGAACGCGGTGTGGCGGGGGATGCTCGGCGAGCCGTTGCGCAGCGCCGGATGGTCCGGTGGGACGTCGATGCCGTACGGGGCGCTGCTGTCGCTGCCGACCAGGATGTCGTTGATGTAGAACTCGACCCGGTCGATGGTCCCCACGTCGGTGCTGGCGTCGGCGGTCATCCGGACCGCGCAGACCGACACCAGGTAGCTGCCGTCGACCGGGCTGGTCAGCGTCACCTCGGGTGCCGGCCCCGGCCCGGTGCCGTCGCACGGGTCACCGTTGATGGTGCAGCCCGGATCCTGCGGTCGGCCGCCGGTCCAGGCGCCGACGTACCCGATCTCGACCGACCCGCCGGCGGCGATGACGTTGTTCCACGTTGTCGGGGTGGCGGTGGGGGTCCTGCCGTCCAGGGTCCAGTTGGCGTTCCAGCCCTGCTGGACTGTCTCACCGGCCGGCAGCGTCAGCACCAGTTTCCAGCCGTTGACCGCCGTGGCGCAGTTGTTGGTGATGGTGATGTCACGGAAGACGCCACCGCTGTCCGGGCCGTTGTTCCAGTAGCTGCTCTCGATTGTCACCGTCAGGCATCCGGCGTTGGTGGCGGCCCCGGCGGTCGTGCCGGCCGCGTGTGCTGGGGCGCTGGTCGCCGCCGTACCGCTGGTGGCGAGAAGCATCGCGGCGGCGACGCCGGCCGCGGCCCGCCACCACGAGGTCCGTCGGCGGCTGCGGGGCAATTCATCGGTACGGTGACGCGTCGGTGGGGTGGACGACAACAACATGGGGGCTGGTCTCCTTCGATCCCAGGAACCCGTGCCGACCGGGTGGGCCGGCAGGACGGACGGTCCCACAGCTGTCCGCCGGCCCAGGCCACTGTAGGCATCCTCATCGTTACATCAGTGGCTGTCGATGCACAACGGGTGTGATGACGTCTTGGGCATGGCGTGGTGGTTGACATGCCGGGTGTTGGTGGGTGGGTCCGGGCACACCCGGACCCACCCACCGCTCTAGCCCAATGTCAGCTCACGTCCGGCGGTCACCAGTCGCCGTTGATCGCCTTCGACACGGTCGTCCGGGTGCAGTAGAGGTCACCGCCGGCGGACCGGTTCTGGGTAGCACGTCTTCCAGTAGACGATGCCGTCCTCGTCCATGTTGTAGTTGCACGACGCCCAGGTGCCGGCGCCCTCGGAGTTGTAGCAGATACCGGACCGGCCGTAGTCGGTCCACCAGTACGCGGCCGCCGACGCGCCGTCGGAGTCGCCGTCGTACACGTGGAACCAGTCGCCGTAGTCCTCGAAACAGGCCTGGTTGCCGGTCGAACCCTGGATCAGGCACCGATCCCAGAGCAGGCCGACCTCGGCGGCACCCTCTGGTGCGCTGGACTTCGGGCCGTACGCGATCGTGTCGACGCTCGCCGGATCGACGGCGACGGTCGTCTCCGCCGTGCCGGAGGCATTCGCCGTGCCTGATGGCGCCGCCGATGCCGGGGCGGCCATGAACGCTGCGGCCGTGACTGCTGCGAACAGCGCAGCAAGGCTGGTACGGATCTTCACTTGTGGATCCACTTCAGGTATGGGCCCGGTAACCTGAGGTCCCCCAACATGCATAGCCTTCGCTGCCTTCGTGACTCGTCGTCGCGTTCGTGACAGCGGTCCCGGCCCGCCCTGCTGGGACGGCCGCCCGGTGCCTACTCCGAGCGTCGGAAACACGGCTTGCACGGTATTTGTTCCCTATCTGGCGGGACTCCACGTCACTGACCGTCAACGGTGCAGAGTGGTGCCCACTCCGCTCATGTCGAGGTGAGGCTGACGCACGTCAAACTGCGGAATAACGTGCGTCAGCCTCACCTCGACGCGGAGGTCCGATGTTGACCGCCCGTCCTGGCATTGGCGATAACTGAGAGCGAGAGTGAAGTCGGGTAGGCGAGCCTGACTTCGGCGTGGGGGTCTGACGAGGGCGGAGGTTCTGGTCGTAGTCCGAGCGTGGTGATCGAATGCGCGCCTTCTGACAGGCTGTCGGCGTGTCGAGTCGATGAGGCGTAGTGGATCATCGCCCGGCAACGCCTGACGGGGCGGCGGAGGTCACCGGTGACCGGGCGAGGGGCCTACGGCTTGCGCATCCACGTCGCCGGGTCGGTGATGAAGACACCTTTGCCCTGGTGACGGTCGATGACCTCGAGGGCTTCGAGCCGCACAAACACCAGGCGGATTGTTGACGGGCTCACCTCATACTGCTTGCAGAGCTGGGCAATCGACGGCAGTTTGTCGCCCGCCTTCAGTTTGCCGTTCTTGACGTCGGCAACGATGGCGTTCGAGATCTTGAAGTAGTCGGGCAAAACAGGCATGGCGCTCCCTCGCGTGGCACCTCCATTCGACCACGTCACTTATGTGTGGAGCAAGGTTTAGGTAGCCTCCACGCGGAGGTTGACATCGGCGACATCCGCACATAAGTTCATCGCTACGAGCGCTCCCTCGCGTGGCAACGACGGGGTGCTCGTGCACTGGTCGGGGCGGGGTGGTGGCGCGCGGCTTGCCCGCCCCGACCGCCCTACCCGAGTGAGTCCCCGCAAAACCCGTAAACCCGTGAGCAGCAGAGATCCAGCATGAGCCGCTCCGGGGTCGTACTCGCCGAACGAGGCTGCGACCGCCGGAGCTGGGGCGACCCGTCGGCTGCGAGTCCTCCCGCTTCGGCCTGCCCGGCCGGCGGGTCGCCCCGTCCAAGCACACAGATACGCAGCACCAGCACCGGGAGCAGATCAGGCACAGCACCAGCGCGGCATCGCGTCGGCGGCACCAGCTGCCGGCGTACTCCTGACCGAAGGGGAACCCCGACGATGCGCAACCTTCTCCACCGGATCTTCAACCGACCAGGCCGGCGAGCAAACCGGGTGGTCGAGCCACCGCAGCACCTGCGGCCCCGCAACGCCGGAGTGCTTCGCAACGCCGGAGTGTTCCGCCGGCCGCCGTTGCGGCCCCGGATCCACCCCGGCCAGGTCCGCGACCGCCGGTTCCGCGAGGTGCGGCGCGGCCTCGACCCCGTCGAGGTGTACGCCTTCCTGCACTACGTCGCCGAGGACCTGACCGCCCTGCGGGACGACCTGCGGCGCACCGACGACGAGAACCTGCGGATCAAGCGGGCGCTGCGCGAATGGCAGTCCACCCAGACCCGGATGTACGTATGACCGCCGGGCCGCGTACCCAACTGGTGCTGACCGTCGCGAACCTGGACACCGGCGCGGTCGCCTCCACCAGCGTGATGCCCGGCGACATCGAGCCGGAGCCGGCACCGCACGGCGGCTGGGAGATACCACTGTGGCCGGTGCGCGACGAGCTGGCAGCGCAGGTCAAAGTCGACCGGTCGACGCTGCGTGACCTGCGCTATCCGGACGTCGAGCGGGCCGCCGGGCTCGCGGCGGCGCACACCGGTCCCGGCCACCCGGCCTGGTCGATCCACTTCGGGCGTACGGTGGCTGAGCCGCCGGTCAGCGTCGACGAGTCGTTGGGCCGGCTGTGCGCGCTGGCCGACCTGCTCTGCCTCGACCTGGTCGTCGAGGCCCGGTGGGGGGTGTTCGCGGCCGGCCTCAACTGGGACATCAGGTTCGAGACGCCCGGCGCGGCCGTGCCGCGTGACCAGCGCGGGTACGCCGCGAGCCTGCCCGCCGCCGTCGACCGTACCGCTGTGGCGGACGCGTTGGCCGGGCTGGCCGAACGGTCGTTGACCGCACCGGCGCACTTCCTGCTGCCGGCGTTGCGGTCGGCGGCACCGCCCGACGAAATCGACGTCGAACGGCTGGAGCGCCGCATCGTCCAGGACTGCGGTACGCCGCCGCCGGTCCCGGCCGGCGCGGGGGAGTGGACCGCCGGGGCGCAGGCCATCTGGCGGGATCGCCGCTGGCGGCACACGTCGCTGTGCCGGATCCCGGGCCCTCGGCCGGCGATCCCCGAACTGGCCCCGGTGCTGCGCCGGACCTGGCAGCCGCCGCTGCCGCCGTGGCTCGGCGAGCCGATCCCCAGCGTGCCGTGCCCGGACTGTCACGCTACCGGCTGGCGGCACCCGGTGCTGACCTGCCGGCGGTGCGGCGGCCACGGCCGGCAGTTCGACGGTGCCGTCGTCACCGTCACCAATCTGCGGGACCGGGCGACGCACGTCGAGTGGCGGCCGAGCCGCACCACGAGCGGGGACACCGCTGCGTCCGTCCTGGAGTCGGGTGGGCCGCCGGTGGTGCGGTTGCCGGAACGGTTCCGGCTGAGCCGGCTGGCCGGCGTGTTCGGCGTACGGCCGGTGGACCTGCTCGACCTCACCGGGGAGCGGGTGGTCCCGCAGGAGCTGCGCGAGGCAGTGGTGCCGGTGCTCGGCGACGGGCCGGACCCGATCCGGCGGTATGTGCGGGCTGCCGCCGCCGGCCGGCCCGGTGCCCGCCTGCTGGTGCACGCCACCGACTGGGCCGAACTGCCGGCGTTCGACGCGTTCGCCGCGCTGGTGGTCGGGCTTGGTCTGGCGCTGCGGGTGACCGCCCGGGACATGCGGCCGTACGTCGACGACCCGATGGTGGTGCACGACCTGCTCTGGGGCGTCGAGGCGTTGCCGGTGACCAGCACTGCGGCCGGCGGGACGAACCCGGCCGGTGGGACGGAGCCGATGGACGAGCCGGAGCCGGTGGATGAGCCGGAGCCGGTGGACGAGCCGTTGAGTCGCAGCGTGCAGCAGGCGCTCGGCCGCTGCCTGCGCTACCTGGAGCTGGCGGTGGTCGAGTCGCTGCCGGCCGACCCGGCGCGGCCGATCCCGGTACCGCAGCAGTTGGCGCCGCCGGCCGTGCCGGACATCGTCGGGCAGCTAACCGAGCTGGCCGCCGCACACGCCGGGCAGGTGGTGGCCGCGCATCTGGATCAGGCCGGCTGCCGCTTCTGGGTCGCCCCGAGCCGCTGAGGCCTGGGTCGCCCCGAGCCGCTGAGGCTGATGCCACAGGTGCATCTTGATGCACCTGTGGCATCAAGCTGCAAATCGCATCTGCCCCGGGCACGGCCCGATGCATCTGAATAGCCCGTTTTATCCAGCACGACTTGGGTGGTTCAAGCGGACTTGCGGTCAGTGGTCTTCTTCGCAGCGGTCTTGCGGGCACCGGACTTCTGCGTGCCGCTGGTCTGTCGCGTACCGCCGGTCTTCTGGCCGGCGGTTTTCGCGGCGGCCTTGCGGGCCTGGGCCTTCTCCGGTTGCGCCTTCTTGGCGGTGGTCTTCTTCTGGTCGGCGGCCGCTGCCTTCTTCGCCGGGGCCGTCTTCCTGGCCGGGGCCGCCTTCTTCGCCGCCGGAGCGGCGGCGGCCTTGGCCGACTTGGCCGAGGTGATCGGGGTCGGCTCGGCCGGCTCCCGGTCCTCGCCAGCAGCCTCGCCGGGGGCCTCTCCGCGCGCCACCCGGGCCCGCTCGACCGAGGCGCGCAGCGCGGCCATCAGGTCGACCGCGGCGGCCGGTGCCTCCTCTTCCTCCTCCGGGGCGACGATCTCCCGGCCCTCCACCTTGGCGTCGATGACCTCCTGCAGCGCCGCCCGGTAGTCGTCGGTGTACTCGTCCGGGGCGAACTCGCCGGCCATCGAGTCGATCAGCGAGGCGGCCATCGCCAGCTCGGGCGGGCGGACCTGGATGTCGTCGTCGAGGAAACCGAACGACGCCTGCCGGATCTCGTCCGGCCAGAGCATCGTGTTGAGCACCAGCACGTTGTCACGTACCCGCAGGGTGGCGAGCTGTTCACGTTGCCGGATCGCGACCTTGACGATCGCCACCCGGTCCGAGTCGGCCAGGGCGTCGCGCAGCAGCACGTACGGCTTCGTCGCGGTGCCTTCCGGCTCCAGGTAGTAGGCCTTGTTGTAGAGCATCGGGTCGACCTGGTCGGCCGGCACGAACTCCAGCACGTCGATCGCCCGGGAGGTGCTCAACGGCAGGTCGGCGAAGTCCTCGTCGGTGAGGATCACCATCTCGCCGCCGCCGAGGTCGTAGCCCTTGGCGATGTCGTCGTAGCTGACCTCCTCGCCGTCGACCGAGCAGACCCGCTTGTACCGGATGCGACCGCCGTCCTCCCGGTGCACCTGGTGGAACCGGATGTCCTTCTCCTCGGTGGCGGAGTACAGGCGTACCCCGATCGACACGAGGCCGAACGACACCGCGCCTTTCCAGATCGCGCGCATGGCTGATCCCTTCGCCACCACCGGCGGCCGCCGACCTGTCCCGCCCTTCCCCAAGGTCAAGATCGCCAGGTCGGCCCGGTGTTGATCCAGGATCGCATCCGACAGAACTCAGCGCGACCACTTCGTTGCTGGTTTTACAGTGGCAGGATGCCGGGTGGACCGCTGCGGCCGATGCTCGCGACGACCGGGGAGCTGCCCACAGGCCCCGGCTGGTGGTACGAGTTCAAATGGGACGGCGTGCGCGCTCTGGCGGATATCTCCGGTGGTGGGCAGCGGCTGTACGCCCGGTCCGGTGCCGAGATCACCATCGCCTACCCGGAGCTGTCCGGGCTGCCCCGCGCCCTGGACGACGCCCTGCTCGACGGGGAGATGGTGCTGCTCGACGCCGCCGGCCGACCGTCGTTCACCCTGCTCGCCGAGCGGATGCACGTGCGGGATCCGGCAAGGGCGGCCCGGCTGGCCGCCGGTGCGCCGGCCACGTACATGATCTTCGACCTGCTGCGGCTGCGCGGCGCGGACCTGACCGGCTGGCCGTACCGGGACCGGCGGCACGCGCTGGAAGCCCTCGGGCTGGCCGGGCCGGCGTGGGCGGTGCCGCCCAGCTTCACCGACGGGCCGGCCACCCGGGCCGCCGCCGCCGAACACGGGCTGGAGGGCGTGGTTGCCAAGCGCCGCGACGCGATCTACCGGCCGGGTGCCCGCAGCCCCGACTGGGTCAAGGTCAAGATCGAGCTGACCCGGGACTTCGTCGTCGGTGGCTGGCGTCCCGGGGTGCGTCGGCTCGGCGGCCTGCTGGTCGGCGTACCGGTGCGGGACGCGACCGGCGCGGCGACCGGCGCGCTGCGGTTCACCGGCCGGGTCGGCGGCGGGATCGGGTCGGCGGCCGAGCGGTCCCTGCTGGCCGCGTTGGAGCCGCTGCGTGCCGAGTCGACGCCGTTCGACACGCCGCTGCCCCGGGAGGACGCCCGCGGCGCGAACTGGGTACGCCCAGAGGTGGTGATCGAAGTACGGTACGGCCAGCAGACCCCGGACGGGCGGCTGCGGTTCCCCCGGTTCCTGCGGATCCGCCCGGACGTGCCGGCCACCGACGTCACCGAGGAGGATGCCGATGCGGGCTGACCGCGGTCTCGGCGCGGGCAAGCGCCGGATCCGGGTGGACGTCGCCGGCCGGTCGCTGGAGTTGTCCAACCTGGACAAGGTGCTGTACCCGGCGGCCGGGTTCACCAAGGGCGAGGTGATCGACTACTACACCCGGGTCTCCGGTGCGCTGCTGCCGCACCTCGCCGACCGGGCGCTCACCCGGATCCGCTACCCGAATGGCGTCGACGGCCAGTTCTTCTTCGAGAAGAACGCCCCGGCGAGCACCCCGGACTGGGTGCGTACCGAACGGCTGCCCACGCCCGGGTCGTCACGGGGCCGCGACGAGCTCGACTTCGTGATCGCCGACGACCTGCCCACCCTGGTCTGGCTGGCCAACCTGGCCGCGCTGGAGCTGCACACCCCGCAGTGGCGGGTCGGCGCCGACCCCGACCTGCTGGTCGTCGACCTCGACCCGGGGGCACCGGCCGGGATCGAGGAGTGCTGCGCGGTCGCGGTGCTGATCCGCGACCGGTTCGCCGACGACGGCATCGCCTGCTTCCCGAAGACCTCCGGCCGCAAGGGCATGCAGCTCGGCGCGCCGGTGTCGGCCGGGCAGCCGGCCGACGTCGTCTCCGGCTACGTGAAGCGAGTCGCCGAGGAGCTGGAACGCCGCTCACCGAAGACCATCACGTCGAAGATGGCCAAGCGGCTGCGCCCCGGCCGGGTCTTCATCGACTGGAGTCAGAACAACGCGGCGAAGACGACGGTGGCGCCGTACTCGCTGCGGGCCGGCCCGGTGCCGGCCGCCTCCGCGCCGCTGACCTGGCCGGAGGTGGAGGCCGCGGCGGCCGGCGAGCCGGGCGTCGTCCGCCAGTTCACCGCCGCCGAGGTGCTGGACCGCCTGGACGAGTACGGCGACCTGCTCGCCGACCTGCTGACCGTCGGGCCGCCGGTCCCGGACCGCCGACAAGGGTCAGGGTAGGGCGGGGCCGAGGACGTCGTCGGCGTCGACGATCGTGTACGCGTACCCCTGCTCGGCGAGGAACCGCTGCCGGTGCGCGGCGTACTCGGTGTCGATGGTGTCCCGGGAGACCACGGTGTAGAAGTGCGCCTGCCGGCCGTCGGCCTTGGGCCGCAGCACCCGGCCGAGCCGCTGCGCCTCCTCCTGCCGGGAGCCGAACGTGCCGGAGACCTGGATCGCCACCGCCGCCTCCGGTAGGTCGATGGAGAAGTTCCCGACCTTGGAGATGATCAGCGTGGGGATCTCACCGTTGCGGAACGCGTCGAACAGCCGTTCCCGCTCCTTGTTGGTGGTGGAGCCCTGCACGATCGGCGCGTCCAGGAATTCACCGAGCTGGTGCAGCTGGTCGATGTACGCCCCGATGACCAGCACCTGCTCGCCGCGGTGCCGGTCGACCAGCGCCTTGACCACCGGCAGTTTGGTACGCGCGGTGGCCGCCGCCCGGTACCGCTCCTCGGTCTCGGTGACCGCGTACCCCATCCGTTCCGCGTCGGTCAGGGTGACCCGGACCTCGACGCATTCGGCCGGGGCGATCCAGCCCTGCGCCTCGATGTCCTTCCACGGCGCGTCGTAGCGTTTCGGCCCGATCAGCGAGAAGACGTCGCCTTCCCGGCCGTCCTCGCGGACCAGGGTGGCGGTCAGCCCGAGTCGGCGGCGGGCCTGCAGGTCGGCGGTGAACCGGAAGATCGGCGCCGGCAGCAGATGCACCTCGTCGTAGATCACCAGGCCCCAGTCGCGGGCGTTGAACAGGTCGAGGTGGGTGAAGGCGCCCTTGCGGCGCGAGGTCAGCACCTGGTACGTGGCGATGGTGACCGGGCGGATCTCCTTGCGCTCGCCGGAGTACTCGCCGATCTCGTCGGCGGTGAGCGAGGTGCGGGCGACCAGCTCCCGCTTCCACTGCCGGCCGGCGACCGTGTTGGTGACGAGGATCAGGGTGGTCGCCTTGGCCTCGGCCATCGCCGCCGCGCCGACCAGCGTCTTGCCGGCGCCGCAGGGCAGCACCACCACTCCGGAGCCGCCGGCCCAGAACTGCTCGACCGCCTCCTGCTGGTAGGACCGCAGCGACCAGCCGGGCTGCCCGTCGCCGCCGGCGGTGTCCAGCTCGATCGGGTGCGCCTCGCCGTCGACGTAGCCGGCCAGGTCCTCGGCCGGCCAGCCCAGCTTGAGCAGGCCCTGCTTGAGCCGGCCCCGTTCGGACGGGTGCACCGCCACCGTGTCGTCGTCGATCTTGTCGCCGAACATGCCGGCGAGCTTCTTGCTCTTGGTCACCTCGGTCAGCACGGCCCGGTCGGTGGTCCGCAGCACCAGCCCGTACGCGGGGTCGTTGGCCAGCTGCAGCCGGCCGTACCGGTCCATGGTGTCGGCGACGTCGACCAGCAGCGCGTGCGGCACCGGGTAGCGGGAGAACTTCAGCAGCGCGTCGACGACGCTCTCGGCGTCGTGCCCGGCGGCGCGGGCGTTCCACAGGCCGAGCGGGGTGAGCCGGTACGTGTGCACGTGCTCGGGTGAGCGCTCCAGCTCGGCGAACGGGGCGATCGCCATCCGGCACGCGGTGGCGTCCGGGTGGTCGATCTCCAGCAGCAAGGTCTTGTCCGACTGGACGATCAGCGGTCCGTTGTTCACTGTCGGTATCCCCCTTCTGGCCGACCCACCAGTCTCGCACGCGACCGCCCGACACTGGGCGGTTCCGGTGACCGACGCCACTGTCGGAGTGACGATCGTTGCGTACCTGGTGAATATCGCAACCTCAGCGGCCGCTGCGGCGTCTTACCTCACGACGGCTGTCCTGGTCAGGACATGACCTGGAGGTACGCCAGGGCAGCGTCACACTGGCCGGTGCCGACGGACGCGTTCGATCCGCACCGTGACCCGTCCGGGCCGGAGAGGCAGCCCGGGGAGCGGCGACGCGGGCGGAGTAACGGGGGCGGGCGGTCCACACCCGTGCGACGGCCAGGTGGTGGCCGCCGGCTGCTGGCGACTCTCCAGCGAGCAGCCGGCGGCCGCCACCTCAGCGAGCGGGGGTGAGCCCGACGCCGGGGGTGTACCGCACCGGGACCGGGTCGATGATCTCGCCGACGAACCGGCCGTCCAGGTGGTCCAGGAAGCCGATCAGCTGCCAGCCGCCCTGGTCGGTGTCGGGTACGAGGCGCGGTGCGTACAGGCCGGGGTGGGTGAACGGCTGGGCGGCGGCGACGTCCCACGGGCCGGTGGTGGCGGTGCCGGGCACCACCCAGATCTGGTCGGTGGTCGCGCCCCGGGCCGGCGAGACGGCGTTGTTGGTGCAGAACAGCAACAACGGCTGTCCGTCGATCACCACCACCTGCGGGACCTCCAGGTGCCCGAAGCCTGCGGGTACGGACAGCGGCGGCCGGACCCGCCAGGTGGTCAGGTCGTCCGAGGTGGCGTGCCCGATCACGCCCCGGGTGTCGGCCGGGCCGGTGGCGGACCGGGCGGTGATCAGCATGTGCCAACCGGCGCCGGCCGGGTCCGGGAAGACCCACGGGTCGCGCCACGCCTGTTCGTACCAGGCGTCCCGGTCGAGTAGCTCGTACCAGGTCGGGTCGGCCTCGACCAGCGGTTCGGTGCCGTGCCGGTGCCAGGTCATCAGGTCGTCGGAGACGGCCAGACCGATCCGCTGCACCAGTCCTTGCTCGGCCCGGCTGACTCCCGTGTAGAAGAGGTACCAGCGGCCGTCCGGACCCCGGACGGTGCTGCCGGTCCAGGTGGCGAGGTCGTCCCAGGCGGGTGCGTCCGCCGGGACCAGCGCGTCGGCGACCAGCCGCCAGTTGCGCAGGTCGGTGGAGACCGCGTGGCCGATGCTGGCGCGGTGGTGCCGCCGGTGCGGGTCGCCCAACGCCCGGGAGGCACGCAGGAAGAACACGTGCCAGCGGCCGCTGTCGTCCCGTGCGTACCAGCTGTCCCACACCCAGTGATCCGGTAGCCGAAGCATGCCGGGAAACCTAGCAGTGAATCGGTTTAGCGCCAAGTTCGTGTCGTTACCCGCTGTGCTGGGACGGCCTCCAGAGGCCAGTTGGCGTCGCGGCTCAGGTGCTGTCCGCTGGCGCGGCGATCGACTTCCGGCGGTGCAGCGGCATCGGCACCATGCACCGCTCGGTGGACTCGCCGTCGAGCAGGATCTCCACCGCCCGCTGGCCCATCCGCTCGTGCGGCAGCGCCGCGGTGAACAGACCGGGCCGCAGCCAGGTGGCGATCGGGTCGTCGTCGAACGAGACGACCGAGATGTCGGTGGGCACGGTCAGCCCGGCGTCGGCGATCGCCTGGTACGCGCCGAAGGCGAGGCGGTCGTTCATGCAGATCACCGCGGTGGGTGGGACGGATCGGGCGAGCAGGGTGCGCATCGCGGTGTAGCCGTGCTCGGGCAGCCACTCCCGGCAGAACGGCTCGGCGTACAGCGTGGCGTCGGCAGCCGACAGGGCGTGCCGGATGCCGAGCAGCCTGGCCTCGGCGGCCAGCGACACCTCCGGGTCGCGTTCCTTGAGGCGGTTGCGCCCGATCAGCGCGATCCGTTGCCGGTGGCCCTGCTTGAGCAGGGCCTCGGTGACCGCCCGACCGGCCAGTTCGTCGTCCGGCAGCACGCAGGGCAGGTTGTCCGGGCTGGTGGCGTTGAGCAGCACCACCGGGCCGCCCAGGATGGCCGGCGGCACGGTCAGCCGGCGGGTGGCCATCGCGGCGTAGATCACCCCGTCGACCTGCCGGTCCAGCATGGCTTCGATCGCGTACCGCTCGAACTCGGCGTCGCCCTGCGTCTCGGTGATCAGCAGTACGTGGTCGCGCTCCCGGGCGGCGTCCAGTGCGCCCCGGATCAGCCCACCGGCAAAACGGGTAGTTGCCACGATGTCGGACACGAAGGCAATCGTGGCGGTTTTCCTGGTCCGCAGACTTCGTGCGGCGACGTTCGGGCGGTAGCCTAGTTCTTCGGCGGCGGCGAAGACCCGCTGGTGCGCCTCGACGGAGAGGCGCGTTCCCTCCCGCCCGTTCAGCACCATCGACGCGGCGGTCTTGGACAGGCCGGCCCGGCGGGCGACATCGGCCAAGGTGGCCCTGTTCCGCACTGTTGATCCTCTTGATGGGGGTTCACTGTCCACAGCACTGCCTCCGCCGGTCATGCCCATGCTCCATCATCCGATGCCGCCCCTGGTCCGGGGCAGGCGGGTGACCCGCCACCTGTGAACGAGCCGTTTCCGGACCGTTGCCAACTGGTCCTTGACAGCAACGAGCTTTTCGCAGCATGCTCTGCTAAATCAGTTTAGCTAGACGATCCGCCAGGCCACTCATGGCGGAACCCCAGACGACGGTGCACCGGAGCCGTCGCAGGCGAAACATCACGAACCGCTACGCCGCGTGGGATCGGCGGGGCGGCGACAACTCAAGGAGTCCCGAGATGCGTAGATATGCGCGGAAGCTCCACGCCGGTCGCCCGGCGCTGGTGCTGGCGCCGCTGATGGCGGCCACCCTTGCCATCACCGCCTGCTCGGCCCCGGGTGCCGACCCGGTCACCGAGGACGACGGTGACACCGAGGTCAGCACCGAACTGGGCAGCGACCCGATCACCCTGGAGATGTACGCCGAGACCGGCTTCCCGCTGGCCAAGGCGCTCGCCGACGAGTTCAGCAACCAGTACCCGAACGTCACGTTCAACGTGCGTGAGGACCAGTTCACCGTCATCGTCGAGAACGCACCCCGGGTGCTGGCCGGCGACAACGCGCCGGACATCATCCGGCTGCCCACCATGATCGACCTGGTCTCCGACGGCCTGCTGAAGAACCTCGACCCCTACTTCGACGCGTACGGCTGGGACAGCTTCCCCGCCTCGCAGCTGGAGCAGCTGCGGATCACCGACGACGGCACCCGGGGCAGCGGCTCGCTCTACGGCATGGGCCTCGGCTACAGCGTCACCGGCGTGTTCTACAACAAGGAACTCGCCGAGCAGGTCGGGATGACCGAGCCGCCGGCGACCATCGCCGAGTTCGAGGAGCTGCTCGCCGCGGCCAAGGACGCTGGCATCCAGCCGATCATGCAGTTCAACCAGGACACCGCCGGGATCAACTTCCCGCACCAGGCGCTGCAGAACCAGTACGGCGACCCGCAGGAGATCGCCGACTGGATCTTCCAGAAGGAAGGCGCCACCTTCGACACGCCGGCCGCGCTCAAGGCCACCCAGACCATCGAGAAGTGGGCCCAGGCCGGCTACTTCCCGGCGGACGCCAACGCCATCGACTACACCGCGATGATGGGCCAGTTCCAGGAGGGCAACGGCCTGTTCATGTTCAACGGTGACTGGGAGTCGGGCAACCTGGACAGCAACATGCCGGGCGAGGTCGGCTTCTTCCTGTTCCCGGGGGAGACCGCGGACGCCTCGCACGTGGCGATGTCCGCCCCGAACACCTTCGGGGTCGGCGCCAAGGCGAAGAACCCCGACGCCGCCGCCTTCTTCCTGAACTGGGTGCACACCAACGAGAAGGCCCGGGAGATCTCGGTGCAGGTCGGTGGCTCCAGCCCGGGCGGCCCGGCCGACCTCGAAGTGCCGACCGCCGCCGAGGGCACCGTACTCGCCCAGACCCTCGCCGCCAGCGGGCAGCTGGCCGAGGAGAACGGCGCGGTGGACTTCACCGCCAACGCGACCGGCTCGATCTTCGCCTCGGCGATCACCCCGGAGCTGCAGAAGCTGATCGTCGGCGAGCAGACCCCGGAAGGGTACGTGCAGGCGGTCCAGGCCCAGTACGAAGAGGAACTGTCTCGATGACGCTGCCCGCTACCGGCAGCACGTCACCCGCGCGGGCCCACCGGAACCGGTGGGCCCGTTCGGGCCGCTGGTCCGGCTGGTTGTGGGTGGTGCCGGCCCTGGTGATGTACGTGGTCTTCGTGGTCCGCCCGTTGACGCTCACCTTCCAGTACTCGCTCTACGACTGGAACGGCATCGGCGTCGCGCGGTGGGCCGGGCTGGACAACTACCTCACCGTGTTCACCGACTCCGACCTGCTGAAGATCATCGGGAACGCGTTCGTGCTGATCATCTTCTTCAGTTTCATCCCGGTCGGGGTCGGGTTGCTGGTGGCCAGCCTGGTCCGGCGGATGGCCACCGGGCTGTTCGGCACCGCCGTACGGACGATTCTGTTTCTCCCGCAGGTCATCCCGCTGGTCGCCGCCGGCATCGCGTGGAGCTGGCTGCTCTCGTCGTCCGGCGTGGTCAACCAGGCGCTGCGCGCCGTCGGCCTGGGCGGGCTGGCCCGGCCGTGGCTCGGCGACTTCGACACCGCCCTGCCGTCGGTCGGCATGATCGGCGCCTGGGTCTCCCTCGGCCTGTGCACCATCCTGCTGATCACCGGGATCGGCAAGATCGACCCGAGCCTGTACGAGGCGGCCCGGATGGACGGCGCCGGCCCGGTCCGGGAGTTCTTCGCGGTCACCCTGCCCGGCCTGCGCCGCGAAATCGGCGTCTGCCTGACGGTGACCGTCATCGCGGCGCTGGCCAGCTTCGACATCGTCTACATCTCCACCAGTGGCGGACCGGGTTACCAGACCACCGTGCCGGGCCTGGAGATCTACCGGCTGGCGTTCGCCCAGCGGCAGGTCGGCCTCGCCTCCGCGTTGGCCATCGTGCTGATGGCGCTGGTGCTGCTCTGCGTACTGCCGATCCAGCGTCTGACCCGGGAGGAGAAGGGATGAGGCTCAGCCGCAGCGAGCAGGTGACCGGGCGGGTCTTCCTGATCCTGCTGGTCCTGGTCACCCTGCTGCCGTTCGTGAGCATGCTGTCGGCGGCGTTGCAACCCCGCGGGACGGTGCCGACCGGGTTGACCTGGCCGTCCGACCCGCAGTGGGGCAACTTCGCCGACGCCTTCACCGTGGCCAACATGGGCGCGCTGCTCAAGTCCAGCGGCCTGATCGTCGCCGGGGTGGTACCGGTCGCCGTGGTGATCGCCACCATGGCCGGCTTCGGCCTCGGCCACCTGAAGATCCCCGGCGCCCGGTTCGTCTTCGTCTTCTTCCTGCTCGGCCTGACCATGCCGTTCGAGGCGGTGATCACCCCGCTGTACTACCAGATCCAGGACTTCGGGCTGCTGAACACCCGGTGGGCGATCATCCTGCCGCTGATCGGACTCTTCATGCCGTTCGGCGTGTTCTGGATGCGTACCCACTTCATCAACGTGCCGGCCGAGTTGTCCGAGGCCGCCCGGGTCGACGGCAGCAGCACCTGGCAGCTGTTCTGGCGGATCCACCTGCCACTGGCCCGGCCGGCGATCGCCTCGCTGACCATCCTGCTGTTCCTCTGGACGTGGAACCAGTTCCTGCTGGCCATCGTGCTCGTCGACGACGGCACCAAGCGGACCATGGCCGGCGCGCTCGGGGCCTTCCAGGGGCAGTGGGGCACCGACCAGGTGCTGCTGTGCGCCGGGTCGCTGCTGATCCTCACCCCGACGCTGATCGTCTTCCTGATCTTCCAGCGTCAGTTCATCAAGGCCCTGCTGCAGGGGTCGGTGAAGGGGTGACCGTGTCCAACGATCCGATCGTCCACGGTGACGTCGCCGACGGCTTCGGCCGGGTCGCCGACGTGTTCCGGGACAACTTCGCCACCCGGGGCGAGGTCGGCGCCGGCCTGGCCGTCTACGTCGACGGACGCCCGGTCGTCGACCTGTACGGCGGGCTCGCCGATCCGCGTACCGGACGGGTCTGGCAGCAGGACACCCCGGCGGTGGTGTTCTCCTGCACCAAGGGCATCCTGGCGGTCTGCGCCTACCTGCTGGTGCAGTCCGGCCGGCTGGACCTGGCCGCCCCGGTCACCCGCTACTGGCCCGGGTTCGGTCGCAACGGCAAGGCCGACATCGTGGTCCGCGACCTGCTCACCCACCGGGCCGGCCTGCCGGCGCTGGACCGTGACCTGACCCGCGAGCAGGTGCTGGCCTGGGATCCGGTGATCGCCGCGATCGAGGAGCAGACCCCACTGTGGCAGCCGGGTACGGCGTACACGTACCACGCGTTGACCTACGGCTGGCTGGTCGGCGAGGTGATCCGGCGGGTCACCGGCGTACCGGTGGGGGAGTTCTTCCGCGACACCCTGGCCGGGCCGCTCGGCCTGCGGACCTGGATCGGGCTGCCGGCCGCCGAGCGGGACAGCGTGGCCTGGACGCTGGCCCCGCCGGACAACCCGGTCAGCTACCCGGACCGGGTCAGCGAGCGGTCGCTGACCATGGGTGGCGCGTTCGACTTCCCGGCGGACGCCGCCGGCCTGGTCAGCTTCAACGACCCGGCCGTCCAGGCGGCCGAGGTTCCCGGAGCCGGCGGGGTGAGCTCCGCCGCCGGCCTGGCCCGGCTGTACGCCGCCTGCGTCGCGCCGGTGGCCGGACCCCCGCTGCTGACCACCGCCTCGGTGGACGACGCGGTGGTGGTGCGCTCGCAGGGCCGGCAGCGGTACGGCGGCCCGGACGCCGGGCAGCGCTGGGGGACCGGCTTCCTGCTCGGGTCGCCCCGAATCCGCCCGATGCTCGGCGACCGCAGCTTCGGTCACGACGGGGCGGGCGGGCATCTGGGCTTCGCCGACGACCGCTACCGGGTCGGGTTCGGGTACGTGCTGAACCAGATGGGGCCGGCGGACGACGACCGGGCCAACCGGCTGACCGCCGCGTTGCGGGACTGCCTGGACTGAGGCTCCGACCGGTCATTCCCGTCGGGCTCGGAGCGGGTATCCCCCGTCCCACCAGCAACAACTATATGTCCAGCCGATTTCTGGCACGTGTCTTGACATGGCCTGATCATCGCGAGCATGCTCAGCTAAATCAGTTTAGCGTCGATCTACTCGCCCAGCTTGACTGCCGGTCCCCCGCTTGTGACCCCCACCCGCAGGCCTGGCTGGGCACACGCGCTCGCGCGGGAAGGAAGGACGCATGACCCTCCGCAAGAAGGCGGTTGCCCTGCTCGCCGTAGCCGCGGTGCTGAGCACCGCCGGGGCGGCGAACGCTCAGGGTGGCAACGGCGGCGGCATCACCACCGGCATCCAGAGCATCACCCCGATCACCGAGGTCTACACGTACGGCCAGCGGGTCTCCGCGGTGGCGGTCGAGTACGGCGAGATCGTCAACCCCGACTCGATCGACCCGAGCACCTACACCGTGTCGGACACCGTGTACAACTTCCGGTTCAACCCGATCGAGGACCTGACCAAGATGGCCGACCGGACCATCACCAACGTCTACACCAACAGCCGGGCGCACACCCGGTTCGACCAGCGGTCGGTCACCGGACGCTACGTGATCATCGAACTCGACCCGGCCGACGTGGGCGGCTGGACCGTGATCGTCTCGAAGTGCCCGACCTTCCTGTGCACGGTCAAGGTCAACCCGGATCTGCCGACCACGCTGACCCAGCGCAAGCGGATCCACGCCAAGCCGGGCAACGGCAACGGTCTGGGGCCGGTGCTCGCACCGGGCACCCCGCACCGGGTCCGGGCGATGACCGAGGAGCCGGTGAACCTGCTGGTCGACGAGTTCGCCTATGACTCGTACCTGAGCGGCGGCATGGTGCTGCCGTACCACTACCACCTGCCGAAGAACTACGACCCGGCCAAGCGGTATCCGCTGATGGTCGTGCTGCCCGGCCACGGGATGGGCTTCGACGGGGACAACACCGGGGTACAGATCGCGGCGGACATTCCCGCGGTGGCCTGGCTGGAGCGTAAGTGGACCGGCAGCGACGAGGACGTGATCGTGCTCGCCCCGCAGAACCAGCGGGTCGGTGCGGCGGCCGAGGCCGCGCTGCTGATCAAGCTGATCGACCAGTTCGTCGACGAGTACAGCGTCGACCCCACCCGGATCTACACCACCACGGTCTCCTACGGATCACAGCTGGCCTGGGCGGCGTTCGAGCAGCGGCCGGATCTGTTCGCCGCCGGTCTGATCACCGGTGGGTTCCAGATCAACGAGGAGCAGGCCGCCGCGGTGGCCGAGGCGGAGATGCCGGTGTACGTCACCCACGGCGTCAACGACCACCTGCTGAACATCTCGCTGGGACGCAACTCCCGCGACGCGCTGCAGGCGGCGCACGCGGCGCAGGGCAAGAGCGAGCAGGAGATCGCCGACCTGGTGCGCTACACCGAGTACGAGAACGACGCGTTCTCGCTGCCCGACTACCATGCCGCCTACGGTCCGACGTACGAGGACCGCAGCATGCTGAAGTGGCTGCTCAGCCAGCGCAACGACAGCGCCTCCTGAGCCGACGGACCCGGATCCAAGCAACCGGGTCCGGGTCAGCCTGACTACCGCCCGACCGTGAGCCCGTCGGAGGATCGCCGGATCCTCCGACGGGCTCACGCGTGTCTCCGGTCGCCAGCCCTGGCTCCGCGGTCCGGCAACCTCTCGAAACGATTCGAGTCAATGTTGTTATCGTAAACAAGCAGCGGCTGGCTGAAACTGCTCGGCGGGTCGATGGGCAGTGAGGGTACAGCAGCTTTCCCAGTTGCATCGTTACAATGCGCCCGAGACAGATCTAGTTCTCTCGATGTATTGAAGGTGTTAGCGATAACACCTATGCTCCTGCTGTGGGGCGCGGGGCACGTCCCACCTGCTTCCACCGGCCTTGTCGGGAGTCGGCCGGGTGTGGTGGCCGGCAGCGTTCCCGCCTTCCGAGCCGGGCCTCGGGCGCCGGGCGTTGCGGGCCGGGCGAGTCCACCTCGGTGAAGCGTCCCCGGGCCACGCCGTGCGACGCGGCTGTCCGGCGGTGCCGGTGCCTGCTGGCGTCGGCCACGGTGCCCAGCCCGCACCGTGGCCGACGCCGCCATCCCAACTTTGCGATTCCGCTGAACCTTGCTGCCTGGGTACCCGGCGCCGTCGGCGCCCATCCCGGAAAGGAACTCCAGTGCGACAAACAGCTGTCAAACGAGCAGCGCTGCTCGCGGCGGCCGGTGGCCTGGTCGCCTCGGCGGCGACCGTGGTCCTGCCCGCAACCGCTGCCGCAGCAGCCGGGTGCTCAGTGGACTACGCCGTGTCGTCCCAGTGGCCCGGCGGATTCGGCGCCAACGTCACCGTCACCAATCTCGGTGATCCGATCGACGGCTGGACCCTCACCTGGTCGTACACCGCTGGACAACAGGTCACGCAGGCGTGGAACACGTCGTTGACCCAGAGTGGGGCACAGGTGACCGCGCGCAATGTCAGCTGGAACAGTGCGATCGCGACGAACGGCACCGCCTCGTTCGGGTTCAACGGCTCCTGGAACAACAGCAGCAACCCGACGCCCGGCTCGTTCACCCTCAACGGAACGGTCTGCACCGGAGGCGTGACCGACCCGACCACCGCTCCGCCCACCACCGTCCCGCCCACGACGGCTCCGCCGACCACCGCCCCGCCCACCACGGCTCCGCCGACGACACCGCCGCCGTCGGGGGATTACACGAATCCGGTGGTGTGGCAGGACTTCGCGGATGTGGAGGTGATCCGGGTCGATGACACGTACTACATGACGGCGTCGACGATGCATTATTCGCCGGGTGCGCCGATTCTGCGGTCGTACGATCTGGTGAACTGGGAGTTCGCGGGGCATGCGGTGCCGAGGTTGGAGTTCGGGTCGAAGTATGACCTGTCGGGGGCGCAGCGGGGGTATGTGCGGGGGATCTGGGCGTCGACGTTGAACTACCGGCGGAGTAACGGGACGTACTACTGGGCGGGTTGTATCGATTTCAGTCAGACGCACATGTTCACGTCGCGGTCGGTGGAGGGGCCGTGGACGAAGCATGCGACGTTGCCGTGTTATTACGACGCGGGGTTGTTGTTCGACGATGATGACACGCCGTATGTGGCGTACGGTAACGGGACGATCAGTGTGGCGCAGTTGTCGGCGGATGGTCGGTCGCAGGTGCGGGCGCAGCAGGTGTTCCAGACGCCGTCGAGTGTGGGGACCTTGGAGGGTGCCCGGTTCTACAAGCGGAACGGTAGCTATTACATCTGGTTGACGCGGCCGGCGAACGGTCAGTATGTGTTGCGGTCGACGAACGGGCCGTTCGGGCCGTACGAGATGCGGCAGGTGTTGTTGGATCTGCCGGGGCCGATCTCGGGTGGTGGGGTGCCGCATCAGGGTGGTCTGGTGCAGACGCAGAACGGTGACTGGTACTACATGGCGTTCGTGGACGCGTATCCGGGTGGGCGGATGCCGGCGTTGGCGCCGATCAGTTGGACGGGTGACGGTTGGCCGCAGTTGCGGACGGTGAACGGTCGGTGGGGGGTGAACTACCCGGTGCCGAATCTGCCGGCGCCGCCGCGGGTGGTGAAGCCGTTGACCGGGGTGGACACGTTCGCGGGGACGGCGTTGGGGCCGCAGTGGGAGTGGAACCACAACCCGGACAATTCGCGGTGGTCGGTGAACGACGGGTTGCGGTTGTCCACCGCGACGGTGACGAATGACCTCTACAGTGCGCGGAACACGTTGACGCATCGGATTCAGGGGCCGACGTCGACGGCGACGGTGGAGTTGGATTATTCGTCGATGCGGGATGGTGACCGGTCGGGGTTGGTGATGTTGCGGCAGTCGTCGGCGTGGGTCGGGGTGCGTCGGGACAATGGTTCGACCCGGGTGGTGATGACGAACGGGTTGACGATGGACAGTAACTGGAACACGACGGGGACCGGGACTGAGGTGGCGAGTGCGCCGGTGTCGGGTGGTCGGGTCTGGTTGCGGGCGAATGCCGATATTCGGCCGGGTGCGGGGCGGCAGGCGCGGTTCTCGTACAGCACGGACGGGGTGAACTTCACGTCGTTCGGGCCGGCGTTCACGTTGAACAATGAGTGGCAGTTCTTCATGGGTTACCGGTTCGGGATATTCAATTATGCGACGCAGGCACTCGGCGGCGCCGTCACCGTCCGACGGTTCGAGCTCACGACGCCATGAGCGCCAGTCGCGACTTTAGGAGAGGAAAGGGAATGAGAAGACCCAGGAGTGTGCGCACCATGGTCGCGATCTCCGCGACGATCGCACTGTCCACCGGGATGGCGGTGGCGGTGGCCACCTCAGCCAGTGCGGCGTCGACGTTGGGTGCCGCCGCCGCCGAGAGCGGCCGCTACTTCGGCGCCGCCACGAACTCGTTCATGCTGAACCGCCAACCCCACGCCACCGTCCTCAACCGCGAGTTCAACTCCATCGTGGCCGAGAACGAAATGAAGTGGTACCACACCGAACCCAACCAGAACCAGTTCAACTTCACCGCCGGCGACCAACTCATCGCCCACGCCCGCGCCCGCGGCATGACCGTCCGCGGCCACACCCTCGTCTGGCACGCCCAACAACCCACCTGGGCCCAGAACATGTCCGGCACCGCCCTACGCAACGCCATGATCAACCACATCAACCGCGTCGCCGGCCACTGGCGCGGCCAGATCCACTCCTGGGACGTCGTCAACGAAGCCTTCGCCGACGGCGGCAGCGGCGCCCGCCGCGACTCCAACCTCCAACGCACCGGCAACGACTGGATCGAAGTCGCCTTCCGCACCGCCCGCGCCGCCGACCCCAACGCCAAACTCTGCTACAACGACTACAACACCGACGGCATCAACGCCAAGTCCACCGCCATCTACAACATGGTCCGCGACTTCAGATCCCGCGGCGTCCCCATCGACTGCGTCGGCCTGCAGTCCCACCTCGGCACCAGCCTCGACCCCACCTACCAGCAGAACATCCAACGCTTCGCCGACCTCGGCGTCGACGTCCAGATCACCGAACTCGACATCCAACAGGGCGGAAACCAGGCCAACATGTACGGCCAGGTCACCCGCGCCTGCCTCGCCGTCGCCCGCTGCACCGGCATCACCGTCTGGGGCGTCCTCGACCCCGACTCCTGGCGCACCGGCGCCAACCCACTGCTGTTCGACGGCAACGGCAACAAGAAACCCGCCTACGACGCCGTACTCAACGCCCTCAACGCCGGCGGCAACCCCACGCCGCCGACCACCGCGCCGCCGCCGACGACCACCCCGCCGCCGGCAACCACTCCGCCACCGTCCGGCGGCGGATGCTCGGCCACCGTCTCAATGAACTCCTGGAACGGCGGGTTCGTGGCCACCGTCCGGGTCACCGCCGGATCGTCGTCGATCAACGGTTGGCGGGTCCGGCTCACCGTGCCGTCCGGAGCCAGCGTCACCAACGCGTGGAACGCCGACCGCAGCGGCAACACCGGTGCCGTCGACTTCACCAACGTCAGCTACAACGGCCAGGTCGGTGCCGGGCAGTCCACCGAGTTCGGTTTCCAGGCCAGCGGAAACGGTTCGATTCCGACGCCCAGCTGCACTGCCGGCTGAGCAGCTCTGGGCCGGTGCGGAGGCCGTCCTCTCCGCACCGGCCCGGCCGCACCAGTTTCCTCCCGGCAGGCTTCCGGGCCGGCCCAATGCCTTTGACCGGCCGTGAGATTCCAACGCGTTCGACCGTCCATGAGATCAGGGGAAGTAGATGAAGAGATGGAGAACCAACGCCGCCTTGGCGTCGGTCGGTGCTGTTCTGTTCGCCTCGGCTGCGGTGGCGGCTGCGGCGCCAGCCGCCGCAGCCGCCGGATGCTCGGTGAATTACGCGGTGTCGTCGCAGTGGCCGGGTGGGTTCGGCGCCAACGTCGCCATCACCAACCTCGGTGACCCACTTACCAGCTGGACGCTCACCTGGTCGTTCGGCTCAGGCCAGACCGTGACCCAGGCGTGGAACACGACGCTGACCCAGAGTGGTGCCACGGTGACCGCCAGAAACGTCAGTTACAACGGTGCCATCCCGACCAACGGCACGACCTCGTTCGGCTTCAACGGCTCGTGGAACGGCAGCAACCCCGCTCCCACCAGCTTCGCGTTGAACGGAGTGGCCTGCACCGGCGGTACCGCGCCGACGACGGCGCCTCCGACCACCGCGCCTCCGACGACGGCGCCTCCGACCACCGCACCTCCGACCACGCCGCCTCCGACCGGGCCGGCCGACATCACGGTGAACAGCGCCACCCGCTACCAGACGGTCGACGGCTTCGGCGCCGCCACCTGGATCTGGGGCAGCGGCACGTGGTCGACCGCCGAAACCCAGACCATGGTCGGGCTCGGGCCCAACCAGTTGGGCCTTTCGATCATCCGGACCGGGATTTCCCCGGAGTCCGGTGAGTGGCCGGTCCAGGTCAACGCGCTGCGTACGGCGAAGTCGTACGGCTCCGACGTGAAGATCCTTGCGTCACCGTGGACCGCGCCGGCGGCATGGAAGACCAACAACAGCCGGATCAACGGCGGCAAGCTGCGGACCGACTACTACGACGACTACGCCAACCATCTGAACAGCTACGTCCAGTACATGCGCAACCAGGGCGTGACGGTCGACGTCACCTCGGTGCAGAACGAGCCGGACTGGCACCCGAGCTACGACTCGATGGACTGGAGCGGTACCGAACTGCGCAACTTCGTCCGCGACCACGGGTGGCGGGTGCAGAACACCGAGCTGATGGTCGCCGAAGCGGTCAACCTGAACTACAGCTACACCGATCCGACCCTCAACGACGCGACCGCCCGCAACAACATCGGCTACATCGGCGGGCACCTGTACGGCACCGAGGCGTCGGGCCGGCTGGGGCCGTACAACCTGGCCAACCAGCACGGCAAGCCGGTATGGATGACCGAGTGGAACCTCCACGAGGCGGACGGAAGCGGTTCGAACATCTGGGGCAACCCGAGCAACCAGACCGTCTGGAACGAAACGCTAGACGACATCATGCGTACGGTGCACCGGTCGATGGAGGCCAACTGGACCGCCTACATCTGGTGGTACGGCAAGCGGTACTACTCCTTCATCGGCGACGGCGAGTCGGCCTTCGGCACCACGGCGGGAGTGCCGCTCAAGCGCGGGTACGCGTTTTCGCAGTACGCCAAGTACGTCCGTCCCGGTTACCAGCGGGTCGCCCTGACCAAGAGCTCCAAGGCGTCGCCGCTGGAGGTGACCGCCTACACCGGTGACGGGAAGACCACCCTGGTGATCCTCAACCGGTCGAACAGCGCGGTCAACGGTGCGGTCGTCCAGGCCCCGCAGAACGTCACGCGGGCGGAGCACTACCTCACCTCGCAGTACTCCAGCGCGGCCAGCCAGTCGGTGACGGTGAACGGCCAGCAGGTCACCGTCAACGTGGGCGCACGCAGCATCTCCACCGTCGTGCTCACCCACTGAGGGCAGCGGGCGCCGGTGCGGGTCCCCGCCCGCACCGGCACCCCGACCCCGACGGTGCCGGCCGGTGCCGGGCACGTCGGCCGGCACCGGACACGTCGGCCGGTGCCGGTTACTGTCCGATCCGGCCCCGACCTGCCAGTCTGGAGACAGCGAAGGGCAGCGATCGGGCCGGGAGGCGGTCATGGCGGTCAACGACAGTGCGGATCGACCAGGGCCGGCCGACCGGGGCTACCCGGCGTCGGTATCGCGGGCCACGTTGTTCTGGTACGCGTTCGCGTCGACCCTGCTCGTCGGCTGGTTTCTGTTCGGCTGGCTGGTGCTGCGTCAGGGCTTCGTCGACTCGGTGGGTGAGGCACTCGGCACCGGATTCGCGCTGCTGCTCACGGTGTCGGTGATCGAGGCGGCCCGCCGGCACCGGCACGACGGCCGGCCCACGGGCTGACGCTCCCGGGCGTACCGACCGGGCCGACCGGGGCCGCCGCGCGGTCCGGGCCGACCGCCGTGGCAGGCCGCAGTGCGGTCAGTCAGTCGTGCACCACCGCGGCGGTCACCCGCTGCAACGCGAAGGTGTGCAGCGTCTCGGTCCGCTCGTCCTCGGCCCGCAGGTAACCCGCGCCGATCGACACCGGACGGACCAGCCGGGACGCGGCGGCACCGTGCGCGTCCACGTAGCCCACCCAGACCAGCGCCTTGTCCCGTACCGCCTGCTGCAGCACGGCCAGCGCCTGCGAGTGCGCCTGCACCGCCGCCAGCCCGTCGACCGCCTGCCCGGTCGCCGCCCGGACCGGACCGGGTGCGCGCCGTACCGCACGGGCCGCCGCCTCACCCCGGCGGAGCTGCTCGACCAGACCGCTGATCCGGGGGGCGGTCAGCTTCGGCGCGGCCAGCGGATCGACCGACCGCAACGTCACCGGATGCCGCACCGGTGCCCGTCGGGCCCGGGGCCGGCCAGTGCGCAGCGCGGCCCCGGTGCCGTCCTCCGGCACCGGGGCGTAGCCGGCCTGCCGCAGCGCCTCCAGCATCCGGCCAGCGGGCACCACGCTGACCAGCACCGTCGGCGCCAGCCGACGCAGCGACAGGGCAGCCAGCCGGCGGTCCGCCAGCACCGTGGCCAGCAACGCCTCGTCGTCGCTGCGCAGATAGCCGCCGGCCGATCCGGCGCGCAACCCACCATGGGTACGCGCTGAGTCGTCGATCAGGTAGGTGAGGCCCTGCGGCACCGGGGTGCGGGACCGCCGGGCGAACAACTCATGCAGCTCGGCCGCCTGGTAGCCGGCGTCCAACGCCCGGCGCACACTCGCCGGCGTGACCCGGTGCACACTGGCCGCCCCGGTCGACTCCGGCTCGGCGACCAGCTCCAACTCGGCAGCCAGGGCCGGCTCGGGTGGACCGGGCACCACCACGGTCAGGTCGGCCTGCACCAGAACGTGGTCCACCGGGGACGGCAGCAGGTCGTCCAGCGCGCGTTCCACCGTCGACGCCGCACCTCGGTGCTCCCGTTCGGTGGCCCGTACGCCGAGCGGATCGTCGTCGGCCGCGATGTCCCGAGCGTCCCGGCCCTCGCCGGCGAGCAGCGAGCGGCCGTACCCGGTCAACACGCCCAGCCCGGTGACGCCCAGTTGAGCCGCCTCGTCGAGGACCTCGCGGTGCAGCTCGTCGCGGCCCCGGCTGCGCCGCGGCGCCTGCCAGGCGAGCAGCGTGAGCACTTCGTCGGCGGTCGGCGCGGCCCCCGGCGGCAGCGCGGCCAGCACCCCGAGCACGGTACGGCGTACCGTCGGCGCGCCGGCCCGCTCCACGTCGGTCGACAACGCGGTGATCGGCCGGTCCCGGTCGTCCCGGCGGCCGATCAACCCGGCCCGCCGGGTCATCGCCAGCCACGCCCCGGCCAGCCGCTCCCACCGCCGGGCCACCGGTTCGTTGATCCACTGGTCGTAGTTGCCGGTCGGCAGGATCTGCTGGTCGACGGCGGTGCGGCTGGCCGAGGTGGGCAGTTCGGCGGCACCGAGCAGCCCGGCGGCGTACCCGATCTCGATCAGCAGCCCGGCCAGCGACTCGCTGACCCCACCGACGCGGGCCAGCCGGCGCAGCTCCCGCACCCCGATCCCGCCGGTACGCAGCAGCGGCGCCGGCTCGGCGGCCAACGCCTCCAGCAGCGCGCCGGCCAGCCGGACCAGCTCCATCGCCTGCCCGGCACCGGTCGAGTCAACCGCCTTCGGATCGCGTTCGGCGGAACCGGCGGCAGGCGGGTCGGGGCGCAGCGCGCCGAGCGGCCCGGTGTCCCGGCGCAGCAACAGCCCGACCTCGCGGGGCAATTCCACGGCCTGGCTGCCGGCCGTCGCCGGCTCGTCGGTGACCACCGCCAGCAGGCCGGCCTCGACCAGCCAGCGGACCGGGCTCACCCCGTCGCCTGGACCCAGGGCGGCCGGGGCAGCAGCGGCCGGGGCGGTAGCGGCCGGGGCAGCGGCGGCCGGGGCGGTAGCGGCCGAGGCCTCGCGGGCCTGGGCGCCGGCGGCCGGGCCGCCGGCGGCGGTAGTCACCGTGCCGAGCGGCGGACCGGCGGCGAGCCGGTCGAGCACCGCCCGCGCCGATGGCGGGGCGCTGAGCAGCGTCCGGCGCAACGCGGCCGGATCGGCGCACCGTCGCGCCACCCGGTCGCCCAGGTCGGCGGCGGGCCGGCCCAGCCCCGCCGGGTACGGCGAACTCGCCTCGTCCACCCCGCCGGCCACCCGGAACCGCCCGGCCGACCCGTACAGCAGGCAACGGGCCAGCAGCCGGTCCACCGCCGCGCGGACCTGGGCCGCAGTCGCCCCGCTGCCCGGCGCGGTGGCCATCGCCAGCACCGCGTCCAGTCCGACGGTGGCGTCGGCGGTGTCGGCCGAACCGGCTCCGGCCGACGGCTCCCGGCACAGCCGCGCGGCGTCAAGGATCCGCAGAGTGAACTCGTCTAGGTCGTCGAGCGCGCGGGCAGCGGAGACCCGCGACTGGGCCCGGGCGGCCAGCGTGGCGATGTCGGTCGGCGCCGGCACCACCAGATCCGGACGCAGGCGCAGCAGGTCACCCAGCTCCGCGTCGGAGCGGGAACGTAGGTGGTCGGCGAGTGTGTTGGCCATGGTTGTTCCACGCTAGCCCGCCGGACGCCCCAGGTGGCCTCGGCCGTCCGGAGCAGATGCGCCGGCTCGGGAGTCGCCCGCATAGGCTCACCCTCCGGCCGCCACCCGACCGGCCACCCGCGCCGGCCGGATCCACCCGTCGTGGCGGGCGTGACGAAGGAAGGACACGCGCATGTCGCCGGTGGTCGGATTCGACCTGGACATGACATTGATCGACTCGCGGCCGGGGGTCGCCGCCACCTACCGGGCGTTGACCGAGCTCACCGGGGTGCAGGTGGACGCCGAGGTCGCGGTGTCCCGGCTCGGCCCGCCGCTGCGCCACGAGATCAGCCAGTGGTTTCCGGCCGACCAGGTCGATGCCGCGGTCGAGCAGTTCCGGTCGCTCTACCCCCGCTACGCGGTCGGTCCGACCCTGCCGATGCCCGGGGCGGTCGCCGCGCTCGAACTGGTCCGGGAGCGGGGTGGGCGGGTGGTGGTGGTCACCTCGAAGCTCGGCCGGCTGGCTCGCCTGCACCTGGACCACCTGAGGCTGCCGGCGGACGAGGTCGCCGGGGACCTGTTCGCCGAGGGCAAGGCGGTCGCCCTGCGCGAGTACGCCGTACAGCTGTATGTGGGTGACCATACGGCGGACATGGTGGCCGCGCGGACCGCCGGGATACCGGGTCTCGGGGTGGCCTCCGGCCCCTGTTCGGCGGCTGAGCTGCGGTCCACCGGAGCGGCTGCGGTGATCGACGACCTGACCGGATTCCCGGCGGCGGCCGACACACTGCTCCGGCTAGCCTGGTGAGGTCAATCCTGCGAGTGAAGTCGAGGTCAGTGGTGCCGACGGGTCGAGTGAAATGGTACGACGCGGGAAAGGGGTACGGATTCGTCACCAGTGACGAGGGTGGCGACGTGTTCCTGCCCAAGGGTGCGTTGCCGGCTGGCGTCACCGACCTCAAGTCCGGGCAACGGGTGGAGTTCGGGGTGGTGGACAGCCGGCGCGGCGCGCAGGCGCTCGGCGTACAGCTGCTGGAGGCCCCGCCGTCCGTCGCCGAGCTGCGTCGGCGACCGCCGGAGGAGCTGCACGGACTGGTCGAAGACATGATCAAGGTGCTGGAGGCCAAGGTCCAGCCGGACCTGCGGCGGGGCCGGTTCCCGGACCGCAAGACGGCGCAGACCGTGGCCCAGCTGGTGCACGCGGTCGCCCGCGAACTGGAGGTCTGACCTGCGGTCGCGGTCCCCGGACCGCAGTGGTCGGCTGTCTACCGCCGCCGTAGCTGGTCGTCGGGCGGTGGCGCGAGCAGCCCTGCCGTCGGTGGGGTGAGCCCGTGCGCCGCCGCCCGGTCCAGTAGCGCGGCGACCGCCGCATATCCGTCGGCACCGAGGTCGGCGGTGAATTCGTTGACGTACAGCCCGATGTGCCGGTCCACCACGTCCGGCTCCATCTCCTGGGCGTGGGCCAGCACGTAGTCCCGGGAGGCGCCTGGATCCGCCCAGGCCAGTCGGACCGACTCGCGTACCCAGCCGGTCGCCTGCGCCGGGTCGACGACGCCCCGTCGGGCCAGGATCGCGCCCAACGGGATCGGCAGCCCGGTGTCCGACTCCCACCACGCCCCGAGGTCGACCAGCGCGGTGAGCCCGTACCGCTGGTAGGTGAACCGTGCCTCGTGGATCACCAGGCCGGCGTCGTACCGGCCGGCGGCGACGCCGGGCATGATCTCGTGGAACGGCACGACCTCGATCCGGGCCGGCGGCCGACCTGCCGACCAGAGCCGGAACAGCAGGTACGCGGTGGTCCGCTCACCGGGTACGGCCACGGTCGCCCCGGTCAGGTCGCCGGCTGACCAGCGACCCTCCCCGGCCGTACCGCCGGCTGCGCCGCCGGTCAGCAGCAGCGGGCCGCAGCCCCGGCCCAACGCACCCCCGCAGGGCAGCAGGTGGTAGTCCGGCAGCAGCCAGGGCAACGCGGCGAAACTGACCTTGACCAGGTCGAACTCGCCACGTTCGGCGGCGGAGTTGGTGACGTCCACGTCGGCGTACCGGACGGTGACCGGCGGGGCGTCCGGCACCAGCCCGTGCACCAGGGCGTGGAAGACGAACGTGTCGTTGGGGCAGGGGGAGAAAGCCAGCCGCAGGGTCACGTCAGCCACGGTAGTCGGCACTCCGGCTGGTCAGCGCGCTGGCCGCCGTGGTCAGCGCGGCCAGCGCCGACGGGATCCGCCAGCCGGCCCGGTCGCGCGGGCCGACCGGGTTGGAGATGGTACGCAGCTCCGCGAAGGGCAGCCCGGCCAGCCCGGCGGCGCAGGCGACCCCGTACCCCTCCATGGCCTCGGCCACCGCGTCGGGGTAACGGCCGGTGAGCGTCCCTGCGGTCGTCGCGGTGCCGGTCACGGTGTTCACCGTCAGCACCGCGCCGGGTACGGCGTCCGGTAGCGCCGCCCGCAGCCAGCCGGTGAGCGCGTCGTCGGCGGGGGCGACCGCGGTGCCGAAGCCGAGTTCGTCGATCGTCAGGAACCCGTCCGGCGACTCGGCGCCGAGGTCGGCCGCGACGCTGCGGGTGGCGACGGCGGTCTGCCCGACGGCGATCCGGTCGGGGAATCCGCCGCCGATCCCCGCGCTGACCACCGCGTCGTACGGGCGTCCGCTGCTCGCCGCGAGTGCCAGCTGCCGGCTGGTCCCGGCGGCGGCGGCCGCCGAACCGACCCCGACCACCGCGACGTCGACCGCTCGGTCGGCTGCGTCGCCCGTCGTGCCGCCGTCCGCTGCCGTGCCGCTACCGGCTGTGCTGCTGCCCGGGGCGATTCCGCGCCGGAGGGCGACCGCCTCGGCCTCGACCGCGGTCACGATCAGAATCCGCACCTGCCGCACCCTACCCACCGCGCCTTCCTGGACCTACCGGTCGCCGGGCAGGGTCGTTGGCCGGCCACTCGTCACCGGCCCGTGGGTCGACGTCTTACCGGCCCGTGGGTCAGCGTCCGGCGTCCGGCCCGTGGGTCAGCTTCCGCTGTCCGGCCCGTCGGGTCGATCGTCCTCGGCCGCGCGGCGCAGCGTCGACGACGGGCGGTAGATGTGGAATCCGGGTGGCGTCGGATCGTCGTCGTCGGCTTGGCCGTCGGACCGGTCGTCGTCGCGGTGACCGGCGGGTGCGCCGGCGGCCGGGACGCCGACCGGCTCGGCACCGACCGGGCCGGTGCCGCCCTGCCCAGCGCCGACCGGTGCCGGCGGTGCCGGCGTCGGCGGGGCGGGTCGCGGACGTGGCCGGATCCGGGCCGGGACGATCGACCGGCGGGCGCGTGGCGGAACAACCGTGCCGCCGTCGTCGGGTGAGCCGGCGTCGGGCGTACCGGGGTCGGCGTCGCCTGATCCGGCGGTGCCGGGTTCGGGCGTCTCCGGGACGTCGTCGGCTGCGTCGACCGGTCGGCCGTTGAGCCGGTCCTTGCGCTGCCGGCCGGCGACGATCATCGCGCGGGCGGCGGCGAGTATGCCGAAGCCGGCCGCCGCGACGACACCGACCCGGCCGTCCACCGGAATCAGCCCGAACGCGCCACCTGCGACGAACGACAGCATCAGAATGGTCTCGGAGTGGGCGAATGCGCTGGCCCGCAGCCGTTCCGGCAGCCGCTCCTGGATGGTGGCGTCCACCGCGAGCTTCGCAATGCCGCTGATGATCGCGGTGACGAAACAGAACAGCGCCACCATCAGCAGCGAAAACTGCAGGGTGGCGAGTACGCCGACACCGGCCACGATCACCAGCCCGCTGGACTGCAGGGCGAGTGGGCGGTTGATCCGCATCCGGCTGCCGATCGCGGTGGCGGCGAAGCTGCCGGCGGCCAACGCCGCTCCGACCAACCCCAGCGCGCCCTCGTCGCCGAGCTGCTGGCTGAACACCACCGTGGACAGATCGCCCGCCTTGATCGCGAACGCGAGGAAGAGCAGCAGGAAGCCGTAGAGGCAACGTAACGTGCCGCTGCCGACCAGGGTGGCGATCACCAGCCGGCTCCCGGTGAGAATCCGCTGCCGGTCGGTGCCGCGCCGCAGACCGAACACCCGGAACGCGCGCGGCACCCGCTCGGCGGGCTCGGAGTCGGCCCGAGGCGGCAGCCGCAGCGCGATCACCATGCCGACCAGGAAGATCACCGACGCGACCCGCAGCGGCCACTGCGGCCCGAACCAGAACGCCGCCAGCCCCAGTGGTGCGACCAGCGCTCCGGCGATCGTGCCGTAGACGCTGGCCCGGGCCCCGGCCTGGGACAGCCCCAGCCCGGCCGGCAACAGCCGGGGCACGGCGGCGGAGCGGCCGACGCCGTACGCCCGGGACAGGGCGAGCACCCCGAACGCCGCCGGATACAGCCCGAACCCGTTCAGGTGGTCGGCGATCAACCAGGCCAGGAAGGCCCGGCCGAGCATGGTGGTGGCCAGCGCGTACCGCCGGCCGTGCCGGAAGTGGTCGAGCACCGGGCCGACCACCGGGGCCAGCAGCGCGAACGGGACCATCGTCACCAGCAGGTAGAGCGCCACGCTGCTGCGGGCCTCGCCGAGCGGCGCGCTGAAGAAGATGGTCCCGGCAAGCCCGATCGTGATCAGGGTATCCCCGGCGCAGGAGGCGGCGTGCAGGTCGAACAGGCGCGACATGCCCGGTTCACCGCCCGCCCCGCGGTGGCGTACCTGCAGAACCTTGTGTCCGGCCCAGCGACCGCTGTGCGCCGTGCCGCGCAGCACCGCGCGGGTGCCGCGGAAGGCGGTCCCGGCCGTGTGCCCGAGCGAGCGAAACAGCCCCATGCGCCCATCCTCACCTATCCGCAGCCGTCCCGTCTCGGGCTGTGCCGGTTTTCGCGGTCGCGGGCCCGGGTCGGCGGGGGAGTGCCTGCCGACAACGAGTCGTTGTCGGCGGGGGAGTGCCTGTCGGCGGTGCCGGCCGGTAGGCAACAATGGGACGGTGACCAGGAGCACCGCTCGTGCCGCCCGCCTCGACTCGGTCTGCGCCAAAGCCGTCGACGTGGCGTACGCCGCGCTGACCGACGCGGTGGATCCCGCCGAGGTCGGCGAGCACCTGCAGGCAGTCGCCGAAGGCGACCGGCTGGTGACCCACCTCTTCGACTGCCATCTTGCCGGGTACCAGGGCTGGCGGTGGGCGGTCACCGTGACCCGGGTCTCTCGCAGCCGGCAGGTGACCGTCTGTGAGACGGTGCTGCTGCCCGGCCCGGACGCGTTGCTGGCACCGGGTTGGCTGCCCTGGCACGACCGGCTGCAGCCCGGTGACCTGGGCGTCGGTGACCTGTTGCCGACCTCGTTCGACGACGACCGGCTCGCGCCCGGTTACCTGCAGTCGGACGACCCGGCCGTCGAGGAGGTCTCCTGGGAGCTCGGGCTCGGCCGGAGCCGGGTGATGTCTCGCGAGGGCCGCGCCGACACCGCGCAGCGCTGGTACGACGGCGAACACGGCCCGCAGGCACCGATCTCGGTCGCCGCGCCGGACACGGCCCGCTGCGGCGCCTGCGGGTTCTACCTGATGCTGGCTGGGGCGCTGCGGCAGGCGTTCGGGGTGTGCGGCAACGTGTACGCACCGGACGACGGCCGGGTGGTGAGCGTGGACCACGGCTGCGGCGCGCACTCGGAGACGCTGACCGGCCCGGCGGTGACCCCGGTGGACGAGTTGCCCACGGTCTACGACGACGGCGAGGTCGAGACGGTCACGATGCGTTCGGGTCCGGCGGGCGACTGACCTGGTCGGCGTGGCGCCGTCGCCGGTTGGCGTCGTGCCGCAGCATCACCGCGAGCCCGGGCAGCCCGAGCAGGAGACCGGCCAGGCAGGTCCAGAGCCAGTCGGTACGCCCGGTGTCGGCCAGCCAGTCTCGGGCGAGCAGGCAGACCAGCCCGGCGATGGCCCAGGCGATCATCCCGCCGACGGCGAACGGCACCATCGGTGGGTCCAGCGGCGCCGGTCGGGGTGCCCTCGGCAGCCGCACCGGGCCGGTCGGGGCGTCCGGCGGAGTCATCGGCGGCGAGTCGGGCACCCTACCAGGGTACGTCCCGGTTGATCGAGACCGCCGCGACGGGCCGGTCGACCCGGACGGCGGGCGGCCGGATCGGCGATGTCGCGGGACGTAACCGGATGGACCTCCACAGGTAACAGCTGATCTGAGACGATGCGCGCAACCCAGTCAACCTGATGATCAGCTGTGAGGACCCATGGCGACAGTGCCGGCAGAGACGACCGGGTCGACTCCGGACCGCAGCCCACGTAACGCGTTCGACCGGTTCTTCGAAATCACCGCCCGCGGCTCCACCCCCGGCCGGGAGGTACGCGGCGGGCTGGCCACCTTCTTCACGATGGCGTACATCGTGGTGCTCAACCCGTTGATCCTGGGTAGCGCGGTCGACGGCGAGGGCGCCGCGCTGGCGATCCCGGCGATCGCCGCCGCGACCGCCCTGATCGCCGGGTTGATGACGCTGCTGATGGGGGTGATCGCCCGGTTCCCGCTGGCGCTGGCCGCCGGTCTCGGGGTGAACGCCCTCGTCGCCTTCGAGATCGCCCCGCAGATGACCTGGGCCGACGCGATGGGCCTGGTGGTCATCGAGGGCGTGATCATCCTGGTCCTGGTGCTGACCGGGCTGCGTACCGCCGTCTTCCGGGCCGTGCCGACCCAGCTGAAGACCGCCATCGGGGTCGGCATCGGGCTGTTCCTCGCGTTGATCGGCTTCGTCAACGCAGGGTTCGTCACCGGTGGCACCGCCTCGCCGCCGCTCGGCCTGGGCGTCAACGGCATGATCGCCACCTGGCCGGCGTTCGTCTTCGTACTCGGCCTGCTGCTCACCCTGGTGCTGGTGGTCCGCAAGGTGCGCGGTGCGATCCTGATCGGCATCCTGGGCTCCACGGTGCTGGCCATCGTCGTCGAGGCGATCGGCGGGTTCGGGCCGGCCGGCGGCCCGGACGGCCAACCCGGCGGTTGGGCGTTGACCGTGCCGAGCCTGCCCGACCAGGTCTTCGGCATGCCCGACCTGTCGCTGCTCGGCAACTTCTCCGTGCTGGGCGCGTGGGACTCGGCGACCTGGCTGATCGCCCTGATGTTCGTCTTCACCCTGCTGCTGACCGACTTCTTCGACACGATGGGCACCATGGTCGCGGTCGGTCAGGAGGGCGGCCTGCTCGACGCCGAGGGGATGCCGCCGAGGACCAAGGAGATCCTGGTCGTCGACTCGATCGCGGCGGCGGCGGGCGGCATGGCGAGTACGTCGAGCAACACCTCGTACATCGAAAGCGCCGCCGGGGTGGCGGAGGGTGCCCGGACCGGAGCGGCGAACCTGGTCACCGGCGGGTTGTTCCTACTGGCCGTCTTCCTGTCCCCGCTGGTCGAGGTGGTGCCGTTCGAGGCGGCGTCGACCGCGCTGGTGGTGGTCGGCTTCCTGATGCTGACCGCGGTACGCACCATCGACTGGACCGACTACGAGATCGCCATCCCGGCGTTCCTCACCATCGTGCTGATGCCGTTCACCTACTCGATCTCCAACGGGATCGGCGCGGGGGTGATCACCTTCGTGCTGATCAAGCTGGTGAAGGGCCGCGCGGCGCAGGTGCATCCGCTGCTGTACGGGGTGGCCGCGCTGTTCACCCTCTACTTCCTGCGGCACCCGCTGGAGTTGCTGATCGGCTGAGCCGACCGCCTCGTCGCTTCGTCTGCCGGCACCGGCGGTACCCTGGTGCCGCCGGTGACGGTGGTCATAACGGCTGGTCGATCGGTGTGTTCGTTAGTTAGGCTAACGAACGTGACGGAGTGGGCGGTGATGGGAGAGCAGCAGGTCACGGCCGCGCAACTGGCGACGTCCCTGCGCGATGCCATCACCCGACTCAACCGGCGGGTCCGACGGGCCCGGCCGGTCGGCGATCTGACGGTCACCCAGCTGTCCGCGCTCACCAGCCTGGAGCTGGCCGGTGCGATGACGCCGCGGGAGCTGGCCGACATCGAGCGGGTCCAACCGCCGACGATGACCAGGATCGTCGCCAAGCTCGAGGAGCGCGGACTGGTGCAACGCACCCCGCACCCGACCGACGGCCGCCAGGTGATCCTGTCAGCCACCGAGTCAGGCCGCGAGGTGATCGCCGGGTTTGAGCGGATACGTGACGAGTGGCTCGCCACCCGGCTCGCCGCGCTGAGCCCTGCCGAACGGGACACGTTACGGCAGGCGGCGGAGATCCTGCAGCAGGTCGCCCGCGGCTGACGCGACAGTCGCCATCGGGTCCGCTTCGTCCCATGTGGATGACGCGTACGATCCGAGGAGGCGCACCCCGAGTGCGGGCGACACTGAACACCACCTTCCAGTCCCTACAGGTCCGCAACTACCGGATCTTCGCAACCGGGCAGCTGATCAAGCTGATCGGTGTGTGGATGATGTTCATCGCGCAGGACTGGCTCGTCCTGCAGCTGTCGGACGACTCCGCCACCGCGCTCGGCGTGGTCGTCGCCCTCCAGTTCACCCCGGTGCTGCTGTTCACCCTGATCTTCGGTCGGCTCGCCGACCGCTACGACAAGCGGCTGCTGTTGTTCGTCGCCAACGCCATCTGGTGCGTGCTGGCCCTGGTGATGAGCGTGCTGGTGCTGACCGGCGTGGTGGCGCTCTGGCACGTCTTCGTCTTCGCCGGCCTGCTCGGCGTCGGCAACGCCCTGGAGACCCCGGTCCGGCAGGCGTTCGTCTCCGAACTGGTCGGGACCCCGCTGCTGCCCAACGCCCTCGCGCTGTCCTCGGCGACGTTCAACACCGCCCGGATCGTCGGCCCGGCCGTGGCCGGGCTGGCCATCGCGGCGTTCGACGTCGGGCCGGTCTTCCTGATCAGCGCGCTCGCGTCCACGGCCCCGCTGGTCGGACTGGTCCGGATGCGCTCCGGCGAACTGCACCGGGTCGGCCTGCCGGTCGGAGCGCAGCGGGACGCCGCCAAGGTGGTCGACGGGTTGCGCTACGTCGCCCGCCGCCCCGACCTGATGCTGCCGATGGCCCTGATGGCCGTGCTCGGCCTACTGCTGTTCAACTTCCAGCTGACCCTCGCCGCGTTGGCCAAGACGGTCTTCGAGACCGGTGCGGCGTCGTTCGGGCTGTTCACCACGGCGCTCGCGGTCGGCGCGCTGGCCGGTGCCCTGGCCGCCAGCGGCCGGCGCGACCGGCCGTCGGTCTACGTCGTGCTGGGCAGCGCGTTGACCTTCGCTGGCCTCGGCACCCTGGTCGGGCTGGCCCCGACGTACTGGCTGGTGGTGCTCCTGCTGCTGCCGACCGGGTTCTTCATGGTCTACTTCGCGCAGGCCTCCAACCAGCGGGTGCAGCTCGGTGTCGACCCGGCGTTCCGGGGCCGGGTGATGGCGCTGTGGGTGCTGGTCTTCCTGGGCACCAACCCGGTCGGCGCACCGATCATCGGCTGGGTCGCTGAGCGCTTCGGTGCCGGGGCCAGCATCTGGCTGGGCGGCCTGCTGTCCTTCCTGACCGCCGCCGCCGCGCTGGCCTGGCAGTTGCGGCGCACCGGCGGCCGGCTGCGGCTGAGGTGGGCACCGATGCCCCGGCTCTACGTACTGCCGGCCCGACCCGCGCCGGCCCATGCCGGAGCAGTCCGGGCCTGACCTGGAGCCGTACTGCCCGGGGTCCTGGAGCCGTACTGCCCGGGGCCGATCGGTCCCAGGCCGCCGGTGGCGGTCGGCGGGTCAGGAACTCGCGCGGTCGGCCGGGCCGCTACCGAACAGGACGTCGTCCCAGCTCGGCAGTCGCTTGCGGGGCTTGCCGGAGCTGTCGGCCGGGGTCTCGGTGGCACCGGACGCGGCGCGCCGGGGCCGCAGCACCGCCAGCGACGGCACCGCCGGGACCTCCTTGGGTGCGTCGGCATCGTCGTCGAAGGCGGAACCCGCGCCGCCGCCGAGCAGGGCGGCGGCGCCACCGGCCACCGGCCGCTGCCGGGGCGTCTCGGCGTTGGCCGCCGGCTCCAGGCCGCGACCGGCCGCCGAACCGAGCGGTCGGTCCAGCGAGGCGAGCAGCGCGTCCCGCCCGGCCCGGATCGGGTCCCGGCTGGGTCGTGGCTGGTCACCCGGGGCAGCCGGGAGGCCGTGCCCGCCGCCCCGGCCCGGCTCGGCACGCGACGGACCGGGCAGCGCGTGCCCGCCCCGCTCCGGTGCCGGCTCCTGACCGAGGATCTGGGTCGGCCGTTCGGTGCAGAGGTACTGCGCCATGTCGTCGTGCGGCGAGATCACCTGGCGGCTCTTGTCGAGCTCCCAGATGGCCTGGGCGGTGGCCTTGCCGGACGGCCAGGTGGCGATGATCCGCCAGGTGCCGTCGTCGCGCCGGTACGCGTCCCAGGAGATCTTCTCCGCGTCGATGCCGTGCTGGGCCAGCCGGCCGTCGACGACCTCGGCGAGCGGGGCACCCTTGTCGGAGTTCTTCAGCCTGGTACGCCGGGCGTGCTGGGCGAGCATGGCCCGCTCCTGCAGCACCGGTCCGGCGTAGCGCAGTACCCGGTCGACCGGCACTCCGGCGATCCGCGCGACGTCGTCGGCCGACTCGCCGGACCGGATCCGGGCCTGGATGTCCCGGGGGGACAGTGACGGCTGGGGATCACCGGGCTGGCTGGCCACCGTCAACGTGGTCGAGCTGTCCGGGTCCGCCTGCACGGCGGTGGATACGCGGTCGTCGATCGGTAGGGCGAGCAGTCGGCCGACCTCGTCAGCGAGGACCAGGGCCTGACCGTCCTCGGAGAGGGCGACGAAGCGTACCGGGCGCATCGCGTTGCCTCCGTCCCGCTGAGCTGCCCCACGCCGCAAGGTCGACCCGCCCGCGACGTCCTCCGCACACGGTACGCCGATAAGTCACCCGATGGGAGTAGGCCACGCCGGGCATGTCGAGTGAGCTGCCCCGATCCGTCCGGCTGGGCGGGTCGGATGGCGGACGGTGATCGAGCGTCGGCGATCACGGTCGATCACGGATGGTCAGCGGTTGATCGTCATCCTAGAGCAAACCGGCCGGTTCGGCGACAATCAACGCCGAACCGGCCTTATCACCCGATATGCCTCAGAGTCGCTCGATCACGAAGTCGACGCAGGCGGTCAACGCCTCGACGTCGGCCGGGTCGATCGCGGGGAACAGCGCCACCCGCAGCTGGTTACGGCCGAGCTTGCGGTACGGCTCGGTGTCCACGATGCCGTTGGCCCGAAGTACCTTGGCGACCTTGGCGGCGTCCACTCCGTCGACGAAGTCGATGGTCGCCACCACGTTCGACCGCAGTGCCGGATCGGTGACGAACGGGGTGGCCACTGCGGACCGCTGAGCCCAGCCGTAGATCGCCGCCGCGCTCTCCGCCGTCCGCTTCGCCGCCCAGGCCAGCCCACCCTGGGCGTTCATCCAGTCGGTCTGCTCGGCGGCGAGGAAGATCGTCGCCAGTGCCGGAGTGTTGTAGGTCTGCTCCAACCGCGAGTTGTCGATCGCGGTCACCAGGTCCAGGAACGCCGGGATGTACCGGCCGGACGCCTTCACCTGGGCGGCCCGGTCCAGGGCAGCCGGCGACATCAGGGCCAGCCAGATGCCGCCGTCCGAGCCGAAGCACTTCTGCGGGGCGAAGTAGTAGACGTCGGTCTCGGTCGGGTCGACCTCCAGGCCACCGGCGCCGGAGGTGGCGTCGACCAGCATCAACGCGCCGTCGTCGGCCCCGGCGACCCGCCGGATCGGCACCGCGACCCCGGTGGAGGTCTCGTTGTGCGGCGTCGCGTAGACGTCGACGCCCGCCTCGGCGACCAGGGCCGGGGCGCTGCCCGGCTCGGCCTTGTGCACCGTCGGCTCGCCGAGGAACGGCGCGTCGCGTACCGCCTTGGCGAACTTGGCCCCGAACTCGCCGAAGCTGGCGAACTGCGCCCGGTCGCGGACCAGACCGAACGTGGCGACCTCCCAGAACGCGGTGGTACCGCCGTTGCCGAGAATCACCTCGTAGCCATCGGGCAGCGCGAAGAACTCGGCGATGCCGCGCCGCAGCCGGGCCACCTCGTCGCGGACGGTGCGCTGCCGGTGGGAGGTGCCCAGGTAGCTGGTGGCGACCTCGGACAGCGCCTCGACGGCTGCCGGGCGGACCTTCGACGGGCCGCAGCCGAACCTGCCGTCGGCGGGCTTGATCTCGTCTGGGATGCGGATGGTCGCAACGTCAGCCACGGTGGTCAGCAGTCCTTCCAGATGCGCTACGGGTCGACCAATCCTTGCACCCGACCGGCTGGCCCCGGGGTGCGGTCCCACGTCTGCGACTGAGGCGTGCCCCACATCCCCCGGGCCGGTGCCGGCGGAATCCGTACCCGATCAGGATCGGTGCCGGACCAGGATCCGTGCCGGATCAGACGTCGTGCGGGACCGCGTCCCAGCCGGCGACCTGCTGCGGCTTGCGCGGCTGCGGGCCGACGTACCGGGCGGACGGGCGGACCAGCCGCTTGAGCCGCTTCTGCTCCAGGATGTGAGCGCTCCAGCCGCCCATCCGGGCGCAGGTGAACATCGAGGTGAACATGTGCGCCGGCACCTCGGCGAAGTCGAGCACCACCGCCGACCAGAACTCGACGTTGGTCGCCAGCACCCGGTCCGGCTTGCGGTTGTGCAACTCCTCCAGAGCGGCCTTCTCCAGCGCCTCGGCCACCTCGTAACGGGGCGCGCCGAGCTCCTTGGCGGTGCGGCGCAGCACCCGGGCGCGCGGGTCCTCGGCCCGGTACACCCGGTGACCGAACCCCATCAGCCGTTCGCCGCGGTCGAGCACGCCCTTGACGTACGACTCGGCGTCGCCGCTGCGCTCGACGCCCTCGATCATGTGCAGCACCCGGGACGGGGCACCACCGTGCAGCGGTCCGGAGAGCGCGCCGATGCCCGACGAGATGCAGGCGGCGGCGTCGGCTCCGGTGGAGGCGACCACCCGGGCGGTGAAGGTGGAGGCGTTCATGCCGTGTTCGGCGGCGGAGATGAAGTACGCGTCGACCGCCTTGACGTGCCGCGGGTCGGGCTCGCCACGCCACCGGCGCATGAACCGCTCGACGATGGTCTGCGCCTTGTCGATCTCCTTCTGCGGCACGGCCGGCAGACCGAGCCCCCGGGCCGACTGGGCGACGAACGACAACGCGGTGACCGACACCCGGGCCAGGTCCGCGCGGGCCTGCTCGTCGGAGATGTCGAGCAGTTGGGACAACCCCCAGTACGGGGCGAGCATGGCGACCGCCGACTGCACGTCCACCCGGATGTCGCCGGAGTGCACCGGCACCGGGAACGGCTCGGCGGGCGGCAGACCCGGCCCGAACCGACCGTCGACCAGCAGTGCCCAGACGTTGCCGAAGGAGACCTGTCCGATCAGATCCTCGATGTCGACGCCGCGGTACCGTAGGGCACCGCCCTCCTTGTCAGGCTCGGCGATTTCGGTCTCGAATGCGATCACACCTTCGAGACCCGGTTTGAAGTCGGACATGTGGCTCTCCTGGTGGGGATTTTGGCGGTGCTGCCCGAGCGCCCGGTAGAACTGCTGCAGGCTGCCCTGAACGGCTTTCACTGACGTCCGTGTGCTGCGGTGACTGGTCGTTCGTGCCCGGTGGGTGACCGGTTGTTCGTGCCTGGTGGGTACCCAGCGTAAGTTCGGTGCCAGGGGTAGCCCTAGTTCAGGAGAGCGACGTGACGGGAGACACACCGCGACCGAGTCTGCCGCGTCGTGACTATCGCGGTGCCCCGGAACTGCGTCGCCGCGACCTCGCCGTCGACTGGCACACCCAGTTCGCCCGGTGGTTCGCCGACGCGGTGGCGGCCGGGTTGCCGGAGCCGAATGCGATGGTGCTGGCCACGGCCGACGTCGATGGGCGACCGAGTACCCGGACGGTGTTGATGAAAGGGTACGACGAGACGGGAATCGTCTTCTTCACCAACTACCGGTCCCGCAAGGGCGCCGAGGCCACCGACAATCCGTCGGTCAGCCTGCTCTTTCCATGGTTCGCGATGTCCCGGCAGGTGGAGGTACGTGGGGTGGTGGCACCGGTCCCCCGGGCGCAGACCGAGGCGTACTTCGCCACCCGGCCGCGCGGCTCCCAGCTCGGCGCCTGGGCCAGCCCTCAGTCGCGGGTGGTGCCGGACCGCGCGGCGGTCGACGCCGGTCTGGCCGCCGCCCGGCGGCGGTTCCCGGAGTCGACCGTGGTGCCACCGCCGCCGCACTGGGGCGGCCTGCGGGTGACGCCGTGGACCGTCGAGTTCTGGCAGGGTCGGGCCGACCGGCTGCACGACCGGTTGCGGTACCGCCGGGATGCCGGCGGTGGCTGGTCGATCGAGCGGATCGCGCCGTAGCGCAACCTTTAATTTACTCTTAGCTATTGTGGATCACTGGCCGGCGGGTGACCCGCGAGCTGGATTGAACCGTTATCGTCGCCGCATGGACAACGTCGATGCACGTCCGGGCCCGCCGTCCGGAGCGCAGTGGACGATCGCGGCGGACGGGCACGAGGCCGTCGTGGTCGAGGTGGGTGGCGGGCTGCGGGCGTACCGCGCCGGTGGGGTCGACTACGTCGACGGGTACGCCGAGGACGAGCTCTGTGTCGGCGGTGCCGGCCAGATCCTGGCTCCGTGGCCGAACCGGATCCGCGACGGCCGCTACACCTTCGCCGAGGTCACCCGGCAGCTGCACCTGTCCGAGCCGGACCGGCACACCGCGCTGCACGGGCTGGTCTGCTGGTTGCCCTGGCAACTGATCACCAAGACAGCCGACGAAGTGGTGGTCGGCTGCACCCTCTTCCCGCACCCCGGCTACCCGTGGTCGCTGGTGCTGCGTACCCGCTGGGTGGTCGGCGCCGACGGACTGCGGGTGACCCATCAGGTGACCAACGCCAGCGCCGAGCCGGCACCGTTCGGGCTCGGGGTCCATCCGTACCTGCGGCTGCCGGACACCGTCGTCGACGACCTGACCCTGCACCTGCCGGCCCGCAGCCGGCTGCTGGTGGACGGCCGGCTGCTGCCGATCGGTGCGGCGAAGGTGGCCGGTGGCGAGTACGACTTCACCAAGCCGCGGCGGATCGGTCCGGTGGTGCTGGACACCGCGTTCGGCGATCTTGAGCGGGATCCGTCGGGCGGCTCCGCGGTCCGGTTGTCCAACCAGGATGGATCGGAAGGCGTGACGCTCTGGGCCGACGCCGCCTTCGGCTGGTGGCAGCTGTTCAGCGGGGACACCCTCGCGGAGCCGCGCTACCGGCGGTCGGTGGCGGTCGAGCCGATGACCTGCCCGCCGGACGCGTTCCGGTCCGGGCGGGATCTGATCGTCCTGGCGCCGGCCGAGACCTGGCAGGCGAGCTGGGGCATCCGGCCGGGGCAGGAGCCGGCGGGACCGGGGCCGGAGGGCCGGTGATGGAGTTCCGCGACGCGGTACGTCGGCGGCGGATGGTCCGCAACTACGATCCGGACCGCCCGGTACCGCCCGAGATCGTCGACCGGTTGCTGGAGCACGCCATCCACGCGCCGTCGGCCGGGTTCTCCCAGGGCTGGGCATTCCTGGTGCTGGACCGGCCGGACGACCGGGCGGCGTTCTGGGCGGCGACCACCCCGGTGGCGGCGGACCCGGACACCGAGCGGCGCAGCCGCTGGCTGGCCGGCATGACCCAGGCACCACTGATCATCGTCCCGCACGCCAACCGGTCGGCGTACCTGGACCGGTACGCCCAGCCGGACAAGGGTTGGACCGACCGCGACGAGGCGCGCTGGCCGGTGCCGTACTGGCACATCGACACCGGGTTCGCGGCGCTGCTGATGCTGCTGACCGCCGTGGACGAAGGGCTGGGAGCCTGCTTCTTCGGCATCCCGCCGGAGCGCACGCCGAATTTCCGGGAGGCGTTCGGCGTGCCGGACGAGTTCGTCCCGATCGGTGCGATCACCGTCGGCTACCGGGCACCTGACACGCGTTCCCCGTCGCTGCGTCGCGGTCGCCGTCCGGTCGACGAGGTGGTTCATCGTGGCCGGTGGAACGGTTGACCGGGGCCGGTTGCCGGCGGTGACGCTGCGATACGGGCCACAGGATCGCTCCGATTGGTCGCGGCAGGTCGCTACGCTGGCAGACGCGCTGGCGTACGGTGGCGTCCGGCCGGCGGGTGGCGGTTCGGCAGACAGACGGTCCGGTAGGCGACATGGGAGGAGCGCGCCGTCGTGATCTTCAAAGCGGTGCGGGACGGTCGTCCTTACCCTGAGCACGGTCTGACCCTGAAGCAGTGGGCGGAGATTCCGCCCCGCCCGCTGCGGCTCGATCAGCTGATCACCACCAAGCGGGAGCTGGCGCTGGACAAGCTGCTCGCCGAGGACTCGACGTTCTACGGCGACCTCTTCCCGCACGTGGTCCAGTGGAACGGCGGTCTCTACCTGGAGGACGGCCTGCACCGTGCCCTGCGGGCCGCGCTCCAGCAGCGCAACCAGATCCACGCCCGGGTGTACCTGCTCATCCAGCAGCGGGCCGCCGGCTGACCTGCCGGCCCGGCCCTGCCTGCCGGCCCGATCCGTCCGCCGGGCGTGATGCTCCGCCGGCCGGCTCCGGATGCGGTTGTCGTACCGGGGCCGTACGGTGAATCCAGACGTCCCGGCGGTGGGCCGGCGTCTGGTGAGGACGGTGATGGGGATGTCCCGTAGCGGCGATGTCAACACTCCTACTCGGGAATTTCCGGAATATCCCGACGGTACGCCGGAGCAGACCGGGCCGGTCGAGCCGGCTACGCCACCGGCGGAGTCCGGCGGGCGTCGACGCGGGCTGTTCGGCCTCGCCGCAATCGTCGGCCTGGTCGCGGTGGTGCTGCTGTCGACCCAGGCCGTCGGGTTGCTACCGAACTGGCGCAACCCCTTCGCCCAACAGGAGACCGATCGCACTCAGCCGCCGGTGCTGCAGTCGATCCAGGATCTCAGCCGGTTCGTCGCGGCGGAGGGCAACTACCAGGTCGTCGTCGACCTTGAGCAGGACCGACGGTACGTGCCGGATTTCCTGCTCAACGAACGAACCCTGTTCGTCGGGGTCGGAACGGTCGAGGCATACGTCGATTTCGGGCAAATCGGCGAGGAAGCCATATCTACCTCTGAGGATGGTCTTTCTGCGCAAATCGAGTTGCCGGCCCCGCAGTTGACCGACGCGGATCTCGATCTCGACAACAGTTATGTCTTCGCCGAGGAGCGCGGCCTGCTCAACCGTCTCGGTGAGGTGTTCGGCGGTGACCCGAACCGGCGGCAGCAGGTCTACCAGTTGGCCGAGGACCGGATCACGGCTGCCGCCCGGGAGAGCGGGATCGCCGGGCGGGCCGAGGAGAACACCCGCAAGATGCTGACGGGGCTGCTGCGCTCTCTGGGATACGAGGAAATCTCAGTCACCTTTGTGACGCCGTAGACATTTTCGCAGGCTGAAACCGCCCGTAAAGGATGGTGATACGCCGGACCGAATCATCCTTCGGTCCGGCGTTTTCTGTCCAGGGGTGGGCACTCGTTCCGCGTGGGTCGCGCTAGAGTGAAGTCGAGGGCCGGATCCGCGGAAACGGCGGGCCAGAAAATGAAATTGACTCATGACTGGTACGGCGGCCTGGCTGTGGTCAGTCTCTAATTCGGGGGTGCACCCGTGGCGCGTTCGGTGCGCAACGACGAGGTCGAGGTCACTGTCCTTCTGCCGTGTCTGAACGAGGCGGAGACGCTGGAGGTGTGCATCCGCAAGGCCCGCCGGTCCCTCGACGAGCTCGGGGTCCGGGGCGAGGTCCTGGTCAGCGACAACGGCTCCACCGACGGCTCACAGGAAATCGCCGTACGCGCCGGTGCCCGGGTGTCGCACGCCCCGATGCGCGGCTACGGCGGAGCACTGATCAACGGCGTCGAGCAGGCCCGCGGTCGGTACGTCATCATGGCCGACGCCGACGACTCGTACGACCTTTCCGACCTCGGACCTTTCATTCATGAATTGCGGCGCGGTCGGGACGTGGTGATGGGAAACCGGTTCCGTGGCGGTATAGCCGACGGCGCGATGCCGTTTCTGCACCGTCATCTCGGCAACCCGGTGCTCTCCTGGCTGGGCCGTCGGCTGTTCAACCTGAACGTGGGCGATTTTCACTGCGGGATCCGTGGGTTCAACCGGGACCGGGTCCGGCAGTTGCAGCTGTGCATGCCGGGCATGGAATTCGCCTCCGAACTGGTCGTCCGGGCCGCGCTCAACGGCTACGACATCACCGAGGTGCCGACCACCCTGCGCCCCGACGGCCGGAGTCGGCCGCCCCACCTGCGGACCTGGCGGGACGGCTGGCGTCACCTGCGGTTCCTGCTGGTATTCGCCCCCCGGAAGATGCTGATCTGGCCCGGTGCGGTGCTCTTCACGGTCGGCCTGATCGGCACCGTCACGTTGGCCGTCGGCCCGTTGGTCGTCGGCGGGATCGGGTTCGACGTCAGCACCCTCGTCTACACCTGTCTCGCCATGCTCGCCGGCGCACAGCTGCTGCTCTTCGGAGCGTTCGCGCTGATCTACGGCAGATACGAGGGCATCACCGACCTGCGACAGTCCGACCGGTGGAGCCGGTACGTCAGACTGGAGACCTGCACGGCCGGCGGGATCGTGTTGATCCTGCTGGGTCTGGCCGGCACCATCCTGGCGGTCGCCACCTGGGGTGCGACCGGCTTCGGCGCCCAGGACGCGAGTGACACCATGCGGGTAGTGCTGCCCTCCTCGACCGCGATCGGCCTCGGCGCGACACTGATCTTCGCCGGGCTCTTCTCCAGCCTGCTCAGCCTGCGGCGGGTCTCCGTCGCCGTGGCCGATCAGCAGATCTCGGAGCCCGGCCCGCTGGTCGTCAGCACCCACTGACCAGGACGGCCCGCCGATGCACGACATGGCCGGCGCGCGTCACGACAACGAACGGTTCCGCGGAGCACCATGACTGTCGAGACATCCCCGGCCGGCGCTGGCGAGCCGTCCGGCCGGGAGGTCGGTTCGCCCGGCCGGGAGGTCGGTTCGCCTGGCCGGGAGGTCGGTTCGCAGGGCCGGACGGCATCGGGCCGGATCCCGGAGCAGGACAATCCGGACGGATCTCGTAGGCCGGAGTCAGGGCCAGAGCCGGGTCGGCCCCGGGTCAGCCGGTTGCCGGCACTGGCCGGCCGGCCGGGGCTGCTCGCCGTACTGACCTGGCTGGTGGCCACACCGGTGGCGGTCGTGCTGCCGTCGGTGGTGCGCGCCGACCCCTTCACGGTGGCGGGTCGGGCGCTGCCGGTCGCCAGTGGCCTGCTGCTGGTCTGCCTCGGCGGACTGGCCGCTGCCGCCGTTCGGCGATGGCAGCCCACCGCGATGCCGGCACTGGCCGGAGTCAGCGCCGGCCTGGCCTCGGCCTGGCTGGCGCTGATCCTGCGGGCCGCGCTGTACGGCACCCCGTTCGGCTTCGGTGGCCTGTCCGGGGACATGCTGCGGATGACCGCCACCGCCACCCGGTACACGGTCACCGTGGCCAGCGCGGACACCACGGTGCCCGGGCTGCCGTCGGAGTACCCGCCGCTGTACGCCTGGCTGGTCGGCCGGGCGGCGGTGCTGCTCGACCAGCCCGCCTGGCGGTTGCTCGGCGACGCCGAGGTGCTGTTCGTCTCGGCGTCGGTGCTGGTCGGTTTCCTGCTGTGGCGCCGCCAGGTGGGTCCCTGGACGGCGCTGGCGATCTCCTGCGTGGGGGTGCTGGCCTGGTCCGACCCGCGGAAGGCGTACGAGGTCCTCGCCTTGATGATTTTCATCCCGTGGGTCCTGGAGACCTTCACCCGTCCGCCTCGCAGCCGGCTGCACTGGCTGGCCTGCGGGCTGCTCGGCGGTCTGCTGGTGGTGCTCTACCAGGCCTGGCTGGTCTACGCGGCGCTCGGCCTCGTGGTGATCATCGGGACGGCCTGGCGCGCCGAGCCGGACCGGTGGGCGTACCTGCGGCGGCTGCTGCTGGTCGCGGCGGTCGCCGCCGTCTCGTCGGCGTGGTACGTGCTGCCGTACCTGTGGGCGTTGACCACCGGCGGCGGCGGACAGCTGGTTTCCGACCTGTTCGTGTCGCCGTACTACCTCGACGGTCTGCTGCCGTTCCTGGAGCGGGGTGACCTGCCGCTGCGTGGCCTGCAGCTGGCCGGCCTGGTGGGCTCGGTGTGGCTGATCCGGTCGACCTGGTGGGCCCGGCCGCTGCTGCTGATCGCCGCCGGTGCGTTCGCCTACCGACTGCTGTCGATGGTGCGGTTCGTGCTGACCGGGCACACCGCCTTCGCGCACTACACGGCCCGGCTGTACGGCGTCGTGCTGGCCGTCGCCGGGGTGCTGACCCTGGTGCACGCGGTGCCGCTGCTGCTGCGCCGGCTGCGGATCAGCCCGCCGGTCGGACTGGCCGGCGTGCCGCTGGCGGTGCTGCTGGCCTGGGCGGTGCCGGTCTACTCCACGACTTGGATGCCGGGCACCAGCGGCTCCGGTTCGGGGTACGCGGCGGCCGCGCACGCCGAGCCGGTGCCCGGCGGCGGCTACCCCCGGTACGCGCCCGACACCGGCCGCGCTGACTGGTTCCCGGTCGAGCCGGTACGTCGAGCGGTCGAGCAGGTCACCGGGCCGGACCCGGACCGGGTCACCCTCAGCGTCGACGAACGGCTCTTCTCGTACCTGCCGTGGCCCGGTTACCTGAGCAACGACCGGACCGCGGCGGGCACCCTGTCCCGGTGGGACGAACGCCGGGCCGAGCTGCGCGATCTGGCCGACCAGGAGGACCCGGCGGCGTTCGCCGCCGAGTCTGCGGCGACCGCGTTCGGGCCGATCGACGTCTTCGTCCTGACCCGGGACGGCGACGAGCTGATCTGGCGGGACCTGCGGTTCCATCGCGACCAGTTCGACCCGCGGTACTGGGTGGTCCGCGACGACTTGCCGGGACAGGTCGTGGTCTCGGTCCGTCGGTGACCGTGGTCGGCCGTTCCTGGGGCGGGCGGTGCCCGGGACGGGCGCTCAGTACGACGTGGCGAGGTTACGGTCCTCGTTTGGCATCACGATCCACAGCGCCAGGTAAATGATCACCTGGGTGCCGGGCAGCAGCAGGGAGAGCAGGAAGATCAACCGCACCATTCCCGCTGAGATGCCGAACCGTTGGCCGAGCCCGGCGCAGACGCCGGCAATCATCCTTCCGTTGCGGGGACGTACCAGTTTGCGGCTCATCGGACGCTCCTTCGGGTGTCGTTGCTGGCCGGTCTGCCACCTTCCACGGTAGGTACGCCGGGACGCGGTGGCCTCGGTCCACGGACCGATTCGCGGCGTGGCTCCCGTACGGCGTTACCCTGACCGATTCAAGATCATTCAGGGGGCCGCGCCCGGGTGGCGTCATGTCACGGACGTGCGAGCTACCCGCATTGTTCACCGACTGCTAATCTTGCCGGCGTTGCCCACGCTGACGCTGCCCCCACCCTCGTCGGTGCGTTCGGGCGACGACACCCCTCGGAGCGCCTCGCGCGCTCGTCTAGACGGAAGCGCGCGAATGTGACACTGGCGATCCTGATTTCGGCGAACCGGGCTTCTGCTACCCCCACCAGCGCCGATGCCGGAGAGTTGCGTACCGCAAGCGGATTGTCGCTTGACGATCACCTCCGGGAACAGCTTGCGGCGGTCGGTGCGGCCGAGGTGCGGACGGCGGAACCGGCCGGCGTCGCCGACCTCGTCGAGCGGGCCGGTGGGCCGGTCCTGCTGTGCGCCACCGACGTCGTCGCTCACACCGAGGTGATCCGGGTCCTCTCCGTGGCACCGGCCGAGACCACCCGGGCGCTGCTGCTGCCCGCCGCGGACGGCTCCGGCGGCGGTCAGGCCGCCGCCGTCAGCGCGCTGCGCGGCCGGATCATCGAAGTCACCACCGGCCCGGCCACCACCGGCCCTGCCGGCGCTGGCCGGCTTCCGCTCTTCGGCGGCGTACTGCGGGTCGGCGTCGGTGACCTGCCCGCGTTTGCCACGGCGGCCCGGGCCGCCGCCACCCGGCGCCTGCCCCCGGGCACCCACCCGCTGGACGCGATCCTCGCCGAGTTCGTCGCCGACGGCGCCGTCGTCGGTGCGTACCCGCTGCGGCACCTGGTGGCCCGGCGGGTGGCCGACCCGGTCGGTCTGTCCGACGCCGAGGCCCGGATCCGTGCCGTCGACCCCAACCGGGCCCGCCTGCGTCTCGTGGTGAAGGAACAGGACGACCTGTTCGCCACCTACTTCGTGAGCAGTTGGTCACCGATGGTCGCGAAGCTCGCGGCCCGGATCGGGCTGAGCCCGACCGGGGTCACCGCGATCTCGGTCGCGTTCGCCGCCGCCGCCGCGCTGTTGTTCGCCGTCGGTGACCGGCCGCTGCTGCTGCTCGGTGCGGTCCTGCTCTATCTCGGCTTCGTGCTCGACTGCGTCGACGGCCAACTGGCCCGCTACACCGGCCGGTTCAGCGCGTTCGGCGGTTGGCTGGACACCATCGCCGACCGGGGCAAGGAGTACCTGGTCTACGCGGGGCTCGGCGTCGGTGTACACCAGGCGGGACTGGCCGGCGGGTGGGCGGCCGACGGATGGGTGCTGGCCACCGCAGCGATCGTGTTGCAGACCGTCCGGCACATGACCGACGCCTGGTACGGGGCGCTGCACGATGAAGCCGCCCACCGGACGCCGAGCCGACCGGCCATCGGCGCGTCGGCGGGCGGGGTCGGCGGTCGGCTCAGCCAGGCCTCCGATCGGGTGCTCGCCGGGCCGCGCTCGCCGATCTACTGGGCGAAGCGGACCATCGTCTTCCCGATCGGCGAGCGGTGGGCACTGATCGCCGTCACCGTGGTGCTGTTCGGCCCGCTGGTCAGCCTGCGCGCCGTACTCGTCTGGGGGCTGCTCGCGGCCATCTGGACGGCGGGCCTGCGGACCCTGCGGGCCCGGTCGATGCGGGTCCCGGTACTGGCGGCGGTGGACACCGCGACCTACCGCGACGACGGTTTCCTGGCTGGTCGGATCGCCGGTCTGCTGACCGGTCGGTCCCCCGCCGGGCAGCTGCCCCTCGCGGTGACCGCCGCCGGGGCCGCCGCGACCCTGCTGGCCCTGACCGCGACCGGCGTGCTGTCCGGTGCCGGCGCCGTCCTCGTCGGCGCGGCGGCCCTGCTGGCGGCCGGCTCGGCCAGTGCGGCCCGGCCGGCCACCGGCGCGCTCGACTGGCTGGTGCCGGCGGCGCTTCGGGCCGCTGAGCTTCTCTTCGTCGTCGCGGCCGGCGTGGTCGCCGGCGTGCCGGCCGCGGTCACCTACGCACTGCTGCTGATCCTCGCCCTGCACCACTACGATCTGACCGCCCGGCTGGAGAAACGGCTCGACGGACCACCGCTGCGCCGGTGGAGCCTCGGCTGGGACGGCCGAACACTGCTGCTGGCCGCCGCCGCTGCCGGACCGACGCTGCTCGCCCCCGGGCTGCCCGCGACGGTCACCCCGGTCGCGGTGACCACCGGTGTGGTCGCCGCGTTCGCCGGCTACCTGATGCTGCACTTCCTCGTGACCGCGGTCGTCAACCACCGGCCGGCGGCGCCGGACCGAGCAGCGGATCATTGCCCGCCGGGCGCCGTCGCCCGGATCCCGGCACCCCGCCGGCGGCCGGCCATGCCGGTTGGTCCGGCTCCCTCCCTCCACCCCGCCGGCCGCCCCGCCGGCACGATCGCAGGTGATGACCGATGACGTTGATCAGTATCGTTGTGCCGGTGTACAAGGTGCAGGGTTACCTGCGGGAGTGCCTTGACTCCATCCTCGGGCAGTCGTTCACCGACGTCGAGGTGATCGCGGTCGACGACTGCTCGCCGGACACCTCCGGGCAGATCCTCGCCGAGTACGCCGCCCGCGACCCCCGGCTGACCGTGCTGTCGCTGCCGGCCAACGTCGGCCTGGGCAAGGCCCGAAACGCCGGCCTGGACGCGGCGACCGGCGAGTACGTCTGGTTTCTGGACAGCGACGACTGGCTGACCGACGGTGCGCTGCGGGCGGTCGCCAACCGGCTCCGCGACACCACCCCCGACGTGCTGATCGTCGACCACGTACGGGTCTTCTGGAACAACTACCAGGCGGGTAGCGCGCTCCGTCAGGCCTTCCCGACCTCGCCCGGCGCCGAGGTGTTCGACGTGCGGACCCGGCCGGAGACGCTCAAGGTCCTGCACACCGCCTGGAACAAGGTCACCCGCCGGGAGTTCCTGGTCGATCTCGGGCTGCGGTTCGAGGCCGGCTGGTACGAGGACGTGTCGTTCACCTTCCCGCTGCTGGTCGCGGCCGAGCGGATCACCGTGCTCGACCGGGCGTGCGTCAACTACCGGCAGCGTCGCACCGGGGCGATCACCCGGACCCGCAGCGCCCGGCACTTCGAGATGTTCGACCACTGGGGCCACACCTTCGACTGGTTGGACGCCCGCGGCTCGCAGGCCGATCCGGTCCGGCCCGAGCTGTTCGGTCTGATGATCTCCCACTACCTGATGGTGCTGGGACACGGCGGTCGGCTGCCCCGCGAGCTGCACCGGGAGTTCTTCGCCCGGGCACACGCCGACTACCAGCGGCGGCTGCCGGCCGGCGGCTACCCCGAGCCGGACGGTGTGGAAGGGCTGAAGCGGCGGCTGCTGGCCGCCAACCGGTGGCGTACCTTCGCCGCCTTGCGGGTCGGCCAGCAGGCCCGCAAGAAGCTGCCCTCGGTCACCCGACGGTTCGGTCGGCCGGTCAAGCGGCGGCTGATCAACCTGGCCCGGGCCGGCCGGCGGACGTTGCTGCGTGGCTACTACCGGCTGCAGCTGCGGCTGCCGATGGACGAGTCGCTGGCGCTGTACGCCGCGTACTGGTACCGGGGTTACAGCTGCAACCCGGCGGCGATCCACGCCAAGGCGGCGCAGATCGCCCCGCAGATCAAGAGTGTCTGGGTGGTCCGGCGGGACCGGGCCCCGAGCATGCCGCCCGGAGTGCCGTACGTCGTCGCCGGCACCCGGGGCTACTACCGGGCCCTGGCCCGGTCGAAGTGGCTGATCAACAACGTGAACTTTCCCGACTACGTGCGCAAGCGGCCCGGCTCCGTGCACGTGCAGACCCACCACGGCACGCCGGTCAAGGTGATGGGCCTGGACCAGCAGCGGCACCCGATCGGTGCCACCTCGATGAACTTCTCCCTGCTGCTGCGCCGGGTGGACCGGTGGGACTACAGCGTCAGTGCCAACCACTTCTCCACCCAGATGTGGGAGCGCGCCTACCCGGCCAACTTCGAATCGCTCGACACCGGCTATCCGCGCAACGACCGGCTGGCGACGGCCACCGACGTCGAGGTGGCCGCGGCCCGGGAGGCGCTCGGCATCGCTGCCGGCGAGCGGGTGGTGCTCTACCTGCCGACCCACCGCGAACACCAGCCCGGCTGGCGGCCCGACTTCGACGCCGACGCCTTCGCCGAGGTCCTCGGCCCGGACGCCTGGCTGCTGATCCGCAGCCACTACTTCCACGACCGGCAGCGGACCGGCCGGGCGCCCAACGCCCCGGCCAGCGGCCGGGTCCGGGACGTGTCGGCGCACCCGGTGGTCGAGGACCTGTACCTCGCCGCCGACGTGCTGATCACGGACTACTCGTCGGCGATGTTCGACTACGCGATCCTGGACCGACCGATCGTGATCTACGCGCCGGACGCCGCGGCGTACGCGATGGCGCGGGGCGTCTACTTCGACATCACCGCGGAACCCCCGGGAGCGGTCGCCACCACCTTCGGCCACCTGCTGGACGTGTTCCGTACCGGAGCGGTCGACGACGACGCCGCGGCCAAGGCCCGGACCCAGTTCCGGGGGCGGTTCTGCCACCTCGACGACGGGCACGCCGCCGAGCGGGTGGTCCGCCGCGCGTTGCTCGGCGAGCCGGCCCAGCCGGCTGCCCGCTGACCCCGGTGGGCGCACTGCTCAGCGTCGTCACACCGATCTACAACGTGGCGCGCTACCTGCCGGAATGCCTCGACTCGCTGGCCGACCAGACCCACCCGGACATCGAGTTCGTCCTGGTCGACGACGGCTCCACCGACGACAGCGGTGAGATCGCCGCCGCGCGGGCCGAGGCCGACCCCCGGTTCCGGTTGATCCGGCAGCCGAACCGAGGGTTGGGCGCGGCCCGCAACACCGGAATCCGCGCGGCCAGCGGCGACTACCTGGCGTTCGTCGACAGCGACGACGTGCTTCCCCGGTACGCCTTCGAGCTGCTGGTCGGTGCGCTGGAGTCGACCGGTTCGCAGATCGCCTCCGGCAACGTCCTGTTGTTCAACTCACGCGGGCTCTGGCAGTCTCCGCTGCACCGGGGCACCCACCGGCGGACCCGGCTCGGTGCCCGGCTACGTCGCCGCCGGAACCTGATCTACGACCGGCTGGCCTGCAACAAGGTGTTCCGGCGGGACTTCTGGACCGGCAACGAGCTGTGGTTTCCCGAAGGGGTGCGGTACGAGGACATCCCGGTGACCGTTCCGGCGTACGCTCTGGCCGCGAAGATCGACGTGCTGAGCACCCCGGTCTACCACTGGCGCCAGCGGGAGGCCGGTGCCGAGGAGTCGATCAGTCAACGGCAGACGGAGATCACCAACCTGGTCGACCGGTTCGCGGCGGTGCGCAGCGCCAGCCGGTCACTCGCCGCGCTCGGCAACCGTAGAATGAAGAACCACTACGACACCATCGCGTTACGCAGCGACCTGCGGATGTTCCTGTACCTGCTGCCGGACGTGGTGGACGAGGCGTACCGGCAGCGTTTCCTGCAGTTGGCCGGCGAGTTCCTCGCCGAGGTCGACCCGTCGGTGCCGGACCGGCTCGAACCGGGACTGCGGGTGGCCTGGCGGTTGGCTGGCGAGGGTCGACTCGCCGAGCTGCTCACCGTGGTGGCGGCGACCCGGCTCGGGCAGAAACCGCCGGTGGTGCCGGACGTCCCGGTACAGCTGTACCGGCCGGACCGGCGGTTGCGTACCGCCCTGCGGTCGGTCGCCTGGCGGGGCGGCCGGTTGCGGATATCCGGGCACGTCTACCGTGCGCCGCAGGTGGCCGGCGCACCCTGGCTACGGCTACGCGCCCTGTGGCTGCGCGAACGGGGCCGTTCCGGGCGGCGCGTGCCGGGGCCGGCCCACTCGCGGGTGTTCGCTGGTCGCGGCTCGGCGTCCTGTCAGTCGGCCGACGACCCGCCGGCCGGGTCGGGGTTCGACGCATCGTTCCGTACGTCGGCGCTGCGGCCCAGCTCAGGATGGCGGACCGGCACCTGGCTGGTGATGACCGGCGTCGTCGACCCGGCCGGACCGCCGGTCAGCGGACCGGTCAAGGTCGGCGAGATCCAGCCGGCCCTCCCCGCCACCTGGGTGGCACCCGGGGTACGGATCGTGCCGGTGCTGTACGACGGTGCGCTGCGGTTGCGGGTCGAACGACCCAGGGTGTGGGCCACCGCCGCCGAGGTCGACGACGACAGCCTGGTGATCAGCGGAACAGTCGCCGCCGGTGTCGCGCCGCCGACCGCCCTGTCCCTTTCCCGGGCGCCGGCGGTGGTGTGGCGGCGCTACCCGACCGCCGTCGGCGGATCCGCCCGGCCCGCCGCCGATCCGGCGGCGGCCGGTCCGGACACCGACGAGGCGACCGGAGCTGTCTTCAGCTGTCGGATCCCGCTCGCGGATCTGCTCGCCGGGGCTGCCGTCCAGCGACCGGCGCCGGTCGGTGATCCGGTGTCGGGCTGGTTGGTCGGCTACCGGCTCGGCGCCGACCGGACCGACGAACAACTGCCGGTCGGGGAGGGTTTCGTCGATCTGCACCCGGTCGGTGGGGGTCCGGGCCCGTTGGTGGAGCCGGGGGATCACGGCAGCCTGACGATCCGGATGCTGCCGACCGGTCCGGTGGTCACCTGGGCCACTGTAGACCAGGGCGGGGTGACGATCGGCGGTGAGTGCGCGGTTGGTGACCTACCGTCCCTGGCCGTCCTGCGGCACGCCGACGACCTGCGGGACGCGGCCGCCCCGGCGGACCGCGACCTGCCGGTGGAGAGCGTCGACGAAGGCTGGCAGGTCCGAGTGCCGGCCGCCGGCCCGGACCAGCTTGAACCGGGCCGCTGGTGGTTCGGCTACCGACCGGGCGCCGCTGACCAGGTGTGCGACCTGCCGGTGTCCCTGCGTATCCGGGACGGCCTGGGCCGAGCGGACGGCACCGGCGGCAGGCAGCCGCTCCGGCTGCGACTGGAGCCGGACCGGCTGCACCGGGTCGCCCTGCTGGCCAGTTGACGGCGATCAGCCCGGCCGCCGCGACCGGTCAGCTGTCGGTACGGCGCGACGTCAGCCGCCGCCGACCGGACCGTGCCGTCCGCCATGCCCGGCGGAGCAGGTTCCGGCTCTGCCGGGCACCCATCTCGGACAGCCATTGCGGACTGCGGGCCAGGGTTCCGGCGGTGCCGTCGGTGACGACCAGCGTCGGCCCGCCGGCGTCCGGCGTCAGCCAGAGCACCCGGGTGCCGACCCGGGTCGGTCGGGTGCCGAGGGTGCCCCGGCCGCCGCGCTCCGGACCCGGCGGTACGGCGTACTCGCGGCCGCTGTCCCGGACGACCAGCCGGACCGGGTACCGGCCGGGAGCCAGCTCGCCGGCGGCCAGCCGGCAGGACCAGCGCAGATCGTTGCTCTCGCGGTACTCGACGGTGACCGGTTGGCGGAGCAGCCCGTCACCGACCTCCAACAGCAGGTCGGAGCGGATCTGACCGGGTTCGCCGTCGATGCCGGCGCAGCGCACCGTGCCCTCGACGACGACTGTCGGGCCAGCGGCTGTCGGGCCGGTGACCGGCCGACTGCCCCGCAGCGCCTTGACGCTGACCGTCACCTCACGGACCCGGAGCAGATCGCGATAGGTGTCGAAGTCGGGGTGCCCGAGGTACGGCTGGCCGGCGTGCACCCGCAGCGGTCGGCTGGAACGCGGCCGGCGTACTGTCGCGGCGTCCTGCTCGTAGATCGCGACGGCGCGCAACCCGGCCCCGGCGTTGCCGACGAACTCGCTGGCCACATCGATCGGGATGTCCTTGAAGAGGCTGTGCATCCGGGCGGTGAACTCGGCGAGCTGATCATCGTCGCAGCCGGCCGCCGCCCGCCACGCGTAATGCAGCTGCATGTAGGCGATCCACCGGTACACCGCTTCGCGGTCGTCGGGGCGCAGGTCACGCACCTCGTCGGCGAGCCGCTCGATGATGGTCAGATGCTGCATGATCCGGGCCGGCTGGCTGCGGGAATCCATCAGCGAGGAATTGTCCCCCCGCTGCCGGTAGAGGTAACTCAGCCGGGGAGTGAGGATCGTCCGAGGCGACCTGGCCAGCAACGGAATGGTGAACAACACGTCTTCGAACGCGGTGCCCTCGGTGAACTTGACGCCGACCGCGTCGACCAGATCCCGGCGGAAGATCTTGTTGCAGGCCGACGGGTTGCCAACCAGGTCCGGGGCGTGCGCGATGTGCTCGACGACCCGTTCACCGATGAGCAGTTCACGACGCCAGGCGGGGTTCGGCCGGGGCGGCAGCCCCTGCATGTCGCCGACGGCGATCGCCGCCTCGTGGCGGTCGGCGAGCCCGGTCAGGTGACTGAGCGCGCCGTCCGGGTAGATGTCGTCCGAGTCGAGGAATGCCAGGTAACGGCCGGTGGCGAGGCGCACGCCGTGATTGCGGGCCGCGCCGAGCCCGGCGTTGTCCTGCCGGACGTAGCGCACCGCGGTGGCCTGACCGGCGTACCGCTGGGCGATCTCGGCTGACCCGTCAGTCGAGCCGTCGTCGACCACGACGACCTCGACCAGATCCCGACCAGGCTGGCGTTCGATGGATCCGAGCGCTTCCGCGAGCCATTTCTCTGTGTTGTAGACCGGCACGACGACGCTGACCGTCGGGGATGGCACCGCGTTCACCTCACGTCACGACTGGGTAATCTGGATCGGTGACCCTGATTCGTAGAGTACGTCGCGTGCTGCGCCCGGCACGGCGGATGGTTGGTCGGTTACAGCGCATGGCCGGCCGGCCAGCGGCGCAACTCTACAGCCCGAACGTTACCGCGAGCGACGTTCGTCTTTTCGTCGGCGTCGCCGAGCGCAAGGGCGATCGTCAGGGCGTAACGGCGGCCCTGCTCCGGCTGGTGCAGCGCGGGGCGGCGAACGAGACCGAGCAGCGGCGGGTCCGGTCCGTCGGCGTCGGCGCACCGGCCCCGGCCGCCGACCCGCCGTCCGTAACCACCGACCGGCCGACCCCGGTCGCCGACCCGCCGCCCGCGGGTCGACCGGCCGGCGACGCAGTCCGGCTCACCCTGCACCGACCCGATCCGGCAGCCCCGATCGAGGCCACCGTCACCGGCCGAGCCGCACCGCTGTCGTACTGGCGTCCTGCCTGGGCTGAGTTGCCGCCTGACCTGCGAGACCAGCTCGCCGCCAGTGTCCTCACTCGACTCGCGGCGACCGGCGGCGTCATCGAGGTGCGCGCCGGCGACCCGGCCAGCACATCCGTCGCCCGAGCGGTCGCCGCCGGCACCGGTGCACGGTACGGTGGGCAGCCGTGATCGTTCCCTGGCGCCGTGGCACCTCCGACGGACACCTGCTTGACGACGCGCTGAGCGCGCTGGCCGCCGCCGACTGGTCCGACACCGACCGCCCCCCGGTCGCCTGGCTGCACTGGCCGGTCGACACGGCCAATCCGTACCAGTCGTTGCTGTACAGCCGGTTCTCCCAGCACAACCTGACGCCGATCCGGGTCCGCCGCCTCGACCAGCTGGACAAACTGCTGCCCGCGCTGCCCGACGGCATCGGCCGGGTGCTGCACGTGCACTGGCTCTACGACGTGACCTCCGGTTGCACCACCACCAGCCAGGCAGAAGCGGCGGTCGATGCCTTCGCCAAGCAGCTGGACACCCTGCGCGACCAGGGCGTACGGCTGGTCTGGACGGTGCACAACCTGCTCCCGCACGAGACTGTGCACCGGGCGACCGAAACCCGGCTGCGCCAGGTGATGCTCGCCGCCGCCGACGTGGTGCACCTGATGCACGACAGCCACCTCGACATCCTGCGGGACACTTTCGGAGCCGAGCCCCGACGCGTGGTGATCGCCCCGCACCCCACCTTCGCCGGCGCCTACCCGGACTGGGTGGACCGGCCCGCCGCCCGCAGCCACCTCGGCATCCCGCTCGGCGCCCGGGTGCTGGTCACCTTCGGGCAGGTCCGGCCGTACAAGGGGCACGGCGACTTCCTCGACGCGCTCGACGTCGCGGTCCGGCACGACCCGCGACTGCGCTGGCTGGTCGCCGGGAAGGTACGCGAGGAGGCCGGCGGCCCCGAGTTCATGCGCCGGGCCGCCGAGCACCCGGCGGTGATCTTTCATCCCGGCTTCGCGTCCGACACCGACGTGCAGTACTTCCTGCGGGCGGCCGACGCCGCCGTCTACCCGTACCGGTCGTCGCTGAACTCCGGCGCGCTGGCGCTGACCGCCGGATTCGGCCTGCCGGCGTACGTGTCGACCGGCACCACCGTCGGTGGTCTGCTGCCGGACGCCGCGCTGCGCCGGTTCGACCTGTCCGACCCGGACAAGACCGCCGAGACGATCACCGAGTCCGGTGGGGCCTGGGACCGTGCCGAGCCGGTCCGCGCGGCGGTCCGTGACCACGTCGAAGCCCTGGCCCCGGCAAAGGTCAGCGCCCGGTTCGCGGCCGAGTTACGGCGGCACCTCGACCCGCTGGCGTGACGGGGCGTCCAGTGGCTGGCGACCCTGCCGACTGGTCGCGCCGCCGGCCTCAGCCGGCGCTGTACGCGTACCGGGCGGCCCGTTCGGCCAACCACAGCCACCGGCGCTGCACCGCGCCGCTGGTCGCGGCGACCATGCCGAGCGCGTCGGTGCGCACCCTGTCCAGTGCGACGGCGTCAGCCGCCGGGGCGTCGAGCAGCCCGGCGCCGTCGCGGAACGCCTCCGCCTCGGCCCCGCCACCGAACCGGGGAGCGACCTCGTCGCGCCAGAAGTCCGCCCAGTCCAGCTCCGGGTTCCAGCCGAACCGGGCGTACGCCAGATAGCTGATCTCGTTCGTCGGGTGGTAGGCGCCCGCCTCGCCGAAGATGGTCAGCCCCCGCATGCCGGCCGCGCCGACCCGGGCCGCCATGTCGGCGTACAGCTGCGGCACCCAGGAGTGCCGCTGCCGGTTCCACTGCGATCCGGCGTGGGTACGCAGCACGTTCGTCGTGTGCGGTAGCGCTTCGACGTGCGCGGCGGTCAACCGGTCCCGGTTGTCGTACCAGAACCCCCGGTTGACGCAGTACTGGTAGGCCACGTCGTCGGGCAGGTCGGCCAGCGGACGCTGTGCCGGCAGGTCGAAGATGTTGTCCCAGTAGACCTCGACCAGGTGCCGCAGCGGCACCCCGGCCGGCCCGGTACGCCGGGCCGTGTCCAGCAGCGTCGGGTAGACCGACCGCATCGCCTCGTACGACCAGGAGGTGCGTTCACCGCCGGTGCGCCGGGTGCACCGAGCGCAGGCGCAACTGCCGTAGTCGCCGGTCTCGAAGTTGATCCCGCCCACCGGGATCGTCTCCAGCAGCCAGTCGACGGCGTCGCGATTCCAGGCCAGATTGTCCGGCTGCGACGGGCAGGCGGCCATCATGTACTCGCTGGCCGGGAAGTGCAGATCGCCGAACTCGTCGATGTCAAAGCCGACCTTCTTCGGCAGCTCGGCGGCCAGGTCGGGGCGTTGCCGCAGCCAGGTCGCCAGGTTGTAGCGGTGCCGACCGTCGAAGTAGATGCCACCGTAGGCGTTGACCCCGATCCCGGCGATGATCCGCACGCCCCGCTCGTTGGCGTACCCGCACAGGTCGCGGGCCGCGTCGACACCGCCGTGCGCGTCGCGCAGCAGCCCGTAGACGACGATCCCGCCGATCCGTTCCCGGCTGCAGAAGTCGACCAGTCGCCGGTAGTCGGCGCCGAACGCGTCGGCTGACTTGGCGTACGGGTTGAGCGCGCCGATCTCCTGTAGGCCGAGCTGGCGCAGATCCCAGTTGGTCGAGTGGTCCCAGGTCCACAGGGTGCGCAGTGCCAGCCCGGGTGCCTGCTCCCGTACCCCCACCGGGACCCGGCGTTCGGTGGCCAGCTCGGTCAGCTCCCGGGCGGCGTAGATCAGGCCGGCGAACGGGTCGCCGGTCAGCCGGATCCCACCGTCACCGGTCGGGTCCGCACCCGGCCCGCCACCGGCCGGAACCTCGATCCGGTAGGTGCCCTCCGGCAGCGCCGGGTCGGCGTCGAGGTGCACCGGCACCCCGTCGGTGGAGCTGCCGAAGGTCTCGGCGAGCAGCCGGGCGGCGTACGGCGCGGATTCGGCACCGCGTACCTGGACTCCGGCGATCTGGCGTAACTGCGACATGTCTACCTCCCGAGGGATTGCGGTGTGGCGGCCAGGTACTCGGCCACCTCGATGGCCGTCCACACCCCGTGCCGCCAGTACGGGTCGGCCTCGCACACCGCGCGGGCGGCGTCGGCGTCGGCGGCCCGCACGATGAGCACCGACGCGCTCAGATCGGCGTACGCGCCGGCGACCAGCGCGGTGCCGTCGGCGAGCAGGGTGGCGACCCGGTCCAGGTGGGCGGACCGGTGCGGCCCGCGCCGCTGCGCCGCGTCGGCGGCGTACCTGGCGGTGACCAGGTAGGTCGGCTCGAATCTCACGCGTCACCGCCGATCGCCTCGAACAGCCGCTGCATCGCCACCCGGTAGACCGTCTGCGGGCGGCCGGCTCCGGTGCTGACGTGCACTCCGACCTCGTCGGCGTAGCCGGCGGCGCGCAGCGAGTTGAGCAGCCGGCGTGCCGAGCGGGCCTCCACCCCGTACGCGTCGGCCAGGCCGCGGGCGGTGACCTCGTTGGGGTCCAGCTGATGCAGCGCCTCCAGCAGGCGTCGGGTGGACAGCGGGCCGAGTTTGAGCTGTTCGGAGACGCGCAGGATGCCGGGCGCGGTCTCCCGCAGGCGTTGCTTGACCGGGCTCACCCGGGTGGAGTGGATCTCCCCGTCGGGGAAGACGACGTGGGTGTCGCCGCTGCCCCGGCTCAACGCGAGGGCCTTGCGGGCGTTGTCCTCGGCGGCGGCGATCGTCGTGCCGGCGCCGAAGCCGACGGTGTGGCCGCCGTCGACGCCGCGCAGGGTGAGCAGGGAGGCGTGGCCGGCCCGGTGGCGGGCGAGGGCACTGTCCACGGTGCCCCGGGTGGTGGTGATCACCATCGTCCGGTCGTCGATCATGCTGAGCCGCCCGCGCATCCGTTCGGCGTGTTCCAGCAGCGCCTCGCGCAGCCGCAGCCGCTGCCGTTCCACCTCGTACGGGTCGTGCCGGCGGCTGGCCGGCTCGGCGAACTCGATCATCATCACGGCGATCTGGGTGGCCCGGGACTGCCGGATCTCGGCGGCCAGCCAGGCGCGGCGCAGCGCGTCGCGCACCGACGCGCGGGTGTGCTCGACCCGCCAGACCGGCACGCCCGCCTCGCGCAGGTCGCGGTGCACCGCACCGAGGCAGGTCAGGCAGGCTTCGACGGCACCGGTGGCGTACCGGTCACGGTGGTAGGCGGTGACGTCGTCGAGGGTGGCGTAGAGCAGTCCGGTCGAGTCGGCGATCGGCAGGATCTCGGTCGGTGCGGGCACCTCGATGTCGTGGTATGTCTCCCGTACCACCCCGGCCTCGATGGTGTCGACGCTGACCGTCGGCAACTGCCCGCCGGTCGCCAGCAGCATCCGGGACAGGGTGCGGTAGAGGTCGATGCCGCCGTGGCGGATGTAGTCGACCTCGGCGCGCAGGTCACCGGCGGCGGTGGCGAGCGCGTGCGGGATCCGGCCGGTGAACAGCAGTACCTGGCAGAGCTCGTCGAGCTCGCGGGCCAGTTCCGGGGCCTGCTCCGGCCGGGCGTACGCACGGCTGGTGAGTTCGCCGGCCCGCCCTTCGCCGGCCCGCCCTTCGCCGGCCCGCCCTTCGCCGGCGGCGACCTCCTGGACCAGCCGGATGGAGTCCTCCGGCCCGATGATGCCGATCATGTGTTGCTGCCTCCACGTCGTCGCCGGCTCGCGGGCGGGCTGCTCAGCCAGGCCGTTCAGCCGGTGTAGACGGTGCCGGTGATGCTGGCCGACAGTGGTGCCGCGAGCACCACCAACGCCGACGCCACATCTTCCGGCCGGCCCAGGTCGGCTTCGATGCCGGCGACCCGGCCGGCATCGACCCCGTTGGTCCGCGCCTCGTCCAGCGAGCGGCGCATCAACGGAGTGTCGATGTCGCCGGGGCAGAGCGCGTGCACTCTGACCCCCCGTGGGCGAAGCTGGCGGTCCAGGGTCAGTGCCAGGCCGTGCAACCCTCCCTTGCTCGCGCCGTAGGGTACCGACCCGGAGCCGGTCAGCACGCCCGCCTTGGAGCCGACCAGCACCAGCACCCCGGTGCCGGCGGTCAGGTGCGGTACGGCGTGCTTGGCGACCAGGAACGGCCCGGTCAGGTTGACCGAGAGCACCCGGTGCCACAGCTCGATCGGCACACTGGTCACATCCAGGCCCTGGCCCTGCATGATCCCGGCGACATGCAGCACCGCGTCGATGCCGCCCCAGGCGGCGGCGATACTGCCGAACGCGTCGGCCACCTCAATCTCGACCGTGACGTCGACCTGACGGGAGTACGCCGTGACACCGAGGTGGCGGACCTCGTCGGCGGCGCGGGCCGCGCCGGCTCCGTCCGCGTCGAGGACGGCGACCGCGGCGGCGCCGGCCGTGGCGGCGGCCCGGACGGTGGCCAGCCCAATGCCGGAGGCGCCGCCGAGCACCACGACCCGCCGTCCGGCCAGCACGGGCGCCGTACCGCTGGCCGGTGTGGCCGCCGCCGGATCCTCCGCCGCCGGGTCCGCCGCCGCCGGGTCCTCCGCCGCCGGGTCCTCCGCCGGCGGGGCGTCCCGGGCGTCGCTGGTCACGCCCCGACCGTCCGGCGCACGGCGGCGGCCACGTCGGCGGCCTCCGGCACGACGGCGGCCTGCAGCGCCGGTGCGGCCGGCATCGGCACATCCGGGCAGGCGACCCGGGCGATGGGGGCACGCAGGTCGGCGAAGCACTCGGCGGCGGCACGGGCGGCGATCTCCGCACCGAAGCCGCCGGTCAGGTTGGCCTCGTGGGCCACGACGAGCCGGCCGGTACGGGCCACCGATGCCGCGACGGTGTCGAAGTCGAGCGGGTTGAGCCAGCGCAGGTCGATCACCTCGGCGTCGATGCCGTCGTCGGCGTGCAGCTGCCCGGCGGCGTCCAGCGACGCGGACACCATCCGGGACCAGGCGACCACGGTGACGTCGGCGCCGGTGCGGACCACCCGCGCGCCGCCGACCGGCTCCACCGCCGCGTCGGTGCGGACCTCGCCCCGGGTCGGGTAGAGCATCCGGGCCTCGGCGACGACCACCGGGTCGTCGCTGGCCACGGCGGTACGCAGCATCTGGAACGCGTCGTCCGCAGTGGCCGGTAGAGCCAGCCGCAGCCCGGGGGTGTGCGCGAAGTACGCCTCCGGGGAGTGCGAGTGCTGGGCGCAGGCACCGGGTGAGTAGCCCTGCTGCATCCGGATCACCAACGGCACCCGCCACCGGCCGTTGCTGGCGTAGTGGATCGTCGGGATCTGGTTGACGAACTGGTCCATCGCGACGAACGAGAAGTCGGCGTACATGATCTCGGCGATCGGCCGCAGGCCGGTCATGGCCGCGCCGAGCGCCATGCCGAGGAAGCCGGACTCGGAGATCGGGGTGTCGAAGATCCGTGCCGAGCCGAACCGCTTGTGCAGCCCTTTCGTCGCGCCGAACGGCCCGCCGGGCAGGGCGACGTCCTCGCCGAAGTAGATGGTGTCGTCCCGGCTGTCCAACGCCCAGGTGAGGGCGGCGTTGACGGCCTGGATGTAGCGCAGGGACTCAGACATGGACGTGCTCCTTGACGGTCGCCGGGTCGGGCAGCGGCGTGGCGCGGGCGGCGGCGACGGCGGCTTCGATCTCGGCGTCCACCTCGGCGTCGATCGCGTCCAGGGCGGCGGTCAGCGCCGCGTCGGCGGCCTGCCGGATGCGGGTGAGCGGTTCACGCTGGCGGGCGGCGGCGATCTCGCCGGCCGGCCGGTAGTGCTGGGCGTCGCCGCTGTAGTGCCCGACCAGGCGTTCGGTCATTGCCTCCACGATGGATGGGCCGGAGCCCTCGCGGGCGCGGGCCACCGCCTCGTCGACGGCGGCCGCGACCGCGTCCGGGTCGTTGCCGTCGACGACCCGACCGGGTACGCCGTAGCCGGGTGCCCGCTCGGTGAGCTGGCGTACCCGCACCATGTCTTCGATCCGCGACATCTCCGAGTAGACGTTGTTCTCCACGACGACGACCAGCGGCAGGTCCAGCACGGCGGCCATGTTGATCGCCTCGTGCACGTTGCCCTGGTTCATGGCGCCGTCGCCGATGCTCACCACCGAGACCGCGCCGGAGCCGGTGCGCTGCGCGGTCAGCGCGGCCCCGGTGGCCACCGGCACCCCGGCACCGACGATGGAGTTCTCGCCGACGAACCAGCGGCTCGGGTCCGACAGGTACGGCGAGGCGGCCCGGCCGCCGCACAGCGCGCTGTCGCGGCCCATCATCTCGGCGAACAGTCCGGCGAGGTCGACGCCGCGAGCGATCGCCCAGCCGTGGCCACGGTAGGTGGCAGTCACGTAGTCGCCGTCACGCAACGTACGGCAGGCACCGACCGGGATCGCCTCCTGGCCGTTGCACAGGTGGATCGACCCCGGGATCTCGCCGCCGTCCTTGAGGGCGGTCAGCCGCTCCTCGAACCGGCGGATCCGGGTCATCGACCGGTAGTCGTCCGGCAGCCCCATCACACCCCCAACGCTCATTAGTCCCTTATTGAGGCTCGTTGAGAATGGAGCCTAGACCAGGGCCATCATGCTATGGAAGAGTGAGGGGCAAGTTTCTGGCCGTTATAGGTCTCAAATTTTCTGGGGGCAGCTATGGAGATCGCCGCCGTCGACTCGGTGGTGCTCGGCGACGCGCACTTCGTCCAGGTGCACACCGCCGACGGGCTGACCGGCGTCGGCCAGTCCGCCTGCTGGGGCTACCCCGCGGCGGTGCACGCCGTGGTCGAAGCCTTCCGCCCGTACCTGCTCGGCGCCGACCCGCGGCGGATCGAGCACCACTGGCACCACCTGTACCGGATGGGGCCGTTCCGCGGCTCGGTGCTCACCGCCGCCGTCTCCGCGATCGACATCGCGCTGTGGGACGTGCTCGGCAAGCGACTCGGCGTACCCGTCTGGCAGCTGCTCGGCGGCCAGGTCCGGGACCGGATCCGGCTGCACCTGCTGCTGGGCGGCACCGGCGCCGACGACCTGGCCGCCCAGGCGGCGGCCGCCGTCGCCGACGGCTTCACCGCCGTCAAGTTCGACCCGCTGCCGGCCGACTACGCGAACCTGTCGGTGGCCCGGCTGGTCGCGCAGACCGAAGCCACCACCGCAGCCGTACGCGACACCGTCGGGCCCGACGTCGACCTGCTGATCGAACTGCACCGCAAACTCACCCCGCTGCAGGCCGAATCGGTCGTACCCGCACTGGCCCGGCACCTGCCGCTGCTGGTCGAGGACCCGATCCAGATCGACAGCGTCAGCAGCCAGGCCGACGTGGCGCGTCGGGCGGCCGGCGTACCGATGGCCAACGGCGAACGACTGCACACCATCTGGGAGTTCAAGGAGTTGCTCGCCCAGGGCGGTGCCCAGTATGTGCGCCCCGACGTCGGCCTGGCCGGCGGACTCAGTCACGCCCGTAAGATCGCCGCCCTGGCCGAGGCGCACCACGCCGCCGTGGTCACCCACAACTGCCTGGGCCCGCTGCTGACCATGGCGTCGGTGCACCTCGACGCGGCGATCCCGAACTTCGTCGTGCAGGAGTACTCGCCACTGGACGACACTCTCGCCACCGGCCCCGCCCGCCCGGCGGTCCGCCGTGACGGCGGCTACCTGCCGGTGCCCGACCAGCCGGGCCTCGGCGTCACCCTCGACCTGACCGACGCCGCACCACTGGACCTCACCGGCCGGCCACTGACCCGGATCCCGCGCCGCGCCGACGGCTCCGTCGCCTACGCCGTCTGAGCCTGACAGCCCCGGCCTGCCCGACCCGGACCCCTCCGGCGTACTGTGTCACTCCAATTCCGACAGGTCGGACGAGCGAGGGGTCGATACGCTTGTCGGCATGTCGCAACCGACGCCCGAGACCCGTCCGGACCGGCAACTGGTCTTCGCCTCCGACGAGGTGATGGGCCGTATCGCGCAGCAGGTCCAGCCGCAGATCCAGCAACCCGCGGCGGCCGAGCTGGTACGGGTCACGCTGTTCGCCTACGTCTTCAGCTGGCTGCCGGCCTTCGTCGTCCTCGCGGTGGCGACCGCCGTCGCACCGTCGGCGACCAGCGGGGCCAGCGTCGCGGCGACCGCGCTGTGGGCCCTGCAGTTCGCCACGCTGATCGCGATCTCGACGGTCGTCACCACTCTGATCCAGCGGCGCGCCACCCCGGCTGAGCGAGCTGGCGCGGACACCCCGCCCAGCCGGGTCCTGCTGCGTGCCGTGCGCGGCGCGCTGTTCACCATCGCCTGCGCGGCACTGGTGCTGGCGTGGCAAGGGCTGTCGGTCGGTCAGATCGCGGTGCTCGCCGGGATGATCGCCGCCCTCCTGCATCTGGCACCGATGTTCATCGCTCGACTGCTACTGCGTCGCCGCCAGCACGGCGAGGCGGCGGCGCGGTAACTTCACTCCGGCTCGACCGGTAGCCACAGCTCGCAGGTCGCGGTGCTGAAATCGGCGGCGCGGTCGAGCACCGCGACCATCGACGGACCCGGCCGCAGCCGCCACGGATTCGACGGAAACCATTCGGCCGCCGTCGCCGCCCAGGCCGACTGCAGGGCCTGCGGGTACGACCCGGTGATGCGGAAGACCGCCCACCTGCCGGCCGGTGCCGCCACGGCGTCCAGGTCGGCGGGCGTGGACGTCTGCGCCGCGACCGCGACCCCGTGCAGGTAGGTCAGCTCGCTGCCTTCGGTGGCGTCCGGGTCGAGGTCGGCGAAGACCTGCAAGATGCCGGCCGGCTCGGTGTCGCACAGCGCCTTCAGCCGCAGATGCTCCTGCGCCGGCAGCGCGGCGATGTGCTGCTGGATGTGCGGGTTGACGCCGTGGTGGACCAGCGGGACCCGGGTCGCGTGTCCAACGAGCCGAAACTCGGGCCGGTCGACGATACGGGTGTCCATCGGGATGCTCCCTTCGACGGTCAGGCGGAACCTGAGCTGTGACTGGCTGCGAAGAGGGCCTCCGTCGCGGCGCACGTCACTCGGGCCGACACCGTGGACCGCCCGGAACGCCCGCCCGAACGCCTCGGTCGAGCCGTACCCGTGCCGGACGGCGATGCTCAGCAGATCGTCGTCGCCGCGCACCAGCTCGGCGGCGGCGACCGTCATCCGGCGGCGGCGCACGTACTCCGACAGCGGCATCCCGGCCAGCGACGAGAACATTCGCCGCAGGTGGTACTGGGTCGTGCCGACCGTCCTGGCCATCGCGTCCAGGTCGAGCTCCTCGGTCAGATGCTCTTCGACGAGGTCGACCAGCCGGTTGAGTGCCGAGATCACGTAGGCCTCCCTTCGACGTCCAGCCTGGCCGAGCGCACCCTGGCGGCGCCCGACCGTCGTGGCCCGATCCGATCATCCGGCCGCCGACGCGGGTTTGGGCGCCGATCAGGCGTCAGCCGATGATCGGGCTGCGGCGTTCGAGCAGCACCACGTCGCGCCAGCGGCCGTGGTGGCGGCCGACGCGCTCACGGGTGCCGATGGTGCGGAAACCGCAGGTGTGGTGCAGGGTGAGGCTGGCGGTGTTCTCCGGAAATATTCCAGATTGGATGGTCCAGATGCCGGCCTGCTCGGTCGAGGCGATCAACTGCCGGAGCAGTAGCCGGCCGACGCCGCGCCCTCGGGCGTCCGGGTGGACGTAGACGGAATGTTCGACGACCCCGGCGTAGACGCACCGATCGGAGACCGGGGTGCAGGCGGTCCAGCCGAGGACGGTGAGGTGAGCGGCATCGGCGTCGACGGCGACCCAGCGGTGGTCCGGCAATCGGGTGGCGGTGAACCTGTCCCAGCCGGGTGGTTCGGTTTCGAAGGTGGCGTCGCCGGTGGCGATGCCGAGGCGGTAGATGTCGAGCACGGCGTCGCGGTGCGCGTCGGTCATCGGGGTGAGGACCACCGGTGGCACCGCTCCGGCGGCGGTCACCGCCCGGCTCCGGTGGTGGTGGCGACGTCGAGGAGCCGGGACAGGGCGGCGAGCCGGGTCGGGACGATCCAGTAGTACACCCAGGTGCCCCGGCGCTCGCAGTCGATCAGGCCGGCTTCCCGCAGCACCTTCAGGTGGTGGGAGATCGTCGGCCCGGTCAGGGTGAACGCCTCGGTCAGGTCGCAGACGCAGACCTCGCCGCCGGCCTGGGACGCGATCAGCGACAGCAGTCGCAGGCGTACCGGGTCGCCGAGGGCCTTGAAGCCGGGGGCCAGGCTCGCCGCCGCCTCGTCGGTGAGCGCCTGGTCGGTCAGCGGGGCGCAGCAGGTCGACGTGTGCGGCACGACCGGCAACTCTTGTCTCGACACGCGTCTAGTTTGACAATCATCAAGACAGCGCGCAAGTTTGTTGCTTAGATAAGCATCTAATCAGCGATGGGGTACGGGATGTCCGTTGCCAACTCGCGCGCAGGTCACCGCCGCGACCGGCGGCTCGTCCGCCGCCGGCTGCTGCTCGTAGCGGCCCGCCCTCAGGCGGGCGGCGGCGGGTGGCCCGGATGGTCGAAGACCGGGTACGCCCACAGCGGCTCGCCGTCGGCGTCGGCGACCTCGGCGAACAGGTGTGCCAGCGAACGGGTCCACCGGGCCTGCACCTGCGACGCGGCGGTGACCCGGCTGGCGTGCCCGAAGCCGTTCCGGGTCCGCAGCACGCAGATCAGCAGCAGCCCTTGCCGGTAGATGCGGTAGTCGTAGATGCCCGCCTCGTCGATCAGCGCCGACAACTCCGGCCAGACCTCGGCGTGCCGCCGCTCGTACTCCTGCCCGGCGCCGGGCCGCAGCCGGTACACATAACACAGCTGCGCGCCCGGCGCCTCGCTGTCGGCGGGTGCGCTCACTTGCCGGAGCCCGCGAGCGCGCCGGAGACCAGCTGCCGCTGGAACACCAGGTAGACGATCAGTACCGGCAGCAGCGCCACGATCAGGCCGGCGCTGACCAGCGGCACCGACACGTCGTATTGGCCGGACAGCAGCGACACCCCGACCATCAGGGTCTTGGAGTCCGACCCGCCCATGATGACCAGCGGCAGCAGCAGGTCGTTCCACATCCAGACGAAGTTGAAGATGGCCAGCGCGGCCAGAGCCGGGGTGGCGATCGGCACCAGGAGCCGGAACAGGATGGTGAGGTGCCCGGCACCGTCCATCCGGGCGGCTTCGATCAGCTCGTCGGGCACCTGCTGGAAGTAGCCGGCCAGCTGGTAGGTGCCCAGCGGCAGGCCGAACGCCGCGTACGCCAGGATCAGCCCCTGGTACTCCCCGGACATGCCCAGGTCGAGCACGGTCTGGTAGAGCGGGTAGATGATCGCCTGGCTGGGGATGGTCAACGTGATGATGATCAGCAGGAAGACGGCCTTGCCGCCGCGGAAGCGCAGCTTCGTCACCGCGTACGCGACGAGCAGCGCGGCCAGCACCGACAGCACCAGCCCGCCCGCGGTGGTGATCAGCGAGTTGAGCAGCAGCCGGGGCATGTCCATCCGGCGGAACGCCTCGACGTAGTTTTCCAGGGTCACTCCGGTGGTCGGCAGCCCGAGCGGATCCTCGGCGAAGCCGTACTGCGTCTTCAGCGAGCTGATCACGGTGAACAGCAGCGGGTAGATCGCCGCGACCGCGACGACGACCAGCGCGAACGTCAGTAGGTAGCGCCCGAGTCGGGCGGTGGTCCGTCGGCTCATCGCGGCTTGCGGGTCCCCTCTTTGAACATGTGCCGCACGGAGAAGATCGACAGCACGGCGACGAAGACGAACAGGGCGATGCCGATCGCGGACCCGTAACCGCGGTCGAGGAAGGTGAAGGTGGTCAGGAAGACCAGGTACTCCGGCAGCATGGTGGCGTCACCGGGGCCGCCCTGGGTCAGCGCGTAGATCAGCGGGAACAGCCAGATCAGCACCCCGGAGGCGCACAGCACACTCCAGTACGCCACGGTCGGGCGCAGCATCGGCACCACGATCGAGAACAGCCGTCGCCAGAAGCCGGCCCCGTCGAGGTACGCCGCTTCGAGCATCTCGTCGGGGATGGTGGCCAGCCCGGCCAGGTAGGTCATCACCCCGAGCCCGAAGAAGCTCCACAACGCGACGGCGACCAGCGAGAAGAGTGCGCTGTAGCGGCCGTTGAGCCAGGCGATCGCCAACGGGTCGAGCCCGATCGTGCGCAGGCCGGCGTTGATCGGGCCGTCGGGGGCGAGGATCTGGCGGAACATGATGCCGACGACGATCGGCGCGATCGTGTACGGGACGAAGTAGACGGCCCGGAAGAACTTCCAGCCGGGGGCCCGCTGGTGGATCAGCACCGCCAGCACCAGCGGCAGCACCACCCACACCGGCAGGGTGGCGACCACCATCAGCGCGTTGCGGAAGCTGGTGATGACCATCGGGTCGTCGAGCATCCGCAGGTAGTTGTCGGCGCCGGCGAACGTGGCGCCGCCGAAGCCGGCCGACGACTCCATGCTGGTGATCACGCCCCGTACCAGCGGCACCAGTTTGAACGCCACGGCCAAGGCCAACGCCGGGGTCACCAGCAGCGCGGCCAGCCACCACTCGCGGGCGTGCCGGTGGCGGCGGGCCGGCCGGCGGGCGGTTCCGGGCGTCCGGTCGGCGGATGTCGGTTCCGGCGCAGGCGCGGTGGAGAGCGTCATGCGGTGTCCTTAACCTGGCAGGGGTACCGGTCGGTGGGCAGGCGGTGCCGGCCTGCCCACCGACGCGGCGGTCAGTTCTGCTGCTTGGTCGGGCTGCGTTCCAGGGCCTGCTGCATCTGTTCGGCCCAGGCGTCGACGGTGAGCTGGCCCAGCGTGACCTGCTGCCAGCCGCGGGCCAGCGCGTCGGCCTCCGGGCCGGAGAGCATCACGCCGGCGTGCAGGGTCGGGTCGGCGACCAGCTCCTGGATCTTGAGGAACGCCGGTGAGTCGGGCAGCAGTGACTGGTCCACGTTCGTGTTCAGCGGCTGCCCCTTGGCGTACTCCACCCACAGCTCGCCGTTCTCCTTGCTGGCCAGCCAGGAGATAAAGGTCAGACCGGCGTCCTTCTTGTCGCTCCACTGGGTGACGCCGTAGACGGCGCCTTCGATGCCGGAGAACTTCTGCGCCAGCGGCGCGTCCGGGTTGATCACCGGCCAGCGGGTGACACCGAGGGTCTCGTCGCCGAGGGCCTCGCCGAACGCCTGCCAGTTGACCGCGTCGGAGATGATCGTGCCGGCGAAGGCGGCGTCACCGCGCTGGAAGATGTCCGCGCCGTCGGGCAGCATGGTGATCGACGGAGCGTTGTCGTTGGCCCAACCGCTGGTGGTGATCTCCGCCAGCTTTTCCAGCGTGGACACCAGTTTCGGGTCGGTCCAGGAGATGGTGCCGGCCAGCAGGGCGCGGATGTCGTCCTCGGTCAGGTAGTTGCGGGCAATCTCCGGGAAGTCCCAGTACGCCGGGAAGGTGCCGGACAGCCCGAGCGCCAGGCAGGTCTTGCCGGTGGCGGCGACCGCCTCGCAGGCCGCGCCGAACTCGTCCCAGGTGGCCGGCGGCTGTTCCGGGTCGAGCCCGGCGGCGGCCAGCACGTCCTTGTTGTAGTAGAGGACGTTGCCCTGGTAGGAGAACGGCACGCCGTAGCAGTTCTTGCTGGTGTCGAAGTCCTCGCAGGCGCCGCTGTAGGAAACCAGGTCCTTGTTGATCTCGGCCGCCTGCTCGCCGAGCGGCACGTACGCGTTGCGCCGATCGAACAGCTCCAGCCCGGCGTTGTTGGCCATCACGTCCGGCCCGGACTGGGAGGTGATGTACGGTCCCTGCACCTCGGGGTACTTGTCGAACGGGACCGATTCCATCTCCAGCTTGATGTCCGGGTGGCTGGCCTCGAAACGGCTCTTGACCTGCTGCCAGTATTCGGCACCGCCCGGCTCCCAGGTCAGCACCTTGAGGGTGACCGGTCCGTCGGCGGTGCCGTCGTCACCGCCGCAGCCGGTGAGCAGCACGGCGGCTGCCGTCCCGGCGGCGGCGAGGCCGGCAAGGGTACGTCGTCGATTCATCGGGTGAAGCTCCTAATCAGCGAGAGGTGTGGCGGATCCGGTGGGTGGCGCCGCCGGCGGCGGCGCTGGCGGCGATGGCGGCGGCGACCTGGACCACGTGCAGGCCGTCGGCGAGCGGTACGACCGGAGTCGGGTCCCCGCCGTCGATCCGGCGCAGGAAGTGTCGGAGCTCGGCGGCGAGCGCACCGCCCCCGTCAGCGGGCGAGAGCAGCCAGTCCGGCGCCTGCGTCCGGTCGGCGGCCTGCACGAGCAGGGTGGGCCGGCCGAGGTCGACGTGACCGACCCCGTCGGTGCCGTACACCTCGACGAGGTCGTCGGTGTGGTTGGGCGCGTGTTCGGGCAGCAGGTAGCTGTTGCGGATCGACGACACGACGTCGTTGGCGTGCCGCAGTTCCGCCCAGACCAGGACCGGCGTGACCGATCCGGGTCGGGTCCGGGCGGCGGCGCGGACCTCGACCACCGGCGCCTGCGCGTACCACAGAGCGAGGTCGATGTCGTGCACCGCGGTGAGCAGCGCGGGATGCTCGTGCGGGAAGAGCCGGCTCAACGCGCGGGGCCGGTCCCGGCGCGACGAGACGGCCAGCACCTGGCCGAGTCCGCCGGCGTGCACGGTGTCGTACAGTGCCCGGTGCGCGGGGCTGAACCGCAGGATGTGGCCGGGCTGGCAGAGCACGTCGTGCGCCTGGGCGGCCGCGACGATCGCGGCGGCGTCGTCGACCGTCGTGGCCAGCGGCTTCTCCACCAGCACTGGCACACCGGCGTCGAGCAGCGCGACGGCGACCGCGCGGTGGACCGGGCCGGGTACGCAGACCGAGGCGGCGTCGGGCCGGGCCGCGGCCAGCAGTTCGGTGACGGTGCCGAAGGTGCGGCCGACGCCGTACTGCCGGGCGACGTGTTCCCGGGCGACCGGGTCGGGGTCGACGACGGCGTCGACGGTGACACCGAGTGATCGGTAGGCGGCCACGTGCCGGGTGCCGAACGCACCTGCTCCGAGTACGGCGACCCGCGGTCCGGAGTTCATCGGTCCACCGCCCCGGTGGCCGGCGTCGGTTCGGCTGGTGCGGACGGCTGTGGCTGCGCAAGGCCCGGCTGCGCCGGGGCGGACGGCTGTGCCGGGATCGTGGTGCCGGGCTGGGCGAGTCCGCCGGCGAGGACGGCCCGGGTCAGCCGCTCCAGCACCGTCACCCCGACGCCGATGCACCGTTCGTCGACGTCGAACGAGCCGGAGTGCAGGGGCGCACCGCCGACTGTGCCGTTCGACACGCCGAGTTTGACGTACAAGCTGGGACCGAGCGCGCCGAGCAGCGCGAAGTCGTCGGTGGTCAGCGGTGGGACCGACAGCGGGTGCAGGTCGACGAGACCGGGCAGTACGGCGTCGGCAAGGGCGACGAGCCGGTTCGCGTTGCGTACCGGCGGCATCTCGTTGGCCCAGGTGAAGCGCAGGTCGAGGTCGAGAGCGTCGGCCTGCCCGACGGCGACCCGTTCGATCGCCTGTTTCAGCCGGGCCCGGGCGGCCGGATCGTGGGTGCGCAGCGTGCCGGTCGCTTCGGCGCGTTCGGCGACCTGGCTCTGGCTGGCGCCGCCGGTGATCGTGCCGATGTTGAAGGCGACCAGATCGTCGGGGTTCTGTGCCCGGGCGACGGCGGCGTGCAGGGCGGTCACGGTGGTGGCGAGACCGAGGATGGCGTCGCGGCCGCTGGCCGGGGTGGCGGCGTGTGCGGCCCGGCCGACCAACTCGACGCGGAAGGCGTCCTTGGCGGCCATCGCGGTGGTCCGGTCGACACCGAGGGCTCCGGCGGGTAGTCCTGGCCAGCAGTGCAGGCCGAGTACGGCGTCAAAGCGCCGGTCGGCGAGTGCCGGGTCGGCGAGCACGGCGGCGGCCCCTGAGTCGGCGCCGAACGGGATCTCCTCTGCGGGCTGGAAGAGCACGGTGACGCTGCCGGCCGGTGGCGGGTCGCCGGCGATCCGGGCGGCGACCCCGTACGCGACGGTCATGTGTACGTCGTGCCCGCAGGCGTGGCAGACGCCCGGGGTACGGGAGGCGTAAGGCACCTCCTTGGCATCCGACACCGGGTACGCATCCATATCGGCCCGAATAAGTACGGCTGGTCCAGGTGCGGCGGAGTTGAGCTCCAGAAGCAGCCCGGTGCCGGCTACGCCAGTGTGTAGCCGGCCCAGTGGTCCCAGCAGTCTCTGCAGTGTCGCTGCCGTCTGCTTCTCCTCGAAGCGCAGCTCAGGGTGCTGGTGAAGTTGGCGCCGTAACTGCGTCAGCGCTTCGACCTCGTCGCCTGCCAGCGTCACCTAGCTTCACCTCACGTGTGGCATAAATCCGGACCTAATAGAGACAGAACCTAGGTCAGTGGGTGCGTCGCGTCAATGGGCTGGTCGGATCCGGGTTAGGGTCCGGCCATGGAACGGGCCGACGCACACCTGCACCTGTTCGCCGACGGCTATCCGGGCCGGTACGGCAGATCCCCGTCAGGCGGGCTGGAAATATCCGTATATCAAGACATACGACGAGAACACGGGATCAGCCGCGCTCTCGTCGTCGGCTACGAGGGCGAGCCCCGCTTCGCAGGCAACAACCACTACCTGGCGAGCCTCGCCGCCGTACACGACTGGCTGGCCCCGGTCGCCTACCTGCACCCCGGCGGACCGAAACCCGGCGACGAGAGCGGCGGCCGGCGGGGCCAGGCCGGTGACACCGCACCCGGCCACTGGCTGGCCGCCGGGTTCGTCGGCTTCGCCGCGTACCTGGGCGACCGGGACAGCGCCGACTGGTTCGCCGACTGGTTGACCCGGCACACCGCCACCGTCAACCGGGCGCACTGCCTGCTCAGCGTGAACGCCGTACCGGCCGCCGTCGCCCGGCTCGGCCCGGCGCTCGCCGCGGTCGGCGACTGCACCGTGCTGTTCAGCCACCTCGGTCTGCCTGGCCGCCAACCCACACCGCCGGCGCCGGCGACGGCAGCCACCATCCTCGCCCCGCTGGGCGAGCTGGCCAGGCTGCCCCACGTCGGGGTGAAGGTCTCCGGCCTGTACGCGGTCAGCGACCCCCCGTACGACCACCCGCACGCGGCCGCCCGGCCCTTCGTCGAGCAGCTGATCGAGTGGTACGGGCCACAACGGCTCTACTGGGGCTCCGATTTCCCGCCCTGTCTGGACCACGTCTCGTTCGCCCAGACACTCGATCCGGTCGGCCTGGCCGGCCTGAGCGTCGGCGAACACGCGGACGTGGCCGGCCGGAACCTGCTGAGGGCTCTCGGCGACAACGGATGACGGCCGGTCAACGGTCGTGCACTCGGGGCCGGGGCTCACGCCACATCGGCCAGATCGGCGGGCCGTCGGGCAGCCGGACCGGCCCGTGCGGCCGGTAGCCGTGCCGGAGGTAGAGATCCCGGTTGCGGGGCGTGGTCGCCTCCAGGTAACCGGGGGTGCCGTAGCCGTCCAGATGCCGGTGGTGGTGCCGCAGAAGCGCACTGCCCAACCCACCGCCCTGCCGCCATGGCGCCACCGCCAGGTAGGCCAGATGCCAGTGCGGCTGCCACGGATGGTGCGCCGCCAGGATCCGGCCCAACGCGGCGAAGCGGGGTTGCCACCGTCCGGTCGCGGTGAGCAGCTGGAGCTCGTGATCGCTGACCGTCTCCGGCTCGGTGGGCGTACGTCGCCCGCGCGGGTGCCAGACCGCGACCCCGCTGAACTGACCGGCGACGTGCACCGTGCCGCCGGCCCGGATGGCGTGCTCCAGCTCGATGGTGAACAGCGTCCGGAAGACCTCCGCCCGTGCCTCCAGGTCTTTGACCAGCCACTGCGACACCGGCGCGATCAGGAACGCCTCGGTGAGCAGGGTGGCGGCCTGCGGGAGGTCGTCCACTCCGGCGGTACGGATCGTCACGGCGGCTGGGTGGATCGCGGTCATCAGCGGCCTCCTGCCGGTCGGCGTATCTGCGTGACGGGTGGCCCGGCCGGTGGGCCGGGTCATGCAGATGACGCCCGTGGGACCGGGCCGGATGGCGTAGCGGCAGGTCAGATGCCCGACACTCGTACTGTCGGTGGTGGATGCTGCAATACACCGGGTTGGTACCCGGGCGGGCTGGAGGCTCGATGGCGACGTTCGTACTGATCCCCGGCGGTGGGACCGACCCGTGGTACTGGCACCGGCTGGTCAACGAGTTGCGGGTCCGTGGGCATGAGGCGATCCCGGTCGACCTGCCGTGCGAGGACGACGCCGCAGGGTTCGACGAGTACGCCGACACCGTGGTCGCCGCGATCGGCGGCCGAGCGGACGCCGTGCTGGTCGCGCATTCGCTCGGCGGCTTTACCGGGCCGCTGGTGGCCGCCAGGGTGCCGGTGCGGATGCTGGTGCTGCTCAGCGCGATGATTCCGGTGCCGGGTGAGACCGCCGGGGACTGGTGGGCGAACACCGGGCACGCGGCCGCCCTGGCCGGGCAGCCCGAGTTGGACGTGCTCGCGTTGTTCACCCACGGGATGCCGGACGACTTGGCGGCGGAGGTGCTGCGGCACGACCGCGACCAGTCCGGCGCGCCGTTCGGGCAGCCCTGGCCGCTGCCGGCGTGGCCGGATGTACCGACCCGGTTCGTCGTCTGCCGCGACGACCGCTTCTTCCCCGCCGGCTTCATTCGCGGCCTGGTCGCGCGGCGGCTCGGCATCACGCCCGACGAGATCGGCGGTGGCCATCTGGCGGCGCTCACCCACCACCGGGAGCTGGCCGACCAGTTGGAGGCGTACCTCCTCGACTGACCCAACCGGGTTGCCCGCCGAGCGTGAGCCCGGCGCGCAACCGGACCGAGGGCGTCGCAGACCTGCGACGCCCCCGGTTCCGGTGCGCTGTCCGGCCAAGGCCTGGTCAGGATCGACTCGACCGGGCCCTGGGCAGGATCACAGCTCCAGTGACCAGGTGTTGATGTAGCCGGTGTCCCCGCTGAAGACGTCGCGGACCCGCAGCTGCCAGGTGCCGTTGGCGGTCTCCGAGGACAGGTTCACCGTGTACGTCTCGATCACGTTGTCGGCTCCGTCGAAGAACGCCCAGCTCTTCAACCGGTAGGAGGAGCCGTCCGGGGCGATCAGGTCGACGATCAGGTCACCCCGGTAGGTGTGCTGGATGTTGACGTCCACCGTCGACGACGACGAGGGGGTGCTGCTGCAGCCGCTGATCGAGATGCTGCTGCTCACCCACGATCCGCTGTCCGGGATCGCCACGTCGGTGCCGTTGGTGCCGGTGCAGCTGCCGCCCGGACCGATCACCGTCAGGGTGAACGTCGCGGTACGGGTCGCCGAGCTGCCGGTGCCGGTGACGGTGACCGGGTAGCTGCCGCCCGGGGTGCTCGCCGAGGTGCTGACGGTCAGGGTGGCCGAGCCGCCCGAGGTGACGCTCGACGGGCTGAAGCTGGCGGTCGCGCCGCTCGGCAGACCGCTGGCCGAGAAGCTGACCGACTGCGCCGAACCGGACGTGGTGGCGGTGGAGACCGTCGCCGTCACCGAGCCACCCGGGGTGGTCGAGCCGGACGTCGGGCTGACCGACATGGAGAAGTTGTCCGCCGGCGGGGTGCCGTCGTTGACCACGTACAGCAGCCGGTTGGGCGAGCCGCTGCCCGGGTTGCCCACCGCGCCCACCGTCGCGTTGTCGTACAGGTAGTCGCGGACCTCCTGCGGGCTCCAGCCAGGGTTGGTCGAGGCGACCAGGGCAGCCGCGCCGGCCACGTGCGGCGCGGCCATCGAGGTGCCGCTGATGGTGTTCGTCGCGGTGTCGCTGGTGTGCCAGGCCGAGGTGATCGACGACCCGGGGGCGAACACGTCAAGGCAGGTGCCGTAGTTGGAGAAGCTGGACCGGCCGTCGTTGCTGGTGGTGGAGCCGACGGTGATGGCTTCGGTGACCCGGGCAGGGGAGGTGTTGCAGGCGTTGGCGTTGCTGTTGCCCGCCGCCAGGCTGTAGGTCACACCGGCCGCGATCGAGTTGCGCACCGCGGTGTCCAGCGAGGTGTTGGCGCCGCCGCCGAGGCTCATGTTGGCCACCGCCGGCAGTTCGGCGTTGTCGGTCACCCAGTCCACACCGGCGATGACACCGGCGGTGGTGCCGCTGCCGGAGCAGTTCAGCACCCGGACGCCGACCAGGGTGACGTCCTTGGCGACGCCGTACGCGGTGCCGCCGACGGTGCCGGCGACGTGCGTACCGTGGCCGTTGCAGTCGTCCGCGGACCCGCCGTCGACGGCGTCGAAGCCGCTGACCGCCCGGCCGCCGAAGTCGTTGTGGCCGAACCGGATCCCGGTGTCGATGATGTACGCGTGCACGTTGGACGCGGTGTTCGGGTAGGTGTACGAGTCGTCCAGCGGCAGATCACGCTGGTCGATCCGGTCCAGCCCCCATGACGGCGGGTTCGGCTGGGTGCCGGTGATTCGTACGGTGTGGTTCTGCTCGACGTACTCGACCGCCGGGTGGGCGGCGATCCGGGCCGCCTGCTTGGCGCTGGCGGAGATCTCGAAGCCGCGCAGCGCGGCGGTGTAGGTGCGGGCGACCGTCCGACCGTGCTGGCTGGCCAGGTTGCGGGCGGTCGCGGCGACCTGTCCCCGGGTGACCGCGCTCTTCTTGAAGACCACGATGTAGCTGTCCGGTACGGCGGTCGGTCCACCAGCGTGCCGGATCGTCCCCTCCGGTTCGGCGGCGGTGACCGGTCCGGTGACTGCCGCCACCATGGCCAGTGCGGTGGCACCGACGATGATGATCCTGCGGGGGAGATTCATCTCCCGTCCTCCCATCAGATCGGCAGGCGTCAGTCCGCTGACGGTGACAGCGGATCAGTGAACGCCGATCTTGCTGAGAGTAATCTGAGTCGACACTGGGAAGTTATATTCCGAAACGTCTATACCACTGGTGCGATGGAACCGACGGGATCATCGCCCACCTGCGGTGCCGTGCCCGAAGAGCGGGTGGTGCCGGGTGGTCTGAAACAAGGAATTTTCATGATCGCCCTTGGCGGGGGCGGGTGATCGAGGCTCAGCGGGAGACCAGCCGACGCCGTACCCCGCGGGCGTACTTGCGGGCGACGAAGACGGTCGCCCGGCCGAGGCTGCGGGCCCCACCGACGGTGACCGTCTGCCCGGCCCGTCGGCCGCCGCGCGGTCCGGCCGTAGCCGAGCCGCCCGCCGCGCCCGACCCGGCCGCGGTCAGGTCGACCACGTCGTACTCGCTGCCGGTCTCCCACCGTTGCCCGTGGCTGGCGGCAACCGCCTCGACCAGCGCGCCGTCGGCGGTACCGGCGTGCAGCGCCCGGCTGCGGGCTGCGGTGGACCACAGCTCGACGGCGTGGGTCGGGGCACCGGCACCGGCCGGCAGCACCCGGAGCAGCCCGCACCGCCACTTCTCCATCGCCGCGACCAGCGAGCGGACGGCCCGCGGACCGACGCCCAGCCGGGCCGGCACCCGGAGCAGGTACGGCGCGGGGAAGGCGGTCACCGGAGCGCTGCTGACCATGCGTACCCGTGGTTCGCTGCGGTACTCGGCGGCCAGCAGCCGCAGGTCGGCCCGGCCGCTGTCGGCTCGGCTGCCGTCGGTCCCGCTGCCGTCGGTCCCGCTGCCGTCGGTCCCGCTGCTGTCGGCTCCGCTGCTGTTGGTCCCGGCCACGGCCCAGTCGCCGACCAGGGCCACGTGCAGGTCGCGCTCGTCGCTGCCGAGCAGCCGGTCGACGCAGGACCGGACCACCTGGTACGGCTGGTCGACCGGTACCACGGCGGTCACCAGTGGCACCTGCCAGACCCGGCCGGGCCGGTTGCGACGCTCGCGGGGGAACGGCACCAGGTCGGTCAGCTCGGCGTCGGCCCGCTGCCCGGCGGTGACCGGATCCGCCGGGGCGGCCGTCCACAGCGTCGCCGCCGGCTCCGGCACGAACACCGCCCCAGCCTGCGCCAGCCGGTAGGCGACCTCGACGTCAGTGCCCTGGAACCGGTCGGAGCCGGCCTGGTAGCGGTCCCGCTGGAAGGCGTAACCGGTGCCGGCGGCGGCCAGGAAAACGAGATGGTCGGCGGTGCGGAGCTGATGTGTGGTATCGAGCAGCCGGGCCAGCCCGGGGTCGACCGTACTGCCCGGGAAGAGTTGGCCGAGGGTGCCGGCGCTGGCATGGGCCACGATCACGTCCGGGTCCGGGGCCCGGCCGGAGAAGATCATCGGTACGGCGACACTGACCGCCGCCGGACTGGCCTGCTGCCAGCGGGTGAGCGCCGAGACCAGGTCCGGTGCCGGGACCGCCCCGGCCGGAATCCGGACGATGATCTCGCCCTTCGCGGTGCCGACCTGGTCGGCGAAGTCGCTGTCGGCGGTGACGGTGACGATCTGCAACAGCCGGTCCGGGTACCGCTGCTGGCGCAGCGCGGCGACGGTACGGGCGGCGCCCGCCGGGTCGCCACCGTCACCGACGACCAGCACGCTCACCTGGGCGGTGGGCGCCGGGTGACCGGGCTCCACGGGGGCGATCAGGGTCCAGTCGTTGTGTGGTGACGGAGCGGCGGACACGGCACCAGGCAGGGACACGCGTGCAGCGTACCGGAAGCCTGGCCGGTAGCCTCTGCCGTGATGTGGGTCGGCGTCGCGAGCGTCGGCCCGACGTGGTGCTCCGAGCCGGAACGACAAGGTGGCGCAGGGTGGCGGAGAATGCGGTGGGTGGCGTCGTGCGCGGCGGGAGCCCCGATCACCGGCGCTGGTGGTGGCGGGTCCGATTGACTGATCGACCGGACGGCCGCCCGGTGTCCGGGCCGACCACCGGGGCGGCCCGCCGGGCGCTGGTGGACGCCGACTCGGTGGCGGCGCTGCGCCGCCTGCTGGCTGAGCCGGCCGCGGCCACGCCGACCCGCCAGCTGGTGGTCCGGGTACGCCGTTGGCGTCCGCCGACCGCCGGCTGGTCCGGCCGGCTGGGCCCGGTACCGGGCCTGCGGCGGCACCGGGTGCGGCTGCCGCGCGGTGGCGGCAACGCACGGCTGAGCGTCGATCTGGCCGAGCCGGTCCCGCTGCACGATCTGCTCACCGCCGCGCTGGCGGTGCTGGCGCCGGTCCGGCCGTTGCCCCGACCGGCCAGCGCCGACGTCGCGGCGGTCGGGGTGGCGCCCGGCTGGCTGCCGGTCGACGCCAACCACTCGGTGACCGGGGCGCTGACGACGAACCCCGAGATCCGCGGGTACGACGTGGTGCTCGCCCCGGACGCGGCGACGCTGGCCGCGCCGTCGGACCTGGTCGGGGTAGCGGTGACCGCCGGTGGCACCGGTGCCCGGGTGGCCAACCGGCAGCCGCTGGTGCTGATCGATTCGGCGGTGGCGAACCCGGTCGGCCGGGGCCGCCGCTACGGGCCGACGGAGCCGACCGGGGTGCTGGAGTTCCTGCCCGGCGACCCGGTGCCGGGCTGGCAGGTGCGGCCGGCTGAGTCCGTCCCCGCCCCGGCGAATCCGGCACCGGTCGGGGCGGATTCCCCGGCAGCCGGTGCGGTGCCGGCGGCGCGCGGCGGGTTGGCCGGCGTGCCGCTGTCCGGCGACCAGCTGGCGGCCATCCGCCGGTTCACCCATCTGATCTGCCCCGACGTGCCGGCGGTCGCGCCGGCGGCGGAGGCGACGCTGCTCGCCCAGCTGGCGGCGACCGGTGCCGTGCTGCGGGTGCCGCAGCTGCCGCCGGCAGTGGCGGACCGGCTGGCCGAGCCGCTGCTGGCGGTGCTGCACAGCGACCTGCCCGGGGTCGGCGCGGATCCGTTGGAGTGGGAGATCCGCAGCGTACGGCAGCGGTCGGCGGCGTTGCGTGGGCACGCCGCCGCGTTCGCCGCCGGTGACGTCACCGCCGACACGTTTCCGGCGTTGGCGGCGCCGCCGTCGGTGAGTGCGGTGCTGGTCACCCGGCGGCCCGAGTACCTGCCGGACGTGGTGCGGCAGCTGGCCGGACAGACCTACCCGGAGTTGGAGATCGTGCTCTGCCTGCACGGTATCGAGTTGACGGCGGACCTGCGGGCGCGGCTCGGTGAGTGTGGCCGGCCGATCCAGATCTTCAGCGCGCCCGCCGGGTTCAGCTTCGGCGAGGTGATGGGCGCGGCGACCGCGCGGGCGCGGGGCAGCCTGGTCACCAAGGTCGACGACGACGACGTGTACGGCCCGGAGCACATCTGGGACCTGGTGCTGGCCCGGGAGTACTCGGGCGCGATGCTGGTCGGCAAGGCGGCCGAGTTCGTGGTGCTGCAGATGCTCGGGGTCACGGTCCGCCGGGCCGCGGTGCCGCCGGAGGCGTACGGCGCCCCGGTGGCCGGCGGCACGATGTTGATGGCGCGCGGTGACCTGGAGGCGGTCGGTGGTTGGCGGCCGGTGCCCCGGTCGGTGGACCGTGGCCTGATGGACCGGGTGCTGCGTGCCGGCGGGCTGATCTACCGCACCCATCCGCTCGGCTACCTGTACGAACGGCGGGCGGCCGGGCACACCTGGGACGCCGGTCTCGACTACTTCCTGCGGCGGGGTGGCCAGCAGTGGGACGGGGTACCCCGGCACCCGGAGTTCGGTACGTCGCCGGTCGGACTACCCGAAGTAACCGCTCGGTAATCCATCCGACCTCCTGGTAATCGAGTTGTCACAATATGAACATGGCACGTTTACCCGATGTGCCAGGGCGATGGCGCTCGTCACAGTCATTCGGGGGCCGGCAACCGATGGCTGGGGGAGGTGACGGTGACCACCGTCGCGCTCAAGGATGTATCCAAGGTCTTTGCCGACGGGACCGTCGCCGTCGACAAGGTCAACCTCGACGTCAACGACGGTGAGTTCATGGTGCTCCTCGGCCCGTCCGGCTGCGGCAAGTCGACCGTGCTGCGGATGATCGCCGGGCTGGAGGATCCGAGCAGCGGTGCGGTGCTGCTGGACGGCGAGCTGGCCAACGACATTCCGCCCCGGGACCGCCGGGTCGCGATGGTCTTCCAGGACTTCGCCCTCTACCCGCACATGTCGGTGGGGGACAACATCGCCTTCCCGCTGCGCCTGTCCGGAGTGGAGACGGCGTCCCGGCAGGAGCGGGTGGCGGACGTCGCCAGCGCGTTGGGCATCGGCGACGTACTCGCCCGCAAGCCCAGTCAGCTATCCGGTGGCCAGCGGCAACGGGTGGCGATGGGGCGGGCCATCGTCCGCCGTCCCGGCCTGTTCCTGATGGACGAGCCGCTATCCAACCTGGACAGCGGGCTGCGGGCCGAGCTGCGGGCGGAGATCTCCGGGCTGGTCCGCGAGCTCGGCGTCAGCACCGTCTACGTCACCCACGACCAGGCCGAGGCGCTCACCATGGCCGACCGGGTGGCGATCATGCGCAAGGGCGTGCTGCAGGACGTCGGCACCCCGACCGAGGTGTACGGCCGGCCGGCCACCCTCTACGTCGCCGCGTTCCTCGGCAGCCCTCGGATGAACCTGCTGGAGGCATCGGTCTACGTCCATCTCGACCGCTACGTCGCGCTCAACCTGGGCGAACAGACCCTCTACCTGCCCTGGACCGATCTGCGCGCCCGGGCCGTGTCGCACTACCACGGGGAACGCATCGTGGTCGGCCTGCGGGCCGAGGCCCTGACCCCGGTCGCCCCCGGCAGCCCGGGTGACGTGCTGCAGGGCCGGATCCGGTTCCTCGAACACCACGGCCACGAGTCGCTGGCCTACCTCGACATCGGGGCCACCGCGATCGTGGTCGACGACCTCGCCGGCACGGCGGTGGAGCCGGCCGGTGCCGGCGGCCGCCTGCGCCGGTTCGGCGGCGTTATGCAGCGCCTCACCGGTCGGTCCGTCGGCCGGGCGGCCGTCGGCGAGCAGTCGGCCGAGTCCGGCCCGGACCGGGAGAGCGTGCTCAGCGACCCGGGGCGGCACCACCGCCGGCCGGCCGAGCTGGCCGTGCGACTGGCTCCGTACCCGGCGGTCACCCCCGGCCATCCACTGGCCGTCTCGGTCCGGATGGACGCCCTGCACTTCTTCGACGAACGGGGCGACCGGATCGACGTCGGCTGGCGATGAGTGACTGACCGGTCACCATGGGCTGGCGCGCCGGTGGAAACCGAGCCGGCCGACCGGAGATCAGGTTAGATTGGCTGCGTGCTCGGTCTACCCGCTCATGTGACCGCCTGCCTGTTCGACCTCGATGGGGTGTTGACTCAGACCGCGAAAGTGCACAACGCGGCGTGGGAGGAAACCTTCAACAACTTCCTCCGCGCCCGCGCCGACGAGACCGGCCAGCCGTTTCAGCCATTCGATCCGGGCGCCGACTACAGCCGGTACGTCGACGGCCGACCACGAGCCGACGGGGTGCGTTCCTTCCTCGCCTCGCGAGGCGTTGAGCTTCCCGAGGGGTCGGCGGACGACCCCCCGGAGGCCGACACCGTGTACGGCATCGGCACCCGGAAGAACGAGGTGCTGCTGCGACGCATCGCCGAAGACGGGGTGCAGGTCTACGACGGTTCATTGGCCTACCTTCATGCTGCCCGCTGGGTCGGGCTGCACCGGGCCGTCGTCTCGGCCAGCGCCAACTGCCGGGACGTGCTGATCGCGGCGGGGATTGAGGAGTTGGTCGAGGTGCGGGTAGACGGGGTGATCGCGCGCGAAAAGGGCCTGCGGGGCAAGCCGGAACCAGACACGTTTCTGGCCGCTGCCGCGCAGCTCGGCGTCGAGCCGGGCAACGCCGCGGTGTTCGAGGACGCGCTGGCCGGCGTGACGGCGGCGCGTGCGGGGGAGTTCGGCTGTGTCATCGGTGTCGACCGGGTCGGCATCGGTGACGAACTGCTCGCCAACGGTGCCGACATCGTGGTGAGCGATCTGGGGGAGTTGCTGGTCGGAGCCGAACGGTGATCCGCGAGCGGGCCTACCCCGTGGAGCCGTGGCACGTGCGGGAGACCCGGCTCGACTTCGACATCCTGGCCCAGTCGGAGTCGGTCTTCGCCCTCGCGAACGGGCACGTCGGATTCCGCGGCAACCTGGACGAGGGCGAACCGCACGGACTGCCCGGCACCTACCTGAACTCGTTCTACGAGTTGCGGCCGCTGCCGTACGCCGAAGCCGGCTACGGCTTCCCCGAGTCCGGCCAGACGCTGGTCAACGTCACCAACGGCAAACCGATCCGGCTGCTGATCGACGACGAACCGTTCGACGTGCGCTACGGCGACCTGCTCTCCCACGAGCGGGTGCTCGACCTGCGGGCCGGTCTGCTGGACCGTCGGCTGGAGTGGCGCTCGCCGGCCGGGCGTACCGCCCGGGTCCGTAGCACCCGGCTGGTGTCGTTCACCCAACGGGCGGTCGCGGCGATCTGCTTCGAGGTGGAGGCGGTCGACGAGCCGTTGCGCATCATCGTGCAGTCCGAGCTGGTCGCCAACGAGGAGCTGCCGGCACAGAGCAAGGACCCGCGCGTCGCGGCGGTGCTGGAGACGCCGCTGCAGGCCGAGGAGCGGCTGGTACAGCCCGACGGCGGGCTGCTCATTCACCGGACCAAGGCCAGCGGGCTGCGGATGGCGGCGGCGATGGGGCACGAGATCGACGGCCCCGGCGAGGTGTCGGTCAGCACCGAGGGTTTCGACGACTGGGTCCGGACCACCGTCTCCTGCCTGCTGGAGCCGGGGCAGCGGCTGCGGATGGTGAAGCTGCTGACGTACGGCTGGTCCAGTCAGCGCTCGTTGCCGGCGCTGCGCGACCAGGTCGGCGCGGCGTTGGCCGGCGCCCGGATCTCCGGCTGGGAAGGGCTCTGCGCCGAGCAGCGCAAGTACCTCGACGACTTCTGGGGCCACTCGGACGTGCGGGTGGACGGCGACCCGGAGATCCAGCAGGCGGTCCGGTTCGGGCTGTTCCACGTCCTGCAGGCCGGTGCCCGAGCCGAGCAGCGGCCGATCGCGGCGAAAGGGCTGACCGGACCGGGGTACGACGGGCACGCCTTCTGGGACACCGAGATGTTCGTGCTGCCGGTGCTGACCTACACCCAGCCGGGGGCGGTCGCCTCGGTGCTGCGCTGGCGGCACTCGACCCTGGACCAGGCGCGGGAGCGGGCCCGGATGCTCGGGCTCAACGGGGCGGCGTTCCCGTGGCGGACCATCCGTGGCCAGGAGTGCTCGGCGTACTGGCCGGCCGGCACGGCCGCGTTCCACGTGGCGGCGGACATCGCCGACGCGGTCCGGCGGTACGTGCACGCCACCGGGGACGTCGAGTTCGAGCGGGAGATCGGCCTCGAACTGCTGGTGGAGACCGCCCGGTTGTGGCGTTCGCTGGGCCACCACGACCGGCACGGCCGGTTCCACATCGACGGGGTGACCGGGCCGGACGAGTACACCGCCGTGGTCGACGACAACATCTACACCAACCTGATGGCGCAGCGGAACCTGCTGACCGCCGCCGACTGCGCGCTGCGCTACGCCGACCGGGCCTGGGTGCTCGGCGTCGACGACGAGGAGACCGCGGCCTGGCGGGACGCGGCGCTGTCGATGCACGTCCCGTACGACGACGAGCTGGGTGTGCACCCGCAGTCGGCCGGGTTCACCCGGCACCAGGAGTGGGACTTCGCCGGCACCCCGCAGGACCACTATCCGCTGCTGCTGCACTACCCGTACTTCGATCTGTACCGCAAGCAGGTGGTCAAGCAGGCCGACCTGGCGCTGGCGATGCACTGGCGGGGCGACGCGTTCACCGAGGAGGAGAAGGCCCGCAACTTCGCCTACTACGAGCGGCGTACGGTGCGGGACTCGTCGTTGTCGGCGTGCACCCAGTCGGTGATCGCCGCGGAGACCGGCCATCTGGAGCTCGCCCACGACTACATGGGTGAGGCCGCGTTGATGGACCTGCACGACATCAACCGCAACACCCGCGACGGCATCCACGTGGCCGCCCTGGCCGGGGCGTGGCTCGCGCTGGTCGCTGGCTTCGGGGGGATGCGTGACCACGGCGGGGAGCTGGCCTTCGCTCCCCGGCTGCCACAGCGGATCAACCGGCTGGAGTTCGCCATGATGTGGCGGGGCCTGCGGCTGCGGGTGGCGGTCCAGCACGACGAGGTGACCTACTCGCTGCGCGACGTCGACCCCAACGCCACCGTTGACCTGACCCACCACGGCGAATCGATCACGGTGGCTGCGGACAAGCCGGTCACCCGGGCGATCCCGCCGGCCGGCCCGGTCGGTCCGCCGCCGCAGCAGCCGACCGGCCGGTCACCGGTACGCCGGTCGGCGCGTACCGACTGACGACCTACGTCTCGTGCGGTGCCGGGCCGGCCCGGCACCGCACGAGGTGAGGTCAGGTCACAGCAGGGACAGATGTACGTGGTTGGTGTGGTCGCTGTTCGGGTCGCCGCCGGCGCCGCTGTACGAACTCCAGCCGGTGGTCGGTGACCAGAACTGCCGGTACCAGATGACGTACAGGATGCCGAGCTTGTCGGCGTTGCGGACGAAGAAGGCGGTCAGGTTGTTGCCGTACAGCCGGTCGTCGCCGAAGGCGTCGCCGCCGAACCCCTGCTGCTGAGCGGAGAAGTCGCAGGCCCGCCCCTTGGGGTGCTCGAACGGTCCGCCGGGGCGGAAGCAGGAGACGAAGCGGGTGAAGCCGGCCTTCTTCGCCTCGTTCAGCGCGTGCATGGTGCGCGGCGTGATGCAGCCGCTCGTGGTGGGGTCGTCCAGACTGCACGACTGGGACGGCCAGGAACCGTCCGAGTTGCGCGGCGCCTGGGCGGCGACCGGCGAGGTGGCCGAGACGAACCCGTTGGTGGCGACCGCGCCGACCAGTTGCAGGGCCTTTTCGGCCTCTTTCTTCTGGCGGGCCATCGCTTCGAGTTGCTGTTCCTCGCGGGCCACTTCGGCGTCGATCGCGGCGACCGCCCGGGCGGCCTGTTCGCGGGCCTCGTTGAGCTCCCGGATCCGCTTGTTGTCGTGCATGGCGATCATGTCCAGGCCTTCGGCGCGTTCCAGCAACGCGTCCGGGTCTGCGCTGTTGAGCAGGACCATCACCGGGGTGATCCGACCGAGACGGTACGAGTTGGAGGCGACCTGGCCGATCTGTGGGGTCAGCGCCGCTATCCGTTCCTCGACCTTTTCCAACTCGAGGTTGAGTTTCAACTGGCGTTTGCGGGACTCGTCGACCGCCGCCTTGGCTTCGACGTAGCCCCGGCCGGTCGATTCGAGCACTTCGCTGAGCAGTGGCGGGGCGCCTTCGTCGTCCGGATCCTGAGCGGCGGCCGGCGACGCTACGACGAAGCCGGCGAGCAGGGCGGCGACGGCGGCGAGGGCCGCGGCCGTCGGAATCCGCCGGCGGAGGGGTGCGGTCATCCTGTTCCTTTCCTTGGCCGCCGACCGAGTTAGCTGACGGGTTCGGGACGGAACGATCCCTACCGCTGGCGCGGATTCACCCCGGTGGAAACGTGGTTCCCCGGCTCACCCCGGAGGGTGATTGGGCGGCGGTCACCGCCGGCACCGGTGGGCGCCGCCTGGCGGAGACCGCCGGCAAGCTTACCGGATCGGTCACCGGCATCAACACCTCGACAATCCTGACTGAGCTGAAAAATCCGTTACCAGGCAACGACTTTCGGTGATGTCCACTGTCTGCGTTCGGCGGCGTACGACAAGTCGTCAGGCGGGCCGGATTCGCTGCGCCGAGGTTAGCGGCTGACTACAGTGCGTATGAGGAAAAGCGGGAAAGTCGCAGCGTCGGACGGATCTTCGATGAGAGATGACGATTCCCCGGTCGGGCCGCCGGACGCCGACAGCGTGGTGGTGATCGGCCTCGGCCGGTTCGGTGGTCAGGTCGCCCAGTCTCTGCTCCGTCTCGGCCACGACGTGCTGGGCATCGACGAGCACCCCAAACGGGTGCACCGCTGGTCCGAGCGGCTGCCGAGGGTGGTCGAGGCGGATTCGACCGATGACCAGGCGTTGCGCCAGTGTGGCGTCGCCGACTACCCCCGCGCGGTGGTCGGCATCGGCTCGGACGTCGAGGCCAGCATCCTCACCGTGGTGGCGCTGACCGAGCTGGGTGTCCCGGAGGTCTGGGCGAAGGCGATCACCGCCAAGCACGGCCGGATCCTCGCCTCGGTCGGCGCGCACCATGTGATCTTTCCGGAGGCGGCGATGGGTGACCGGGTGGCCCACCTGCTGGCCAGTCGGATGCTCGACTTCATCGAGTTCGACGACGGGTTCGCCATCGCCAAGGTCTGCGCCCCACCGGACGCCGCCGGCCGGACGTTGGCCGAGTCCCGGCTACGTCAGCGGTACGGCATCACGGTGGTCGGGATCAAGGAGCGGGACCGGCAGCTGAGGTACGCGGGACCTGAGACGTTGATCCCGCCGGATGCGCTGCTGATCGTCGCCGGGGCGACCACGGCGGTTCAGCAGTTCGGCCGGTGAACATGGGCGTGACCGCCTCATCACACCTTCATTTCGTGAGCTGATCAGCCGCCGGACTTTCGCAAACTCGTGACTCAGGCTACAGTCCCTGCATGGGAGCGCTTCCATCGATGGATGTGCCCCGCTGAAGTAGTCGACGCGTGGCGCGGCGATGGCGACATCACCGTGTCAACCGCACAGCTCCCGAGGCTGGCGGCGGGCCAAGCCCGGACTCCGCCGCCAGCCCGCGCACCACCTGTCGAGAGGAGGTGGAACCAGAGCCACTCGCGTGGCCCGGCTCCCGCGCGTCACGCACGACCTGGACGCCAGACCGCTCGTGCGTGTTTAGCAACTGATGGTGGGGACGGGGGTTGCCCTCCCCGTCCCCACGCTAGTCCTCGATTGTTACGGCGGGGAATCGCCGACAAGTCAGGACCGCGACGCCGGTCCGTCCGACAGTGCTGCCCGGCCTGCCGATGCATCGGCAGGCTTCGTTGTATATGGGGCCTGGGGCAGCGGCTGGGCTGCCGCGCCCGGTCTGTGGCGACGGTCGGACCGGGCCCTTTCCGTCGCCCCGCATGGGTTCGAGGTTCGTCGATCGGTAGTGGGCAAGCTCACAGTCGGTCGATCCGCTGGTCGCGACCGGACGATCCGGTCGCGCGCCGCCGGCGCGGTGGTGCCCGGCTAGTCAATCGACAATCATGGATATCAAGGTCGCTGGTCCGTCCCGGCGGCCGCACCGAAAGCGAGATGTCCATGCCGCAACCGCCGCACCGCTGCCGCCGGTGGATCCGGCGCGATCCCAACCACACCCGACGCCGGCTCGGCGTCGCGGTCGCCGCCGCACTGCTCGGCCCACCCCTGCTACCGGCGTCCGTGGCGCTCGCCGCGGCGGACACCGAGCCGCCGACCACTCCCGGCACCCCGACCGTCGCCGAGATCAGCACCACCGACGTCACCCTGGTCTGGACGGCGGCCACCGACGACGTCGGGGTGACCGGCTACCGGAATGCGGGCCAGTGCTCCGGCCTTCAGGCCGGGGGTGAAGGCCCGCGCTGGGAGGGCCGCCAGGCCCGAGCAGTGCCTTAACCGGGACGGTTCTGCTGCTCGATGTACTGCTTGATGACGCTCAACGGTGCGCCGCCGACAGACCCGGCGAAGTACGAGCCGGACCAGAGTTTGTTGGCCCGGTAGTAGTGGCGTGCCAGGTCGGGGAACTCCTGCCGGAGGCGGCGCGAGGAGACCCCTTTGAGGCTGTTGACCAGCCTGGCCACGGCGACCTTGGGCGGGAAGTTGACCAGCAGGTGGACGTGGTTGTGGCCGCCGTTGAACTCGACCAGTTCGGCCTCGAAGTCGGCGCACACGTCTCGCATGATCGCCTCCATCCGGGTCAGGTGCCGGTCGGCGAACACGTTGTGCCGGAACTTCGTTACGAAAACCAAGTGGACATGCATCGCGAAAGTGCAGTGCCTGCCGGTGCGGATGCCTCGAAGTTCGACCATAAACCAACATGATACAGTGATGGCCGTGCAGCTCCGTTACAACTACCGGATCACCCCGGACGCCGCCCAGCGCACCGCGCTGGCGCAGGCGTTCGGGTGTGCCCGCGTGGTTTTCAACGACGGACTCAGGCTGCGTCAACAGGCCCGCGAGGCGGGCGAGAAGTACATCTCCGACGGCGACCTGTCGAAGTTGGTCATCACAGCGGCCAAGGCCAGCGAGGACCGGGCCTGGCTGGGTGAGGTGTCGGCCGTGGTGTTGCAGCAGGCCCTCGCCGATCTGAACACCGCGTACCGCAACTTCTTCAACTCGCTGTCCGGCAAACGCCGGGGCCGCACGGTGGCCCCGCCCCGGTACCGGTCCCGTAAGGACAACCGGCAGGCGATCCGGTTCACGAAGAACTCCCGGTTCAAGGTCTGTGACAACGGCCGCCTGCGGCTGCCGAAGATCGGCGACGTTCCGGTGCGCTGGTCGCGCGGCCTGCCGTCGGATCCCACCTCGGTCACCGTGATCAAGGACACAGCAGGCCGGTACTTCGCCTCGTTCGTCGTGTAGATCGGCGAGGACGAAACGCTGCCGCCGGTCGACTCCGAGATCGGCATCGATCTGGGCCTGACCCACTTCGCGGTCATGTCCGACGGCACGAAGGTGACCGCACCGAAGTTCCTGCGCCGCGCGGCCCGCAAGCTCAAGCGGTTGCAGCAGGCACTCTCACGCAAGCAGAGGGGCAGCAACCGCCGTAGGAAAGCCGTGATCGAGGTGGCCCGCGCTCACGCGCGGGTAGCCGACACCCGGCGGGACTGGCAGCACAAGCTGTCCACGGCGATCATCCGCGAGAACCAAGCGGTGTACGTCGAGGACCTGTGCGTTGTCGGTCTCGGCCGGACTCTGCTGGCGAAGTCCGTGCACGATGCGGGCTGGGCCGCCTTCACCGGCATGCTGGAGTACAAGGCGCAGCGGTACGGGCGCGCGTTCGCCCGGGTGGACCGGTGGCTCCCGTCCACCCGGATGTGCTGCGACTGCGGCCGGATCAACGAGAAGATCGCGTTGAACGTCCGGGAGTGGGACTGCCCGTGCGGCAGTCACCACGACCGGGACATCAACGCCGCCATCAACATCAAGGCCGCCGGACAGGCGGACTTCAACGACCGTCGAGCGCACGTAAGACCGGGACTTGTCCCGGCGGCGCGCAGTGAAGCGGTAACCCACCCGGACGCTGCGTGTTCCACGCGCAGCGTGGAGGGAATCTCCGTCCTTCAGGGCGGAGAGGATGTCAAGAGGTCGCCCGACTGCACACCGACTACGTCGTGATCAGCACGACCCCCGACTACGCGATCACCATCGGCGGGCTGGGGCCGTCGCAGACGTACCAGTTCTGGGTGTACGCGCTCGACGCCGCCGGCAACCGTTCGCCGGCCAGCCCGAGCCTGCGCCTGACCATGCCGCCCGGCGACGACCAGCCACCCACCGCGCCCAGCGCGCTGACCACCACCACGATCGGCGCCGACTCGGTCACCCTGCGGTGGCAGCCGTCCGTCGACAACGTCTACGTCGCCTGGTACGAGGTGCTGCGAGTCGACCCTGACGGCTCCACCACCCCGGTGGCGACCGCCCCGCAACACCCGCCGACCGGACCGACCGCCCGGGTCGGCGCACTGCGGCCGCAGACCGCGTACACCTTCGTGGTGCGGGCCCACGACGACGCCGGCAACACGTCACCACCGTCCGAGCCACTGACCGTGCGGACCCTGCCGGCGGCACCGGTCTGCGAGGTCAGCTATCAGGTGGTGAACCACTGGCCCGGAGCCCTCCAGGCCCAGCTGACCATCCACAACGCCGGACCGGCCGTGATCGACGGCTGGACCCTGCGCTGGACCTTCCCCGGCGACCAGCAGATCAGCCACCTGTGGGGCGCCGAACCGGTCGACCTGATCCCGCCGGACATCACCGTCACCAACACGCCGTGGAACAGCCGGATCCCGGCCAGCGGCAGCGTACAACTCGGTTTCGTGCTCAGGTACTCGGCGGACAACACGCCGCCCACGGACTTCCTGCTCAACGGCGACCGGTGCACGTCCTCGGGTTGACCCCTCGTCGAAGACGCGCTGGTGACGGCGGCTTGCTAGCCTCGCCCGCATGCGGGTGCTGGTGGTCGAGGACGACCCCGAGGTACGCAGCGCCGTCGTCACCGCGCTGCGCTCCGGCGGATTCGCCGTCGACCAGGCGGCCGACTGGAGCCAGGCCGACCTGAGCATGAGCATCAACGACTACGACTGCCTGGTGCTCGACCGGATCCTTCCGGAAGGCGACTCACTGCACCAGCTCGGCCACCGACGGCGGGCCGGGCTCACCACACCGGCCCTGGTGCTCACCGCGCTGGACAGCGCCGGGGACCGGATCGCCGGCTTCCAGGCCGGTGTCGACGACTACGTGGTGAAGCCGTTCGTCACCGCCGAACTGGTGCTGCGGGTCCGGGCGCTCTGCCGACGCCGCGGCGCAACCACCCCGCCGCTGTTGCGGGTGGCGGATCTGGAGGTCGACGCCGCCCGCCGGGAGGTGCGCCGCGCCGGCGTCCTGCTGACGCTCACCCGCAAGGAGTTCGCCGTACTGGAGATGCTGCTGGTCCGGCGCCCGGCGGTGGTCAGCCGGAGCGACCTGTTCGAACACTGCTGGGACGAGCTCGCCGACCCCAGCTCGAACGTGGTGGACGCGGTGGTCGCCCAGCTGCGCCGCAAGCTCGGCGAGCCGCAGCTGATCCACACCGTACGCGGGGTCGGCTACCGGGTCGGCGGGGCGCCGTCGTGACCGCCGGCCGGGTCGGCGGGGCGCCGGCGTGAACCGCCGCGACCGGCGGGGCGGCAAGCCGCTGCAGACCGCTGACCGGCTGCGTAACCTGCGGATCCGGATCACGCTGCTGGTGATGGCGATCAACGTGGTCGGCCTGGCCGGAATGGGTGCCGTCGCGTTGCTGGTCGACGGACGGCAGCGGGACGAGGTGGTCGCCGCCGAGCTGCGGCGTACCGCCAGCACCGCCGCCGCCCTGCTCTACTACGAGTCCGGGGCGCTGCAACTCGACAAACTGTTCGACAACGCGGTCGCCAACGGCACCACCGCCGTCTACGTCTACGAGGCCGGCCGAACCGACCTCAGCCTGGTCTTCGCGTACCCGGCCAGGCTGCCGGTCGTCCCGCCGGACAACCTGCTCGCACCGGCCCGGACGGTCTGGACCTCCGGCACCGAGCTCGCCGGCGGAGTCGGCGACACCGCCGGTACCCCCACCCCGCTGCTCGCCGTACCGTTCGAGCACGCCGTCACCGGGGCGGTGGCCGGCGCCGTCGTGGTGCTCGGCGACACCGGGCCGGCCGAGACCGCCAACCGGCGGCTGGCCCTGGCCCTGGTCGCCGGCGGCGTCAGCTTCACCGCGCTGGCCTGCGCCGGCGGTTACCTGCTCGCCCGCCGCGGCACCGAGCCCATCGCCGACGCGCTCAACCAGCAGGAACGGTTCGTCGCCGACGCCGCGCACGAGTTGCGCACCCCGTTGACCGTGATCCGTGCCGTCTCCGAGACCGCGCTGGCCGAGCCGCAGCGCCGCCCGGCGGCGCTGCGCCAGGTGGTGCGCTCCGCCGACCGGCTCGCCGACTCGGTCTCCGTCCTGCTCACCCGGGCCCAGCTCGTCGCCGGCCTGCGCGACCTGCGCCGCGAGCCGTTTCGCCTGGACCAACTGGCCGAGGAGGTGCTGACCGACACCGTCGTCGCGCCGCACCGGGCGGTGCCGGTCACCGAGGCGGTGGTGGCGTACGGCGATCCGGCGCTGGTCCGGATCGCGCTGCGCAACCTGATTCAGAACGCGGTCCAGCACGGTCGGGCCGCCGACCAGCCGGCCGAGATCCGGCTCGAGGTCACCGGCGGACCGCCGACGGTACGGGTACGCGACCACGGCACCGGGCTCAGCGAAGCCGTCGCCGCCGCGCCTGAGCAGCGGTTCCGCAGCGGCACCGAGGACGGCACCGGGCTCGGGCTGGCCATCGCCAGCTGGGTGGCGCAACTGCACGGCGGGCAACTGCGGCTGGTCAACGCCGAAGGCGGCGGTGCCGAGGCCCGGCTGCGGCTGCCCGGCGGTCAGGGCGGGTAGGGCGGGTAGGGCGGTATGCCCGAGCGGACCGGCCAGTGTGCCGGGACCACCCGATCAGGGCACGTAGACCGCGTTGTCGCCGTCAGGGCGGATCGCGAACCAGATGCCCGACTGGCCGTGACCGTTCGCGTCGCCGGGCATCCGGTCACCGGCGTACCCGTACAGCGGCCAGCCGGCCAGGCTCAGCTGCCGGCTCCCGTCGGACCGGTCGAAGCAGCCGACCAGCTGCCGGTCGATCCCCTCCACCCGTACCTCGCCCTCGCAGGGGGCCGGAAGCCAGGACTGCCGGCACTGTCCCTCGCAGGCGGACCAGGTCGGTGCCGCGGTGTCCCGGTCGGACCGGTACAGCACGAACCCCTGCGCGTCGATGACGATCTCGTCCAGCGTCCGGGAGTCGACCGCGTACAACGCGGTGCCGGTCGCGGTGGACGACGGCGCGGCGGAAACACCCGCCGGGGTCCCCGCCCCGGGGTCACTGCACCCGGCGAGGACCAACCCGGTGAGGGTCAACACCGCGCTCAGGACCAACCGTCTCATCAAAACCTCACGCTCCTACCAGCAGGATAGGCGGGTCCGACCGGGTACAGGAGGTGGACGTGCGCACGTTGCTGCGGCCGACGGCGGTGCTCGGCCTGCTGTCGGTGCTGACCGGATGCGTCGCGGCCGGCGGCGAGCAGACGGCACCGGCCAGCGCCTGCGGCAGCCGCATCGCGGTCCTCGGCCCGCTCTCCGGTGACTCGGCCGACCTCGGCGGCAACGTCCGCGACGGCGCCCGCCTGGCCTTCGACCAGTACCGGGCGGAGCATCCGGACTGCCCGGTGGAGCTGGTCGAGTTCGATTCGCAGGGCGACCCGAAGCAGGCCCCCGCGCTGGCCCAGCAGATCGTCAACGACGCCCGCATCATCGGGGTGGTCGGTCCGGGTTTCTCCGGCGAGGCCGAAGCGGCACTGCCGATCCTCGACCAGGGTGGCGTCGCCACCATCACCACCTCGGCGACCCGTACCGAACTGAGCGAACGCGGCTGGTCCACCTTTCACCGGCTGGTCGGCAACGACGCCGCGCAGGGGCGTGCCGCCGGTCGGTACATCGACCAGGCGCTGGGCGGCACGGCGGTGTTCGTCGTCGACGACGGCGGGGCGTACGGCCAGGGGCTGGCCGACCAGGTGGCCGCCGGACTCGGCGCCAAGGTGGTGCAGCGGGCGACGGTCGCCGCCGGTGCGACCGACTTCAGCGCGGTCGTCGGGCAGATCCGTTCCGCCGACGCCGACGTGGTCTTCTACGGCGGCTACTACGCGGAAGCCGGTCGGCTGCGCCGACAGCTCCGCGCGGCCGACATCCCGGCGACCTTCGTCGCCGGTGACGGGGCGAAGGCGGACGGCTTTCTCCGCGAGGCCGGCGACGACGCCGAGACCGGGGTGGTGATCACCTGCCCCTGCCTGCCGCCGGAGCGGGCCGGGGCCGAGTTCCCGCAGCGCTACCGGGAACGCTTCGGGGTGGATCCGGGCACCAACTCCGCCGAGTCGTACGACGCGGCGACGGTGTTCCTCGCCGGAATCCAGGCCGGACACGGAGACCGGGCCGCGATGGCCGCGTTCGTCGACGACTACGACGCGCCCGGGGTCACCACCCGGATCGCCTGGACCGGCACCGGCGAGCTGGTGGCGTCGTCGGTGGTGGTCTGGGCGTTCCGCGTCCAGCAGGGCCGGTTCGTGGCGGAGCGGTCCATCCCGGCAAGTTGACCTGCGCGCCCCTGGCGGGCGCGTCCGTGAACGTGGCAGAGGAGTTCAGTCATGACCCTACCGACCACGGCCGGCAGTGGCGGTGCCGGCGACGCCTGCACCGGGGCGGACAGCCGGCCCGGTGGCGGCACCGAGAAGGTGCTGCGCGCCGTCGCGGCCGGCCCGCTCGGCGCGTACCCGTTGCTGGAGGCCGCGTTCTGCTGGAACGAGCGGCGGCCGGTCGGCTGGCGCCGGCTGGGGGCGGCGTCGACCACCGCGGACCGGCAGCTACCGGTTGCGCAGACCGAGCAGCCCGCGGCCGCGGCCCGGACCGCCCGCCTGCTGTCCACGATCACCTGGTCGGTGACCAGCCCGGTCGGCGCATGCACGTCGCTGACCAGGGTCGAGGTGTCCTCGGACGGGTACCACCGGGTGTTGCGGGCGTTGGCCGGCGCGTGGCGCGACGGGCGGCGGATGCTCGGCAGTCCCGGGCTGGCGGCCGCGCACTACCCCGCTGCGCTGGCCGTCTGGCGGATGGCCGCGCTGCTGGCTCCGGCGGACCGGACCGCCGGGGTGCTCGCCATCTCGGTGAGCACCCCGGCGGCGGCGCTGCTGCGAAGTGCCGCACCGGCGTTGGCGCTGCCGCACACGGTCGTCGAGCGCAGCGGGCGCAGCACCGTGATCCGGGTGGACCGCCCGACGCTGTTCCGCCGGCTGCTGACCGAGATCGACCCGGCCGTCACCGGTTCGGGCGACGGCACGCCCGCCGGACGGCCGGTGGTGGCGGTCGGACGCCGGCTGCCGGCCGAGTCGATGCGCCGGCTGGCAGCCGCCGGCTGACCGGGCCGTCGGCCGGGCCGACGGAGTCCACCGGCCGGGCCGACGGAGCCCGCAGCCGGTCAGCAGGTCAGCCGGCTGCGGCGGGGCCGGTCCGGCGGCGCGGCCGGCGGGTCAGCCCGAAGCCGACCACGCCACCGACGGCGGCCAGTACACCACCGGCCACCGTCCAGATCCACCGACTCGTCAGGCCGGGCAACCAGCCGCTGAACCAGCCGACGACACCATCCCACCAGGACTCTTCGCTGACCTGTCCGGCGGCGTCGGCCGTATCGGTGCCGTCGGCCGTGTCGGTGCCGTCGGCCGTGTCGGTGCCGTCGGCCGCGCTGGTGAGCACCGCCCCCTGCCGTACGGTCGGCGTCAGCGGCGCCGCCAGCCGGCCGCCCTCCGGGCTGGTGTCGCCCGACACGTCGGCGCTCACCCGCAGCTCGACCTGCACCGGCAGACCGAGGTCCTGCTCCGGCAGGTCGGTGACGGAGAGTCGGACGTAGTAGGTGCCGGGTAGTGGATCGGCGGACCACGGCTCCGCCCAGGCCCGGACCTGCCGCAGTACGCAGCCCGCCCGTACCTGCCGGTCGGTGGCGGATCCGACGGGCGCCTGCATGCCCGCGGTGCACGGCTGGCGGCGGCGCAGCCCGTCGAACACGTCGATGGTCCAGGTCGACGCGCCGCTGCGCGTCGCCGGATCGGCGAGGGTCACGGTCGCCGCGATCGAGCTGGTCTGCCCGGCCTGGGCCGGGAACGACCAGTACAGGTACTCGCCGGTCGCGGCGGAGACCCGAACCGGCTGGTCGATGTGGACCGCCGCAGCGGTGAGGAACGACGTACCGGCCTTGGTGAGAGTGGCCTCCACCGGTGCCGGGGTGGGGCCGTCGGCCGCCGCCGGGGTCGCGACGAGAAGGACGGCGGCGCCAGCGGCGCCGACGGCCAGGCCGGTGCGGGTCAGCCGGAATGTACGACGGGTCAACTCAGCTCTCCTTCCAGACAGTGGTCCACCAGCGGGTCAGCCAGCCGGCGAAGACTCCGGTGACCAGCCCCGCGAGGCTGAGCACGATCAGCAGCAGCCAGCCGCGGCCCAGGCCCGGGCTTTCCGGGGTGGGGGAGGCGGCCACCAGATCGACGGTGAGCTCGATCGGCATGCCCGGGGCGTCACCGGCCCCGCCGGCGGCGGCGAACGAGTTGCTGACCACCAGGCAGACCTCGGAGGGCGGTGGTTCCACGCCGGCGGCCGTCGGCGCGGCGGCGGACGGAGTACCGGCCAGGTCAGCAGTTCCATCGGCGTCGTCGGCCCGGTCGGTGTCGTCGGCCCGGTCGGTGTCGTCGGTCCGGTCGTCTTCCGGGCCGGCGGACCAGCGCAGGCCGGTGGACAGTACGTCGGTCCGGCCGCTGCCGGCGTCGGTACCCCGGACCAGTTCACGGCCGTTGGGATGGACCGCGCGGAGCAGGATCCCGTAGTCCCGGTTCACCGGGCGGTCCAGCGCGATGCTCACCGAGGCGCGCAGCTCCTGGTCCGCTCGGATCGGTACGCGGTACCAGCGGTGCTCCTCGAAGCGTTCCCGGTCGGTGTAGACGCCGGCCGCGAGCAGTGGTGCCGCCGTGCAGTCGGTGCTGCCGGTGACCAGCTCCGGGGTCTGGGTGTAGGTGTCCTGGGCCCGGTCGACCAGCTGGTTGATCCGGTCGGCGAGCTGGTCGGCGCTCTGCGCGGTGGTGTACGTGCCGCCGGTGGCCCCGGCGATGCAGACCAGCTGCTGGCGGACCTTGTCGTCGAGGGTGAGGCCGAGCGTGTCGACGATCAGCCGGGTGCCCTGGGCGGCGAGTTCCCGGGCGACGTCACACGGGTCGGGTGGGGCGCAGGTGTCCTCACCGTCGGTGATCAGAACGATGCGGCGGGCGGTCTCACCAGAGCCGAGATCCTTGGCCGCCTCCCGCAGCGCCAGCCCGATCGGGGTGAAGCCGGTGGGCCGCAGGCTGGCGATCGCGGCCTTCGCCTGGTCGCGGTCGACCGGCCCGACCGGCACGATCTGCTGGGTGTCCTGGCAGCCGAGTGCCTTGTCGTCGCCGGGGTAGGTGGCACCGAGGACCCGGATGCCCAGGTCGGTGCCGGCCGGCACGGCGTCGACGACCTCGTTGAACGCGCGTTGGGCGACGGCCATCCGGGTCTGGCCGTTCATGTCGGGCTCCCGCATCGAGCCGCTGACGTCCAGGACCAGCTGCATCCGCAGGTTCTCGGTGGTCTCGTCGGCACCGGCGGGCGGGGTTCCGGGCAGGATGATGACGCCCAGTAGTCCGATCAGGACAGCCTGGGCGGTACGTCGGATGATCACCGGGCGATCCTAGTGATCATCCAATGTGCCCTCCACAGTGGCAGGCCGCGGACCGGTGCGGGATCGGGCAGCGGCCACGGGGTTGCGACCGGGCGGTCGTCACGCGTACCGGCTCAGTCGCGGTGTGGGGTCTCGAACAGTTCGGTGACCATCTTGGCGTAGTCGCGGGCCATGTCGCCGAACTGGTAGCTGCGGGCGGCGGCCCGGGCCGCCAGCTCCACGTGTCTGCCGCGCAGATTGGTCGAGGCCAGCAGGGCGTCGGTCAGCCCGTCGCGGGCCGCCGGATCGAAGCCGATGGTGTACGCCGGATCGAGCAGCGCGGTCAACGCGCCCACCCGTGGCGCCACCACCGGGCGGCCGAACGAGACCGCCAGATGGAAGCTGCCCGAGTTGAGCACCGTGCGGTACGGCAGCACCACCGTGTCCGCGGCCTTGAAATAGAACTGGACCTCCTCGTCCGGGACCGGATCGAACATCGCGGTGATCCGAGGGTCACGGTCGCAACGTTCGGCCAGCCCGTCGCGCGGGTCGAGCCGTTTCGGCGCCCCCGCGACGATCAGCCGCAGCCGGGGATCCTGCTCACCGGCCGCGTTGAACGCGTCGAGCAGTTCGCTGACCCCCTTGTACGGTCGGATCCCACCGAAGAACAGCAGGACGTGATCGTCTGCGGCGTACCCGAACCGGCGACGGGCCGCGAGCCGGCTCACCGAGTCGGGATACACCCCGAGGTAGCTGCTGTGCCGGACGATCCGGACCTTCTCCGGCGGCAGCGGATAGTGTGGCGCGGTCGCCGCCACCGTCTCCGGGCAGAGCAGGTGCACGACATCGGCCTCGGCGGCGAGGTACCGGGCCAGCTCCTTCTCCACCTCCGGGAACTTCCACTCGTGCGGGAAGACGTTGTGAATGGTCCAGATCAGCCGGCCGCCCCGACGCCGCAGGTCGGCGATCCGGTTCTGGAACTCGGCCAGCCGCGCCGCCGCCTGCTGGGCGTCGGTGGCCGGGTGCACGATCGGGTCGGTCCAGTGCACGTGCAGCACGTAGTTGTCCAGCCGACCGGCGGCCAGGTGCGGGGCAGCGGAGACCCGGACGGCGTCGGCGACCGGGAACCACCGCACCCCGACGTCGCGTAACCCCGACATCAGCAGCTGCTGGTACGGATTGTCCAGGTAGTAGGGGTACGTGCCGACGAACCGGCTGTTCGCCCGGCGCGGCTGCGGGTCGAGCCCGTCGATCACCGCGTGCAGGTCCACCGCCCGGCGGGCGAACGAGTGCCGCTCGCGTACCACCGCGGACAGCTGGCCGGCCAGCGCGACGGTGCCGGCGGGGTCGCCGGTCAGCCGGGCGATCAGGTCGCCGAGGCTGGCCGCGTCGCTGTACGTGGGCAGCTGCGCCAGCCCGAGTTCGGCGAGCCCGATCCGGCAGTTCGTCAGGGGCAGCGCGCCCGCCGCCAGGCTCTCCAGCAGCCGGGAGTTGACGTTGCCGTACGGCCGGGTGGTGTGGTTGAGGTCGTCGAGCACCAGCAGCGCCCGCCGGTACAGGCCCGGCAGGTTGAAATAGCTGGTCGGGCCGCCGGCGTACCGGGAGAAGTACGAGTTCAGCCCGCGCTGCTCGCCGAAGACGACGAACGGGAAGGTGATGTCCACCCCACGCAGGCACTGGTACAGGTGCCGCTCCCGGCCCCACGAGTTGACCGTCGTCACCGCGCCACCGCGGACCTGGTCGGCACCGGGCAGGGTGAACAGCTCGGTGTCCACCCCGAGCGGCAGCAACCCGACCGGCCCGTCGTAGTGCTCGCGTAGCCGGCTGACCGAAGCGGACGAGGAGGCGACCACCGTGTCGAACAGGGCGAGGTGCGGATGCTCTCGCCAGCGGTCGGTTTCGTTGCGGACCCAGGCGACGATCCGGCAGCGGTCCGGCACGGTCAGCGGGTCGAACGTCGGGATCATGGCGACCGCCACGTCGGTCTCCGGCGGCAGCTCCGCCCAGCGCTCCGCCGGCAGGTACGCGACCTCGTAGCCGTGTCGCTGCAGGTGGCGGCCGATCCCGACGGCGACGTAGAGGTCGCCGCGGCCGGCGTCCAGGTCGACGGTGGAGACGCAGAACAGCACCTTCACCGCGTCCGAGCGGTGGAACCGGTCCTGCCCGCAGGCCCGCCGGTAGGCGTCGCACAGCACCGGATCAGCGGTCAGCCCGTGAAACTGGGCCGGCACGTTGGTGGCCGGCGCCCTGCGGCCCTCCGAGCTGTCGGCACCGGCACCGGTGCCGGTCGTGGCGCGTCGGTTGGTCGACCGGCTCCGTCGGCGTTTGACGGCCCGCAGGCCCTCGTTCGGCCGGAACACGTACCGGACCATCTTTCCGGCCCGGTACGTGTTGCTGTTGGTCATCTTGTTGATCCGGGTCTGCAGCCTGGTCGCCGTCTCCTGCAGTTCCTTGACCTTCTGCTGCGAGTCCTTCAGCTTCGCCTGGAACTGCGTCCGTTCCTGCTCGGCCCGGCGCAGCGTCTCACGGGCCTGCAGCGCGTCGAGTCGTTCCTGGCCGACCAGGTCCTGGGCGAGGCGGAACTGCTCGTCCAGCTGCCGGTGCCGGTGCTGCAGGTCGTCGAGTTGCGCGGCCAGCCGCTCGTTCTCGGCCAGCGCGTCGAGGTGGGCCGAATGCTCGGCGGCGAGCCGCTGCTCGGCCAGGCTGATCCGGACCGCTTCGGTGGACGGCCGGCACTCCATGACGTACTGGTAGGTCTCGGCCTCCGCACCTAGCTGGGCTACCACCCGGCGCAGCTCGGCGCTGATCTCGAAGGCGCGGGCCCGGTGCGGAGTCTGCTCGGCGGACCGGATCGTCCGGTGTGTCGCGCTGACCAGGAACCCGTTCGACTCCAGCAGCGTCTGCATGCTGGTCCGGGTGAAGAAGCGCAGGTGGGTCGAGTCCAGCAGGCCCGTCCTGGTGTACTCGAAGTTGCCGGTCATCAACTCGATGATGATCGACTCGTGCGCCATGTTCGGGAAGCTGACGACCAGCAGACCGTCCGGAGCGAGGATCTTGTCGTCACGCAGAGCGCGCAGGACGGAACCCGGCTCGATCAGGTGCTCCAGTACGTCGGCGAGGATCACCACGTCGTACTCGCGGCCGGCCAGCACGCCGGGCCAGTCCGGTTCCCGCAGGTCGACGACCATCGTCTCCTGTACGCCGCCGGCCCGGGCCTCGGCGAGCGCCTCGGTGTCGACGTCGGCGCAGGTGACGGTGCGCCCCGCGACGGTGGCGAGCATGCCGGAGACGACGCCCGGCCCCGAACCGAGGTCGAGTACCCGGGGGCCACCGCTCGCCGCCAGCCGGTAGACGGCGGCGGCGGTGTTGTTGGTGTCCTCCGGCTCGAAACTGTAGGAGTATCTGCTCAAGTCCGTCTCCGCGGGTGCGCCGTGGGCCTCGTCGGCCGGGCGGTGCGTAGTCGGGGCGCAGGGGGTGGCTGAACAGCAACTTTACTGGATCAACGGGGTGAGCGGCGGCGAAGCGACAGCAACCGCGTCAAATCTGGTTGGCGATCCGTCGGGCTCCGCGCGGCTGGCGATCGGGCTCGTCTCCGGCTGACGATCCGCTCGTCGTCTCCGGCTAGCCGCAGACGAGCGCGTCGATGTCGTCGCGGCGGCCGAGGCGACCGTCCCGGCCGTCGGCGAGAGCCAGTTCGACGAGCTTTTCGTAGCCGACGCGCAACTGCGGGGCATGGGTGGCGACCTGCTGGAGCCAACAGGTGGCGAACGCCTCCAGCTCCGACTCGATCTCGCTCAGCGGGGCGGTGAAGAACCGCTTGCTGAAGTGCAACCGGTTCCGGCACATGTAGTAGACGTAGTACGGCGGCGGGTATCTGCCGGCCGACCGTTTGTAGTGCCAGACCCGGGAGTAGGGAGCGAGGACGGTACGCCAGCCGGCCTGCTGGGCGCGCAGGCAGTAGTCGGTCTCCTCGTAGTACAGGAAGTAGTCCTCGGACAGCAGACCGATCTGGCGTAGCGTCTCCCGCCGGATCAGGAAACACGCGCCGGTGACGTAGTCGACGTCGCGTACCGTCCCGTCCGGCACGGACGGATCGAACACCCCGGCGTCGGCGTGGTACGTGGACCCGTGGCCCTTGATTACGCCGCCGTTGAACAGAATGCGGGCCGGGTGTCCGCCGTCGAGGATGCGGCTGCCGACGATCCCGGCGTCCGGGTGCTCCTCGGCGGTCTGCAGCAGACGGGTCAACGTCTCCGCGCTGACGACCGCATCCGGGTTGAGCAGCCAGACGAACTCGGCGGACGACGCCAGTGCGGCCCGGATCCCGATGTTGCAGCCAGCGGCGAAGCCGACGTTGTCGCCGGCCGAGACGACCTCCACGGCCGGATCCAGCAGGTCGGTGAGATCGGGTCCGGGGTGCTCCCGTTCGGTGTTGTCGACGACGATCACCCGCTGGTCGGCGGTGTCACTGGCCTGCAACGAGGTGAGGCAACGGACAGTGTCGTCGTAGTGCCGGTAGTTGACTACGACGGTTGCTACCCGCGGCCCGATCCGCACAGGTGACCTCCCGAACGGCAGGCGTCCGTAGCCGGTCCGTCCACCTGGGCCGAGGCTATCAGCTCGGCCACCGGGTGTACGGCGGACCGCGCGGAGCCGGTCCGCCGTACACCGTCGGGTCACCGCCAGGTGTCGGTGAGGGTCGTCGCGTCGCCGGCCGGGGTGGCACTGCGGTTGCCGCCCGACTCCCAGTCGACGGTGCCGTCCGGTGCCCGCTTCAGGTACTTGTACTCGAAGGACTCACCGGCCGGCAGCGTGACGCTGCCCGACCAGACCGGGTAGTCGTCCGGAGCGAGGGCGACCGCCCTGGTCGGGTCCCACGAGCCCAGCGCCGGGACCGAGCCGACGACCAGGACGTCCTGCCCGTACCAGGTGGTCGCGGTGACGTCGAAGGTGACCGTGACGGTGCCCGGCTGCTCGCCGCCGGAGTCGGGCTGGCCCCAGGTGGCGGTGAGCGGGGTGCCGCCGACGCCGGTGCGGTTCGCGCCAGCTTCCCACTCGACGATGCCGTTCGGCGCCACCTTGACCAGTTTCCACTCGAACGCCGTACCGTCCGGGACGTCGACGGAGCCGGTCCAGGTCGGGTAGCTGGCCGCGTCGGTGCCCAGCGGCGCCGCGCCGGCCGGGTCCCAGGAGCCGAGTTCGGGCAGTGAGCCGACCACCCGTACCTGCTGACCGGGCGTGGTCTGCACGGTGGCGGTGACCGGGGTGCCGTCGCCCGGGGGCGGGTCGACCGGGCCGCAGCCGGCCGGGTCGGTGCAGTCGAGCCGCGCCGCGACGTGCAGTGCCACTGCCCGGTTCGCCGGGATGTCGGCATGGAAGCCGCCGTCGGTGACGGCGATCGTGCCGCCGGTGCAGGTGCCACTGTCCGCCCGGTAGGTGCCCCGGGCCACGTTGCAGTACCAGCCGTCCGGCAGGCCGGTGGTGAAGCTGCGGCTCCAGGTGCTGCCGGTCGCGTTGAACGCGGCGTACCCGCGGTCGGCGCGGGCGAAGCCGAACCGGCCGTTGCCGTCGGTGACGACGCCGCCGATGCCGGTGCCGGCGGTGGCGTTGCGGAAGCTGACCATGCCGGCGACCTGCTCGTCGCGGTGCTCGCAGATCCACTCGGCGCTGGCGCAGTCGGTCGGCAGCGTGGTGCCGTCGCCGGTGCTGGGCGGGCCCTGGGCGACCACCGGGCCGAAGGCGTAGCTGGACATCAACTGCGGGGTCCCGTACGGGTGGGCCAGCATGAACGCGTCGGCCAGGTAGTAGCGGTCGCCGTCCTGGTAGGTGAGCGTCGGGGTGGCCCGCTGGGTGTCGTGGTTGTCGATGAAGACGACAGCCTGGTCGCCGGTCAGCCCGCCGTAGTCCGGCAGGCTGGCCAGCTGGGCGATGTTGCCGTCGCGGAAGGCCGCGGAGACCGCCCGCTGGTAGTCGAAGTTGGTGACCTTGCCATACGGTGCGTACGCGGTGTACGGGATGGTGCCGTCGCCGTACACCTCGTGGAACAGGTCGGGCCGGCCGCCGAAGCCGGGCACGTCGTCGAGCCGGGAGATGATGTCCGCCAGGTGGGCTTCCTGGACGTGTTTGGCGGCGTCCACCCGGAACCCGGCGACGCCGAGGGCGATCACCGAGTTCATGTACTTGGCGATCTTGCGGCGTACCTCCGGGTCGGCGGTGTTGAGGTCGGCCAGGTCGAGCAGTTCGCAGTCCTGCACCTCGGTCTTGCTGCCCCAGTTGCTGATGGTGCGGTAGCAGGGGCCGAAGTCGGCGTAGCCGTAGCTGTCGCCGGAGCCGTCGCCGAACAGGTCGGGATAGCCGTACTTGCTGTAGACGGTGCCGGCGCTGCCCGGCCCGCTGCCGACCGATCCGGTGCCGCTCATGTGGTTGAGCACCATGTCGACGTAGATCTTGACGCCCTGGTCGCGGCAGCGTTCGACCATGTCGACGAAGTCGGCTCGGTCGCCGCGCCGGGTCTGGTCGATCCGGTACGAGACCGGCTGGTAATCCTGCCACCACGGATAGCTGGCACCTTCGGCGCTGGGCAGCACCACATGCTCCTGCGGCGGGGATACCTGGACCCCACCCCAGCCGTCCGGGCCGAGTGTTGTCTCGCACTCCTCGGCGATGGAGTCCCACCGCCACTGGAACAGGTGCACGATGGTGTCGCCGTTGCTGACGGCGGCGGCGGGGGTGGTGGCGGTGGCGGGCGCGGCCAGGCTGACAGCCAGCGGGATGCCGAGGACGGCCGCCACGGCGGCGGCCATCGGTCTGGACACGGTCGATCCGGGTACGGACATCAGCGTTCTCCAATGCTGGTGACGGCTCGCCTGCGGGGGGACAGGCACGGGATCTGAAAGGATCTGCAAGGATCGCAAACACTTTCAGGCGTGTGGTGAGGGTAACAATCGGACGGCCTGTTGTGAACAGCTTGTTTCGGCCGCACGCTCGGAGACGCCGACGATGGACTCGCCCGATGCATGCTGTTTTGCCGCCGCAATCTGCAAGAAAAGACGGCAACTTGCAGCAAGAACTGTCGATCTGCGATCCGGGTCGGGTCAGTCGGCGGTCGGCAGGACCCGTCCCCGGCCACCGGCGGTCGGTCGACCGGCGGCCCCGACCGCCTCACTGACCGCCGCCGCCACCGCCGGATCGGCGTCCGGACGGGACAGCAGGATGAACTCCACCTCGCCCAGCGGCGGCAGATCGGCCGGGGTCACCGGGGTCAGGCCGGCCGGCACCAGCCGGGCCGAGTGCGGCAGCAGGCCGAGACCGGCGCGGGCGGCGGCCACCAGCCCGCCGAGGCTGCCGCTGGTGCAGGCGATCCGCCACGGCTGACCGGCCGACGAGAGCGCGGCGAGCGCCTGCGCCCGGGAGATGCTCGGCGGCGGGTAGACCACCAGCGGCACCGGTTCCCCGGCGGTGCGCCGTGGCGGCGTCGGCTGGTCCGCAGCGCCCAGCCAGACCAGCCGGTCCCGCCAGACCAGGGCGCCCCGGGACTGACCCGCCAGACGTTTGGCGAAAACCAGGTCGAGTGCCCGGGCGTCCAGCAACTGGTGCAGTGTGCCGCTCAGCGCCACGGTCAGCTCGACGTCGACCAGCGGGTTGCGGCGGCGGAAGGTCTGCAGCACGTCCGGCAGATAACTGGAGATCAGGTCCTCGGAGACGCCGAGCCGCAGCTTGCCGCGTACCACCGTGGTGCTGAAATGCCGGCGGGCCCGGTCGTGCGCGTCGAGAATGTCCCGGGCGAAGCTGATCATCGCTTCGCCGTCCACCGTCAGCTGCACGGTGTGCGTGTCGCGCAGCAGCAGCGGCCGCCCGGCCGCCTCCTCCAACCGCCGTACGTGCGCGCTGACCGTGGACTGCCGCAGACCGAGCCGCTCGGCGGCCCGGGTGAAGCTCAGCAACTGGCTCACCGCCAGGAAGCTGCGCAGCTGGACAGGCTCGTACACGATCCGGATGTTATCGCGTTACGCGATGACAGTCAGTGCGGTGATCAGCTTTCCCGCTGATCGGCCGGCCGCTCAGAATGGGTGGACCACCCCCCTGGCTACCTGGAGCACCCGGATGCGCTGGCCCCGCTGGCTGATCATCGACCCGTTCATCGCGATGCTGTTCGCCGTCGTGGCGCTCGCCGCGCTGCTCCCGGTCCGCGGTACCGCCGCCTCGGTCGCCGGTGTCGTCGCCAGCGTCGGCATCGCCCTGCTGTTCTTTCTGCACGGGGCCAGGATCGCCCCGGCGGCGGCGCTCGCCGGCGCCCGGCACTGGCGCCTGCACACCGTGGTGCTGAGCACCACCTTCGTGGTCTTTCCGCTGCTCGGCCTGGCCGTCGCGGTGATGAGCCCGCAACTGCTGCCAGCCGACCTCTACCAAGGGGTCCTCTTCCTCTGCGTGGTCCCCTCGACGGTGCAGTCGTCGATCGCGTTCACCTCGATCGCCCGGGGCAACGTGCCGGCCGCCGTGTTCAGCGCGTCGTTCTCCAACATCGTCGGGGTCGCGCTCACCCCGCTGCTCGCCGTGCTGCTCATGCAGAACACCGGTGACCTGCGGCTGACCGCCGGTTCGATCGGATCGATCGTCGGGCAGCTGCTGCTGCCGTTCGTCGCCGGTCAGTTGTCCCGGCGGTGGACCGCCGACTGGATCGGCCGGCACAAGAGCCTGACCTCGGTGGTCGACCGGGGCTCGATCCTGCTGGTGGTCTACACCGCGTTCAGCGCCGGTGTGGTCGCCGGGATCTGGCAGCAGATCGCCGTCAGCCAGCTGCTGGTTCTCGGGGCCACCGTCGGCGCCCTGCTGGCGGTGGTGATGGGGCTGCTGTTCGGCGTCACCCGGCTGCTCGGCTTCGACCACGCCGACCGGGCCGCGACGGTCTTCTGCGGCGCCAAGAAGAGCCTGGCCACCGGGTTGCCGATGGCGGCCGTGCTGTTCAGCCCGCAACTGCTCGGCCTGCTGGTCCTGCCGCTGATGATCTTCCATCAGATCCAGCTGATCGTCTGCGCGGCCCTGGCCCGGTGGTGGTCGAACCGGGCCCCGGTCACGCCGTCCGGGCCCCCGAGCGAACCCGCCGAGCCACGAGCGCCAGAGCGCCGAGCACCAGCAGGCCGAACACCAGTGACCCGCCCATCACCGTCGGCGCGGTGAGCATCCCGCTCAGAACCGACGCGGGTACGCCGACCACGCCCGGCTCCGGAAAGGTCAGCCGACCGGTCGCCTCGTGGGCGACGGTCCCGCTGCGCAGCCGTACGGTCACCGTCCACGGTCCGTCGGGCAGGTCCCCCGGCAGCTCGACCAGCACCGATCCGGTCTCCCCGGGCAGCAGGGTGGTCCCTCGTACCACCGGGAACGGCCCGGCCCGCGCCCCGGCCGGCCCCTCGGACAGCTCCACCTCGCCGGTCAGGTCGACGGCCCGGCCGCCGGTGTTGCGCACCCGGGCGCTGAGCGACGGCACACCGGCGTCATCGCGGGCCGGCAGCAGCCCTTCGATCTCGAAGTCGGAGCGCGGCTCGCCGCCCATCCCGACGTCGAGATAGACCCGGATGCCGACCCGGTGCACCTGGCGGACATCGCCCTGCACTCCCTGCCGGTCGCCCGGTTGACCACCGCCGGTGCCGCTGTCCGCACCGGTGCCGTCGTCGTCCGTGCCATCGTCTGCGCCGTCGTCCGTGCCGGTCGCCGCCCAGATCACTGCGTACCGCTCGCCCTCGGATGCCTTGGGCGGCACGGCGATGGCCACCTCGACCCGGGCCTGCTCGTACGGTGCCAGATCCAGTCGGGGCCGGTCCACGGTGATCCAGGAGGTCAGCTCGTTGCCGGTGCCCGTGGCGGCGAAGCGGAACCGGCCCTGCTCGATGCGGGCGGCGCCGGCATACACCTCGATCCGTCGGTGCAGCCCCGAGTTGTTGACCACCAGCACCTCACGCCGGATGCTGGTGCCCGGCGGTACGTGGTCGACGATGTACCGGTGCGCCCGTGGATCGGCACGACGCTGCGTGGGCGCCTCCAGCAGTTGGATGCCGATCCCGCCGTCGGCGGCGGGCGCCGGCTCCGGGGCCGGGGCGGCGCCGGCCCGGGCCGGGTGGCCCAGACCGGCGACGCAGCACAGCAGGACGGCGAGCGACAGCCACCGTCGACGGCGGTCAGGCGACCGAATGGGTCACCGTCCCGGTGTAGGTGCCGGCGACGTTCGCCAGCGGTACGTTGACCTCCAACGTCGGGTTCCAGGACGCCGAGTTGTTCCCGGTGCCGCCGGCGTGGGTGAACGCGGTGACCGGCGTGACGTCACTGAGCGGGACGGCCGCGCCGGCGTCGGCCTGCCCCGGCGTGAAGGTGCCGTTTCCTTCGGTCGCGGTCGCCGCGCCGGACCAGTAGTCGATGTTTCCGGGAGTGACGATCTCGCTCGCGTCACCGCCGTCGTCGGTGGTGAAGTCGGTGGCCTGCACCTCGGCGGTCCAGGACGCGTCGGCGGCGGCCCGGGTGTCGTCGACGGTCACCGCGCCGAGCTGGCCGGTGATCGTCGTGCCACTGCCGCCGTTGCCCAGGTCGGCGGTGCCCGGGACGGTCATGTCCAGGGTGCCGGCGTCCAGGTCGAAGGTCGTCGTGGTGTCCTGCTGGGCGGCGGCCGGGGCGGCCGCCAGGGCGATCGCCGTCACCGTCGCGGCGCCGACGGTCAGCAGTCTGCTGATACGCACAGGTTCTCTACCTTCCTTGATCGTTCCGGTTTTTCCGGTCTGGGGGAATCCGGTGCGCAGTCGCGCCGGGTCCGACTGATGGGAGGGGTGAGGTGGTCAGCGGACGACGACCGAGTCGAGCTGCTCGGTGCCGTACCGCTCGATGTACTGCTCCAAGGTGTCGTCGCGTACGGCGCTCCAGAACTCGACGCCGCGATCGGTGTCCAGCCATATCACCCACTGGTCGCCGACGTACCCGGTGTTCGCCACCGGAGCGGTGACGAACCGGACGTCGTTACGGATCTTGCGTAGGTCGAAGGTGAGCTGCCGGAGCTTGTCGTTGGTCAGGCCGTCGTCGACGGTGACGGTCGCGGTGATCGCGTCGAGCAGCGCGCCGAGCTGCCGTGGGCTGGTCAGAGTGTCCCGGTCGAGAGTCTCGTCGAGCAGCGCGCGCAGGTAGTTCTGGTGGCGGCGCATCCGGTCGAAGTCGCCCTCCGGTAGGCCGTAGCGCTGGCGTACGTACTTGACGGCCTGCTCGCCGTCGAGCCGCTGCGGTCCGGCGGGCCAGCTGGATTGCAGGCTCGGTCCGGGCGTCCCGGCCGGGATCTCCACGGTCACCCCACCGACCGCGTCGGTCAGGTCCTGCAGCCCGACGAGGTCGATCAGGGCGACGTGGTCGATGCGCAGCCCGGTCACGTTCTCGACGGTCTGCACGGCGAGGCTGGCGCCACCGAGCGCGTACGCAGAATTGATCTTGAGGTTGCCGTGCCCGGGAACCGGGACCCACGAGTCGCGGGGGATGGAGACGACGTACGCCCGCTCCCGGTCGGCGGTGATCCGGACCACCATCAGCGAGTCGGTCCGGCCGTACGGCCCGGTGGGGGAGTCCGCGCCGGTGGCGCTGGAGGCGAGGCTGTCGACGCCGGCGAGCAGCACGGTCAGCCCTTCCGGCGTCGGTGCCGGCCGCTGGTCGGCCGGGATGGCGGCGAACGGGTCGGGGATCCGCTTGATCTCGCCGAGGTAGTAGTGGCTGACGGCGGCCACCCCGGCCACCCCGGCGAGGGCGGCGACCACCAGGCCGGTGATGCCGAGCAGGGCGATGCGGCGCAGCCGGCGACGGCCGTGCCGGGCCGGTGGCCGCCGGTGCTGGCCACTGCCGGCGCTCGACCGGGTCAGCGTCACCGGGCTGGTCGCCGAGGCCCCCGGCTGCCGGTCGGACCACTGCGGCTGGTCCGCCGCCCAGCGCGGCTGGTCGGCGGCCGCCCACTGGTCGTATGTCTGGTCGGCCGTGGCCCATTGGTCGTGCTGCTGGTCGATGGTCCACTGGTGTGACTCGGCCCAGTCGTCGTCCGCCGTGGCGGGGCGGTGCTGGCCCTGGTCGTGCGCGGGCAGGTCGGCCCAGTTCTCCGGGGCCGGTGCCGGATTGCCCTGATGGTCAGGTCGCCCGGTCAAGGTGATCACCTCTGGCTCGATCGCTGAGAGATCCAGGCTAACCAGACATTACGTATCTATAACGCCAATCGGCGAAAATCTAGACGAGACTCGGGCTGACCGGCGTCGTCGGGTGAACCTGATCGACAACTCGACACCCGGCGGAGCCAACTGGGGTTAGCGTCACAATATGTCAGCAATAGTCGGTATTGTCGGTGATGTGGGTGGCCGCCAAGAGGGCGTCGACCAACTCGCCCTGGCCTGCACCCCGCACGACCTTCAGCAGACCGGTCGCTACCTGGACGACCGCGCGGCGATCGTCGCCCGCTGGTCCGACGGCGACCGGGCGGCGACCCGGTCGCCGTACTCCGCGACCCGGTCGCCGCACTACGCGGCCACGGCGGACGCGGTCGCGGTCAGCTGCACTGCCCAACCCGACCTGCTCGACCTGTACCGGCGGCACGGTACGGCGGCTGTCACCAGGCTGACCGGCGACTTCGCGATCGCGGTCTGGGACCGCGACCGGAACCAGCTGCTGCTGGCGGCCGACCGGACCGGAGAGCGGACGCTGTACTGGCGGCTCAGCGGTGGCCAGCTGACCTTCGCCTCGCAGCTGCGGGCGTTGCTGGCCGATCCCCGTACCAGCCAGGAGCTCGACCCGGTCGCACTGCACCACTACCTGACCTACCGGTACGTCCCCGCGCCGTGGACGATCTACGCCGGCATCCGCAAGCTTCCCCCGGGCACGTCGCTGACCTGGGCGGACGGGCGGGTCACCACCCGTCGCTACTGGACAATCGACGCCGCTGCCGGGCCGTCGGCACCGGGCGTCGACCAGGCCGCCGAGCAGCTCCGCGGGCGGCTGGTCGACGCCGTGCGCTCCCGGCTGCCGGCCACCGGGTCGCCGCACGTGCTGCTCTCCGGCGGGATCAGCGCCACGCTGGTCGCGGCCGCCGTGACCCGCAGCACCAGCGTCAGGACGCACACCTGCTCCGTCGGGTTCGGCGAACCCCGGCTCGACCAGCGGGCGGCGGCGCGAGCCGTCGCCCGGGCGCTCGGCACCGAGCACCAGGAGTATCTGGTGACCGGGCTCGACCCGGCCGTACCGCAGCAGATCGCCGGCCTGTTCGACGAACCGTTCGCCAGCCCGGCCGCGATCCCGGCCTACCTGGTCGCCCGGTACGCCGGGGTGCGGCGGGCGGAGGCGTTCTGCGGCCTCGGCGGTGCCCTGCTGTACGGCGGGTTCCCGCACCACCTGCTGCTCGGCTGGCTCAACGGCTGGCCGCAGCGGCCGGCCGGACTGCCGGGGTTGCAGCGGGCCGGGGCCGCGTTGGTGCGGCGGAGCATGGCCGGGACCCCGGTGCGCCGGTTCGGCCGGCTGCTGGAGGTCGCCGGCTGCCCACCGCCGACCCGGTACGCGCGGATCGTCGCCGAGTGCAGCGCCGAGCAGAAGAATGCCCTCTACCTGGCGCGGCTGCGCGACGAACTCGCCGACGTGGACAGCGGCCTGCTGGCCGAGGCGGCCTACCTCGCCTCGTCGGGGGACTCCCAGGCGGCCCGGATGACCGATGCGGACCTGCTCGGATACCTGCCCGGCGACGTACTCGCCCGGTGGTCGACGGTGTCGGCCGGCGCGGGACTACGGCTGCAGGCGCCGTTACTCGACCACCGACTGATCGAGTGGGCGGCCGGCCTGCCGGCATCGTGGAAGGTGCCGGGGCGGCGGCGGAACCTGGCGCGGCGGACGGCGGCCGGCTGGTTGCCGGGCCGGGTGGTCACGTCCGATCCGGTGGACGCCCGGCCGCCGCTGGCCAGCTGGCTGCGAGCCGAGCTGCGCGAACTCGCCCGGGACCTGCTCACCGACCGGACCTTCCAGGACCGTGGCCTGTTCCAGCCGGCTGCGGTCCGCCGGCTGCTCGACGAGCACCAGGCCGGGCTCGACCACGCCGGCGAGATCTACACGTTGCTTCAACTCGAACTCTGGCTGCGGCACCGGACGGGGTCGGTGAGAGACCCCGCACTTGCTGGTCAGCGCGACATGACCTTGGAAGAATCGGGGTACGGCAGAACCGGTGCCGGAGGTTGCCCGGCGGCGGCGTCGCCAACCGGAGACCTTCGGTAACCGTGCCGGAACGGATAGTGTGATCATCATCGACGCGCCGGTCAACCAGGACCGGCGTCGCTGTACCTGCTGCACGTACGTGGAGGTGGAGTTCTCTAAATGACCGACCCGACCCCCACCAAGGCCTCCGGATCCGGCGACAAGTCCGGATCGAGTGAAAAGTCGGACTCAACCAGGCCGCCGGAGTCCCGGCGTCCGTTCCAGCTCTCCTCCTGGGCGGAAGCCAAGTTCATCGGCGACGTGCTCCGCACCGAGACCGTCGGCGGCGGGCTGCTGCTGCTCGGCGCGGTCATCGCGCTGATCTGGGCCAACTCACCGTGGGGTGACGCCTACACCGACCTGGGCCAGTTCGTGCCCTGGCCCGGCGGGGCACCGCTGCACCTGGACGTCGACCTGGCGCACTGGGCGGCGGACGGCCTGTTGGCGATCTTCTTCTTCGTGGTCGGTCTGGAACTCAAACGCGAATTCGTCGCCGGTGAACTGCGCAGCCCACGCCGGGCCGCGCTGCCGGTGATCGCCGCGGTCGGCGGCATGGCCATGCCGGCGCTCATCTACGTACTGATCAACCTCAACACCGGCGACAGCGCGCTGCGCGGCTGGGCGATCCCCACCGCCACCGACATCGCGTTCGCCCTCGCCGTGCTCGCCGTCATCGGCTCCCACCTGCCGCAGGGCCTGCGCGCCTTCCTGCTCACCCTGGCCGTCGTCGACGACCTGCTGGCGATCACCATCATCGCGTTCTTCTACACCGAACAGGTCAACTTCCTGGCCCTGGCCGGCTCCCTGCTGCCGCTGCTCGCCTTCGCGCTGCTGCTGCGGTTCGGCAGGACCTGGTGGTGGGCGCTGATCCCACTGGCCGCCATCACCTGGACGCTGATGCACGCCTCCGGCGTACACGCCACCATCGCCGGCGTACTGCTCGGCTTCATGGTGCCGGTGCTGCCCCGCAAGGGCGAGCAGCACGGCATGGCCGAGCACTTCGAACACCGGTGGCGGCCGATCTCCGCCGGCTTCGCCGTGCCGGTCTTCGCCTTCTTCGCCGCCGGGGTGTCGCTGCGGGACGGCGGCATCGGGTCGGTGCTGACCGATCCGGTGGCGATCGGCGTGATCGCCGGTCTGGTCCTCGGCAAGACGATCGGCATCCTGGGCGCCACCGGGCTGATGACCCGCTTCACCCGCGCCGACCTGGGCGGGCTGAAATGGGTCGACCTGCTCGGGGTGTCCCTGCTGGCCGGCATCGGGTTCACCGTCTCGCTGCTGATCGGCGAGCTGGCGTTCGGCGCCGGCAGCGACCGTGACGCACACGTCAAGGCGGCCGTCCTGATCGGCTCGCTGACCGCGGCGCTGCTCGCCGCCATCGTCCTCAGCCGGCGCAACAAGGTCTACCGGCGGATCTCCGAACAGGAACGGCAGGACCGCGACGGCGACGGGATCCCGGACATCTACCAGCAGCTGCCGCAACCGACACCGGACGACGACCGCCGCTGACCCGGAGTGCCCCGGCGGCGCCCCGCAACCCGGTCGTACCCCCTGGTCCTGCCCCTAGTCGAGGGACAGGTCCAGCAGCGACCGGAGTGCGGGGCCGTCGCCGTCCAGCGTGATCCGCCGGGTCAGCCGCACCGACTCCAACATTCGCCGGTCGTGCGTGACCAGCAGCAACGTGCCGGTGAACGACGCCAGCGCCGACTCCAACTGCTCGATCGCCGGCAGATCCAGATGGTTCGTCGGCTCGTCGAGGACCAGCAGATTCACCCCGCGCGCCTGCAGCAACGCCAACGCCGTACGGGTCCGCTCGCCCGGCGACAGGGTGGCCGCCGGACGCAGCACGTGGTCGGCCCGCAGCCCGAACTTCGCCAGCACCGTACGGGCCTCGGCGGGGGCCAGGTCGGCCGCCGCCCGGAACGCGTCCAACACCGGCTCGTCGCGCAGGAACAGTTGGCGGGCCTGGTCGATCTCGCCGACCACCACCCCGGGGCCGAGCCACGACTCGCCCGAGGCCAGCGGCAGCCGCCCCAGCAGCGCGCCGAGCAGCGTCGACTTGCCGGACCCGTTCGGCCCGGTGATCGCCACCCGGTCCGCCCAGTCGATCTGCAGATCCACCGGGCCGAGGGTGAACCCGCCTCGGCGTACCACCGCCCGGCGCAGCACCGCGACCACCGCGCCGGCCCGGGGCGCGGCGGCGATCTCCATCCGCAGCTCCCACTCCTTGCGCGGCTCCTCGACGACCTCCAGCCGCTCGATCATCCGCTCGGTCTGCCGCGCCTTCGCCGCCTGCTTCTCCGACGTCTCGCCCCGCAGGTGGGGGATGAACTTGTCGTTGTCGGTGGCCTTGCGCCGCGCGTTGCGGACGCCTTTCTCCATCCAGGCGCGCTGGGTACGGGCGCGGGTTTCCAGCCCGGCCCGGGTGTCGGCGTACTCCTCGTACGCCTCCCGGGCGTGCCGGCGGGCCACCTCCCGCTCGGCCAGGTACGCCTCGTACCCGCCGCCGTAGTGGTTGACCTGCTGCTGGGCCAGATCCAGCTCGACCACCCGGGTGACCGTACGGGCCAGGAACTCCCGGTCGTGCGACACCACCACGGCACCGGCGCGCAGTCCGGTGACGAACTGCTCCAGCCGGGCCAGCCCGGCCAGGTCCAGATCGTTGGTCGGCTCGTCGAGCAGCACCACGTCGTAGCGGCTGAGCAGCAGCGACGCGAGCTGGGCGCGGGCCGCCTGGCCGCCGGAGAGCGCCGTCGTCGGCTGGTCCAACGTCACCGTCAGACCCAGGTCGGCGACCACCTGCTCGGCGCGTTCGGCCAGGTCGGCACCGCCGAGATCCAGCCAGCGTTCCAGCGCCACCGCGTAGGTGTCGTCGGCACCGGGCTGGCCGGTGGCCAGCGCCTCGGCGGCGGCGTCCATCGCCTGCTGCGCCGCCGCCACCCCGGTCCGGCGGGCCAGGTAGTCGCGTACCGACTCGCCCGGTCGGCGCTGCGGCTCCTGCGGCAGCAGCCCGACGGTGGCGGTCGGCGGGCCGAGCGTGACCGTGCCCGATTCGGGCGTGTCCACCCCGGCCAGGATTCGCAGCAGCGTCGACTTGCCGGCACCGTTCGCGCCGACCAGACCGATCACGTCGCCGGGCGCGACGACGAGGTCCAGCCCGGTGAAGAGCTGCCGGTCACCGTGCCCGGCGGACAGGTCTCTGGCGATCAACGTGGCGCTCATGGCCCGGCGATCGTAGCCGCCGACCGGCAGACTGTGCTGCATGATTTCCACGCTGGCGATCGACTGCGGCGGCGGCGGCATCAAGGCGTCCGTACTCGACGAGGCCGGCACCATGCGGGCCCGGCCGCTGCGGGTGCCGACCCCGTACCCGCTGCCGCCGAAACGCTTCGTCGACACCCTGCGCGGGTTGAGTGACCAGCTGCCGGCGGCCGACCGGGTCACCGTCGGGATGCCCGGCATGATCCGGCACGGGGTGGTGGTCGCCACCCCGCACTATGTGACGAAGGCCGGTCCGCGGACCAAGGTCGACCCGGGACTGTTCGCCGAATGGTCCGGCTTCGATGCCCGTGCGGCGCTCGGCGCCGCCTTCGACCTGCCGGTGCTGGTGCTCAACGACGCCGAGGTGCACGGCGCCGGGGTGGTCGCCGGCACCGGCTGCGAACTGGTCCTGACCCTCGGCACCGGGCTCGGCTGCGCGCTGTTCGACGGCGGCCGGCTCGCCCCGCACCTGGAGCTGTCCCAGGCGCCGGTGCGCTGGGGGCAGAGCTACGACACCTACGTCGGCGAGCACGAACGCCGCCGGCTCGGCGACGCGTTCTGGTCCCGGCGGGTACGCGGCGTCGTCGACGGTCTGCGACCGGTGTTCTGCTGGGACCGGCTCTACCTCGGCGGCGGCAACTCGCGGCTGATCCGGCCCGAGCAGGTGGCCCGGATGGGCGACGACGTGGTGGTGGTGCCGAACACGGCCGGCATCGTCGGCGGCGTACGGGCCTGGACGCTGATCCGACCCTGAGACCGGTCCGACCGCGAGACCGGCCCGACCCCTGAAACCATTCCGGCCCTGACTGGTCTGTGCCGGGTCGTCCTGAATCTGACTGGGTGACCGGCGGATGTCCGGTACGGGAACAGTCGCATTCCGCCGGTGGTTGTGCCAGCGTCAAGGGTGTCGGTGATCGCGACCGGGAAGGTGGGGCGGCCATGGATCTGTTGGAGGAGTACCGCCGGGCGAACCTGTACTTCGAGTCCGGCGATCCATCCGGGGCGGCCCGGTTGCTGGAGCCGATCATCGCCGCCGAGCCCGACAACTCGGCGGTCCGCCAGCTGCTGGCCCGCTCCTACTTCAAGTCTGCGCAGCTCGGCCGGGCCGAGGAGCAGCTGCGCGAGCTGATCGACCGCGACCCGAGTGACCACTACGCCCATCACGTGCTGGGCCGTACCCTGGAACGGCTCGGTCGGCCGTCGCAGGCACTGCGGCACCTGCGGCTCGCCGCCGCCATGCGTTCCGAGCATTCGGACTACCTGGCCGCGCTGCGCCGGGTCGAGGCGAAGGTCAACGGAAGGGCGTCGTGAAGATCAAACTGGACCTGCACGACATCTACAACCGTGGCCAGGACATCGATCGGGCGCTGCGGGGTGTCATCGACGAGGCGGTGGCCAAGAAGGCCACCCTCGTCGAGATCATCCCCGGTAAGGGCTCCGGCCAGCTGAAGAAGCGGGTGCTGCGGTTCCTCGACCAGAAGGACGTCAAGCAGCTCTACCACCGGGTGGAGAAGGACTCGAAGAACTTCGGTCGACTTTTCGTCCATTTTCGATGGAAGTGACTCCGTCGCTGCGCCGGTAGCGACTCGGCCACCGCGCCGGTAGCGACGCCACCTATCGCGGGCTGAGGGCCGCCATCGCCCGGTCGACGTAGTCGGCGAGTGAGTGTTCGGTCGTGGACGCCAGCCAGGCGTGCTGCGCCGCGACCAGGCAACCGAAGGCGGCGGCGGCGAGCGCTCCCGGCGTCGGGTCGTCGGCGGCGTACGGGGCGCCGGCGGCCTCGGCCCGCTCCCGTAGCACCGCGACGACGGCGTGCTGCATGCTCTGCAGCTTGCGCAGGTAGACGGCGAGCAGCGCGGGCGTCTCCAGGATCACCCGCTGGACGGGCTTGCTGACCTGCTGTTGGCCTGACGTGTCTGCTGTGGCGTCCACGATGTCGAACAGCCGGCGTAGCGACGTCCAGACGGGTTCGTCGGCCGGCCGCTCCCGCAGGTTGGCGAGCATGTCGTCGGCACCGAGGTCGAACTTGCCAACGACGATGTCCTCCTTGGTCGGGAAGTAGCGGAAGACGCTGCGTTGGGACATGCCGACGGCCGCCGCGATGTCGTCGATCGTGGTGGCGTCGTAGCCCCGGGACACGAAGAGCTGCAAGGCCGCGTCGGCGATGTCGCGCTGCACCGCTCGGCGGGTGCGTTCGCGCAGGGTCGGTTGCTTTCCAGTCATGATGTGGCCCAGCCTAGCACCGGCCGTCGCAGTTGACAGTAGCTGACAGTTTCGGCGTACAGTGTCGTCATGACCAAGGTGATCGTCATAACCGGATCCAGCGACGGCATCGGTGCCGCGGCCGCCCGCCAGCTGCACAGCGCCGGCCACCGGGTGGTCGTCGTCGGGCGCTCCCCGCGCAAGACCGAGGCCGTCGCCCGCGAGATCGGCGCGGCGCACTTCCTCGCCGACTTCGCCCGCCTCGACGAGGTACGCAAGCTCGCCGCCGAGCTGGACGCCGCGTACCCGCGCATCGACGTGCTCGCCAACAACGCCGGCGGCGTCTTCGGCGACCCCACCAAAACCACCGACGGCTTCGAGCTGACCTTCCAGATCAACCACCTGGCACCGTTCCTGCTGACCCGGCTGCTCATCGACAAGCTGACCGCGTCGCGGGCCACCGTGATCCAAACGTCGAGCGTCGGCGCGCGGCTGGCCGGCAAGCTCGACGTCGACGACCTCAACCTCGACCGCAACTTCGACCCGGTACGCGCCTACAGCGCCGCCAAACTGGAGAACATCCTGTTCACCACCGAACTGCACCGTCGCTACCACGCCGAAGGCATCGCCGCCGCCGCCTTCCACCCGGGCAACGTCGCTACCAGCTTCGGCACCCAGTCGGCGAGCCGGTTGATGCGGTTCATCACCACCAACCCGGTCACCCGGGCCATGCTGACCACCCCGGAGAAGGGCGCCGACCAGCTGGTATGGCTGGCCACCAGCCGACCCGGCATCGACTGGGAGCCCGGCCGCTACTACGAGAAGCGCCGGCCCGCCAAGCGCGTCAACTCCCAGGCGTACGACCCTGAGCTCGCCCGCCGGCTGTGGGAGCGCTCGGAGCAGCTGCTCGGCTGACCGGCGTCGCCGGCACCGGGTCCGTCGACCAGGCCGCCAGCGCGGCTTTCGGGTCGTCGGCGAAGAACCGGATCGTCCGTACGAGTGCGAGCCTGCCCAACGGGCGGACCACCCGCAGCGGCTCGGCCAGCTCGACCACCAGGTTGGTCTGCGCGATCGCCGACACGATCAGCACGTCACCGTCGACCCGGATGGTGCCCTGCTCGTTGTAGTTGCGCACCATGCGGACCTCGGCGACCAGCCGACGGGGCACCCGTACGTCCAGGAACGCGGCGTTGCGGACCCGGATCTCGTCGGGCCCGATCACATGCGGCCGGGTCACGGTCGCGGCGATCACGGCCAATGCGATCAGTACGCCGTACGCGTCGACGATCAGGATCGCGTGCCGCAGCGGGTCCGGGGCACCGATCGCCCGCAGCAGGATCTCCACCGCGACCAGCTCCACGATCGACACCACCAGGAACATCACCATCGTCGACGCCACCGCCCCGGCGTAGGGCACCGCGGTCGCCGACTCCGGTACGTCGTGGCGGCGACGGCGTACCCACAGCCAGAGACTGGCCAGGCCGGCGGCTTCGAAGCCGACCAGCCGGCGCAGCACCACCCCGAGCCGTCGCGCGGTCATCGTCGGCCTCGCAGCCGGGCGACCAGCAGCCGGAACACTTCGGCCTGGGCGGGGGAGAGCTCACCGGCGATGGTGGTCAACCACTGGATACCTGCCGCGTCGCCCGCGTTCGCGACGATCGCCTCGGTCATCTCGGCCGGCAGGAAGCCTTCCAGGTCGGCGGCGAGCGACGCCACCCGTACGTCGGTCGGGTCGGCGTCGGCGATCTCGTCAAGCCGCCGGTAGAACTCCTGCGTACGGGCCAGCGTCGCCGGCTCGGTCAGTGGCCGGAACAGCGCGCTGAACTCGCTGCGGTGCTCCGGCCCGACCCCGGTGTCCAGCAGCGCCAGCATCTCGCGGTCCAGGGCGGCGAACGCCGAGCCGTCGGTCGGCAGCTGACGCAGCACCGCCGCCATCTCTTCGGAGACTGTGGCATCGGCGTCCAGCTCGTCGAGGTTCTCGCCGGCGGCCAGCAGTACGGCGAGCCGTTGCCGTCTGCTGGCGATCGCTGTCTGCTGGCGGGCCAGGTCGGCGTCCAGCTCGGTGAGCACCTCGCGCAGCTCCCGGCCCTGGTCGTCGGCGAGCACGTCACGAATCTCGTCGAGCGAGAGCCCCAACTCGGTCAACCGGCGTACCCGGGCCAGCGCTACCGCATCCCGCAGCCGGTACTCCCGGTAGCCGTTGGGCAGCCGCTCCGGCTCAGGCAGCAACCCGAGATGGTGGTAGTGGCGCACGGTCCGGGTGGAGATCCCGACCAGCGCGGCAAGCTCGCCGATTCGCATGCCACCAGTAGAAACGTTGCCGCTACGACAAGGTCAAGCAACGTGCGGCGCGGTCACGCATCCGCCGTGCAGGCGTCCTGCAGTTCGCGGAGGTGGTGGTGGTCGGTCGCGTACCACTTCAGCGAGGTGAGGCTGACGCACGTCAAAAAGCGAAATGACGTGCGTCAGCCTCACCTCGATCGGCCCGCTGCCGACGCGACGACAGACCGGGTCCGCACAGGACAAGTCGATAACGCCAAGCATCCTTGATGCACGCATAGCGTGATCCCGAGAAGGCTGGGCGGCTGGTTCGGCTTGATGCCGGAGACGCATCAAGATGCACCTGTGGCATCAGGCCAGCGGAGCCACCCTGCTCCGGAGCAACCCGAGCGGCCAGTTCAGCCCAGGTCGGCCCAGGTCAGCCAGAGCGACCGGGGCAACGGTTCAGTCTTTTCTTTATTCAGCAGCTGATGTACTGTCGCGGTCGTGGAGACGCTGACCTACGGGCAGGTGCTGGCGCGGTTCGGGCACGCTTTGTCCGACCCGGTGCGGGCCCGGTTGCTGCTCGCGCTGCGCGACGGCCCCGGCTATCCCGCCGAGCTGGCCGACCTGCTCGGCACCAGCCGGCAGAACCTCTCCAACCACCTGGCCTGCCTGCGTGGCTGCGGCCTGGTCGTGGCGGTGCCCGAAGGCCGGCGGTCCCGCTACGAGTTGGCCGACCCCCGGCTCGCCCACGCCCTGGGCGACCTGCTCGGCCTGGTGCTGACCGTTGACCCGGCGGCCTGCCCGACCGCTGACACCGACGGCTGCTGCTGATGTCCGCCCAGCTGCCGCTCATCCCGATCGGCCCAACCCGACCGTCCGAACAGAACCAGCTGACCGGGCATTGCGGCCCGGCCCGGCCGTCCGCCGTCCGGCAGGCGACGCTCGCCCGGCGGATCCGATGGTTCGTCGCCGCCACCATCACCTACAACGTGATCGAGGCGATCGTCGCGATCAGTGCCGGCACCGTCGCCTCCTCCACCGCGCTCATCGGGTTCGGCCTCGACTCGGTGGTCGAGGTGGCCTCCGCCGCCGCGGTCGCCTGGCAGTTCACCGGCGCCGACCACAAACGCCGCGAACGCCGGGAACGCGCCGCGCTGCGGGTCATCGCCGTATCGTTCTTCGCCCTCGCCGGCTACGTCGGCGTCGAATCGGTACGGGCACTGCTGGGCGCACACCGCCCGGACCACTCCACGGTCGGGCTGATCCTCGCCGCGCTCTCCCTGGCGGTCATGCCCGTGCTCTCCACCGCGCAACGCCGCGCCGGGCGGGAGCTCGGCTCGGTGTCGGCCGTCGCCGACTCCAAACAGACTTTGCTCTGCACCTACCTGTCCGCCGTCCTGCTAGTCGGCCTGGCGGTCAACTCGCTGTTCGGCTGGTGGTGGGCCGACCCGGCAGCCGCCCTCGTCATCGCCGCCGTCGCCGTCAGGGAAGGCCGGGAGGCCTGGCGCGGCGACACCTGCTGCTGCACGTCCTAACGGAGGAACAGTGATCGCCGGCTTCGCTCTCGTCCTCTACCTGCTCGCACTCGCCATCGCGTTCGGCTGGCGTAGCGTCGTCCAATGGCGGCGCATCGGTGACACCGGGCTGCGCCTGGACGCGGGCCGGCCCTGGCGGTCGCGGGTGCCGCGCTGACCCTTGCCGCCCAGCAGCAGATGAGAGCGTCGTGGCGGGATCCGGTACGCGGCCCGGGTCGGCCGGTTCCTGCCCGGCGTCGGCGGCTGGCGACCGCGCTCGGGTTGACCACCGCCGGGCTGACCGCACCGTCGGACCACGGCCGGCCGGGTGGCTACCATCGCCGGGTGAATGAGGCAGCCGACGGAAACAGGGGCGACCAGAGTCACCCGGGTAACCAGGGCGAGCAGCGGCGCGGCACGCTGTCGGTGGTGCCGACGCCGATCGGCAACCCGCGCGACATCACCCTGCGGGCGCTGGACGTGCTGCGTACCGCCGGGTTGGTCGCCGCCGAGGACACCCGGCGGGCCAGGCGGCTGCTCGACGCGCACGACATCGACGTCCGCATCGTCAGCTGTTACGACCACAACGAGCAGGCCCGTACCGCCGAGTTGATCTCCGTGCTGAACGCCGGCACCGACGTCGCGTTGATCTCCGACGCCGGTACGCCGCTGGTCAACGACCCTGGCTACCTGGTGGTCGGGGCGGCGTTGGCCGACGGGCTGCGGGTCGACCCACTACCCGGGGCGAGTGCCGCGCTGAGCGCCCTGGTCGGCTCCGGGCTGCCGGCAAACCGTTTCCTGTACGTCGGCTTCCTGCCCCGCAAGTCGGCGGCGCGGCGCACCGCGTTGACCGAGCTGGCCCCGTTGGCCGCCACGTTGATCTTCTTCGAGGCGCCGCACCGGGTGGTGGAGATGCTCGCCGACGTACGCGAGGTGCTCGGCGACCGGTCGGCGGCGCTGGTGCGCAACTTGACCAAGTCGCACGAGGAGTGGCTGCGCGGCCCGCTGTCCCGGGTGCACGCCGACCTGGCCGGCCGCGACGAGGTCAAGGGCGAGATCACCGTGGTGGTGGAGGGCGTACGGCGGGGTGGGTCGACCAACGGCGGCGTCGGGGCCGGCGGCCTCGACCCGGACCGGGTGATCGAATTGCTGCTCGGTGCCGGGCTGGACACCCGGACGGTACGGTCGTTGGCCGGCCAGTTGACCGGGCTGGCCCGCAACGAGGTCTACGACCGGGTGTCGGCGCTGCGTCCGCGCTGAAGGCGCCTGCATAGATCTATTGACATGCTCGAAACACGCTGAGAATATTCGAGTACTGCGGGTGGGAGCGCTCCCATCCGCTGCTTTCGATGCACGACCGCTGACGCGGCGCGCCGGGCAGAGCCTCGCCCGCGCCGCACGACCATCGAAAGGACCCGGCGTGTCGATACTCTCCCGGCGGCGGACCGTTCCGCTCGCCGTCACCGCAGTGGCGGCGCTGACCGCCACCGCACTCACCGCCGCTGTTCCCGCCCACGCGCAGGACGAGGCACCCGAACAGATCGTCAACGGCACCTTCGACGACGGCCACGCCCCCTGGTGGGGCACCCCCAACATCACCCTCGACTCCAGTAGCCAGCAGCTCTGCGCCGACATTCCAGGCGGCACCGTCAACCCCTGGGACGTGATCATCGGCCAGGACGACGTCCCGCTGGTCGCCGGTGAGACGTACGAATACAAGTTCTTCGCCACCGCGACCCCCAACAAGATCGTCCGGGCGTTGATCCAACTGCCGGTCGATCCGTGGACCCAGTACATGGCGGCCAACCCCGAGGTCAGCGTCTCCGGCAACAACTACACGTTCACCTTCACCGCGCCGACCGACCTGCCCAACGCGCAGGTGGCCTTCCAGATCGGCGGCAGCGCCGACCCGTGGCGGTTCTGCCTCGACGACGTCTCGCTGCGCGGCGGGGCGGAGCCAGAGGAGTACGTGCCGGACACCGGACCCCGGGTACGGGTCAACCAGGTCGGCTACCTGCCGAAGGGGCCGAAGAACGCCACCCTCGTCACCGACGCCACCGACCCGCTGCCCTGGAAGCTGTACGACTCAGGCGGCAAGGTCGTCGTCAACGGCAAGACCAAGCCGCGCGGGCTGGACGAATCCTCCGGCCAGAATGTCCACTCGATCACGTTCAGCCGTTTCGTCCGGCCCGGCACCGGCTACACCCTGGTCGCCGACGGCGAGACCAGCCACCCGTTCGAGATCGGCACCACCTTCTATACGCAGCTGCGCGCCGACGCGCTGAAGTTCTACTACACCCAGCGCAGCGGCATCGAGATCCGCGACGAGCTGCGGCCCGGCTACGGCCGCCCGGCCGGGCACGTCGGCGTCGCACCCAACCAGGGCGACCTGGAAGTGCCGTGCCAGCCCGGCGTCTGTGACTACACGTTGGACGTCTCCGGCGGCTGGTACGACGCCGGTGACCACGGCAAGTACGTCGTCAACGGTGGCATCTCCGTCTACCAGCTGATGAACGAGTACGAGCGGTCCCTGCGGGTGCACCAGGGCAAGCCGTGGTTGCAGCGTGACGGCGTGCTGGACCTGCCGGAGAGCGGCAACAAGCTGCCGGACATCCTCGACGAGGTGCGCTGGCAGCAGGAGTTCCTGCTCAAGATGCAGGTCCCGGCCGGGCAGCCGCTGGCCGGCATGGCCCACCACAAGATCCACGACGCCGCGTGGACCGGGCTGCCGCTGCTGCCGCACCTCGACGCCCAGCTGCGGGAGCTGCACCCGCCGTCGACCGCCGCCACGCTCAACCTGGCGGCCACCGCCGCCCAGGCGGCGCGGGTGTTCGCGCCGTACGACGAGGCCTTCGCCGACCGCAACCTGAACGCGGCCCGCACCGCGTGGGCGGCGGCCCTGGCCAACCCCGAGAGGTACGCCGACCCGGCCGACGCCACCGGCGGCGGTCCCTACGACGACGTCGACGTCACCGACGAGTTCTACTGGGCGGCCGCCGAGCTGTACCTGACCACCGGGGAGCGGGAGTTCCGCGACTTCGTGCTCGCCTCGCCGCACCACACCGGTGACATCTTCGAGGAGGGCGCCTTCAGCTGGCAGTGGACCGCGCCGCTGGGCCGGATGGCGCTGGCCACGACGCCGAACAGCCTGCCGGGCTGGTGGCAGGTGCGGGCGTCGGTGATCGAGGCGGCCGACCACTACCTGGCCACGCTCAAGGCCCACCCGTACGGCATCCCGTACGCCCCGGCCGGCAACATCTACGACTGGGGTTCGAACAGCGTCGTCGTCAACAACGCGATCGTGATCGCCACCGCGTACGACCTGACCGGCAAGGAGAAGTACCGCGACGGGGTGCTGCAGACGATGGACTACATCTTCGGCCGCAACGCGCTGAACATGTCCTACGTCACCGGCTACGGCACGGTGTCGTCGCAGAACCAGCACTCCCGCTGGTACGCCCGGCAGCTCAACGCGGACCTGCCGAACCCGCCGCGCGGCACCATCGCCGGTGGTCCGAACTCGTCCATCCAGGACCCGGTGGCGCAGCGGCTGCTGACCGGCTGCGCGCCGCAGTTCTGTTACATCGACGACATCGAGTCCTGGTCCACCAACGAGCTGACCATCAACTGGAACGCGCCGTTGGCCTGGATCGCGGCCTTCATCGTCGACCAGGGCCGCGGCTGATACCCCTCCGCCGCCCGGGCGTACACCGGGCGGTGGAGGTCAGAACGTGTAGGTCCGGGCGACGGTCACCAGTTCGCTGGTGTGTGAACCGGCCACCCCGACCCCGGTCGGCCGGGGGGTGAAGCCGGGCAGGTCCGCCAGGCCGTCGCTGCCGTCGGCCACCCGGATCCGGACCGGGCCGGCGGCGGCGTTCGCGCCGTCGCCGGCCCGCAGCACCAGCACGACCTCCAGCCCCTGCGGCGGCGGGGCGTGGAACACCGTCCCGAAGCTCCACCCGTCACCGGACGAGGTGCCGGTCGGCTCGACCGGCACCTCCCGGCCGGCGACCGTCGCCGACACCACCTCCGGCCCGCCGGCCGCCACGTGCAGCCCCACCAGCCGGACCGGTCGCTGCTGCAGCAGCCGCAACCGCAGGGTACGCAGCCCGTCGGCGGCCACCCCGCTGTCGTCGAGCAGGTCCAGCGCCGGGGCCGGCAGATCCGCCGCCTCGGCCGGCCCGGTACGCAGTGGATGGTCGCCGATCAGCGGGAACTCGTCCGCCACCGAGGCGGTCTGGTCCACGTACCCGGCGGTCCACGGCTGCGGCCGGGTCTCCCAGCTCAACCAGCGGGCCTCGCCGGTGTCGGTGTCCAGCGCGTACATCAGCTGGGTCGGCACCGGATGGTCGGCGTCGAACCGGTCCCCGACGAAGCCGACGACGGTGAGCACCAGCGCGGCGAGCCCGGCGGCGACCGCCGGCACCGGCCCGGCCCGGCGGGCCCGGATCGCGGCGACGCCGCGCTGCCCGCCGGCCTGCGGTAGCAGCAGGTCCAGCACCGGCAGCGCGGCCAGCGCCAGCAGCGTCGCGACGAACGCGGCGGCCGCGCCCAGGCCCATGCCCAGCGCCGGGAAGAGCAGCACTACCGTCGGCGCCAGCAACAGCACGCCGACCGTCGCCCCGGCGGCCAGCGCCACCACCGGCCACGGGCCGGTGATCCGCAGCGACAGGGCGACCAGGCAGCCGGCGGTGCCGGCCAGCGCCGGCAGCGTCGCCAGGTAGGACCCGCCGGGGGCGAGGGCGGCGAGCAGCAGACCGAGCAGGGCAAGCCAGGCCAGTCCACCGACGGCCAGCGCCGCCGGGCCGACCCGCCGCCGCAGCAACGCGTACCAGGTGAGAATCACGGCCGTGGTCAGCGCCAGCACCGCCAGCCGGTACGGCACCGGCCGGTACGGGTCGAGCAGGTCGGCGTACTCCGGCCGGAGCCGGACCACGACGGTCCACAGCAGCTGCGCGGCGACCGGCGCGGCGACCAGCGGGATCGCCGCCAGCCCGAACCCGGCGGCGAGCCGTGGCCAGTCGGCCCGGCCGCGTCGCCGGGTCGCCCAGGCCAGTACGCCGACCCCGACGGCGGCCAGCACCGCCAACGGCCAGGTCAGTGTGCCGGAGTAGCGGGCCAGCCCGAGCGGGGTGGGAAAGTAGGTGGCGTCGGAGTCGCCGGCCAGCGTCGGGATGTCCGTCGCGCCGAATCCGCGGGCCAGGCCGAGGGCGTTGTCGCCGTGGTGCTGCAGGCTGGCCAGGTCCATCGACGCGGGAGTGTCCTGCGGGGTGTGGTAGATGGCCGATCCGTCGATGTACGCCGAGTTCAGCCCGGCGAAGCCGGCGTCCAGGAACGGGGTGAAGTCGGTGTCGTTGGGCAGCAGCCGGTAGACCTCGACGGCGAACGACGTGCCGATCGGGTGCGGGGCGGCGCGGCCGAACACGTCGACCAGGGCGGCGTTGTCGCGGGACGTCTCGAAGGTGACCACCGGCCCGCTGCTGCCGCGCGCCTCCAGGTTGAGCACCACGGTGTCGTCGGCGTCGGCCAGCGGGTGCCCGGCGACGAACGCCGCCGCCCCGCACAGGCAGGCCTCCTCGGCGTCGGTGAACAGCAGCACGACGTCGTTACGCGGCCGGTCACCTTCGGTGATGGCGCGGGCCACCTCCAGCAGGGTGCCGACGCCGGCGCCGTCGTCGTTGGCACCCGGACTGACCTGGACCGAGTCGTAGTGGGTGACCAGCACGACCCGTCCGGTCGGGTCGGTCCCCGGGATCTGGGCGACCACGTTGCGTACCCGGGCCAGGGTGGCACCGTTGGCCGCGCCGCTGAGCTGCCCGGCCTCGACACCGACCGCGTCCTGGGTCTGCGGGGCCAGCCCCAGCCCGGTCAGCGTGTCGACCAGGTAGTCGCGGACCTCGTCGTTGGCGGCGCTGCCGCTCGGGTGGGGCCGCTGCGCGATCCGTTCGATGTGTCGGTGGGCCCGCGCGGCGCTGAACTCGCTGGCCGGCGCGTTGGCGCCGCGTGGCGCGGGTGGGCGCAGGTCGACCAGCGCGACGGTGGCCAGCAGGCCGAGGGCGGCCAGCGCGGCGAGCGCGGCGGCCGGCCGCCGTCGGGGGCGGGCGAACGCCCGGTGGGCGGCGGCGACGAGGGGTACGCCCATTGGTGCTCTCCTGCGCTGCGGGGGTCGGGGTGCCTACATCCTGCCCAACACGGGCCGGCCGGGTCACCAGGCATCGGCCGGGTGGCCTAGTTTGTGAATGTTCCCGTGGTTGTGTGCCCTGGTCGGCCGGGAGACGATCAGCGGGTCATCGAGAAGGAGCCCACCATCGATACTCACCTGGCGCGGCGGCGGACCAGCGGCAGGCCGGCATGACCGGTTCGTCACTCGTTCCGCCCCGTTCCCATCCTCGGTCCGAGCCGGGCCCGCCGGTTGCTGTGACGCCGGCGGAGCGGCTACGGGTGCTGCTGGTCGAGGACGACGAGGGCGACGCGTTCCTGGTCGGCGAGTTGCTGGCAGAGGCGCAGGCGGCGGTCGACCTGGTGGTGGCGAACAGCCTGAACCAGGCCCGGGAGCGGATCGCCGGGGTCGACTGCGTCCTGCTCGACCTGGGGCTGCCGGACGCGCAAGGGCTGGACGGCCTGCGCCGGGTGCTCGGCGTGGCCGGCCGGGCGGCGGTCTGCGTGCTCACCGGCCGGCAGGACGAACACCTCGGCATCGACGCGGTCGCCGAAGGCGCCCAGGACTACCTGGTCAAGGGCCAGGTCGACGGGGTTCTGTTGAGCCGCGCCCTGCGGTACGCCGTCGAGCGTAAACGGGCCGACGAGAACGCCCGCCGGCTGCGCGAGGTCGAGCTGCGGCAGGCCGAGTCGGCCCGGCTGGAGCGCGGCCTGCTGCCGCAGCCGCTGATGGACACCGACGAGGTGTCGGTGCACACCTTCTACCGGCCGGGTCGGCACGCCGCGCTGATCGGCGGTGACTTCTTCGACGTGGTGCAGACCACCCCGGAGCGGATCGACCTGATCGTCGGCGATGTCTGCGGGCACGGCGTCGACGAGGCCGCGTTCGGGGTCGAGCTGCGGGTCGCCTGGCGGGCGCTGGTGTTGGCCGGGGTGCCCGACGACGCGGTGTTGCCGGCGCTGGAGCAGGTGCTGATGAGCGAGCGCCGGCTGCGGGAGATCTTCGCGACGGTGGCCGCGATCCGGCTGGATCTGGCCGCCAACCGGGCCACTGTACGGTTGGCGGGACATCCGCCGCCGCTGTTGTTCCGCCACGGTCAGGTCGTGCCGGTGCCCGCCCCGGGCGGCCTGCTGCTCGGCGTCCACCCCCGCCCGCCCCGCGCCTTCGATGTGGAGTTCGACGCCGATGAGTGGTCCCTGTTGATGTACACCGACGGTCTGATCGAGGGGCGGCTCGGCGACTCCGACGAACGGCTGGACGTGGCCGGCCTGCAACGGCTGGTGGCCGAGCCGGCGGCCCGGGACGTGCCGCTGCCGGCGCTGCCCGGCTGGCTGGTCGGCCGGGCCGAGGAGATCAACGGCGGCCCGCTCGCCGATGACGTGGCGATGCTGCTGGTCAGCCGGGGCGGTGGCCGGTGACCGTACGCCCGATCGGCCGGTTGACGCTGCGCGCCCGGGTGACGCTGCTCTGCGTGGTGGTGGGCGGCCTGCTGGCGGTGCTGGCCGGCGGCGCGGCCCTGGTCGCCCGGGCCAACCAGGACCACATCGACACCATCCTGACCCAGGTCGGCCCGCTGCGGGCCGACGCGGAGAGCCTGCTGACCGTGCTGGTCGACCAGGAGACCGGGGTACGCGGCTACGCCGTCTCCGGTGACCCGGCCGATCTCGAACCGTACCGGCAGGGGGTGGTGCAGGAACGGCAGTTGATCGACCACATGCTCGGGCTGCTCGGCGCGGACGACCCACTGCGCGACCAGATCGAGGAGATCGCCGACCAGTCGCGGCAGTGGCGGGACCGGGTCGCCGAGCCGGCGATTGCCGCCGTCGAGACGGACGGGACCACCGCCGGGCAGGCGCTGCTCGACGGCGCCGCCCGGCAGCGGTTCGACACGTTGCGGACCGGCGTAGACCAATTGCAGACGGACATCCTCGCGGTGCGTAACCAGGTCGCGGCGGACGCCCGGGGGACCAGTCGGACGCTGGCCGGTCTGCTGGTCGTGGCGGCCGTGGTGGTGGTACTGGCCGGGGTGGTCCTGCTGATGTCGCTGAACCGCCTGGTGATCGGCCCGGTCACCGGTCTCGCCGCGCAGGTGCGGCAGGTGGCCAACGGCGAATACCACCGGGACATCGCCAACGTCGGGCCGCCGGAGCTGGCCGCGCTGGCCAGCGACGTCGACGGCATGCGCCGCAAGATCGCCGCCGATCTGGCCGAGGTGCGCGAGGCCCGGGAACGGGTCGAGTGGGTGAACAGCCAGCTGCAGAAACAGGCCGAGGAGCTGGTCCGCTCCAACCGTGACCTGGAGCAGTTCGCCTACGTGGCCTCGCACGACCTGCAGGAGCCGCTGCGCAAGGTGGCCAGCTTCTGTCAGCTGCTGCAGCGCCGGTACGCCGGTCAGCTGGACGCCCGCGCGGACCAGTACATCGCCTTCGCGGTCGACGGCGCGCAACGGATGCAGCGGCTGATCAACGATCTGCTGGCGTTCTCCCGGATCGGCCGGATGACCTCCGGCTTCACCGACGTCGACCTGAACAAGGTGATGACCGACGTGGCCAGCCAGACCGAGGCGAGCCGGGAGTACGCCGGTGGCGAGCTGACCTGGTCGCAGCTGCCGGTGGTCCCCGGCGAGGAGCCGCTGTTGACGAATCTGCTGGTCAACCTGGTCAGCAACGCGTTCAAGTTCCGCCAGCCCCAGGTGCCGCCCCGGGTGGAGATCTCCGCTCGTGAGCTGGCCGGCGAGTGGGAGATCACCTGCCGGGACAACGGCATCGGGATCGAGGCCGAGTTCGCCGACAAGATCTTCGTGATCTTCCAGCGGTTGCACTCGAAGGACGCCTACCCGGGCACCGGGATCGGGCTGGCGATCGGCAAGAAGATCGTCGAGTACCACGGCGGCCGGATCTGGGTGGACACCCAGGTCGACGAAGGTACGGCGATTCGTTTTACGCTTCCGATGACCGCCCGCCCGGACCCGGTGTCCGCCGCGTCGGCCGACGGCGGCACCGAGAAGGAGGCGATGGCGTGATGACCGAACCGGACGGCACGAGCCCGATAGAGGTGCTGCTGGTCGAGGACGACCCGGGTGACGTACTGATGACCCAGGAGGCGTTCGAGGAGCACAAGGTCCGTAACCGGCTCACCGTCGTCTCCGACGGCGCCGAGGCCCTGGCCTACCTGCGCCGGGAGGGCAAGTACGCCGATGCGGTGCTGCCCGACCTGATCCTGCTCGACCTGAATCTGCCCCGGCGCGACGGCCGTGAGGTCCTCGAGGAGATAAAGAAGGACGACGAGTTGGGCCGGATCCCGGTGGTGGTGCTCACCACCTCGCAGGCCGACGAGGACATCCTGCGCTCCTACCAGCTGCACGCGAACGCGTACGTGACCAAGCCGGTGGACTTCGAGCGGTTCATCGCGGTGATCCGGCAGATCGACGAGTTCTTCGTCAGCGTGGTGAAGCTGCCCCCGCGCGGCTGACACATGATCGACGAGGTGGGTGAGCTGCTGCGGGAGGCGGCGGCGCGGGCGGTGCTGCCCTGGTTCAACCAGCTGTCCGCCGAGCACATCACCGAGAAGGCCCCAGGTGACCTGGTCACCGTGGCCGACCAGCAGGCCGAGGAGGTCATCGCGGCCGGGCTGCGTCGGCTGGCGCCGGGTTCGGTGGTGGTCGGTGAGGAGGCGGTCGCCGTCGATCCGCGGCTGCTGCGTCGGCTGGGCGACGCCGGCCGGGTCTGGCTTGTCGACCCGATCGACGGTACGGCGAACTACGCGGCCGGCCGTCGGCCGTTCGTGATGATGGTGGCCCTGCTCGCCGGGGGTGAGCCGGTGGCGAGCTGGATTCTCGATCCGGTGGCCGGGTCGCTGGTGACGGCCGAGCGCGGGTCCGGTTGCTGGGTGGACGGGGTACGGCTGGAACAGCCGTCGACCATGCCACCGGTGGGCCGGCTGCGCGGGGCGGTGCCGCTGGAGTATCTGCCGGTGCCGGTGCGGGCTGCTGTCGAGGCCGGCGGTGACCGGGTGGGTGCGGTGCTGCCGGGGCAGCACTGCGCCGGCCGGGAGCACTGGGACATCGCCGCCGGGGAGCAGGACTTCGCGGTGTTCTGGCGGACCCTGCCGTGGGACCACGTGCCGGGCACGCTGCTGGTGCGGGAGACCGGCGGCGTCGCGATGCGGCTGGACGGCAGCCCGTACGACTTCACCGACGACCGGTCGGGGCTGCTGGTGGCCCGGACCGACGCGGCCTGGCAGGAGGTACGGGCGGCGCTGCTGCCGGCCGAGTGATCATCGGCCGCCGGCCGGCTGCCAGTCGACGGCCAGGCTCTCCCGGGCACCGGCGCGTTCCAGGTGTTCGCCGACGAGGTACTCCACCCGGGCGAGCCCGATGTCGTCGTCGCTGTCGGCGTGCAGCGTGAGACTGTCGTCGGTGGCGTCGATCCGGCAGGTACCGAAGCCGAAGTCGATCAGCCCCTGGTCGGCGGTCCATTTGACCGGTACGGCGGTGGCGAAATGTTCGCACAGCCGGGTCAGGTGGCGTTGCGACCGTGGGGTCCGGACGTGAGCCTCGGAACGTGGCACCGAAATCCTCACTGGAGACTGTGGATAAGGTTAGGCTAGCTTAATTTATTGCACCCCTGCGGCATCGCCGGGATGGCTGTGCGACACGCCGGCCGTCACGATCTGTAATCGTGCTGATTTTGCGTGATGAGTTCATTGCTGCAGGTAATAGTTGAGACTCGACTGCGCGCCATCTGCATGATGTGGTAATGCACTCGACGCGCCGGTGTTCCAGTGGTGACGGTGAAATCCGGTAAGCTGTGCCCGGTTTACGGACCGCGACCCGACAAAGTGATCCAGGAGGACGCGACTGTGGTCGGCACGACGGAATTCCGGCGGCGCTCCGGTGCGGCGGCGTCACTCGTTGCGCTGGTCACCGCGATCGCGCTGGTGATCGGCACGCCGGTCGCCTCGGCCGCACCCGACGCCCCGGACGAAGGCGACAACAAGAGCCTGCGCGAGGTCCTGGAAGCCGCTTCCAAGGGGCACATCGAGGCGAAAGCCAAGCTGGACAACTCCAAGAAGCGCCAGAAGGAGTTGACCGCCCAGTACGACGCCGTACAGGAGCGGCTCGTCTCGCTCACCGACGAGGTCGGGCTGATGGCGGCCGAGTCCTACCGGGTGGGGCGACTGACCTCGGTCACCATGCTGCTGAACAGCGCCTCCCCGGCCGACATGCTGGACCGCGCCGCCGGGCTGGAGGTGATGGCCCAGCGGGAGGGCCGCAACCTGCGGGCCCTCACCGAAGCTCACGAGCAGGCCGCCCGGGCCAAGGCCGCGATCGACAACGAGGTACGGGAGCAGGAAAAGCAGGTCGCCATCATGGCCCGCAAAAAGCAGGACGCCGAGCGCGCCCTGGCGGCCGTCGGCGGCCAGTCCAGCGGCGGATTCGTCAGCACCACCTCGGCCGCCGCCAAACCCGCGCCCCGCAACTCCGACGGCTCCTGGCCCTCCGAGTCCTGCAACGTCGACGACCCGACCACCTCCGGCTGCATTACCCCGCGCACCCTGCACGCCTTGAACCAGGCGAAGTCCGCCGGCTTCACCCGGTACGTCTCCTGCTTCCGCAACGGCGGCAGCGGCGAGCACCCCAAGGGCCGGGCCTGCGACTTCTCCGCCGAACCCGGCGGATTCCAGAACCGCGCCGCCACCGGCGGCAACCGCACGTACGGCAACAACCTCGCCAGCTACTACATCAACAACGCCGACCGGCTCGGTGTGCTCTATGTCATCTGGTACCGGCAGATCTGGATGCCCGGCACCGGTTGGCGGTCGTACAACGGCGGCGGCAGCCCGGCCGGCGACCACACCAATCACGTGCATCTGTCGATGCTCTGAACCACCCCCGTGCATCGCTGACCTCCGGTCGGGCGGCGGGCGGGATGCGTACCATCACAGCGATGGACTCGCCACCACCGGACGTCGCCACCGACAGCGCCGACCCGGCCACGCCGCTGCGGCCCGGCCTGGCCGCCGCGCTGGTCTTCGTCTCCAGCGGCGCCGTACTGGTGCTGGAGATCGTCGCGCTGCGGCTGGTCGGGCCGTACATCGGGGTGACCCTGCAGACCAACAGCGCGGTGATCGGCGTCGCGCTGGCCGCGATCGCCTACGGCACCTGGATCGGTGGCCGGATCGCCGACCGGCGCGACCCCCGCCCGCTGCTGCCGGCCGCGCTGGTCCTCGCCGGGATCACCACCGCGATCACCCTTCCGCTGGTGCGGTACGCCGGTGAACTGCTGCGCGGCAGCGCTGTGGTGGGCATCCTGCTGCTCACCATGGTGGCCATCGTGCTGCCGGCCGCGCTGCTGTCGGCGGTCACCCCACTGGTGATCAAACTGCAGCTCGGCGACCTGAACCGCACCGGCGAGGTGGTCGGCAAGCTGTCCAGCATCGGTACGCTCGGCGCGATCACCGCCACCCTCGGCACCGGCTTCTTCCTGGTCGCCACGCTACCCAGCAGCGTGATCATGATGACGCTGGCGCTGCTGCTCGGCGGCAGCGGCATCGCCCTCGGGGTGTATCTGCACCGCACCCGGCCACCCGCCGCCACCGCCACCGCCACCGCCACCGGCGGCGGCGCAGCGCCCGGCGGCCGGACCGGCACCGCCACGCGGTCCGCCGTCGCCGTGATCGGGCTGCTCGCCGTCGGCCTCGCCGTCGCCGCACCCGATCCGTGCGATGTGGAGACCGAGTACCACTGCGCCACCGTGCAGGCCGACCCGGACCGCGGCTCCGGCCGGCTGCTGCTGCTCAACTCGGCCCGCCACTCGTACGTGGACCTCGACGACCCCACCCACCTGGAGTTCGCCTACACCAAATGGATCGGTGCCGCCCTCGACGTGACCGCCCCACCCGGGGAACCGCTCGACGCGCTGCACCTCGGCGGCGGTGGCTTCACCATGCCCCGGTACCTCAGTGCCACCCGGCCAGGCACCCGCAACACCGTCTACGAGATCGACGGTGGACTGGTCGACCTGGGCGTGCGGGAGCTCGACGTACAGCCGGGTCCCGACCTGGCCGTGGTGGTCGGCGACGCCCGGATCCTGGTCACCGACCTGCCCACGGACAGCGTCGACGTGGTCGTCGGGGACGCGTTCGGGCACCTGGTCGTGCCCTGGCACCTGGCCACCCGGGAGATGGCCGCCGAGATTCGCCGGGTGATCCGACCGGGCGGCAGCTACCTGCAGAACGTGATCGACTACCCGCCGCTGCGGTTCATCCAGGCCGAGGTGGCCACCGTCGCGGCCGAGTTTCCCGAGGTGGCACTGATCACCCGGCCGGGGGCGTCGACCCGGCTCAGCGGCAGCAACTTCGTCATCCTCGCCGCCGACCGGCCGCTGCCGTTGGACGAGGTACGGGCCCGGTTGACCGCTTCGGTCGGTGCCGAGTTCGATCTGCTCGCCGGGGACGAGCTGACCGATTTCGTGGCCGGCGCGCAGCCGCTCACCGACGACTATGCCCCGGTCGACCAGCTGCTCGTCGCCCCCTGACGCGTTTCCGCAGGTGTAGCTCGGGCCAGATCGGGCAACTCGGGAGTCATGGGTGGGGTGGCGAACGACTGCGGGCAACTGCTTGGTGACCGGTACCGGCTGATCGAACGGCTCGGCACCGGCGGGACGTCGGTGGTCTGGCGCGGCTACGACGAAATCCTCGACCGGCAGGTCGCGATCAAGGTCCTCGCCCCGCAGTACGCCCCGGACCAGGTGTTCCACCACCGGATCCGGGTGGAGGCGCAGGCCGCCGCCCGACTGTGCCACCCGCACATCACCAACGTCTACGACTACGGCGAAGCCGTCCGGGACGAAGCCACCCTGCCGTACGTGGTGATGGAACTGGTCGACGGTGAGTCGCTGGCCACCCGGCTGCGCCGGGAACACATCCTGTCCTGGCGGGACGCGGTGGTGGCCTGCGCGGAGGTCGCCTCGGCGCTGGCCGCCGCGCACGCCACCGGCGTCGTCCACCGCGACGTCACCCCGGCCAACGTCATGCTGACCAGCACCGGAGCAAAGGTCGTCGACTTCGGCATCTCCGCGTTGGCCGGCGAGAGTGACGTCGGCCCGGACGGCAACCTGCTCGGCACCCCGGCGTACCTGGCGCCGGAGCGCCTCAACGGCGGCCAGGTCTCCCCGGCCACCGACGTGTACGCCGTCGGCCTGCTGCTCTACCGCTCACTCACCGGCCGGCTGCCCTGGCAGGCCGCGAGCGTCACCCAGATGCTGCGGGCACACCTGCACACCGTGCCCGACCCGATGCCGCCGGTCGCCGGACTGCCGGCCGAGGTGGTCGACCTCACCCTGCGGTGCCTGGCCAAATGCCCGGCGGACCGGCCGACCAGCGAGGAGGTGGCGAAGACGTTGGCGGCAGCCGTCGGGGTCGCCGCCGGGCTGTCGCCGTCGATGGTGGCACCGCTGCCGAACCGGCCGGGCTCCGCCACCGACTCCGACACCGACGGCGCCACCGACGACGGCCCGCCACCCGTCGGCGTCGACGTCACCTGCGGGCTGGAGGTCACCGGGCTGGACCTGCCGGTCGCGACCGGCACGGGCCGGCGGCGCCGGCTGCGGACCTCGTGGGTGCAGCGCCGGGCGGAAGCCGTGGTGATCGGGGTCGGCCTGATGATGCTCAGCGCCCTGGTCTGGGCCGGAGCCGGTGCCACGCCCGCCACCGACCGGTTCCGTGAGGCGGTGGCCGCGCCGCCGAACTTCGGGCTCGCCGCCCAGTCCTCGGCGCCCTGCCGGGTCGAATACACGGTGCGCGGCGACTCCGGGCGGGAGTTCGTCGCGGCGGCCACCGTCACCAACACCGGGTCCGCCGAGCTGACCGACTGGTCGTTGCGCTTCGCCTTCCCCGGCACCCAGCGGCTCACCGCGGTGCGGGGCGGACAGTGGGAACAGCAGGGCGGCGACGTACGGCTGCGGCCCGCGGCCGACGCCACCACCCTGGCCCCGGGGGCGACCGCACAGCTCCAGCTGGCCGGTGACTACGACGGGGTCAACACCCTGCCGCTGGAGTTCCACCTCGACGAGCTGATCTGCGACGTGTCCGTCGCGGCGGTCGCCGGACAGGCGGCGGGCGCGACGACCGAGCTGCTGGAAACGGCGACCGGTCAGCCCGCCACCGACCCGTCCCCGGCCCGGTCGGCCACCGATGGGCGGTAGGGATCGGGTGACGGGGTACGGGTTCAGGTGGCGGCGGCGAACCGCTGCACCTGTTCGGTGGTGCCGGAGACGATCAGCAGAGCACCTTCGCGCAGTTCGGTCTCCCGGTCGGCGTAGGTGAACCGCTCCCCCGGCATCTTCACCCCGATCACCGTCACCCCGTACCGCGACCGCAGGTCGGTCTCGCCGAGCCGCCGGCCCGCCGTACCGCTCGGCAGCCGGGTCTCGGCGATCGAGAAGCCGTCGTCGAACTCGATGAAGTCGAGCATCTTGCTGGTGATCAGGTGTGCCACCCGGTCGCCCATCGCGGCCTCCGGGTAGATGACGTGCCGGGCGCCGACGGAACGCAGGATCTTGCCGTGCTTGCCGGAGACCGCCTTGGCCCACACCTCGGTGACGCCGATCTCGGCGAGGCTGAGCACGGTCAACACGCTGGCCTCGACATCCGAGCCGATGCCGACCACCACCCGCTGGAAGTCCCGCAGACCCAGCTGACGCAGCGCCTCGGTGTCGGTCGAGTCGGCCTGCACCACGTACGTCAGGCGGTCCGCCCACTGCTGGACCACCGCCGGGCTGGAGTCGACGCCGAGCACGTCGAAGCCCATCCGCAGCATGGAATCGGCGATCTGGCCGCCGAACCGGCCGAGCCCGATGATGACAGCGGTCCGGGTGGATTTGGTGCCGGTACGGTCAGCCAACGATGGGTCGCTCCTCCGGGTAGTGGAACCGTCGCCGCCGGGTGTTCAACGCGATCGCCGAGCCCAACGTGACGCTGCCGATCCGGCCGACGAACATCAGCACGACGAGCAGCACCTGAGCGGGGTCGGGCAGGTCGCCGGTGATCCCGGTGGACAGCCCGGTCGTGCCGAACGCCGAGGTCACCTCGTACAGCGCCTGTTCGCCGCCGATGTCGTCGGTCAGGCTGATCAGCGCCAGGGTGCCGGCCCCGACCAACGCCACGCCGATCAGCGCGACGGTCAGCGCCTGACGCTGGCTGGCCGCCGCGATCCGGCGTCGGCCGATCACCACGTCGTGCTCGCCGCGCAGCTCCGACCAGATGACGAAGGCGAGCAGGAAGAAGGTGGTCACCTTGATGCCGCCGGCGGTGCTGGCGCTGCCACCGCCGATGAACATCATCCCGATGGAGACCGCCGTCGTCTCCGGGTTGAACTCTCCCGGGTCGACCGTGTTGAACCCGCCGGACCGGGTCATCACGTCCTGGAACAGCGCGGCCAGCAGCTTCTCGGGCAGGTCGAGCGGGCCCAGGGTACGCGGGTTGGCCCACTCGAAGGTGAGCATGCTGACGAAGCCGGTGCCGATCAGCGCCAACGTGCCCCAGACGGTCAGCCGGGTGTGCACCGACCAGCGCTGCGGCCGGCTGCGCTCGCGGGCCAGCTCGAACAGGGCCGGGAAGCCGAGCCCGCCGACCACCACGCCGACGATCAGCGGCAGGCAGATCCACCAGTCACCGACGAACTGGACCAGCCCGTCGGAGTAGAGGGCGAAGCCGCCGTTGTTGAACGCCTGGACGGCGTGGAACAGCCCGTACCACAGGGCCCGGGGCAGCGGGTAGTCGTAGTGCAGCCACAGCCGGGCGGCCAGGACGAGGGTGATCGTCGTTTCGGCGCCGAGCATCGTCGCCGCGATCCGCAGCAGCACCCGCCGGATGTCGGACAGCGCGAGGCTGTTGGTCTCGGCCTGCGCGGTGAGCCGGCTGCGCAGCCCCAGCCGGCGCGACACCAGCAGGCCGAGCAGGGTGGCCAGCGACATGATCCCGAAGCCGCCGAGCTGGGTGAGCACGGTGATCAGCACCAGGCCGAGCGGCGTCCAGTAGGCCGGGGTGTCGGTGACGGCCAGCCCGGTCACGCAGACCGCCGAGGTGGCGGTGAACAGGGCCGTGACGAGGGGTGCCGAGTCGGGTCCCTGGCGGCTGGCCGGCACCATCATCAGTACGGTGCCCACGGCGATCGCCCCGAGGAACGCGATCGGCACGATCCGGGCGGGGTTTCGCAGCGGCCGGCGCATCAAACATGTCATACCACCGCAAAACCGAAAAACACCGGAGATTGATCGACATTCATGTGGTGGTCGGCCGGTCACCGTCCGCCCGTCGCCCACCGGTCTCCCGCCCGTCGCCTGGGGCGTCTTCACTGACGCCGACGACGCCCTGCGACACCCCTGTGAGGAGACGACGTTGTCGCGTACTCTGCCGATCATGCTGCTCGCCGGCACCCTGCTGGCCACCATGGCGATCCCGTCCGCCGCCACCGCGACCGACCCGGCGGCCCGCGGCAAGCCGCCGCAGGCCGAGCCGAAACCACTGGTCATCGCGCACCGAGGGGCCAGCGGCTACCGGCCGGAGCACACCCTGGAGGCGTACCGGCTGGCGATCCGTCAAGGCGCCGACTACATCGAGCCCGACCTGGTGTCGACCGCCGACGGGGTGCTGGTCGCCCGGCACGAGAACGAGATCTCCGGCACCACCGACGTCGCCGACCGCGCCGAGTTCGCCGACCGGCGGGCCACCAAGACCATCGACGGGCGATCCGTCACCGGCTGGTTCACCGAGGACTTCACCCTGGCCGAGCTGCGTGCCCTGCGGGCCGTGGAGCGACTGCCGCAGGTCCGGCCGACCAACACGGCGTTCGACGGCGAGTTCGCGGTGCCGACCCTGCAGGAGGTCATCGACCTGGCCCGGTCGGAGAGCCGGCGGCTGGGCCGGACCATCGGCATCTACCCGGAGACCAAGCACCCCACCTACTTCCAGTCGATCGGGCTGCCGCTGGAGGAGCCGCTGGTCGACACGCTGCGACGCAACAAGCTGACCCGGCGTACCGACGCGGTGTTCATCCAGTCCTTCGAGACCGCCAACCTGCGCAAGCTGAGCCGGATGACCGACGTACGGCTGGTCCAGCTGCTCGGCGGCAGCGGCCGGCCGTACGACTTCGTCGTGGCCGGTGACCCGCGCGGCTACACCGACCTGGCTACCCCGGACGGGCTCGCCTGGATCAGCCGGTACGCCGACGCCATCGGGCCCACCAAGGACCTGATCGTGCCGCGCGACGCCGACGGCGCGCTGCTGGCCCCGACCTCGCTGATCCGCGACGCCCACCGGGCCCGGCTGGCGGTGCACGCCTGGACGTTCCGGGCGGAGAACCAGTTCCTGCCGGCCGACCACCGCATCGGTTCCGACCCGGCCGCCCGGGGCGACATCACCGCAGAGTACGAGCTGTTCTACGGACTCGGGCTGGACGGACTGTTCGCCGACCATCCGGACACCGCCGTGGCGGTGCGCGCCGCCACCCGCTGAGCCCGGCCCGGGGCCGCCGGTCGGTCGGTTCCGCTGGTCCTTGTTACGGTCCACCCCATGACCGTTACGCCGGACCGGGCCGAGTTACGCGACCGCGCCGAGCAGACGCTGCACCGGCTGGCCGGGCCGGGCGCGACGTTGCGCGACGACCAGTGGCGGGCCATCGAGGCGCTGGTCGTCGACCGGCGGCGGGTGCTCTGCGTACAGCGCACCGGGTGGGGCAAGTCGGCGGTCTACTTCATCGCCACCGCGCTGCTGCGCGCCGGCTCGTCCGGCACCGGCACCGACTCGTCCGGCACCGACCCGGCCACCCCGGCCGGGCCGGTGCCGACCGCACCGGCCGGGCCGACGGTGATCGTCTCGCCGCTGCTGGCGTTGATGCGCAACCAGGTGGCCGCCGCCGAACGGGCCGGCATCCAGGCCCGCACGATCAACTCCGCCAACCTCGACGAGTGGGACACCGTCAGCGCGGAGATCCGGGCCGGCACGGTCGACGTACTGCTGATCAGCCCGGAGCGGCTGAACAACCCGGACTTCCGGGACAACGTGCTGCCCAGCCTGGCCGCCACCACCGGCCTGCTGGTCATCGACGAGGCGCACTGCGTGTCGGACTGGGGGCACGACTTCCGCCCCGACTACCGGCGGATCCGGACCTTCCTGCGCGAGCTGCGCCCCGGGACGCCGGTGCTGGCCACCACCGCGACCGCAAACACCCGGGTCACTGACGACGTCGCCGAACAGCTCGGCGACACCAGCGCCACCAGCGAGGGCGGGGCCGGCAAGCTCGGCGACACGCTGGTGCTGCGCGGTCCGCTGGACCGCCAGTCGCTGCGGCTGGCCGTGCTCGACCTGCCCGGCACCGCGCACCGGCTCGGCTGGCTCGCCGATCACCTCGACGCGCTGCCCGGCTCCGGCATCGTCTACACGCTCACCGTCGCGGCCGCCGCCGAGACCGCCGAGTTCCTGCGCTCCCGGGGCTACGCCGTCGCCGCGTACAGCGGCCAGTCCGACGACGCGCAACGCCGCGCCGCCGAACAGGACCTGCTGGACAACAAGATCAAAGCGCTGGTGGCGACGTCCGCGCTCGGCATGGGATTCGACAAGCCGGACCTCGGTTTCGTGGTGCACCTCGGCGCGCCGCCGTCACCGATCGCCTACTACCAGCAGGTGGGCCGGGCCGGCCGGGCCCTGGACGGCGACCGGTACGCCGACGTGGTGCTGCTGCCCGGCCCCGAGGACCAGGCGATCTGGCGGTACTTCGCGTCGCTGGCCTTCCCCCGCGAGGAGCAGGTGCGTTCGGTGCTCGCCGCCCTCGAAAACGCCGGCCGTCCGCTGTCCACCCAGGCCCTGGAGCCGATCGTCGACCTGCGGCGCACCCGGCTCGAACTGATGCTCAAGGTGCTCGACGTGGACGGCGCGGTGCGCCGGGTGCGCGGCGGCTGGGTCGCCACCGGCGAGCCGTGGCACTACGACGCCGCCCGGCTGCACCGGGTGGCCCAGGCGCGCACCGCCGAACAGCAGATCATGCAGGAGTACGCGGTACCGGCCGACACCGCCCCGCCGGCTGGCCGACCCGGCTGCCGGATGGAGTTCCTCCGCCACTGCCTGGACGACCCGCAGGCCCAGCCGTGCGGGCGCTGCGACCGGTGCGCCGGCGGGTGGCTGCCGTCCGAGGTGAGCCCGGACGCGCTGCGCGCCGCCGAGACCTTCCTTGGCCGCGCCGGAGTGGAGATCGCCCCGAAGAAGCTCTGGCCGACCGGGCTGGAGGCGGTCGGCGTACCGCTGCGCGGCAAGATCGGCCCCGACGAGCAGGCACTGCCCGGCCGGGCCGTCGGGCGGCTGTCCGACCTGGGCTGGGGCAGCCGGCTGCGGGACCTGCTCGCCGCCGGCCGGCCGGACACCGCGCTGCCGGCCGACGTCGCCGGTGCGGTGATCGACGTGCTCCGCGAGTGGGCGCGCGGCGCCCAGCCCTGGCCGGCCCGACCGGTCGGGGTGGTGGCGGTCGCCTCCCGGACCCGCCCGGAACTGGTGGCCAGCACCGCCCGACGGATCGCCGAGGTCGGTCGGCTGCCGCTGCTCGGCTCGGTCGAGCCGGCCTGGGCCGAGCCGCCGTCGACTCAGGGCCGGGGCAACAGCGCCCAACGGGTCCGTACCGTCCACGACGCCTTCGCCGCGCCGCCGGAGCTGGCTGCGGCGTTGTCCGGGCTGACCGGTCCGGTGCTGCTGGTCGACGACCTGGTCGACACCGGCTGGACGTTGACCGTCGTGGCCCGGCTGCTGCGGCGCTCCGGTGCCCCGGCGGTGTTGCCGTTCGCCCTCGCCACCACGAACTGACCCGGTCCGAGCGGGACGGGGTCGCCCGGCCCCGGTCAGCCCGGCCCGGTCAGCCTGATCCGAGTCAGCCCGGCCGGCCGTAGCCCTTGATCGGCATCCGGTCGATCCGGTCGACGCGGACCACTTCACCGTGTCGCGGCGCGTGGATCATCTGGTCGGCCCCGATGTAGATCCCGACGTGCTGCACGTTGCTGTAGAAGAAGACCAGGTCACCGGGGCGGAGCTGGGCGCGGCCGATCCGGGTGACGGTGCCGAACTGGCGGCGGGCGTTGTGCGGCAACTGCACCCCGGCCTTCGCCCAGGCCGCCGAGGTCAGCCCGGAGCAGTCGTACGAGTGCGGCCCGGCCGACCCCCACCGGTACGGCTTGCCGAGCTGGGCGTGGGCGAAGGCGACGGCGTTGGCCGCGCGGCCGGTCGCCGCCTCGGGCAGCGGGCCGGCCGCCGGGCTGCGGTCGGCGGCGTCGGCACCGGACCGGTTCAGCAGCGCCTGCTGGCGGTCCCGCAGCTCGGTCAGCGCCCGGATGTCCGACTCGATCTGCCGTTGCGTCGCGGACAGCTGCTCCTGCTGCAGCAGCTGCTGCTCGATCAGCGCGTTCGCCGCCCGGCGCGCCGCTTCGCTGCGGTCGCGGGTGTCGCGCAGCCCGGCGATCGTCCGCTCGTTGTCGCGGTTGATCACGTCGGCGATGAGCAACTGGTCGACGAAGTGTTCCGCCGACGCGGTGGACAGCAGGGTGGCGACGGGTCGGGCACCGTTCACCCGGTAGTTGCTTGCCGCGAGTTGGCCGACCTGGTCGTGTCGGACCGCGAGCTGCCGGTCCAGTTCGATGATCGTTTCGCTGAGTCCAGCAGCGCGTTCCTGGTTGTGGCGCAGGTCCAGCCGGATCTCGTTGTACTGCTCGACCACCGTCTCCAACTGGTGGGCCGCCTGGTCGATCCGCCGGTCCAACTCGGCGATCGAGGCCTGCGCCTGGGCCGGAGCCGGCAGCAACGTGGCGGTTACAGCGGTGACGAGGGCGGCTGCCCTACCTGCCAAGCTATTAACGGTCACGGATGGTACAACGATGGTGCGTTGCGGAAGCCACGGCCGATGGTCCAGCCGACGACCAGCCGACGACCCGGCCGAGGCGTTGCCGGCCGGTAGCGACTACCGTCGGCGAGGTGGGAGAAACAGTGACCGGTGCCGGCGATCCGACGGGGCCGACAGACCCGGCAGGGCCGGCTGAGTCGACGGACCGGGCAGACCCGACGGGGCCGGGGACGTCGACCGTGCGGCTGGCGACCGGGGTGGCTGCCGTCGTGCTCGCGATGCTCGCCGGGTTCGCCCTGGGCCGGGCGGTGACCGCCCCGACCAGCATCGGCACCCAGTACGCGGCCGGCGCGCCCGACCACACCCACCCGCCCGGGACCACCCCGCACGTGCACGGCGGTGGTACCGACGGCGGTGACGGCGGTGCCCAGGTGTCCGGCCTGTCGGTCAGCGTCGGCGGCTACACCCTGGTGCCGGTGCAGCGGCAGTTGCCGATCGGCGACCAGGTCGACCTGCGCTTTCAGATCGTCGACGCCGATCAGCGCCCGGTCACCGCCTTTGACGTGGTGCACGACAAGCCGATGCACCTGATCATCGCCCGCCGGGATCTGACCGGCTACCAGCACCTGCACCCGACGATGGCACCGGACGGCACCTGGAGCGTCCCGGTCCGGCTGGCCGCCGCCGGCATCTGGCGGCTCTACACCGACTTCACCTTGCGCGACTCCGGCGGTACGCCGGTCGCGTTGACGCTCGGCGTCGACCTCGTGGTGGCCGGCGAGTACCTGCCGGCCGACCTGCCTGCCGCCGCCGACACCGCCGAGGTTGACGACTTCACCGTACGGATGCGCGGCGTCGCGCAGCGCGGGGTGGTGACGCCGCTGCTGTTCGAGGTGAGCCGGGCCGGCCAGGCCCCGACGCTGGAGCCCTATCTCGGCGCGTACGGGCATCTGGTCGCGCTGCGCGACGGCGACCTCGGCTACCTGCACGTGCACCCGGAGGCCGAGCTGGTCGACGGCGCGGTGAAGTTCTGGCTGACCGCCCCGAGCTCCGGCGACTACCGGCTGTTCCTGGACTTCCAGGTGGCCGGCGAGGTGCACACCGCCGAGTTCACCGTCACGGTCGACTGACCACGGTCGCCCCGGCGGCGTCCGGCACGGTCGCCCCGGCGGCGTCGGGTACCACCGCCCCGGCGTCGTCTGGTACCGCCGGCAGCAGGGTCTGCAGCCGGGGGGTCACCGCCCACTGGTCGACCAGCGCCCGGTAGGCCCGGTGCTGCTCGCGCCGGTCCGGTACGCCGCCGCGCCGGGCCCGCAGCAGCAGGTTGCGCGGCGTGTGCTGGGAGTCGATGAACTCGACCACGTCCACCCGGTAGCCGTACGCCCGGAGCAGGGTCGCCCGCAGCGTGTCGGTGAGCACGTCGGCGAACCGTTCCCGCAGGATGCCGGCGGAGACCAGCGGCCCGTACGGCTGCGGTGCCGGCTGCCGGCGCAGCTGGGCGGCGATGTCGTGGTGGCAGCAGGGCGCGGCCAGCACCCACCGGGCCTGCCAGTCGACGGCGCGGGCCAGCGCCTCGTCGGTGGCGGTGTCGCAGGCGTGCAACGCCAGCACCAGGTCAGGTGCCGGCTCGACCGGTGCCTGCCGGATCGTGCCGGCGACGAACCGGACCTGCCCGGCGCAGCCGAGCTGGTCGGCCAGCGCCGTGTTGCGCCGCCGCTGGTCCTCGCGGACGTCGACGCCGGTTACCACCGGCTGCGCGCCGCGGGCGACCAGGTAACGGTAGGCCGCGAAGGTCAGGTAGGCGTTGCCGCAGCCCAGGTCGACGACGTGCAGCGGCCCGGCGGGCAGCGTGTCGGGCAGGGTGGCGGCGAGCGCCCGCAGGAACGCGTCGACCTGGCGTCGTTTCGCGGCGTTGGCGCCGATCGCGGCGAACAGCGGGTCGTCCGGATCCAGCAGGTACCGCTTGGCCCGGTCGTGGTCGCCGGGGCCGGTGTCGGCCCGGTCGGCGGTGGACCGGTGCACCTGCGCGGTGCCCTTCTTGGTCACCCGCAGCTGCAGCGTGCTGGTGCTGGTCTCGACGTGCCAGTTGCCGAACGGCTCGGCGAGCAGCTGGTCGACCGCTGCTTCGGCGGGGGCACCCGGCGGCAGGTTACGGGTCACCGGCCGGGTGCCGTCGTTGGTGACGATCTGCAGATGGGTGCCGGCCCGCAGGGCGACCGGCCGGAGCTCGGCCCGAACGAGCGATGGGGCGGCGTTGCGCCGACGCCCGGCGGCGACCGCCCGGGTGAGCTGCGGGCTGAGCAGCAGCGCCCGGACGTCGTCGAGGGCGTCGGCGAGGGACCGAGTCAGTTTTCGCCGCCGCTGCCCTGGTCGGCCCGGCCGGCACCCCCTGAGCCACCCCGGCGGCGCCGTCGGCGGCGCGGCGAACCGCCCGAGCCGCCGTCCGACGTGGCGGCGGCCGTGATCTCCGTACCGCCGGTGGACGCCGCACCGGAGTCGGCGCCGGCGCCGCCGTCGACGAGCTGGCCGCCGCGCCGCCGCCGACGTGGCCGGCGCCTGGCCGGGGCATCGTCCTCACCGGCGGTCGTCGCGGTGGCGGCGGACCGGTCGGTGTCGTCCGGCGCGGCGGAGCGACGCGACCGCGACGACCGGCGGCCCCGGCTGTCGCCGCGTGCTCCGCGCTCGGCGCGGCCGTCGCCGTCACCGCGCCGCCGTCGACCGGCGCTGCGCCCGCCGAGGTCCTCCTCGACCTCGGCGGACAGCCCGGCGCGGGTACGGTCGGCGCTGGGCAGCGTGCCGGAGACGTCGCGGGAGATGTCCAGGTCTGCGTAGAGGTGCTCGGAGGTGTGGTACGTCTCCGGCGGCTCGGGCATCTCCAGCCCGAGGGTTTTGTCGATGATCCGCCACCGGGTCATGTCCTCCCAGTCGACGAAGGTCACCGCCACCCCGGTCGCGCCGGCCCGGCCGGTGCGACCGATCCGGTGGGTGTAGGTGTCCTGGTCCTCCGGGCAGTCGTAGTTGATGACGTGGGTGACGCCGGAGACGTCCAGGCCGCGGGCGGCGACGTCGGTGGCCACCAGGATGTCGATCTTTCCGGTACGGAAGGCGCGCAGCGCCCGTTCCCGGGCTCCCTGGCCGAGGTCGCCGTGCACGGCGGCCACCGCGAAGCCACGGAAGTCCAGGTCCTCGGCGACCCGGTCGGCCGCCCGCTTGGTACGCGTGAAGATCATCGTCAGCCCGCGCTCCTCGGCCTGCAGGATCCGGGCGACGATCTCGATCTTGTTCATCGGGTGGGTGCGGTAGACCACCTGACGGGTCAGCGGGGGAACGCCCGCCTCCGTGGTGTGCCCGGCGTGGATGGTCACCGGGTGGCGCAGGAACCGCCGGGAGAGGGCCACGATCGGGTCGGGCATCGTGGCGGAGAACAGCATCGTCTGCCGGTCCTCCGGCAGCATCGCCAGGATCCGCTCGACGTCGTCGAGGAAGCCCAGATCGAGCATCCGGTCGGCCTCGTCCAGCACCAGCGCCCGGATCCGGTCCAGCCGCAGCTTCTTCTGCTTGGCCAGGTCCATCAACCGACCCGGCGTACCGACCAGGATCTCCACGCCGGAGCGCAGCGTCTCGATCTGCGGCTCGTACGCGACGCCACCGTAGATCGGCAGCACCCGCACGCCCCGGGTGCTGCCGGCGGCGGCCAGGTCCTTGGCGACCTGCAGGCCGAGCTCGCGGGTCGGGACGACGACGAGTGCCTGCGGCACGCCGTCACCGCCCTCGGCCGGCGCGAGCACCCGGTCGATGAGCGGTACGCCGAAGCCGAGCGTCTTGCCGGTCCCGGTCGGTGCCTGGCCGATCAGGTCGCTGCCGCGCAGCGCGATCGGCAGGGCGTACTCCTGGATGGCGAAGGCGTGGACGATGCCGACCTCGGCGAGAGCGGTCACCGTCTCCGGGCGGGCGCCCAGGTCGGCGAAGGTGGGGCTGTCCGGCCGTGCCGGTGGGCGTTTCGCCGGCTCGTCACCGGCGTTGTGATCGAAAATGTCAGTCATCAGGTGTCGGGGGTGCCTCTCGTGGTGCGCCCCGCCTGTTCCTGAGGGCGCGTGTCGGATGCGGCGCCGTGACGGCGCCGGTTGTGCGGTGCGCACGGTGCGCGCCGGTTGTGGCCGGTGCCGGAAGGGCTCCGGTTGTGTGGCGCGCCGAGCCGGCGCGTCCGATGGTCGTCGGCACCGACGTCGCGTCGGTGCGGTGCGGGTGCTGCGACGTGCCGTCGCGATGCCGGGGCGACGCGTTGTCTGCGGCGTGCCGCAGTGCGTCAATTGACGGCGCTGGCCACACGCGATCAGCAGGTCGCGGGCCGCACGCGCGCCGCGAACCCCGCTCGAGCATCCTCGACGGCCGCAGCATTGCTGACCATGGTAGCTGACGGTCCGCGTCGACGTGCAGATCCTCGGCGACGGTGGCCGGACCGACGACTCAGCTGTGGTTCTTGTCACGCCGCCGGGGTGGTGCAGGCGCGGCGGCAGTGACGAACGGCACGGTCGTCGGCGGTGTCGGCCGGACGGCTTCGCGGCCGAGCCGCAGTCGCGACCGGCGCGGCGATCTGGCGGGTGAGCTGGGCGGACCGATCCGGATCAGGGTGAACCGATCCGGATCGGTGCGGTCGGTGGCCGGCAGCCGGGAGCTGGCGGCCGGTAGTCGGCAGCTGGCCAGGCGGCTTCGGGCCGGTCCGGCCAGGTCAGCGGACGGTGAAGCCGACCGAGCGGGGAGCAGCCTCGGCGATCTCGACGTACGCGATCTTGCTGACCGGGACGATGACCCGCCGGCCGCGCTCGTCGGTGAGTGACAGAGTCCCCTCGGTCGTGATTGCCTGGGTCACGATCTGCTCGATCTCAGCCGGTGACTGGGCACTGTCCAGAACGAGCTCGCGCGGCGCGTACTGCACGCCGATCTTGACCTCCACGGGTCCTCCTTGAGGTGGGCGAAAACAACGCCAACGCGAAGGTTAGCCGATGCGGACGCGCTGTGGTCAGGATGCCTCACCCTGCAGCGGGAACCCGGCGATGCCCCGCCAGGAGAGTGCGGCGAGCAACGACTCGGCTTCGTCCTTGGGCACCTGTCGACCACCGGCCAGCCAGAACTGGGCGGCGGTCTCGGCCGCGCCGACCAGCCCGGAGGCGAGCAGTTCGGCCCGGGATCGACTCACCCCGGTGTCCGAGATGATGGTGTCGGTGATCGACGCGATGCACTCGCGTTCGACGCGTTCCACCCGGGCCCGTACCAGCGGTTCGTTGCGCAGGTCGGAGTCGAAGACCAGCCGGAAGGCGCCGCTCTCCTCGTCGACGAAGTCGAAGTAGGCCTGCACCGCCCCGCTGACCCGTTCCTTGTTGTCGGTGGTCGCGGCCATCGCGGCGGCGACTTTTGCGATTATGGCGTCGCAGTGCGTGTCGAGCAGTGCCAGATACAACTCCAGCTTGCCCGGAAAATGCTGATAAAGCACCGGCTTGGACACGCCGGCCCGCTCCGCGATGTCGTCCATCGCCGCTGCGTGGTAACCCTGTGCGACGAACACCTCCTGGGCGGCGGCGAGCAGCTGCTTGCGGCGGGCGGACCTCGGCATCCGGGCCGGTCGGCCGCTTGTCTGTGCGTCGCTCGACGCAGCGGTCATGTCGAACCTCCGAGTCCGGTCGCGGCCATCTGGTCGGCGAAGAAACGAAACGATCAGTGCATATCACCTGGCCGGTCAATTGGCCCGACGTTGCAACTTATCGCCACTGTCAGCACACGGTAGCCTCAGCGGGGGCGACCGAGGAGCGCACGGTGGACGAATCAGGTGAACCCCGCGGGGCTGCACCGGGACCAGAGGACGGCGGAGCGGATCCGCGAGACCGTCGTGACCAGGGCATGGGCAGTTGGACGGGGTCGCCGACCCGGTGGTCGGACGGCTCCGGGGTCGGGCCGGACGCCGACCATGCCGGTGCCGGCTGGGCCGCCCGCGACGAACCGGTGAGCGGCCCGCACTGGGCCGACCCGCCGTCCCGGTACGCCGAGGTGCTGCCGTTCACCCGGACGCCGCGCGGCGGCTCAGCCACCCGCGGCTCCCGCAGCACTGACAACGGCCGCGCCACAGCCGTCAACGGCCGGCCGGTCTCCGGGCCGGCCGAGACCGTGGTACCGACCCCACGCCCCGCGCCGGCCGGTGAGTCGATCCAGCCGGGCGGCGCGGACACCGGACGGGCCGACGACGAGCCGACCGGCCGGGTAGCCGGTGGACCCGCAGACGATCCACCCGCAGCTGGCCGCCCCGCCGAGCGCCGGGGCGGTGACAACCCACGCCCGACCCCGACGCCGGTCAACCCGCCGCCCCGCTGGCAGGAGACGGCCCGGGTGGTGCCGACCGCGCCGCTGCGCGCGGTGCCGGTGGCCTCGGCGGCACCGGTGTCGCCCGCCCGGCAGACCCGCCCCGGCACGCCACCGGGCTTCCAGCCGCCGCCGACCGGCCGGCCGGGCGCGCAACGATCCGAGCCCGACGACCGCCCGGTCGAGCCCGACCGGCAGCGCTCCGCGCAGTCCGACCTCCCGCCCGACCGGCCGGACCTGCCGCCCGACCGGCCCGGGATGTCGCCCGACCGGCCCGGCCCCTCAGGCGCGCCGGCCGACCGGTCTGCTGGCGGCCCCGCCGGCCGTACGGCGGACGCAGCCGGACGTGACGAACCTGCCCGACGCGACGGCCCCGCCCGACGTGACGACCCTGCCGGACACGATGACCTTGCCCGACGCGACGACCCTGCCCGACGTGACGAACCTGCCCGACATGATGACTTCGCCTCGGCGCCGCCGCAGCCTGCTGGGCAGCCGTCCAACGCCGGTCCGCTCCGGCAGCCGACCGGCGAATGGCCCGGTCCAGGTGCTGGCGGGCCGTGGTCCCGGCAGGTGACCGGCGAGTGGCCCCGGCCCGGCGCCACCGACGAGTGGCGACGGCCGGTCCCGACCAGCGCCGCACCGGTCCCGACCAGCGCCGCACCGGTCCCGACCAGCGCCGCACCGGTCCCGACCAGCGCCGCACCGGCCGCAGACCAGTGGCACCGACAGAGCGCCACCGGTGAATGGCCACGACCGACCAGCTCCGCCGCCTGGGACCGGCCCGCTGGCGACGAGGCGGGCCACCGGATCCAGCGTGGTCAGGGGTCGGCCTCCGGGCCCCCGGCCGGCGAGCCGGACTGGTCGTACGGGCAGCACTGGTCGGCGTCGGAGCCGGGCTGGACGGACGGGCCGACCGATTCGAGCTGGGCGGCTGCGGAATCCGGCGGTCAGAGGTGGGCGTCCGAGGCCGCCGGTGGGCCGAGCGGCCCGGCGGAACGGGACGACCCCGAGCCGTCGGCCTGGTCCGACGATCGGACCGCCACGGCTGACAGCGGCTGGTCCGGTCCGCCGCCACCGAGCTGGGGCGGCGACGACCGCGGCGGCTGGCCGGGCGCGGCGGGCGGCGAGTCGGGTTGGGCGATGCCAGATCCGCCGACCGTGCCGGAGGAGATGCCGTGGCGCCCCGACCGCCCGGCCGACCTGGGCCAGGCCGCCGGGTACCGGCCGGTCAGTGGCCAGCCCCGGTACGAACCGACGGCTCCCGCCGGGCAGTACGAGCGGCCGGCTCCTGCCGGGCAGTACGAGCCGACGGCTCCCGCCGGCGGACAGTACGGACCGGGGCGGGTCGGCCAGGGCGACAGCGGCGGGGACGCCGACGACCTGATGCCCCGCCGCCGGGCGGTGTCCCGCCGCGCGGACGACGAGCTGGGCGAGGCGACGGTGTCCGGGCCGCCTGGTGCGTCGGTCCCTGCGGAGCCGCCTGGGGCGCCGGTCACCGCCGAGCCGGCCGGTGGCGCGCTGCCGCCGGTCGAACATCCGGCGGATCTGTCCACCACCCCCATCGCGGCTGCCGCGCTGGACGCGTTGCCGCAGCGGGTTCCCGCCGACCCGGACGTGCCGACCGTGCCACAGCAACTGCCGCCGGTCGAACACGCGGCGGAGACGCCGGAACTCGCGCGGATCGCGTCCCACCTGCGCCGCGGCGATGTCGTCGACCAGCCGCAGGAGCGGCCGGAAGGCTTCGACGTCGGAGCGATCCTGGCAGCGGTACGCGGCGTCGGCGGAGTCCGGGACGCCTCGCTGCGGACCACCGACGCCGGTGCCCACAGCCTCCGGCTCGACCTGTCCGAGGGTGCCGACCCGGCCGAGGTGAGCCGGTTGGTGGCGCGGCTGCTCCAGGAACGGATGGGCCTGGCGGCGGCCCCGCAGAACCTGCCGGGTGGCGAACCCGACCACGGGCTGCCGGCGTTGCCCGGCCGCGCCGATCTGCCGGCGACGGGTCGACCGCCGGGCTCGACGGCTCCGCCGTTGACGGCACCGGGCGGCATTCCCGGCTGGGTCGCCCCGGAACCGGCGGACGTACCGCGCCGCCGCCGACAGCCGCTGGGTCCCCGCCCCGGCCAGGACGATCCGCCGCCCCGGCACGCGGGCGCGGCCGCCGCGACAGCAGCTGTGCCGTGCGTGGAGCCGGCCGGTACCGCGCCGGAGAGCGGGCCGCCCCGGCCACTGAACCCGGGTGGTCGGCCCGGCCCTCGGGTCGTGCTGGACCACGTGCAGGTCAGCACGTTCGGCGTGGACGCCACCGTCGAGGTGCGACTGACCGCCGGCCAGCGGACCACGTCCGGTGTGGCGACCGGGCCGGCGGTTGACGGGTACGTGCTGCGGTTGTGCGCGGTGGCCGCCGCCTCGTCGATCGAGAAGCTGTTGGCCGGCCCGGCCGGCGCGGCGGACCGGGGACGGTGCATCGTCGAGCACGCGGCAGTGGTGCCGATGGGCGGCTGCGAGGTGGCGGTGGTCGTCGTACTGCTCGCCTGCGGTGGCTGGGTGGAACAGCTGGCCGGTTCGGCGGTCGTCTCGGGGGATCCGCGGCAGGCTGTGGTGAGAGCCACACTCGCCGCCGTCAACCGGCGACTGGACGCTCTGCTGGCCTGATCGGCACGCACCTGCGACCTGATCGGCACGGTCCGGCGGCCTGACTGGTCGCTCAGTGGCCCGGCCGGCGGGACGGTGTGCCGGACCGACGCGCCGGTCCGGGGTGCCCGGACCGACGTCGGCTGTGGCACGCTGGTCAGCGATGTCCGACCGCCGTACCCGCCCGACACGCCGTGACCACCCGACCGGGGCACGGAGCCGGTCGGCGCACCGCCGGCAGCGGCGGGACGCGTCGCGTACCCGCCGACGGCAGCTGCGGTGGCCGGTGCTGGCGGCGGCGCTGGTGACCGTGCTCGGGCTGGCGGCGATCGGGTTCGCGTTGCCCAAGGTCGGAGTGGGCGGCGATCGGGACGCGGTGGCCGCGCCACCCGGCGACACCACAGCGGCGACGCCCAGCGTCGAACCGCCCCCGACGACCGGCCCGCCGCCGACCACCGCGCCACCCGCGCCGGTGCTGCGGCTGTCCGGCACGGCGCCGTCGGCCGGCAGCGGCGAGTTCGACTTCAGCACCAAGCAGGGGAAGATCGCCGGTCGGTCCGGCACGCTGCGCCGCTACCGGGTGGCCGTGGAGATCGGCTCCGAGGAGGACGTCGAGGCGTTCGGTGACGCGGTGGAGAAGCTGCTCTCCGACGAACGGAGCTGGATCGGCGGTGGTCAGCTGCGCCTGCAGCGGGTGCCGGACCAGGCCGGCCACGACTTCACCGTCTACCTGGCCACGGCGCAGACCGCCGCCCGGATGTGCCAGGCCGGCTGGGTGGACATCCGGGTCGACGGCAAGCCGTACACCTCGTGTCGGGCGCAGGGCCAGGCGATCATCAACCTGGACCGCTGGCGGTTCTCGGTCGACCACTACGTCAGCGGTGAGGTTCCGCTCGACGTCTACCGGGCGTACGTGATCAATCATGAGGTCGGCCACGAGCTGGGCCACGGTCACGAGCGCTGTCCGGGGGAGGGCGAACCGGCCCCGGTGATGATGCCGCAGACCCTGTTCCTCGACGACTGTGTGGCCAACCCGTGGCCGTTCCTGGCTGGTAAGCAGTACTCCGGTCCCCCACTGTGATCGGTCCGCTCGGCGGATCGTCGGAGGACACGGGGCGTACGGTCGGATTGAATCCCTGAACCGATGGTCCCCGCGCGTCGTTCGGGCCTTACCGACATGCCGTGACAATCTGGGCAGGTCAGGCCAGGGATTCGCGCCGGTTCGCCCCCTGTCGTGCACCAGTCCGACCGGCGCGGGTGGCGAAGCACGCCATGAGGGGCGGGCCACGATGCACGACCGACGACCAGTCACCGAGGAGCCGGACCACCGGCCGGGCAACGGACCGGACCACCGGCCGGGCAACGGACCGGACCGCCAGTGGGATCACCGGACGGAGCGTCGACGGGCGTCGCGCCGCCGACGCCGCCGGGCCGGGGCACTCATCCTGGTGACGATGGCGGCGGCGCTGATCGTCACCGACGTCCTACGAGCCGGTTCCGGCGCTACCGGGCTGCTGGCGGCGGCGGTACGCGAGCCCGGCCCCGGCGGCGGGGCGGCACCCGCCGGCAGCACACCGCCGGACGGAGCAGGCCTGCCGCCCGCCCCGTCGCCGGCCCCGTCGCCGGCCAGCTACCCGGAGACCGGTCCGGGCACCTTCGGCTACCTCACCGGGACCGGCCCGCTGCTCGGCTGGGCCGGGGACCTCCGCCGGTTCCGGGTCGCCGTCGAGGACGGGACCGGTCAGCGCGCCGACGAGTTCGCGGCGATCATCGACGCGACGCTCGGTGACGAACGCAGTTGGGTCGCCTCCCGGCAGTTCCGGCTGCAGCGGGTGTCCCGGGTCGACGCCGCCGAGTTCACCATCTACCTGGCCACCCCGGGCACCTCGGAGCAGATGTGCGCGCTCGGTGGGCTGTCCACCGAGAAGTACACCTCGTGCCGGCTGCCCGGCCAGGTGATCATCAATCTGGCGCGTTGGCTGGAGGCGGTGCCACACTACGACGGGACGCTCGCCGAGTACCGCGCCTACGTGATCAACCACGAGGTCGGTCACCAGTTCGGCATGGGCCACGAACTCTGCCCGGCACCCGGCCGACCCGCCCCGGTGATGCAGCAGCAGACGTACGGAATGCAGGGCTGTGTGGCCAACGGCTGGCCGTACCTGGACGGCAAGCGGTACGCCGGCCCGCCGATGATCTGACCGATGGCCCTGACCGGGCGACAGTGCCGGCGGCTATTCCCGGATCCCGGATGGCGGGCGGTGTCGCTACTCATGGCCGAGTCGGCGCGAAGCGAGCAACAATAGCGCAGCCAGCATTGCCGATCCCGGGGAGTTCACCGTGTCGTTGCCCCCGCTCGTCGAACCCGCCGCCGAGCTGACCGTCGATGAGATCCGCCGCTACTCGCGGCACCTCATCATCCCGGATGTCGGGGTCGACGGCCAGAAACGCCTCAAGAACGCCAAGGTGCTCTGCGTGGGCGCTGGCGGGCTCGGCTCACCCGCCCTGATGTACCTGGCCGCGGCCGGTGTCGGGACGCTGGGCATCGTCGACTTCGACACCGTCGACGAGTCGAACCTGCAGCGCCAGATCATCCACGGCCAGTCGGACATCGGCCGGTCCAAGGCCGAGTCGGCCGCGTCGTCGGTGCGGGAGATCAACCCGTACGTCAACATCCAGATCCACGACGTGTCGCTGGACAACGACAACGTCTTCGACATCTTCGGCCAGTACGACCTGATCCTGGACGGCACCGACAACTTCGCCACCCGCTACCTGGTCAACGACGCCTGCGTGCTGCTCGGCAAGCCGTACGTGTGGGGGTCGATCTACCGGTTCGACGGTCAGGTCAGCGTCTTCTGGGACCAGCACGGCCCGAACTACCGGGACCTCTACCCGGAGCCGCCGCCGCCCGGCATGGTGCCGTCCTGCGCCGAGGGCGGCGTGCTCGGCGTGCTCTGCGCCTCGATCGGGTCGATCATGGTGACCGAGGCGATCAAGCTGATCACCGGCATCGGTGACCCGCTGCTCGGCCGGCTGATGGTCTACGACGCCCTGGAGATGACCTACCGGGTCATCAAGATCCGCAAGGACCCGAACGGCGAGCCGATCACCGGCCTGATCGACTACGACGACTTCTGCGGCGCCGTGTCGGCCGAGGCCGAGGAGGCGGTCGTCGACTCCACGATCACCGCCCGCGAGCTGAAGGACTGGCAGGACGCCGGCAAGGACTTCTTCCTGATCGACGTCCGGGAGCCGGCCGAGTACGAGATCGTCAAGATCCCCGGCTCGACGCTGATCCCCAAGGGCGAGTTCCTCAACGGCGAAGCCCTGGCGAAGCTGCCGCAGGGCCGGCAGATCGTGCTGCACTGCAAGTCCGGCGTACGGTCGGCCGAAGCCCTCGCCGCGGTCAAGGCCGCCGGTTTCGCCGACGCCGTGCACGTCCAGGGCGGGGTGCTCTCCTGGGTCAAACAGGTCGACCCGTCGTTGCCCAGCTACTGATCCCGCCCGCCGACCACTACCCGCTGAGCCGCTGACGACGGCACCGCCGGGGATCTGGTCCGTCCAGGTCCCCGGCCGGCTAGTTGACCTTGACTGAGTTACCGAGGCGGACCGCCCGACCCGCCGGTAGCCTGTCGTCCGTGGTCGATATGGATGCCGCCATCGGGTTCGTCGTCGCGCACGGCGACACCGTGGACCGGGCCCGGCTGTCCTGGTTGCGGACCGGGGCCGCCCCGCAGCCCGACGCACTCACCAGCGCCGAGGTCGGGCAGGCCCCGGACGGCGGCTGGCCCGCCTTCTGGGCCGGCGACGTCGCCTCGGTCGACGCCACCTGCTTCCGGCTCGCCGAGCTGGACGACCTCGGTGCGCTCGACCGGCCACCGGCCCGCAAGGCGCTCGACTGGCTGGCCAGCCGGCAACGGGCCGACGGCAGCTGGGAAGAGGACGAGAGCCTGGCCGCCGAGGCACCCGACTGGGCGCGGCCCGGCGACCCGGAGGCCACCTACTACCTGACCGCCAACGCCGGCTACTGGCTGAGCGTCGCCGACACCGACGGTGCCGGCGACCCCGGTCACCGCGCCGCCGCGCAGCGCGCCGCCCACTACCTGGCTGCCCAGATGCGCCCGGACGGCACTTGGCCGTCGTACCTGCTGGCCGGCTGGCTGGCCGCCGCCACCCTCTACCGGCAGACCATGTTCTACGAGTCGGCCCGGATGCAGGTGGTGCTCAACGACCGGCTCGCCACCATGGCCCCCGGCGACGTCGCCCAGCTGGCTGCCGCGCTGCGCCGGGCCGGCCTGGCCGACGACGACTGGTTGCTGACCAACGCCCGCCGTCGGCTGGCCAGCACGCAGCGCAGCGACGGCGGCTGGGACAGCGACGCGGGCGACGCGTTCGAGGTGCACGTCGTCCTGGCCGCGATCCGCGCCTGCCGCTGACCGGGCTGCCGGCGTGCGCGCCTGCCGCTGACCGGATTACCCGCGCAGGTGGCCGTCGCCGGTGACCACGTACTTCGTCGAGGTCAGCTCCGGCAGCCCCATCGGCCCACGGGCGTGCAGCTTCTGGGTGGAGATGCCGATCTCGGCGCCGAAGCCGAACTGCCCGCCGTCGGTGAACCGGGTGGACGCGTTCACCATCACCGCGGCCGCGTCGACCCGGGCGGTGAACTCCCGGGCGGCGCTCGCCGAGTCGGTGACGATCGCCTCGGTGTGCCCGGTGCCGTACCGCTTGATGTGCGCCACCGCCGCGTCGAGCGAGCCGACGACGGCGACCGAGATGTCCGCTGACAGGTACTCGGTGGCGAAGTCCTCGTCCGTGGCCGGCACCACGTCAGCCGAGAACGCGGCGACCTCCGGGGTGCCGTGCACGGTGACATTCGCGTCACGCAACGCCGCCAGCATTTTCGGCAGGAACGCCGCCGCCACGTCCACGTGCACCAGCAGCGACTCGGCGGTGTTGCAGGTCGACAGCCGCTGCGTCTTCGAGTTGACCGCCACGGCGAGGGCCTTGTCCAGGTCGGCGGCGGCGTCGACGTACACGTGGCAGTTGCCGACCCCGGTCTCGATCACCGGCACCGTCGACTCCTCGACGACGGTGCGGATCAGGTCCGCCCCGCCGCGCGGGATCAGCACGTCGACCAGGCCGCGCGCCCGCATCAGCTCCTTGACCGAGTCGCGCGACGAGGCGTCCAGCAGCTGCACCGCGTCGGCCGGTAGTCCGACGCCGACCAGCGCGTCCCGCAGCACCTCGACCAGAATCGCGTTGGAGTGCGCCGCCGACGACGAGCCGCGCAGCAGCGCCGCGTTGCCCGACTTCAGGCAGATCCCGGCGGCGTCGACGGTCACGTTCGGCCGCGCCTCGTAGATGATGCCGACCACCCCGAACGGCACCCGTACCTGGCGCAGCTCCAGCCCGTTGGGCAGCGTCGAGCCGCGTACCACCTCGCCGACCGGGTCGGCCAGCCCGGCCATCTCCCGCAACGCCTGCGCCATGTCTTCGATGCGCTTCTCGTTGAGCGCGAGGCGGTCCAGGATCGCCGTCGACAGGCTGTTGGCCCGTCCGGCGTCCAGGTCGGCCGCGTTCGCGGCCACGATCTCGGCGGTACGGGCGACGAGCGCATCGGCCATCGCCAGCAACCCGGCGTCCTTGGCCGCCCGGGTCGCGGTGACCAGCTCGTCGGCGGCCACCCGCGCCCGCTTGGCCTGCTCGGTCACGCTCACGCTCGCGCTCATTGTCGTCGTCTCCTCACATGTTCCGCTACAGCAGTACCAGGTCGTCGCGGTGCACGACCTCCCGCTCATATCCTGGCCCCAGTGCCGCGGCCAGCTCACCGGTGGACCGGCCGAGCAGCGTCGGCAACTCCACCGCGTCGTAGTTGACCAGCCCACGGGCCACCGGCGCACCCGCCGCGTCGACCAGGTCGACCGGGTCGCCGGCGGTGAACGTGCCGTCCACGGCGGTGATCCCGGCCGGCAGCAGCGACTTTCGGCGGGCCACCACCGCCTGCACCGCGCCGGGGTCCAGGTGCAGCCGGCCCCGGGGTGCGGTGGCGTGCGCCAGCCAGAACAGCCGGGCGGCGGGCCGGCGCTCCACCCGGTGGAACAGGGTGCCGACGGTGTCACCGCGCAACGCTTCGGCGGCGAGCGGGGCGGCGGTCAGCACCACCGGGATACCGAATCCGGTGGCGATCCGGGCCGCCTCCACCTTGGTGACCATGCCGCCGGTCCCTACCCCGGCCCGACCGGCCCTGCCGATCGCCACCCCGGCCAGGTCGGCGGCGTCGCGCACCTCGGTGATCCGTTCACTGGCCGGCTTCGCCGGGTCGCCGGTGTAGAGCGCGTCGACGTCGGAGAGCAGCACCAGCAGATCGGCGTGGACCAGGGCGGCGACCAGGGCGGCCAGTCGGTCGTTGTCGCCGAACCGGATCTCGTCGGTGGCGACCGTGTCGTTCTCGTTGACGATCGGGACCGCACCGAGGTCGAGCAGCTTGCGCAACGTCCGGTACGCGTTGCGGTAGTGCACCCGCCTGGTCACGTCGTCGACGGTCAGCAGCACCTGGCCGGTCGTCAGACCGTGCCGGGCCAGGCTGGCGGCGTACCGGCCGATCAGCAGGCCCTGCCCGACGCTGGCCGCCGCCTGCTGGGTGGCCAGGTCATTTGGGCGTCGGGTCAGCCCGAGCGGCGCGAGCCCGGCCGCGATCGCCCCGGAGGAGACGAGCACGACCTCCCGTCCGTCGTTCGTGAGGGAGGCGAGGACGTCGACGAGGGCGTCGACCCGGTCGCCGTCGAGGCCGCCGCCCGCTGTCGTGAGGGAGGAGGAGCCGATCTTGACGACGACCCGCTTCGCCTGGGTAACTGCGGCACGCACGATGCCCATTCTGCTTCCCTGCCCGGCGACGCCTGGCCCGAGATCTCATATCGTGGCGCGCGTGACCCCGCAGGAGTACGTGGAGGAAGTGCTGGCGCTCGTCGAACGCATCCCACCCGGGAAGGTCATGTCGTACGGCGCGGTCGCTGACGCGCTCTCTGAGCTTTCCGGGCGTTGTTCCGCCCGCCTGGTCGGGAACATCATGGCGCGGCACGGCTCCGCTGTCCCCTGGCACCGGGTGGTTTCCTCGGCCGGCCGGCTGCCGCCGGGGCATGAGGAGCGCGCCTCTGCTTTGCTGCGCGCCGAGGGTTGTCCGTTGCGCGGTGACGGCGTCGACATGAAAGCCGCCGCCTGGTACCCGCCGCAGGAAAGCGGGCGAGACCCGCGAGTGGAGGGCTGGGGTACGTAATTCCGTGGATATTACGTACCCCAGCCCTCCACTCGAGGCGGTCACCCGGCACGCTCGGCGATCGCCTGCCGTACCGTTTGGGGAATTTGTTCGCTTCGCCGGAGTACGTCGTCGGCGGTGAAGCGCAGCGCCAGCCAACCGGCGGCCCGCAGAGCGTTGAACCGGTGCACGTCCTTGCGGAAGGTGGTTCGCTCCCGGTGGTGGTCGCCTTCGTACTCGATGGCGATGCGCCACTGCGGGTACGCGAGGTCGACCCTGGCGATGAACTTCCTATTGCCTGCCGAGCCACTTGAGCTGGTTGCTGGGGTGACGACTTTGAACTGCGGGGTGGGCTTCGGCAGGCCGGCGTCGTGCAGCAGCAGCCGGAGTCGGCTCTCCATCGGTGACTCGCTCAACGGCTCAGCGAGGTTCAGCAGTTCGCGGAGCTGCTTCACCTGTCTCCACCCCGGGTGGGCGTCGACGTAGGCCGATAGCTGGGCTTTCGTGCAGGTCCGGCGGCGCAGGAGCGCGTCAATGGCGACGAGCGCGTCGGCCCTCGGCAGCCTCCTACCCAGGTCGAAGGCGGTCCGGACGCCGGTGGTGATGGGCATCCCGGTGAGGGAAGTGACGTCACGTTCCCAGTCGAGGGCCAGGTTGGCGTACCGGATGCGGGGGTGCGGGTCTGGTCGGGCCTTGCTCGGTACGGCGACGTGCACGGGTGCTGGCACTTTGCCCTTGTGTGGCAGCAGGTCGACGCCCCAGAGAAAGGCGGCACTCAGGCCGTAGATAGTCGCAATGGGTGGGAGACGGACTGCGACGGCGAGGCACCACATCCGGTGGTCGGTTGGCTGGTACGCGTCAGCATGCACGTAGACGTCGTGGAGCAGGCGACGCCAGGTCGGGCCGGCGAGCATTCGCTTGGTGATCAGGCCGGCGGCGACTGCCTGGCTGCCGGCGAACGGTTCGACGGTCAACTCGCGGGGCACCTTGACGGGGCGGGCCATCCGGCAGAGCTTGCCGGCACACATGCATGCTTCGCTGCCCCGATTGTCGACCTGGTCGCGAATCCGACTCAAGAGTGAGGGGGAGTGGGCTGGAAGGCTCCGGCCCGGTGCGGACGGTGGAGGGGCGGGAGCCGGCGGTGGTGGTGCAGGCGGGGCAGTCGATGACGGTGACTGGTGACTGCCCCGCCTGCGGGTGGGGTCGGCGCGGTCTCCCGCTGGCGGCGCCGAGCCGGCGGCGTCGGGTCAGATGTCGGCCGTCACCGCGGTGACTGCTCCGTCGAGGGTGGCGGCGGTGGCGATCAGCCTGGTGTGGTGCGGGCCGTCGGGCAGGTGGACTTCGCATCGCCGTGGGGTGAGCAGGACGGTGACGGCGGTGCCGGGGTGGTGGGTGGCGAGTGCGGTGAGCGCCGGCACCGGGTCGGGTGTGCCGTTGTCGGGCCGGGCATCGCCTGCGCCGCCGGGCTCACCTGGGTTGTTGTCGAGGTTGGTCGGCACCGGGATTGGGGTGGTCGGGTCGGTGGGCACGGTGGCGTCGCTGGCGTTGCGCAGGTGCTCGAGGGCTTGCGCGATCGCTTTCGGCAGGCTGGGCTGGTGTGCCCCGGGATCCCAGCGGTCGAGGTGGCTGGTGGTGTCGGGTGGGGCGAAGCGGACTCCCCACCGGAGGCCCTGGACCTGGTAGGGGATGCCGTCGTTGCGGCGGTGGTCGGCGACGCTGACGACCAGGGCCAGGCCGAGGGCGTACGCCAGTTTGACCACTGTGGCCAGGGTTGGCACCTTCGGCGGGGTGGCGTGCAGCAGGATCCGGCCGCCGGGGTGCCCGTTGGTGACATTTTCGAGGTACGCCGTGAGTGGGTTGCCGCCGGGCCGGTGCACGGTGGCGTAGCCGTGCAGCAGCTCGTGGTCGCGCAGGTGCATGGTGAGGCCGTCGAGGGTGGCCAGCTCGGTCGGGTCGAGGCCGAGCTCGGTGAGATGGTGGTTGAGCTGGTATTCCGGCGGGAGCTGATGGATCGCCTTGCCGTTGGGGTGGTAGCCGATCCACGGCGGTGCGGCTGGCGGCGTACCGCCGAGGGGTGGCCAGTTGAGGTGGCGGACCCGGCGGCGGCCGGCGGCGATGGTGACGGTCGCACCTTGATAGATGCGGTGGCTGCCGCCGCAGGTGCGGCAGCCACCGATCGGTTCGCAGTCGCAGTCTTCCCAGTGGGGCAGGTGGGTGCAGTCGGGGCAGCGCCGGTGCGGGATCGGTGGTCCCTGCCACGATGGTGGGGGCGGCTGCCAGGAGCGGGCCAGCCGCCCACCGGTGCCGGTGCCGGTGTGGGTGTCGGTGGTGCGCAGGGTGGTGTGCCACCAGCGGCCGTCGCGCCAGATGGCGTGCGCGCCGGGGGTCGGTTCGCCGGTGAGCAGCGCGGAGCAGTCGGCGACGATGCGGCGTTCGAGCTGGTCGACGTCGACCGGTGGTGGGCCGAGGCTGATGCCGTTGGCCGGGCGCGGGGTCACGTAGTGGGCGGGGGCGTGCTGGCTGCGGTCGACCAGCTCGTAGCAGGCGCGGGCGACACTGACCCGGGTGGCGGCCTCGGCGAAGCTGCCGTAGCGGCCGGTGCCGGCGGGGACCGGGCTGCCGGGCAGTTCGAAGCGGACGTCCCAGCGGAAGCGGTCGCTGTCGGGGGCGAACGAGTCGCGGCGGGCTTCGACGACCAGGTCGAGGCAGAGCAGTTCGGCGGTTTCGCAGAGTTCACCGAGGCGGCGGGCCGGGTCGGGTGGTGGTGGGGCGGCGGTGCGGCCGTACCAGATTCGCCATGGTTCGTAGCCTTCGCCGGCGATCGGCCCGGCTTCGAGGGCGTGCCGTTGGTGGTCGGGCAGGTCGGGCTGCCAGCCGGCGGGCAGCTCCGCCCACGGGGCGAAGATCGGTTCGCCGGGTAGCTCGGGGTCGTAGACGTGGGCGGCGCCGACCTGGGCGGCGAGGTCGTCGACGACGGGTGCCAGGTCGAGGCACCAGAAGCGGCCGTCGTCGGTGCGGGTCGGGGTGACTGCGCCGGGTACGACGTTCGCCGACGCGACGGCGGCGGTGTCGATGTTGGCGACGGTGAGCACGAACTGGGCGCGGCGTTTGCCGGCCCCGCCGCAGCGCGGGCACGCTGCGGCGGGGCTGCCGTCGCAGCGGGGGCAGCTGACGACGGTGACTGTGTGGTGCGGGGTCGGGTCGTGGGTCACGACTGTCCCGCGTACCTGGTGGTGGTGCCGGCGCCGGTCCAGGCGGGCAGGTTGACGGCGGCCTGCGCGGCGCGGGCCTGGCTGGTCTGCCAGCGGCGGAGCGCGTCCTTGATCCGGTCGTTCTGCTCGTAGGTGCGGTCAAGCTCGGCGTAGACGACGCCGAGGTCGTGGGCGACCCGTTCGAGGAAGGCGGCGACCTCGCCGGGGTCCAGGCCGGGTCCGTGCGCCTTGCGGGTGACGGTCGGGAAGCGGTGGGCGCGGATCTGCCAGGGCCGGATCGGCCGGTACGCGGCGGGCCGCTGGTTGCGGCCACGACCGTCGGCGGGTACGCGGTAGACGCCGCTGCCGTTCGGCCAGTCGCGTGGTGGTGTGCCGGCCATCGTGCGGCGTTGCCGGCGCAGCCGCCAACGTCGCCAGAGCTCTCGCATCACGTGTTCCTCCCCATTCCTTCGCTGCTGGTGTTCGGGTCTCGCGGTGCCGTGGGTGTGCCTGGACCGGGGGTGGCCCTGCCGCTTGCCGATCCCGGCGGGGCCACCCCCACCCCGATCGCCGCAGCCCTCCTCGGCAGTACGGCGACCAGGGCAAACCTTCGGGGCCGGGACGCCCAACGGCGTGACCCGCTGACCGCCCCGACCGGCCGCGTGGAGCCCTCTGAGGTTGGAGACCAAGGAGGAAACCTCGCACCGAGGAACCTAAGCGAAGTAGTTCGCTTAAGTCAACACCACTAGTTCGCTGTACCGGCATCTTGCTGCCTGAGCTGTCAGCGTGATCTCATGGCGGGTGGAGACCAAGGAGTGCCCATGCCCGCCACCAAGTGGGAGAAGCTTGCCGACCACATTCGCGCTCAGATCAAGAGCGGCGAACTGCGGCCCGGCGACAAGCTCCCATCAACTGCCCAGCTCAAGGCCGAGCACAACGTCTCGGACTCGGTGATCCGCTACGCCATGCATGCCCTGCGCACGGAGGGCCTGGTCGAGAGCGCCCACGGCGTCGGCGTCTTCGTCGCCGAACCGAAGTAGGACTCCGCCTACGTGGCTGGCTGCTCCGCTGACATCGCCGTGATGCTTGCGAGGCCTGGACGATAGCGGTACGACCGCGGGGCGCAATCTCGTCTACGTTGGTAGGCCTAGAGACTAGCCGTGGGAGCGCTCGTGGCGGGGCGGCACTGGTTCGCAGGCTCCGATAGTGTGGACCAATGGCTCGGGGAGCATCGAGACGCATCCCTGAGTGCAGGCCGATGGGAGGGACCGGATGGCCAGCATCCACGAGGTCAAGGCTGGTCTCGCCCAGGCCATGACACACGGCGGTGCGACCATCCAAGAGATCCGTGCTGCACGGGAGAAGCTCGAAGAGATCATGGGTGACGTCCGTGTGCTCGGGGCTGGCACGGGACACCCGCACATCGATGCGGCTATCAACGCCTGCGAGCAGAGCCTTAGGTACCTCCATGAAGTCTCCAACCTGATCTACGGAGCGAACGAGGCTACCCGCAACTACGGGGATCGGCTCGGCTGAGGCGTGGGCGATGAGTGTCGACGACGTCAAAGCCGCGCTTGTTGAGGCGAACACTCTGATGGCCAGAGCTCGCGGCATCTTCCTCGGAGCCACAGAGGTTGTTGTGGAGGGCGAAGCCCTAGCTGAAAGTGCTTGCCACGACAGCGGCAAAGACGAAGTTCTTGCGGCCGGAAAGACTTTCACCGCTGCAGCGCAGGAGATCGAACGGACTGTCCGTAGATTCGATTGCGCCATCGAACTGGCAGACGAATACCGAGGTCAGATCTAGTGACCGCAAGCATGGAACCTGTCCTTGCCCAGGTTCAGGCAGCTTTCGACAAGCTTGCCGAGGCTGCAGTACGAGCGAGACGTGCAGCGGCTGACGCTGAACAGGCCCGCGACATCTACGAGCGCACGGCTCAAGGTGCTACCGACCCAAAAGTGCGTCGAGCGATGACCGAGGCGCAGATCGCCGCAGACAAGTGTGGGCGATACGCGAATCTTCTTGACGCTGCTCGCGCCCAGTATGAGGCGTATTTCAGGGTCGTCGCACCCGGTTGGCAATTCACGAGTACCGACGGGATGCCGGATGGTGAACGGCTGGCCGAGGAGGCGCTGACACAGGAATCCCGCGCCGAGCAGCTTCATCGTAAGCTGGTCAACGGTGTCGGAGAAAAAGAGGGTGAGATCAAGCAAGGCGAGCAGTTGGCGCGCGACATCGCCTCTGCGATCAAGGATCTTGTGAAACCTGGGGACACTCATTCGGGTACAGTTGCACCTGGACAAAATCCGTTCCTGCAGCCAAGGGCACAAGATTCTCAACACCCTGTCGCCGACGTTGTGATCGCATTGACTGGCGCGGGGCTGATCGTCCATTCATTTATCAGGAAATTCAGGGATTCGAGAGCGAAGAAGAATGATTGAGATCAAGCCGGAGATAGTTGAGTATGTCCGCACGTTCGTACGCGATGACCACGAGGAGAACGATCGGATCGAACGCCTCCTTGATGAAGAGGGCTGGGGCGACGGTTTCGCCTCGTACCTGGCTGCGGTCTTCTACTACGCCATCGATCGTAGGTTCGGGGGCAGGTGGAGCCAAAGTGCGGTGATCCAATTTGTCGCAGACATGCGAGCTGCTAACCCCGTTGCGGCCCAAGTGGACCCAGGTGTTGCGGAAGCTGCGATTCGAGCTGCTCTGGACCCGGCGGCCGATTTGAACGTGCCGGCGCTGGAGTTGCCCAAAACGCAAATTGTAGCCATCCATCATGCGGTCGCCGATCTAGACATGACAGACAGCGATCTCGACGATCTCCTGCGCAAGGCCGAGCGCCTGGCGGCCCGATGAGATAATCGAGATGGAGGACTGAAAGGTGACTGTTGGCCAACATCCAAGAAGTCAAAGCCGGGCTTGCCATGTCCGAGGAGCAGGCAGCCGAGGTCGTCGCCCGAATTCAGGGCGCGATCGACGAGATCGAAAGAATGCTCGTCATGCTGCGATCTGTCTCGTCTACCGCTGGGCATCCGCTGGTTCAAGCTGCAACTACCCGTTGCGAGCAGAGTAAACAGCGCTTGACGGAGGCCACGAAACTTGTGCGGCAAGCTAGCAAGGCTACATCCGAGTACCGAGGGCTCCTTGGCTAGTCCTAACGGTGCGACCGGGCTGGCATTCGTGCAGTCCGGACTTCGTGATGTAGTTGCACAGGTGGCCTCTCGGCTCCTAATCTTCGACTTGCTCGTCGGCCAGACGAATGTTTCGGTGATATTCGATCAAAGACCAGTTGAGCGGGTGTTTGTCGGTCTGCTGCAGGTCGACGACAAACGTATTACTCATGGTGTCTATGACTCGACCACTCGGGTCAATTTGAATGGCTCCGTTGTCGAATAGTGTGTGATGGTTCGGGCAGAGGCAGAGGATGTTGCTGAGGTCGTCTGGGCCGTTGTGTGGCTTCCCGAGGGGCTTGATGTGTGCGGCTTCCGCGTATGGGCCGGCGGGGGTCATCAGCTTGATCCCGCAGACTTGGCATGTGTAGTCATGAAGACGCTTGGCCTCAGCTGCGACAGTGGCACTTCTAACGAGCCGTTGAATTGTGGCCTCGACCCGAGTGGTGCGGGCGGACGTCTCCGGCGGAGCGAGGCTCCTGGGTAGATCCAAGCTCTCGTAAGTCACTAAGCGAAAGCGCCAAATAGTGTACCCGTCGGTCCCGATGTCTTTCCAGTGGTCAACGACTCTGAAGAGTCCGTCATAGCGGAGACCGACCTTGGGTGAGTGCGTCTCGTCCCCTCCGGCGCCACGAATTACGCGGACCGGGTTGCCATCAAGTCGGCTCCTGGCAAGACCGAGGTTTCCGCGCGTGAGTTCTTGATGCGCAATCTGGCGCTTGGTTCGAGGATCGTTGCCGCCCTGGCCTGTGTAGACGATCTCGTCGCCGTAGTCTTCGTCGTCGATGTATCCGCCGGAGACGACGATGGACTCGGCTCCATCTGCCCCGCCGCAGATGCCGCCCTGAAGTGGCCGGTGGACCTTGGCCACTGCGAGATCAGTGCGGTTAGCGAACGTTGAGCCGGGTGGGTAGCCGGGGATCTCGCCGTACGTCCGCTCCGCCATAGCCGGCAGAGTAGGTCATGCGGACGGGAATGTGAAGACGATTCGATTCTGGCAAGTGGCTGCGCCGGAGGTTCAAGGCTGGCGTAGTCAGCTGTGCTGCAGGGATGGAGGCACAACGATGTCGATGCGCTGCTCCAGCTTGTGCGGGGTGGCGAAGAACTCTACGTCGCTGACGGACCTCAACTCGCGGACGATGGCCTGCGGCCAGTCGTGCTCGGCCCCGTCGAGGGCTGCGATGCGCTGCTGTTTGGGCACTTCCGACAAGCTGAAGATGTGGTAGCAGTGCTCGGCGGCCTGCTCCTGGTCGCGTCCGCTCACCGCCTGCACGTAAGCGGCCTTGTTGGCGGACGACACCTGCACGGTGACCGGCCGCTGGCGACCCGAGGTCAGCCGTACTGGTGCCTCGCGCTGCACCCGGCGGGCATCGTTGGTAGCCCACGCCTTGATTCGGGTGACGACCCGGTCCGGGAAGCGGACCGGGGGTTGTTTCACCGCCAGCCACCGCAACTGGTCCACCCGCATCGACGCCTGCGCCACGGCGAGTACCAGTTCACCCAACGACTCCTTGGCGCCGTAGGTGGCCAACTCGCCGGGTACGGCGTCGAAGCCGTTCAGGCCGGACAGGCGTGCTGCTTCGGCGATCGCTTCCGCAGGGCGACCGTGGTCGAAGTTGACGCCAGCCATCGACAGCAGGGTGGTCGCCGTGGCCCGGTCGGAGACGCGGTAGCCGTCACCGATCGGCTCGACGAGCAGACGCACCGAGTCGCCGTCGCCGTAGGTGAGGGGCAGATCGATGAGCAGGCCATCGCCGTACGCCTGGGTGACGCTCTGGTCGTTGACCGCCCGCAAGATCGCGCCTACGACGGTTTCGCTGTTCATCGCCACCCCCATCACGGCTCTGACTCACTATCCAGGTGAACGAGGCACCTAACGCTTTGTCCTATGCCGACGTTGCCCGATGTGGCTGCGGCTATGGACAATGATGTCCGTTCGAGCCAGGGAGGCCATGGATGGCAGTCGACGGAGCGCCTACGGACGAGCCCGCCCCGCGTCCGCTTGCTGACGCTCTCGCTGCACCACTGCTGGGCGCCTACCGTGCCGGCGGGTTCGGGCTGGCCTTCCTGCTGCTCGGCGCGTTGATCCTGACTGGTGCCGGAATTGCTGGTCGCGGGCTGGTCACCTACGTGCTGCTCGGCGTGGGCATCGTGCTTGTTCTCGTCCCCTGCTATTTCTTCTACGTCAAGGAGATCCGGCCCATCGATCGAGCCCGCCGGGCGGTGGTCAGCAACGAGGAGTTGATCAATGAGCTGCAGGAGGCGGCAGTCTCAGCCGCGCAGCTGGGATTGATGTTGCAGTCCGTGGTGTACAAGCACTCTCACGACGTCAACGTGGTGCTCAAGACGACCCGGTCGCAGCTGCGGCGTATTCCCTTTGGCCTGGCCAAGCAGATTGCCGACCAGCCCGCCTTGATCAATGCCGACGCGCTGGCCACAAGCGTGGTGACGTTCTCGGAGCGGGCCGAGGAGGTGCTCCGTGAACTCAACGCAGCGATCGTTGAGTCCGACGCAGCCCGGCTGCGCAAGTACATCGACGAGGCGGACAAGCTCAAGGCGTCGATCCGTGGGCTCCTGGCCGCACGCAATGAGCTGGCCGTCGAGGCCGGTACGGCCGCTGCGCCGCTAGCCTGACTGTACGTCGCTGGCTTGCGAGCATGAATCGGACTCCCAGTCGCCGAGGGCAGCAGGCGGGTTGTCTCCTGCCGATCGAGCGGCCTACCCGCCCCGCTGCAAGTCTGCTGTTCAACCACACCAGCGCGGAGGCTCCATGGGACTGGTTCCGTACCGCTGATGTGGTTGACTGAACCCGCATACGTGGAGCGGCCGAGGAGGTGGCGGGGCGGTGGTGCAGGTGCCGGCGGTGCTCGGTGAGCCGATCCGGTTTGTGCTGAACTGGGGTCGCCGCTACTCGCTGTGGGTGTTCAACTTCGGCCTGGCCTGCTGCGCGATCGAGTTCATCGCCACCAGCATGGGCCGGCACGACTTCATCCGGCTCGGCGTCATCCCGTTCGCCCACGGGCCGCGCCAAGCCGACCTGATGGTCGTCTCCGGCACGGTCACCGACAAGATGGCGCCGGCGATCAAGCGGCTCTACGACCAGATGCCCGAGCCCAAGTACGTCATCTCGTTCGGTGCCTGCTCCAACTGTGGCGGCCCGTACTGGGACTCGTACTCGGTGACCAAGGGCGTCGACCAGCTGATCCCCGTCGACGTGTACGTGCCCGGCTGCCCGCCCCGGCCGGAAGCGCTGCTGCACGGCATCCTGCGGCTGCAGGACAAGATCGCCGCCGAGCGGTCCGGCATCGGCGGCGTGCACCGGCCCGACCCGCTCGCCTCGCCGGTCGACCGGCTCACCGCACCGGCCGTCAAGCCACCGAGCTGAGCCGGCCCGCCAGCCAGAACCCGACCGACCGGCGAGCTGACCCGGCGTACCGCCGGGATCTGACCCGGCGCTCAGTGGCGCGGTTGCTGAAACGCGGTAGCCTGCGCGGACGTGAGTGATTCTCAGCGCGCGACGCAGATCGTCGACATCCTGACCGCCGAGTTCGGCGAGCTGATGGCGGTGGACCCGGCCGCCTTCCGCCGCAAGTTCCGCAAGATGGCCGCCAGCCCGTTCGCGTTCTACCGGGGCACCGCCTGCCTGTTCTACGCCGACCAGACCGAGCCCGACGGGCCGTTCAACGACGACAGCTTCTGCGACAAGCAGACCAGCCGGGTCTGGATCCACGGCGACCTGCACGCCGAGAACTTCGGCACCTACATGAACGGCTCCGGCGAGCTGGTCTTCAACGTCAACGACTTCGACGAGGCGTACGTCGGCCCGTTCATCTGGGACCTGCGCCGCTTCGCCGCCAGCCTCGCCCTGATCGGCTACGCCAAGGCGCTCTCCGACGAGATCATCGGCACCCTGGTACGCGAGTTCGCCACCGCCTACCTGGCCGAGCTGCGGGCCATCGTCGCCGGCGGCGAGGAGGCCATCGGCTCGATCACCCTGGCGAACGCCACCGGCGTGCTGCGCCACGTGCTGCAGGAGGCCCGGCTCAACACCCGCGTCGGCCTGCTGGAGAACCTCACCACCATCAACGACTACGAGCGGCGGTTCATCATCCGCGACGGGGTGTACGAGGTCGACGACGACACCCGGGCCGCGGTGACCGCCGCCTTCGGCGACTACCTGGCCACGTTGCCGCACCGGGCCGGCGGCGGTCGCGCCGTCGCCGCCCAGATCAAGGACATCGTGCTGCGCAAAGGCGTCGGCATCGGCTCGGCCGGGCTGCCGTCGTACAGCATCCTGCTCGAAGGCCACACCCAGGCGTTGGAGAACGACGTCGTCGTCTACATGAAGCAGGCCCAGGTGCCGGCCGTCGCCCGGCACGTCCACGACGAAGGTGTCCGGGCGTACTTCCGGCACCAGGGCCACCGGACCGCCGAGTCGCAGCGGGCGCTGCAGGCCCACGCCGACCCGTGGCTCGGCTTCACCGAGCTGGCCGGCGTCGGCCAGCTCGTCGCCGAAGTCTCGCCGTACGCCGCCGACCTGGACTGGTCCGACGTCAACGAGCAGGCCGAGCTGACCGGCGTCGTCACCGACCTGGCCCACTCGGTGGCCCGGATGCACTCGGTCGCCGACGACGAGTCCAGCCACGACCTGGTCGACTACTCCACCGAGGAGGCGATCGTCGCGGCGATCGACGCCGACGGGGCCGGCTTCGTCGCGGGCCTGGTCGACTTCGCCCACCGGTACGGTGCCCGCGCCCGCACCGACCACCGGATCTTCGTCGACCTGTTCCGCAACGGCCAGCTGCCCTGGGTGTAGCGCCGGGTGCCCGGTAACAGCGAGATCAAATTGTCAGGTCGCCGACCGCGCCGTTGGGCCGGGGCTGCCATCCTGGACAGTGTCGGCACGGACACGGATGAAGGGCTACCGTGGCGAGAAGACCCAGGCAGATCCCGGCCCGGCGGGGTAGCGGCAGCGGCAGGGCCAATCGTTCCGGTAGCGGCCTGCAGAACGCCGTGATCCTGACGGTCATCACGGCGGTCGTGGGCGCGGTAGTGGCCGCGGTGCTGACCAGGGATTCCCTCCTCGGCCTGGTCGACCGGGCCCAGGGCGGGACGCACCTGACGTACACCTTGGAGCGTCACTTCCCCACGACGGCGATCGACGACGCCTGGGCCCTGCCGGCAGATGTGACGGCCGAGCAGGAGGCGGCGATGCCGCCGGCCGGGCCGGACTTCCACAAGTGGGTGCTGGCCGAGGGCGGTGTGCAGGTCTACAGCCACGTGACCCGCATCGAGTTCACCAACCCCCGGGAGCGCCAGGTGCGGATCAACAGCATCCGGGGCCGGGTGGTGGACAGCCAACCAGCGTGGGACGGCAGCCTCTTCTGCCAGTACTCGGAGGGCACCGGGGACGTCACCGTCGTCGAAATCAACCTCGGTGACCAGGACCCGGTCGCGCGAGTCGCGAACGGTCGAGGGACCGGCTCCTCCTACTTCCTCTCCAACGGAGACATCACGCTGGCCAAGAACGAGACCCACAGCCTCGTGGTGACCGCACGCCCGCCGCCCGGTCGATGGGCGGCGTGGCACCTCGAAGTCAGATACACGGTCGACGGCGAGCCCGCCACGCTCGTCATCGACGACAACGGCTCGCCGTTCACCGTCAGCGACGAGGCTGACGACTACCAGACCTACCTCGTCCGGGCCGGAAAGCAGGAGTTCGACCACGACTGGCAGAAGGACAACGGCTGGTACGAGCGGTCCCCAGGCCAGTGCAGGAACCGGTAGTGGCCCGGTTGAGGAACCGCCGAGCACTCGCCGTCGCCATGAGCGCGGTGCTTCTCGCGACGCTCCTCGTCGCCTGCACCGGCAGCGGATCCGGGTCCGAGGCCGAGCCTGAGGCCGAGGCGACTCCTACGGCCGAGTCCGACGCGCAGCCGACGGCGGAGTTCGACGCCCCACCGACGGCCTCGTCTGACGCCCCGTCAACGGCGGAGTCCGACGGCCCGCAACTCGACGTCACCGCCACCAGCACAGTGGACGACTTCGGACTGCCCGGCGACGCGGCAGTAGTCGCCTTCCCCAGCCTCGCCGAGCCACCCGAACCACCAGCCGGGATCAGCACCTGCGGCGACCTGCACGCCTGGATGCGGACCCAGGGCGCGATCGACGTCGGCGGCAGCCAGGTCCAGGTCAACCTCTGGGCGCCGGCCGACGACGTGACCGTCACCGCCACCAAGGTCGAAGTGGTACGGCTGGAGCGGCGCGACCCGTTCGAGAGCCGGGCGATCGCCTGTTCCGCCACCCAGAAGGTTCCCGACGAGGGGCAGCTTCCGCTCGTTGACGTGCCCGGTGACACGCCCTCCCGGGCCGGCGACGCCCGGACCCTGGACGGGCTGGAAACCGGTGTGCCCACCGAGGTGCCAGCCCACTACGTACACATGTTCTGGACGTCACCGCAGCCGATCGAGCTGCGCGCCGGCGACCGGAAGCCGTACATCACGGTCCGGCTGGAGGCCCGCGACGGCTGGTACGACTGGGAGCTCGTCGTACATCTGCTCGTCAACGGAGAGCAGCGGACCTACCGGTTGCGGGACGGCCGCGACGACCGGCCGTTCAGCACCAACTCCGGTTACCTCGGTGACGACCTGACCCGCCTGCCACGTACGGAGAGCTACGTGTGGTGTGTGCACGACCAGCCGCCGCGACTGCACCGGCAGACCGCGCCGTTCCTCTGCCCGGACGAGGACCGATGAGCTGGGACGCGGGGTCGACTCCGGAGGCGGACCGGTGAGCCGGGCCGGCCGGCGAGGCACCGTACGCCTCGTCGCGGCGTCGGTCGTGCTCGCCGCCATCGTGGGCGGGACCGCCCATGTCGTCTGGACCAGATTCGGCCCGGCCGGCTCCGACCCCGACGGGGCAGGGCGGCAGCCGGTCGGCAGCGGGCTGTTCGCCATGTCCGACGGCGAATCGCTGACCCTGATGCGCGGCAGCAGCCCGGCCGTGACCATGCCGGCCGGGGACGGCTGGTCGCTGGGCCGACCCAGGTTCACAGCGGACGCCGCCTACGCGTACGCCATCTCCAGCAGCGAGGATCGCGAGCGGCACCGGATCCTGGTGGTGGACGTCGCCACCGGTGGACAGCACACCGTCGACTGCCCGGACTGCCCCAACGAGGGCACCCCGGTCGCCGCCGGCGGCAGCAGCGTGGCCTACCTGGACCAACGGAACCAACAGGCAGACCTGCAAATTTTGGACCTGGCCACCCCGGAGGAACCACCGAGCACCACCCCGGTACGGGGCCTGCCGCCGACCCCCGATCCGGACCACGGATACCGGGTGATCGCCGCCGTGCCGGATGTCGTCCTCGTCGCACCGAGCCGGGGGATCGGCAACCTGCAGCTGATCGGCCGCGACGGAACGGTGCGTACGGTGGCCGCCGATGACGACAGCGCCCCGTTCGACGCCGCAACCGGCACGGTCGACGGTGCCACGGTGCTCGCGTTCGACGCTCCGGTCATCCAGCCGGTCGAGGAGGGCGAGTTTCACTCCTGCATGTCCGCTGGCGTGTCGCTGCTCGACCCCGCGTCCGGGCAGTTGACCAGGACCCCGGGTTTCGCCATCGAGCACGGCCCCGACGACGGGACGCGCGTCACCGACCTGTGGTGGGGAGCCGACGGCGAGCTGTACGCCCTGGTCCGGCCGTTCTTCTGCCGGACCGACCGGCTGGACCGGGGCAACCCCGACCACCGGCGGGCCAGGCCGGTGACCCTGTGGCGGCTGACCGACGGCCGGTGGGAGCGCCTGGACAGCCTCCGGGGTGCCGAGTGGATCCGGCAGATCGACCCGGAGACGCAGATCATCCTCGACCGTAGTCGCCGACTCGTCGTACAGGACGCGCAGCGGCAGATTCCGGTCGCCACCGACCGGGAGCCGATGGTGACGGTGCCGCCGGCAACCGGCGCCGACCCCGCCATGGCGGTACGGACGACCCCGCCGCCGTGCACCGAGCAACTCTTCGCCGGCCTGGCCCCGACGCTGATCGAGGAGCCGGACGTCACGTCGGTCAACTGCCGGGACGGGTACGCCCACGTCCAGTTCACCGACGCCGCGCACGCCGACCGCCCACGCCAGGCGGTGCTGTTCGCCGCGATCGGGGCGAGCTGGCACACCCGGGCGCTCTCCACCGGATGGGACGGCCGGTTCCGCCCCGCCGACCTCGTCTACTTCGACCTGGACCCGCAGGAGCTGCAGCCACTGTTCCCGGACCTGATGCAGGAGCCGCCGCCTTCGGCGGAGCCGCCGGACGTCACCGCCTTCGTCGGGGCGTGGCGCAGCCAGGAGGACGGCCTGCTCGAAGTGCGCCCGGACGGCAGCGCCGAGGCGACGTACCTGGTTGACCGGTGGTCCGACCCGGTGCGGATGTCCACCGTCCAGCTGAAGATCATCCTCGCCACCCGCAACTCCGCGATCGCGGAAGTGGCCGCCAGCGACGGCCAGGGTGCTCAGGTCGGCAGCCAGTTCCGGTTCGGTTTTCAAGGCGACTGGCTCGTCCTGACCCCGCCGTACGGCTACGGGAATCTGTTCAAGCCCGCCTGAGCCGGATCAGCTAGGACGGCGCGGATCAGGGCGACGACGCCCGCCCGGATCTGCTCCGGTGGTTCGTCGCGCAGCTGGTGCAGCAGGTCGCTGCGGACGGCGGCAAGCAGGGCGTGCGCCAGGAAGTCGGCGTGCTCCGGGCCGCGTACGCCGGTGATGATGCCGGTCAGGTGGCGGTGCAGGTCGCCGTACGCCGGGTTGAGGTACGGGCTGCCCCGGCCGGCGCTCTCCAACGCCAGCGCCAGTGCCCGGTTGGCGTGTTTGTAGTCGAGGATCGCGTCGAAGATCGCGATGACCTGGGCAGTCGGGTCCCGGTCGGCTCCCTGTCCAGGATCGTGCAGGGCGGCCTGCAGGGCGGTGCCACGCTGGGCGGCGAGGGCCTGTAGCAGGCCGGTGCGGTCGCCGAAGCCACGGAACAGGGTGCCCTTGCCGACGCCGGCCGCCTGGGCGATGGCGTCCATGGTGACCTCGTCCGGGTCGTCGGCGGCGTCGAGCAGCCGGCCGGCGGCGGCCAGCACGGTCTCCCGGTTGCGGGCGGCGTCGACCCGTTCCTTACGTGCTGCTGCCGGCACGGTTGACCGTCCTCTCGCCCCCGCCTCGAATATCCGGACCGACGGTCCGTATAGTTGATCCGGACCGCCGGTCCGTATCCTAGAGGAGGCACCGTGACCGAAGCGCCCAGCCCTACCGTCAGCCCCGCCGCCCAACTGCTGCACCGCTGCCTTGACCACCTGCTCGCCAAGGACATGCCCGGCTTCCTCGCGCACTGGCACGACGACGCGGTGGCCGAGTTCCCGTTCGCCCCACCCGGCTACCCACGCCGCCTCGACGGCATCGCCGCCGTCACCGGCTACCTGATCGACTACCCGAAGCTGATCGACATCGCCGAGTTCCCCAACGTGACCGTGCACCAGAGCGTCGACCCCGAAGTAGTGATCGCCGAACTCACCGCCACCGGCACCGTCGTGCCCACCGGGCAGCCGTACCGGATGTCGTACGTCGTCGTGGTGACCGTGCGGGACGGCCGGATCGCCCACTACCGCGACTACTGGAACCCGCTGGCTGCCCCCGACCTGGCCTCGGCCGCCCCCGACCCGACCGCAGCCGCGCCCGACCCGACCGAGAGCGCGGTGGGCTCCGATGTCTGACCAGCGGACCGTCCTGGTCACCGGGGCGACCGGCAACATCGGCCGGCACATCATCGCCACCCTCGCCGCAGCCGGCCACCCGGTGCGGGCCGCCAGCCGGCACCGCCCCACCGACCCGGCCGCCGCCACCAGCCACGTCCCCTTCGACTGGCACGACCCGGCCACCCACCAGCCTGCCGTCGACGGCGTACACGCCGTCTACCTGATGCCGCCGCCGGCCAGCGCCGACCCGGTCGGCCAGGTCGGCGCTTTCCTCGACCTGGCTCAGGACGCCGGCGTACGCCGGATCGTGCTGCTCAGCTCGTCGGCGATCCGCACCGGCGACCCCGGCCCCGGCCAACTGCCCGCCACCGTCGCCGACCGGTTCCCGGAGTGGACGGTGCTGCGCCCGTCCTGGTTCATGCAGAACTTCGTCGGCGCGCACCCGCACGCGCACAGCATCCTGCACGACGGCGAGATCGTCACCGCCACCGGCGACGGCCGGGTCGGCTTCATCGACGCCGCCGACATCGCCGCCGTCGCCGTCCGGGCCCTGACCGACCCCGTGCCGCACAACGCCGAACATCTGCTCACCGGCCCGCAGACCCACAGCTACGCCGAGGTCGCGACCATGATCAGCGAGGTCTGCGGCCGACCGGTCCGGCACCGTACCGTCGACGTCGACACCATGCGCCACCGGCTCGCCAGCTTCGGCATCCCGGACGGCTTCGCCGCCCTGCTGGCCGGCATGGACGCTGCCATCGCCGCCGGAGCCGAAAACCGGACCACCAGTACGGTCGCCGACGTCACCGGCCGGGCACCGACCAGCCTGCGCGACTTCTGCACCGCCCACACCGGCTACTGGCGACAGACGGTGGCGTGACCGGGCTACCGTCGGATGGTGGCCCGACCCGGTTGGCGGTTCGAATCGACAGAGTTGCTGAGCGCCCCACTGGTGGCCGGTGGTCTCGTCCACGTCGTCGGCGAGGACGGGCACGTCCACACCCTCGATGCCGGCAGCGGCCGGCCCCGGTGGCGGGCCCGGCGGGGCGAGCCGAAGCCCAACCCGTACTTTCCGCCGCTGCCGCCGGTGCTCGCCGGTGACACCTTGGCCGTCACCGCCTCCCTCGGCGGGTCCGGCTGGGCGGACGCGGTGCTCGGGCTGGCCGGCGCCGACGGCGCCGACGGCGCCCAACGGTGGACGTACCCGCTCGTCGGCACCACCGTCACCGGGCTCGCCGCCGACGACTCAGCCGTCGTCGTCACCGACCGCGACAGTCTGACCTGCCTCGACCCGGCCGACGGACAGGTGCACTGGACGGTGCCGCCGCCGACGGCGACCGGACCGTGGCAGGCCAGCTTCGACCAGCCGGCGGTCGACGACGACCACGTGTACGCGATCGCCCGGTTCAGCCGACCGAACACGGCGCTCGACGGCGGGTACCTGATCATGGCCTTCGACCGGTCCACCGGCACCGAGGTCTGGGGCGTCCAGGTCGACGGCGGCTGGGGTGCCACGCTGACCGTCGGCGGTGACCTGGTCTGCGTCGGCGACGGTAAGGGGTGGTTCATCGTGCTCCGCCGCGACACCGGCGACACGGCCTGGTCGACGCAGATCCGGCCGAAGTTGGGGCTGCCGGTCCAGTCCGGGCTGTTCCCGTTCGCCGCGCCGACCGGGGCGGCGGCGTTCGCCGGTGAGCAGGTGGACCGGCCGGTGCTGGCCGAGCAGGAGATCCACGTACCGAGCCGCAACGGCGACGTCCACCTGATGGACCGGGACACCGGTGAGGTGCAGCGCGTCTGGCGGGTCGGCGTACCGGCGCTGAGCATCGCCGTCTCGGACGACCTGCTGCACGTCGGCGGCATCCACGGGCTGCTGGTCGCGTTCCACCGGGACCGCCGCGAGGTGAGCTGGTGGCGGAGGCTGCCGGTCGGCCGGATCGACGCGCTGACCGTCGCCGACGGCATGCTGTACGTCGGCGGCGAACGGCACCTCGCCGCGGTCGACCCGGCCACCGGGGCCGGAGCCTGGCGGCGCTTCCCGGCCCGGGTCCACCGGTCGTCGTACCCGCCGGGATCGGCCGACCGGGAGCTGACCAACGCCGACCTGCCCTGGGCCTGACAGCCCGTCCTCGGCCCGGAGCGACGGCCCGCCGGCCCGCCGGCCCGCCGGGTGGACCGGTCAGAACTCGATGACCGTTTTGATGCCTTCCTCCTCGGCGTACGCCCGCTGGAAGTCGTCCAGGCCGTACCGGTGGGTGATCAGGCCCATCAGCCAGTCGTGGTCGGCGCGGGCCAGCGCCTCGGCGGCCTGCCGCCAGTGCCGCCGGTTGGCGTTGACCGTGCCGAACAGGACGTTGTTCTTCAACACCAGGCAGCGGTTCAGCTCGTTGAGGTCCAGCTCGATGTGGTGGGCCTTGGCGTTGATCCCGGTCAGGCAGCCGATGCCGTTCGGCGCAAGTTTGCCGAACACCTCACGGACCACCGGCGGCGCGCCGGTGCACTCGATGATGACGTCCGGGTCGAAGTCCAGCTCCTCCACCGGCACCGCGTGGTACGTCGCCCCCAGCCGACGGGCCAGCTCCGGCTTCGGCCCGGACGTGCCCCGGGCCAGCACATGCGTCTCCAGGCCGCGCTGCACACTCAGCAGCGCCGCCAGCAGCCCGATCGGTCCGGCCCCGGTGACCAGCACCCGCTGCGGTGCCCAGAAGCCACGTGCGCCGATCTTGTCGACGTGGTCCCAGGCCTTCGCGACCACGCTGGTCGGCTCCAGCAGCACCCCGGCCAGCCCCAGCTCCGGCCGCAGCGGTACGGCGTACTCGGCCGGCACCCGCCACCGCTGCCGGGCGAACCCGTCGATCCCCTTGATCCCGCACTCGGTGTACCGCCCGTTGGTGCACATGTCCCACTCGCCGGCGGCACAGTACCGGCACGGCACCGGGTCCGGCCGCCGGACGATCCCGGCGACCAGGTCACCCGGCCGGGCCGTCCCACTCGGGTCCTCGACCACCCGGCCCAGCGACTCGTGGCCGAGGACCAGCGTGTCCCGGCCCGGCGGCGGCTCGCCGTACTCACCGCCGAGGATCTCCCCGTCGGTGCCGCAGATGCCGACCGCGACCGCCTCGACCAGCACCTCACCCTCGTCGGGTGACGGCTCCGGCGCGTCGTCGACGAGCCGCAGCGAATCGGCCTTGCCCGGGGTGACAGTCAGCGCACGCATGACCAGGATGTTTCCCCGCAGGTCAGTACCTACACGCGCAATGTCGGGCCCACCTGCGTACCACCCGCGCCCTTAGGATCAGACCCATGACCCCCGAGGAGATCGGCGCGCACCTGGTCAGCCTGCTCGACCAGCCGACGGAGGCGTCGGAGGCTGTGTCGGAGGCCGCGCAGGTCACCGCCACGGTCTCCGGCGGCGGCGACCGGTACGCCCGGGCCACCGTCGACGTACCCGCCGACAGCTGGCCGGCCGCGCTCGCCGCCGCCCGCGACGACGCCGACCTGGCCTGCGACTTCTTCGACTGGCTCTCCGCCGTCGACGAGCTCGACGACGGCTTCGCGATCGTCGCCCACCTGTGGTCCACCCGGCACCGGCACGGACTGCTGCTGCGCACCCGGGTGCCGCGCGAACGCCCCGAGCTGCTGTCCGTGGTCGACGTGTTCCCCGGCGCAGACTGGCACGAACGGGAAACCCACGAGATGTTCGGCGTCCACTTCGTCGGCCACCCCGCACTCACCCCGCTGCTGCTGCCCCCCGAGTTCGAAGGCCACCCGCTGCGCAAGGAGTTCGTCCTCGCCGCCCGGGTCGCCAAGCCGTGGCCGGGCGCGAAGGAGCCCGGCGAACCGGCCGGCGGCGGAGCCGGATCCCGACGGGCCCCGATGCGGCCACCGGGCGTACCGCTGCCGACCGAATGGGGTCCGCAGGCCGCCAGGTCCGCGCCCGACGCCGACCCCGACGCGGCCGGCAGGCCCGGCCCCGACGGTGGCCGACCCGACGGGGGTACGCCCTGATGCCACTCTGGCTGGAGTTGACGATCCGGGTCGGTGCCGTCGTCGTCGCGTTCCTCACCCTGCCGCTGCTCGTCGGGCAGATGGAACACAAGGCGATGGCGCACATGCAGGGCCGGCTCGGCCCGATGTACGCCGGTGGCTTCCACGGCTGGGCGCAACTCATCGCCGACGGCGTCAAGTTCGTGCAGAAGGAGGACATCACCCCGCGCGCCGCCGACCGGCCGGTGTTCCGGCTCGCCCCGGCGATCGCCCTCGTGCCGTACCTGCTGGTCCTGCTCGTCATCCCCCTCGGGCCGGGCGACCTCGTCGGCCAGCCGCTCGACGTCGGCCTGTTCTTCGTCCTGGCCGTGATGGGCGTCGGCGTCGTCGCCGTGCTGATGGCCGCCTGGGCGTCGGCCAACAAGTACAGCCTGCTCGGCGGGCTGCGCGGCGCCGCCCAGCTGCTCGCCTACGAACTGCCGCTGGTGCTCGCCGCCGCCAGCGTCGCGATGGCCGCCGGCACCCTGTCGCTGTCCGGCATCGTCGAAGCGTGGCGTCCCTGGTGGCTGCTCTGGCAGGCACCCGCCCTGGTGGTGTTCTTCCTCGCCGGCATGGCCGAGATCCGCCGCCCACCGTTCGACATGCCGATCGCCGACTCCGAGCTGGTCTTCGGCTACCTGACCGAGTACACCGGGCTGCGGTTCGCGTTCTTCCTGCTCGCCGAGTACGCCGGCATCGTCGTCATCGCCGCGCTGACCACCGTGCTGTTCCTCGGCGGCTGGCAGGGGCCGTTCGGTGTCGAACAGCTCGGCTGGCTGTGGACGCTGCTGAAGGTCTTCGCCGTCGCGTTCGTGATCATCTGGCTGCGGGTGTCGTTCCCCCGGCTGCGCGAAGACCAGCTGCAACGGTTGTGCTGGCTGGTGCTGGTGCCGCTCGCCCTGGCGCAGCTGGTGCTCACCGCAGGGGTGAAGGTGACCATCTGATGACCAGCGCCACGCACACCCAGGAGCGTGCGGACGGCCGGGCCGACCGACCTGACGGGCCCGACCAGCCCGACGAGTCGCCGCCGGCCGGCACCGCTGGGGCGCCGGGGGACCGGCTACGCCAGCCGCCGGTCGACCGGCGGCGCTGGCTGGACCGGGACCGGCGGCGCTGGCTGGCCCGGACCGCCCTCGCCGTGACCCTGGCCGCTGGCGCCGCCGGGCAGATCGCGGTCTGGGCCGCCGGCAACTGGCTGTGGAACGACGAGACCGCCATCGCCATCAACCTGCGCCGCACCTTCCTCGAACTGACCCGGGGGATGGAGTTCCAGCAGGTCGCCCCGGTCGGCTGGCTGTGGCTGGAAAAGACCCTGTGGTTGGCGTTCGGCGACGGCGAACGGGTGCTGCGGCTGCCGTCGCTGGCCGGCATGCTGGCCGTCCTGGCGCTGACCGCGATCATCACCCACCGGGTGGTCGGGCGGTGGGCGGCGGTCGCCGCGACCGTGCTGATCGCCGCCGCGCCGATGATCCTGACCTACGTCGGCGAGCTCAAGCAGTACGCCGTCGAATCGGCGATCGCCCTGGCGGTACTGCTGCTCGGCGACCGGTACCTGGCGTCGGTCGGCTCCCGCCAGGGCCGGTCCCGTTGGCTGATCCCGGTCGGCTGGGCGGCGGCCACCGGCGTCGCCGTCTTCGTCAGCCTGACCGCGGTGCTGGCCCTCGCCGGTGCCGTCGCCGGCATGACTCTGCTGCTCGCGCTGCGTCGCCGCTGGACCGACGCAGCGGTCCTGCTCGCCGGCTCCGCGCCGGCGGTCGCCTTCGCCGGCTACCTGATCCACCGCCGCCGCCGGTTCCCGTTCATGCCCGGCCAGTCCGACTATTTCGCCGACGGCACCCCGCCGGCCGGCTCCGGGCCGGTGGAGATCCTCGCCTGGCTGCCCCGGATGTGGTCCAGCTTCGTCACGGTGACCCTGGACTGGCGTCAACCGTTGCTGGTCCTGCTGCTGGTCGTGGCCGGCGTCGCCGTGCTGAGCTGGCGGCGCCGGTCGCTGTGGGCGGCGATGCTCGGCGGGACCCTGCTGGTGGCGGTGGCCGCCGCGGCGGCCCGGGGCCTGCCGCTCGCCGACCGGGTGGCGACCTGGCTGATCGCCCCGACGGTGATCCTGGTCGTCGCCGGCCTCGACGGCGGCGTACGGCTGGCTCTGCACGCCGGCACCGGTCTGACCTCGCGCGCCGGTACCGGGGTGCGGCGGGCCGGTCGGGTGGTGGTGGCGTCCCTGGCGTTGCTGCTGGCCGCCGCCGTGCTGCCGGTGATCGCCCACCCGGCGGCCGTCGCGGCGTACCGGCAGGTGGCCGACCCACGGATGAAGGACGCCGGCCCCGCCGCGCTCGCCGACGTGGCCGCCCGGGCCCGACCCGGCGACGTCGTTCTCTTCTACTGGTTCAGCTACCGGATGGTGGTCTGGTACGGGCCGCAGCACGACCTGGCACCGCGTACCGTCCGGCTGTACCCGTCCGATCACGACAAATGCGACCCGCAGGCGTTCGGCGAATGGCTCGGTGACGCCGACCGGGTCTGGTACGTGCACGGCCGCAACCTCAGCGGCGAGCCGGCCGACTACCCGACCCGGGTCGCCGCCGAGCTCGCCGAGCTCGGCACCGTCGTGGAGATCCGTGACTTCCCCGCCGACCGCTGGTCGACGTCCACCGCGGCCTGGGTGCTGGTCGACCTGACCGCCGGCCCGGACCCGCAGCCGCCGGCCGTCGAATCGGATCCCGGGTACGCCTGCCTCGGCCGCTGGTGACAGCGTGGCAATCGGCGACGGAGACCGGAGACAGCGGAGATCGAAGGCAACGGAGATCAGGTGCTCGCGTGCCCGGCACGGATTCGGCAGGATGAGGCGCATGGACCGACGCGGCGGACGACCGGCATGAGCGGCGAGGAGCACGACACCGGACACAGCGGCACCGGACACGGTGGTGCCGGGCACAGCGAGAGCGGGCACCGTGGCGGGCACGGCGAAGGGCTGCTGAAAGGCCTGGCGACGACCTTCAAGACGATGGTCTCCCCGGCCCACACCCAGCAGTACCCGGACGTCGCCCCCGACCTGCCGCCCCGCTCCCGTGGGGTCATCGCGCTGCTGGCCGAGAACTGCACGGTCTGCATGCTCTGCGCCCGCGAATGCCCCGACTGGTGCATCTACATCGACTCGCACAAGGAGGAGGTGCAGGTGCCGGGGGCGGCACGGGCCCGGCAGCGCAACGTCCTCGACCGGTTCGACATCGACTTCTCGCTCTGCATGTACTGCGGCATCTGCGTCGAGGTCTGCCCGTTCGACGCGCTCTACTGGTCGCCCGAGTTCGAGTACGCCGAGTACGACATCCGGAACCTGCTGCACGACAAGGAACACCTCGGCGAGTGGATGGCGAGCGTACCGCCGCCGCCGGCGCACGACCCGAACGGCGAACCGGCCAAAGAGGAGACCGCCGCCGTCCGCAAGGCCGCCGCGCCCGGTCGGCCCGCCCGCGGGGCGACCGCGTGACCGGTACGGACATGCTGCTGCTCGCCCTCGGCGCGGTCGCCGTCGGCGCAGCCGCTCTGGTGGTGACCACCCGGCACATCGTCCGCGCCGGGCTGTACCTGGTCGGCTGCCTCGGTGCCGTCGCCGGCCTGTACCTGGTGCTCACCGCCGAACTGGTCGCCTGGGTGCAGGTGCTGATCTACGTCGGCGCGGTCGTGGTGCTGCTGCTGTTCGCGGTGATGCTCACCCGCGCCCCGATCGGTGCCGCCACCGACCTGGACCGGCCCGGCTGGCCGGCCGCGCTGATCGGCGGCGGGGCCGGGCTGGGGCTGGCCGCACTGTTCGTCGACGCGTACCGCTGGTCGCGCGTCGACCTGCCGGACGCCGGCACCGCCGACCGGCTCGGCACGGCCGTCTTCGGCAGCTGGGTATTGCCGTTCGAGGTGCTGTCGGTGCTGCTGCTGTCCGCGCTGATCGGCGCGATCGTGCTGTCCCGCCCCGACGTCGGCGCGCAGCCCGAGCCGGCTGAGCGGCCCGAGCAGGCCGGGCAGCCTGAGTGGACTGAGCCGGGCGGGCGCGGCTGATGCGCCCGGTCATCCCGTACCTCGTCGCCGCCGCGCTGTTCGGGCTCGGCCTGTACGGCGTGCTGCGCCGCCGCAACGCCGTCCTGCTGCTGATGTCGGTCGAGCTGATGCTCAACGCCGTCAACCTGATCCTGGTCACCGCCGACACCACGGTGCGCGCTGCGTTGCCGTACACCGGGCAGACGTTCGCCCTGTTCATCATCGTGATCGCCGCCGCCGAGGTGGGTGTCGGGCTGGCCATCGTGCTGCACCTGTACCGGCTGCGGGCCAGCGTCATCGTCGACGACGTGCCGCTCGGCGACGATGCGGACGGGCCGCTCGACGCAGACCCGCCGGCCGACGACGCTGCCGTGCAGGTCGACAGCGTCGCCGAGCGGCAGGAGGTGACCCGGTGACCGGGGCGACCCTGGGCCACCTGCTGCCCGCCGTACCGTTCGCGGCCGCGCTGGCCGGCCTGCTGGTCAGCCTGCGGCCCGACCCGCTGTCCGCCACCCGACGGCGGGTCGCCGCCGGGCTCGGCATCGGCGGCGCCGCCGCCGCGCTGGTCACCGCCGTCGCGCTGCTGGCCAGCGGGGCACCGAACGTCGAGCAGTCCCGGCCGTGGGTCGACGTCGGCGGGCTGGCGGTCACCTTCGGCGTACGGCTGGACGGCCCCGCCGCCCTGGTCGCCGTCGCGGTCGGCGCGGTCGCGCTCGCCGTACAGCTGTACTCCGTCGCCTACCTCGCCGACGACGACCGCTACCCGGCGTACGCCGCCCAGGTCAGCCTGTTCACCGCCGCGATGCTGCTGGTCGTCGTCGCCGGTGACCTGATCATGCTGCTGGTCGGCTGGGAGGTGATGGGCGCCTGCTCGTACCTGCTGATCGCACACGACCGGCGGCTGCCCGAGGCACCGGCGGCGGCCATGAAGGCGTTCCTGGTCACCCGGGTCGGCGACGTCGGATTCCTGCTCGGCATCGCGGTCCTCGGCATCGGCGCCGGCAGCTTCCGGATCGCCGAGGTGCTCGCCCACGACTACCCGCCGGCCACGGTCACCACTGCGGCGCTGCTGCTGCTCGCCGGAGTGGCCGGCAAGAGCGCCCAGTTCCCGCTGCACACCTGGCTGCCCGACGCGATGGCCGGCCCGACGCCGATCTCCGCGCTCATCCACGCCGCCACCATGGTCGCCGCCGGGGTGTACGTGGTGACCCGGCTCTACCCGGTCTTCGTCGCCGCCCCGGCCGCGCTGATACTGCTCGGCGTGCTCGGCGTCGTCACCCTGCTGCTCGGCGCGTTCGCGGCCACCGCCGCCGACGACATCAAGCGGGTACTGGCCTGGTCGACCGTGTCCCAGCTGGGCTACATGACCGGCGCGTTGGCCGTCGGCTCACCACCGGCCGCCCTGTTCCACCTGCTCACCCACGCCGCGTTCAAGGCGCTGCTGTTCCTCGCCGCCGGCTGCGTGATCCACGCCGTCGGCAGCAACCTGATGTCGGCGATGGGCGGGCTGCGCCGGCCGATGCCGGTCACCTTCGCCGCCACCGCCGTCGGGCTCGGCGCGCTCGCCGGGCTGCCGCCGCTGGCCGGCTTCTGGAGCAAGGAGAGCGTGCTGTACGCGGCCGCCGAAGCCGCCCGCCACCCGGGCGACGGGCCGGTGCCGGCGTGGCTGGGCTGGCTGGTCTGGACCGCCGGTCTCGTCGGGGTTGCGGTCACCGCCTGGTACGCCACCCGGCTGCTGCTGCGCACCTTCCTCGGGCCGTCCCGGGTGCCCGCCGACACCCACCCGCACGACCCACCGGCGCTGATGCGCTGGCCGGTGCTGGCGCTGGCCGTGCCGGCCGGGCTGCTCGGCCTGGCCGCGTTCAGCCCCACCTTCACCGGCTGGCTCGGCTCCCCGCCGGGCGGACTGGTCCACTTCGGCCCCGACCTGGTGCTGCCGGTGCTGCTGCTGGCCGTCGGCGTCGGCGCGGCGGTGTGGCTGCACCGACGTGACCCGGCCGCCGACCCGGCGCGGGTGCTCGGCCCGCTGCGGCCGGCGTTCGCGGCGGCGTTCTGGCTCGACGCGGTGCAGCGGGCCGTCGTGGTCCGCCCGGTGGCGGCGCTCGCCGCCGCGGCCCGGGTCGGCGACGAATCCGGCGTGGACGGCGCGGTCACCGGCACCGGCCGGGCGGTGACCGGGCTGGGCGACTGGCTGCGCCGCCGGCACGCCGCCCCGCTGCCCCGGGCGGTCACCATGGTCCTCGCCGGCGTACTGCTGATCGGGTTGGCGACCGCGGCCGCCGCCGCCCTGGGGAGCGCGGGATGAGCGGGGGCAGCCGACGATGACGTACGCCGACGACGGGTGGACCGTCGGGCAGTTCGCCCTGCTGGCTGTGCTGGTCGTGCCGGCGCTCGGCGCGCTGCTGCTCGCCCTGCCGGTCGGCGGCGACCGGGCCGGCCGGATCACCGGCACCGTCTTCGCGGCGGTGACGTTCCTGGTCAGCCTGCCGTTGCTGCGCGACCCGACCGGGGTCGGCTGGTTCGCGTACGGTCCGCCGCTGGACGACCCGTCGGGCGTGCTGCCCTGGCATCAGCTCGACCTGCCCTGGGTGCCCGCCCTGGACCTGCGGTTCCACCTCGGTGTCGACGGCATCTCGTACCCGCTGGTGCTGCTCACCACCGGGCTGACCCTGCTGTGCTGCGCGTACACCGTCTGGCGCGCCCCGCATTCCCGCAACGGGCGGGCGTTGGTCGCGTTGCTGCTGGTCGTCGAGGTCGGCATCGTCGGCACCTTCCTCGCCCTCGACCTGGTGCTGTTCTTCGTCTTCTTCGAGGTAGTGCTGCTGCCGATGTACGCGATCATCGCCGGCTGGGGCGGCACCACAGGGCAGGCCGACACCGCGCACCGGCGGGCGGCGACCAAGTTCGCCATCTACACCCTGGCCGGGTCGGTGCTGCTGCTGGTCGGCGTGGTGACCGTGACGACCGCCGCCGGCACCGCCGACCTGACCGTGCTCACCGGCGGCGACGGACTCGGCCGGGGCACCCAGCTTTTCGCGTTCACGCTGCTGGCGCTGGCCTTCGCGGTCAAGGCGCCGCTGTGGCCGCTGCACAGCTGGCTGCCCGACGCGCACAGCCAGGCGCCCACCGTCGGCAGCGTGATCCTCGCCGGGGTGCTGCTCAAAATGGGCACGTACGGGCTGATCCGGGTCGCCGTCGGCGTCGCCCCCGAAGGAGCCCGCTGGGCCGCCCCGGTGCTCGGCACCCTCGCCGTCGCCGCGATCATCATCGGCTCCCTGGTGTGCCTGGCGCAGACCGAGCTGAAACGGCTGATCGCCTACTCCAGCGTCGGACACATGGGGTTCGTGCTGCTCGGCATCGCCACGCTGAGCGCCACCGGCATCCAGGCCGCGCTGATCGGCAACGTCGCCCACGGCGTCATCACCGGCCTGCTGTTCTTCCTCGCCGGGGCGGTCAAGGACCGCTACCACACCGGCGAGCTGGCCGCGCTCGGCGGACTGCGGGAACGCTCCCCGGCGCTGTCCGGGCTGCTCGGCTACGCGGCGATCGCCTCCCTCGGCCTGCCCGGCCTGGCCGGCTTCTGGGGCGAGGCGTTCGCCGTCGTCGCCGCCTGGCAGCGCGGTGGGGCACTGTGGACGACGCTGGCCGTGGCGGCGGCGGTCGGGGCGGCGCTGACCGCCGCGTACCTGCTGCGGATGCTGCGCCGGGTCACCCACGGCCCGGCCGGGCCGGCGGTCCGGGCCACGCCCACCCCGGCGATCAGCCGCCCCGAGGCGCTGGCCTGGGCGCCGCTGGTGCTGCTGGCGCTGGCCATCGGGCTGGTGCCGGCGCTGGTGCTCGGCGTCGCCGAGTCACCGGTCACGATCCTGCTGGAGGTGATCCGGTGACCGACGGGAGCGCCGCACAGACAATCGACCACCTGGCGCTGCTGCCGGCGTACCTGGCGGCGGCGACGGCGGTCGCGGTGCTGCTGGCCGACCTGTTCGTCGGCCGGCGGGCGGTCACCGGGGCGACGGCGGTCGCTGGCGCCGCCGGGGTCGGCCTCGCCGCGCTGGTGGCGCTGGCGCATCCGGCGCGGGCCACGTTCTGCGGTACGCCGTCCGGCGTACCCACCGAGGGCGGACTGCCCGACGGCGGGCTCGTCGACGGCGGGTTCGCCTGCTCGTACGTCGCCGACGGCCGGGCCGCCCTGGTCGCGCTGCTGTTCGCGGCGCTCACCGCCGGCGTGCTCGCGCTGTCCGCGCCGCTGCTGACCTCTGGTGCGGTGCCGGCTGGCGAGTACTGCTTCCTGCTGGCCTGCTCGATGACCGGCGGGGTGGTGCTCGGCGCCGCCGGGGACCTGATCACCCTGGTCGTGGCGGTGGAGACGCTCACCCTGCCGCTGTACATCCTGGTCGGGCTGCGCCGGCAGCGGGCCGCCTCGGCCGAGTCGGCGGTGAGCTTCTTCGTGGTCAGCGTGGTGTCCACGGCGGTGGCGCTGCTCGGCGTGGCGTTGCTGTACGCCGCGTACGGCGCGGTGCACCTCGACCTGCTCGCCGGCGCCAGCGGCCTCGCCGAGCCGGCCGGTACGGTCGCCGGCGGCTCGGCCGACGGGCAGGCCCGGCTGGCCCGGGTCGGTGTGGTGCTGCTGCTGACCGGCCTGGCGTTCAAGGTGGCGGCGGTGCCGCTGCACGCCTGGGCGCCGAAGACCTACGACGGCGCGCCGCTGCCGGTCGCCGCGTACCTGTCGACCGCGTCGAAGCTCGGCGGCGTGGTGGCGATCGTCGCGGTGGTCACCGAAGGGCTCACCCCGCAGCTGGCCGCGTCCGGGCCGGTGCTGGCGGTGCTGGCGGTGGCGACCATGACGGTCGGCAACCTGGTCGCACTGCGGCAGCGGCGGATGGTGCGCCTGCTGGCCTGGTCGTCGATCGCGCAGGCCGGGTACATCCTGGTGCCGCTGGCGGCGGCCGCCGGGGTGGCCGGGCGGGGCGCCGAGGAGCAGGCGGTGGCCGTCGCAGCGGTCTTCGCGTACACCGTCTTCTTCGTGTTGTTGGAGCTGGCCGCCTTCGCGGCGGTGGTGGCGTTGCGGCCGGCGGCCGGCGACGGCGGTCCGATCGCCGCGTATGCGGGCGCGGCCCGCCGTCGGCCGTGGGTCGGTGCGGCGCTGACGCTGGCGTTGATCGGGCTGGCCGGTCTGCCGCCGGGACTGGCCGGGTTGTTCGCCAAGGTGGCGGTGGTCCGGTCGCTGCTGGCCGGCGGGGCCGGCGGGCTGGCGTTGGTGGTCGCCGCCAATGCGGTCCTCGGCCTGGTCTACTACCTGCGGGTCAGCGCCACGCTGTACGCCCGGGAGCCGGCGCCGGAGCCGGAGCCGACGCCGCCGTCGCCGTCGGCACCTGGTGGCGCGGTGGCGTGGCCGGTGGTGGCGACGCTCGCCGTCGCGACCGTTCTGGCGGTCTTGCTCGGGTTTGCACCACAGGTGGTCTTTGACGTCGTTGCGGGCTGAGCGCGAGTTCCTGCCTGAGTGAAACATGCCCGCCAGGTCTTGATTGACAGCCAACTCTCAGCTATTGCGGGATGCGCAGTGGGTACGTGAGCGTTGCACCTGCCGTGGGGTCCTCCAGATGACCCGGTGGAGAGGGAGTGAACGTGCACAGCCACCACAACGGTCTCAAGACGGCAGCCCTGCTCGGCCTGCTCACCGCCATGATCCTCGGCGTTGGCTACTGGTTCGGCGGCAGCGGCGGCCTGATCATCGCCGTCGGAGTTTCGCTGGCGATGAACGCCGGCACCTACTTCTGGTCCGACAAGATCGCGCTGCGCTCGATGCGGGCCCAGCCGGTCAGCGAAGCGGAGTTCCCGGCGCTGCATCAGATGGTCCGGGAGTTGGCCGCCGAGGCCGGGCAGCCGATGCCCCGGCTCTACGTCAGCCCGACCATGCAGCCCAACGCGTTCGCGACCGGGCGTAACCCGGCCAACGCGGCGGTCTGCGTCACCCAGGGGATCGTGCAGATCCTCGACTACCGCGAACTGCGCGGGGTGATCGGGCACGAACTGTCCCACGTCTACAACCGGGACATCCTGATCTCCAGCGTCGCGGCGTCGCTCGCCGGCATCGTCACCATGCTGGCCCACCTCGCCTGGTTCCTGCCGTTCGGCGGCGGGGACGACGACGAGGGCGCCAACCCGGCGGCGCTGCTCGCCATGCTGATCCTCGGCCCGCTGGCCGCGTCGATCATCCAGCTGGCGATCAGCCGTAACCGCGAGTACCAGGCGGACGCGTCCGGTGCCGCGCTGACCCGCGACCCGCTCGCACTGGCCAGCGCGCTACGCAAGATCCACATGGGTACGCAGCGCATGCCGCTGCCGGCCGAGGGTCAGCTGGCCAGCTCGGCCCACCTGATGATCGACAACCCGCTGCGTAAGGGCGGGTTCGCCGCGCTGTTCTCCACCCACCCGCCGATGGAGGAGCGGGTGGCCCGGCTGGAGCAGCTGGCGTACGCCGGTGCCGGCGGCCCGGTGCAACGCCGGTTGTAGATACGCCTGTGTGAGCGGCCTCGCACCCCGTACCGGACCGAAACCGGTGGGGTGCGGGGCCGTCAGCGGGTTAGGGTCGGCAGGCCGAGCGGTCGTTACCGCCGCCGGCCCATCGGCCGGTCCGCAGCACGTCGGCCGCCGGTGCCACCAGCCGGTGAAGGGAACGGAACAGTGTCCGGATTGCGGAAGTATGTCGCCGTCTGGCGCATCCCCGGCGGACCTACCCTGCTGATCCCGGGCGTCATCGGCCGGCTCAGCATCGGCATGACCCCGCTCGCCCTGCTGCTGGTGATCAGCGACTCCACCGGCCGGTACTCACTCGCCGCGATCGCCGGCGGCGTCTACGCCCTCGCCGGGGCGGCCCTCAGCCCGGTCGCCGGGCGGATCGCCGACCGGCTCGGCCCGAGTCCGGTGCTGCTGGCCACCGGGGTCGCCCACCCGGTCGCCCTGATCGCCCTGCTGTTCGCCACCCGCAGCGGCGGCTCGATCCTGCTCGTGTTCCTGGTGTCCGGCCTCGCCGGTGCCAGCTATCCGCCGCTCAGCGCCGCGATCCGGGGCGCCTGGAACAACTTGACCAGCCCGGCCAGCGGCCGGTACCCGCTGCGCAACACCGCGCTCGCCGCCGAGACCACCATCTTCGAGGTGGTGTTCGTGATCGGCCCGCTGCTCGTCGCCGGGCTCGTCGTGATCGCCGACGCCGCGGCCGCGCTGGTCGCCGCAGCCGTACTCACCCTGGCCGGCACCACCGTGGTGGCGCTCGGTAGGGCGATGCGCGGCTGGCGGCCCCACCTGCGGGAAGGCCACGCCCGGGGCCTCGGCCCGCTGCGGGTGCCCGGCTTCCCGGCGTTGCTCGCCTGCGTCGGCGGGCTCGGCATCGGCTTCGGTACGGCCGGCGTGGCGGTGCCCGCGTACGCCTCCAACTACCTGGGCACCAACGACGACGGCGGCAGCCTCGCCGGCGTACTGCTGGCGGTCTGGGCCGTCGGTAGCGCCACCGGCGGGATCTACTTCGGCATCCGCCGACCGGCGGTCGACGCGTCCCGGCAGTTCGCCTGGCTGCTCGCCGGGGTCGCCGCCAGCTTCGTCGTGTACGCGGTGATGCCGCACCCGCTGGCCCTGGGCGTGGCGCTGACACTCGGCGGCGCCGTGATCGCCCCGGCGCTGACCGTCGAGAACACCATGGTCGGCCGGATCGCGCCGGTCAGCATGCTGAACGAGGCGTACACCTGGGTGACCACCATGGCGGTCGGTGCCAGTGCGGCCGGCGGTGCGGTCGCCGGAGTGCTCGTGGACCGCGTTGGTGGCCCGGCGGCGGCGTTCCTGTTCGCCGCCGCCGCGCTCGCCCTGGCTGCGCTGCTGGCCGGCTGGCCGGCCGGTCCGATCAGCCGGGCCGAGGCCCGCGCGGCGGTTGACCTGGACCGAGCCCTGCTCGGCGATCCGGCCTGAGCTGGGTCAGCGGTAGTTGGTGAACTGCAGGGCGATGCCGAAGTCCTCCTGCTTGAGCAGCGCGATGACCGCCTGCAGGTCGTCCTTCTTCTTGGCGGTGACCCGGAGCTGGTCGCCCTGGATCTGCGCCTGGACACCCTTGGGCCCCTCGTCGCGAATCTTCTTGCTGATCGCCTTAGCCTTGTCCGACTCGATGCCCTGGATTACCTTGCAGTCGATCTTGTAGGTCTTGCCCGACGAGCGTGGGTCACCGGCATCCAGCGACTTGAGCGAGATGTTCCGCTTGACCAACTTCTCCTTGAAGACGTCCAGGCTGGCCTTGACCCGCTCCTCGGTCTCCGCCTGCAACGTCACGGCCTCCTCGCCGGACCAGGTGATCTCGGCGCCGGTGCCACGGAAGTCGAAGCGGGTGGACAGCTCCTTCTCGGTCTGCCGGAGGGCGTTGTCGATCTCCTGCCGGTCGACCTTGCTCACGATGTCGAACGACGGGTTGGCTGCCATGATCTGCTCCCTGCCAGTGCGGGTCTCGGACGGTGCGCGGGTCTCGGACGGTGTATCGGACGTTGCCGGACAGTTGACTCCCGCTGACGGTACCCGGTTGCGGGAGAGCCCCGGCATGCCGCTATCCTTTCCTGCGTCGCCTCGCGTGACGAGGCGGCACGCCCTGGCGGGTTGCCCGAGCGGCCAATGGGAGCGGACTGTAAATCCGTCGCGAAAGCTACAGAGGTTCGAATCCTCTACCCGCCACCAGGCGCACCAACAGCCCTTGACCTGCACCAACAGGTCAAGGGCTGTTGTCGTACGGGCTCCCGGCGCGTCCCGTCCGGTCCAGCCAGATCCAGCCGCCCCCGGCTTCCGGGACCAAGGCGCCGGACCCCAACGTGCCTCTGCGGCCTTGATGCCACAGGTGCATCTTGATGCACCTGTGGCATCAAGGCCGACCGGTGCCACCGACCCGGGGCGGTTGCTCTGCGTCAATCGATGGGTGCGTATCGTTGTCGGTGGGTCTCGGAGGTCAACGACGGGCCCGCGTGGTCCGGTCGGTGAAGGCCGGTCGGTTGGGGACCGGTCGGCAGGGGAGAGGTGCGTCAACTGGCCCGCGCGCCGCGCCCGCCGGCGCCGTCGATCCGGACTGGGTGGTGTTCTTGGCCGCAGTACACCGTTTGGGCTGCGATTTCCGAACTGGCGAGTAGCCACCGACACCGAGCCGTGACCGAAAAGGGTGCCATCGAGTGGCCGGCAGGGCTTAGCGTCGAGACCCGGCGACGGTCCGTTGTCGGCTGGCTGATGACTCGGTCAGTTGACCATCTATCCCGAATTTTAGTTGCATAAAAGAGCAACAAATCACTTCCTTCGTTGATTCGTAATAAATCCGGCATGTCGGTCATGATATTGGCCCAGTCGCCTCGCTGAGTGCGGGGTTTGCCTAGTGTCCGTGGCCGCCAATCCTCTTCGCGGCGTCACCGGCTGTCGCCGAGCCGGATCGCCCAGCCTGAGCAGCAGCGGGACGAAAGCCGCAGGGCAAAGCCGCCGCTAAGGTTCTCCTCGTCCGATTGGCTAGGATGGGCGGTGCCGAAGGTGCAGGCCGGCCGCGTCAACCTACCGTTGGTGCGGTCCGGTGTGGCACCATCAGGACTCTGCCCCTCATTCGCGTAACTCATTCGCCTCCTTGGACGGGAGTCTGTAACATGCGTGGACACACGATGGGCCGCCGGCTCGGCAGGGTCGTCGCGGTCGCCGCACTCGGGATTGCTGTCTCGTTCACCGCTGGGACCGCCGCCCAGGCTGCCCAAGCCTGGGTTACGGTCGGTGACGAAGTGCCTGTGGTTTCCCCGGTGGACAAGTACGGCTTCGACGCCACGGTGGATTCGCAGGTCTCGCTCTACGACTTCAGCTGGACCTGATCGCGGCATCCGACACCAAGGGGATCGAGTGCCAAGGCCACAGACGATCTCACGGCATTCTTCCGGGCGGGCCTGGTTCGTAACCGGGCCACTCGCTCTGATAGCCGTACTCATCTCTGTGGCCTTGGCCACCAGCCACCCCAATCCGACCGGAGATTGGCCGCTGGGCCTGCTGTTCTTCGGGCTGTTCCTCGCCGCGCATGCGGCAATCCTGCTGTTCGAGGTACGCCGGCAGTCGTTCACCCTCAACATCGGCGAGATCCCGTTTCTACTGGGTCTGTTCTTCCTGCCACCACTCACTCTGATCATCGGCCGGGTGCTGGCCGCCGTACTCGGCCATCTCAGCCGGCGGCAACCGCCGGTCAAGTTGTGGTTCAACGTCGCGAACGTGGCCGCCGGCACGTCGATCGCCACCGCGATAGTCGTCAACGCCGACGTGCTCGACGCGGCCGAGCCGCGTACCTGGCTGACCCTGGTCGGGGCGATGATCGCCTACCAGATCATCACCCTGGTCGCCGTGCTCGTCGTGATCACCCTGGCCCAGGGCCGGCTGTCCACCAAGGAGCTCACCACCACGACGGTCCCCGCCCTGGTCGTCGCATCCATCAACATCACCTTCGGTCTGGTGGTGCTGATTCTGCTGGCGCAGAGCGACTGGGCGCTGATCCTGCTGGTCGCGCTGATCACCTTCTTCGTGCTGGCCTACCGGTCGTACGCGAAATCACTGCGGCAGAACCGCACGCTCTCCGAGATCTACGCGTTGACCCGGGCGATCGCCGACACGCCACACGACGGGACGATCGTCGACGTCCTGCTCAAGCGGGTCCGGGAGGTGCTGCAGTCCGAGTACGCCACCCTCTGGCTGCCGAAACAGGGGCGGTACCCGGAGGTGCTGCTGTCCGCGACCGCCGACGGGCAGGGGCTGGTAGACACGGTCGGCGCCCCGGAATCGATCCGTGAACACGTCTTCGAGACCGGAAGTTCCCTGGCCGTCGGGGCGAAATTCGGCGACGGACCGTTCGACACCGCACTTCGGGAATGGGGCGCCAAGGACGCCGTCGTGGTGCCGCTGCGAGCCGGTTCCCTGGTGATCGGCTGCCTGGAGGTGTCCGGCCGGCTCGGGGACATCTCCCACTTCGGGCCCGGTGACCTGCGGCTACTGGAAGCGATCGCGGTGCACGCCGCGGTCGCCGTGGAGAATTCGCGCCTGGTCGACCGGCTGCGCTACGACGCGGCACACGACGGCCTGACCCGGCTGGCCAACCGCCGCCGGCTGACCGCCGCGCTCGACGAGTCGGTGGCCATCCGGACCCCGGGTGAAGTGGTCGCGGTCCTGCTCTTCGACGTCGACGGGCTACGGCAGGTCAACGAGTCGCTCGGCCATGCGGCCGGGGACAAGGTCCTGGCCGAGGTCGCCCGGCGGCTGCGGGACCGCGCCCCGTCGGCCGCGCTGGTCGGCCGCAGCGGCGGGGACGAGTTCGTGGTCACCCTGCGGATGGAGGCTGCGGAGTACGCCGTACAGCTCGCGGTCGAGCTCCGTGACCAGATTCGCGACCAGATGGTCTTCGGCGCGTTGACCTTGGACGTCGACACCGTGGCCGGTGTCGCGGTGCACCCCGACCACGGCAGCGACGCCGCGACCCTGCTGCAGCGGGCGGACCTGGCCGCGACGGCGGCGAAGTCGGTGTCCGGCGGCGTCCAGCTGTTCAACCCGGCGTTGGAGTCCCGTTCGGTACGCCGGCTCGGTCTCGCCGGTGACCTGCGGGTCGCGCTCGATGAGACGCAGCTGGAGGTCTACTACCAGCCGAAGGTGACGCTGCACGGCCGCCGACTGGTCGGGGTCGAGTGTCTGACCCGGTGGGAGCATCCGACCCACGGTTCGGTCTCGCCGGAGGACTTCGTCGCGGTCGCCGAACACACCGGTCAGCTCGGTCGGCTGACCGAGTTCGTGCTGCGCGAAGGGCTGCGCCGCAGCCGGGAGTGGAATGTCGGTCAACAGCCGTTGCCGGTGGCCGTCAACCTGTCCGCCCGTACCCTGACCGATCCGGAGTTTCCCGAGCTGGTCCGGACCCTGCTGGACGAGGCGCAGGTCGCTCCGGAGCTGCTCACCCTGGAGATCGCCGAGGCCGGTGTGCTGGACGGTACGGACCGGCCGATGCCGACCCTGCGGCGGCTGCGCGACCTGGGGGTGCGGCTGTCCGTCGACGATTTCGGCACCGGCTACACCTCGCTGGCGCACCTGCGCCGGCTGCCGGTGCACGAGGTGAAGGTCGACCGGTCGTTCGTGCAGGGGATGGCGACCGACCCGGGGGACCTGGCGATCGTCAACGCGGTCGTGACGCTGTCCCAGCAGTTCGGCCTGACCGTGGTGGCCGAAGGGGTGGAGAGCGAGTTGACCCTGGAGCTGCTGCAGGACATCGGCTGCCAGGTCGGGCAGGGCTTCCTGTTCAGCCGTCCGTTGCCGTACGAGCGGCTGGCCGCCTGGTACGAGGCCCAGGCCGACCCGGAGAGCCTGCAGTCCAGCGAGGTTCGCCGGCTGCGGGCCGTGCCCTGAACGCCGACCGGCAGCGCCTGAGCCCCGACCGGCAGCGCCTGATTCGCGACGGGCAGGGCCTCTGACCTGCGGCGGCGTGGCCGGGCCAAGCTGATTTCACCTCGCGGGGCGGGCCGTGTACTCTTACCCGTGCACATCCGCCCAGGCGGGTGGGTGTTCGGCCCCCTTAGCTCAGTCGGCAGAGCGTCTCCATGGTAAGGAGAAGGTCTACGGTTCGATTCCGTAAGGGGGCTCAGAGGGTTCCACTGGACCCGTCACGGCGGTGTAGCTCAGGTGGTAGAGCAAACGGCTCATAATCGTTGTGTCGCCGGTTCAAGTCCGGCCACCGCTACGGTCGGCTTCGTGGGTGAGGCCGGTGGTACGAAGTACGGGTGGGCGCCGCAGGCGCCCGCTTTGCATGTCCGCGCTGCCGCAAGCTACGCTGGCACGCTGTAGTTGTTCCGATAGCGAGGAAGGCACCCCGCCGTGGCCAAGGCGACCGACGTCCGTCCAAAGATCACTTTGGCGTGTGTGGAGTGCAAGGAGCGCAACTACATCACGCGGAAGAACCGCCGGAACGACCCGGACCGCATCGAGCTGAAGAAGTTCTGCCCCCGGGACGGCAAGCACACGCTGCACCGCGAGACCCGCTGACCATCGCCGTTCCGGGCGGCCCGCACGTCGTCCGGGTACCGGCCAGCGGGTAGGTTGCTGCGCATGCCCATGGATCCGTCCTTAGTCGGTCGCAGTTACCCGCCCGGCGGTACGTACCTGGTGGGGCGGGAGAAGATCCGCGAGTTCGCCGCCGCCATCGGGGCCAGCGATGCCGTCCACCACGATCCGGATGCCGCCCGCAAAGCGGGCTATCCGGACGTGGTCGCGCCACCGACCTTCCCGGTGGCGGTCACCATGTCCTCGTCCGAGCGGGTGATCTCCGATCCCGATCTCGCGATCGACTACAGCCGGGTCGTGCACGGCGACCAGCGGTTCCGGTACGTCCGCCCGGTGGTCGCCGGCGACGAACTGGTGTGCACCGACACCATCGAGGAGATCATGTCCCGGGGCGGACATGACTTTCTGACCGTCCGTACCGAGGTCGCCACTGCGGCGACCGGTGAGCCGGTGGTCACCGTCTGGATGAAGCTGGTCGTCCGGGGGGAGGACTGAGATGGAGCTGACTCCGCAACGGTTCCGGGTCACCCGGGCCGACCTCGTCCGCTACGCCGGAGCCTCCGGTGACTTCAACCCCATCCACTGGAGCGACCGGTTCGCCACCGGGGTCGGCCTGCCAGGTGTCATCGCCCACGGCATGCTCACCATGGCGTTGGCCGGGCGCGCGGTGACGCAGTGGGCCGGATCGGCGGACGCGGTGGTCGAGTACTCGGTCCGGTTCACCCGCCCGGTCGTGGTCCCGGACGACGACGAAGGCACCGAGATCGAGGTGACCGGGGTGGTCAAGGGCACCACCGAGGACGGGTTGACCCGGATCGACGTCACGGCCGTCTGCGGCGGCGAGAAGGTGCTCAGCCAGGCCCGGGCACTGGTTCGTACCTCGCGCTGACGGCCGGTGGTACCGGTCCGGGTACGCGCGGTGCCGGTACCGGTTGGGAAAGTGGTGGCTCTACCCGTACACTGGTCCGCCGTGGGGCCTGTGACCCCTGTTCAGTCCTGCGTGGCCCTGCGCCTCGCGGGGTTGGGTGGGGTTGCCGACCCGCACAGGGGTGTAGCTCAATTGGCAGAGCAGCGGTCTCCAAAACCGCAGGCTGCAGGTTCAAGTCCTGTCACCCCTGCGCCCAAGGCCTGACCGACCCGGTGGGTCGGCTGCCGTCCCCGTTGGCGGCCGTCCCGCAAGGGGAATGGCCGACGTGCACGACGCAGCGCGTCTGACCTGGCGCGCGACCCGATCACCCCGACGGAGGGCGAGATGGCCGAGAGGAACCGGCGTGGCGATGACGCCGCGGACGACCGCCCCGAGGACGAGTCGATCGACGAGACGTCGGTCGAGGACGAGGTCGACGACGACGAGCCGGCGGCGCGGGGTGGTACGGCCACCCGGAGCAAGGCCAAGGCGGAGTCGTCGGAGGGACGACCGAAGGCGAAGTCCGAGGCCGGGGTGGGGTTTTTCGGGCGGATCATCCGGTTCGTCCGCGAAGTGGTCGCCGAACTGCGTAAGGTCATCTGGCCGACTCGTAAGGAGTTGCTGACCTACACCGCCGTGGTGGTCGTGTTCATCGCGGTCATGCTGACCATCGTGGCCGGGCTGGACTTCGTGTTCGCCAAGGGTGTGCTGTGGGTATTCGGCAACCCCAGCTGATTTTGTGACGGAAGTGAGCAAGCGTGCCTGAGTACGACGAGACCGCCGGCGTCACCGACGACCAGTCGACGGTGGCCACGGCGGCGGCTGATGAGTCGGTTGAGGCCGCCAGCGCACCACCGGTCCCCGCTGCCGGGGCGGAGGACGAGTCCCCGGCCGACGCCAACGGCTCCGCCGTTGGGCCGGACAGTCCGGACAGTTCTGCGGCCGACGTCGCCGAACCCGTCGCCGCGGCCGACGACGAGGAGTTCGACCCGGTCGCCGAGCTGCGGCAGAAGCTGCGCTACGCGCCAGGCGACTGGTACGTGGTGCACTCGTACGCCGGCTACGAGAACAAGGTCAAGACCAACCTCGAGACCCGGATCAGCAGCCTCGACATGGAGGAGTACATCTTCCAGGTCGAGGTGCCGACCCGGGAGGAGGTCGAGGTCAAGAACGGCAAGCGGCTCCAGGTGCAGAACAAGGTCTTCCCCGGCTACATCCTGGTCCGGATGGACCTCACCCCGGAGTCGTACTCCTGCGTGCGTAACACCCCGGGCGTCACCGGCTTCGTCGGGGCGACCGACCGGGCCGACCGGCCGGCGCCGTTGTCGCTCAACGAGGTGCTCAAGTGGCTCGTCCCGGCGGTGGCGGCCGAGCCCAAGAAGGCCAAGCCCGAGGTCAAGGTGCTGGACTTCGAGGTCGGCGACTCGGTCACCGTGACCGACGGCGCGTTCGCCTCGTTGCCGGCCACGATCAGCGAGATCAACGCCGACCAGCAGAAGCTGAAGGTGCTGGTGTCGATCTTCGGCCGGGAGACCCCGGTGGAGCTGAACTTCAACCAGGTCGCCAAGATCTGACTCCGGCTCAGCCGGGCCGGCGGTTCTCCGGCGCCTGCGTAACCACTGCTGCACCGACGGCGGCAACCCCAGCTGGGGTTGCCGCCGTCAGCTGCGCTAACCTAGAACGTCGGCCCTGGGCCGCGCCTGACCGTGCGCGCGTGTCGAGGGTTCGCCAGCCCGTGCCGGACGACGGCCAGTCGCCGGTGACGTCCCGCAGATCCGGTGCGGAACACCAGATCAAGCCCCAGGAAGTGACATGCCTCCGAAGAAGAAGCTCGTCAAGACGTTCACGCTGCAGTTGCCGGCGGGTCAGGCCACCCCGGCACCGCCGGTCGGTCCGGCGCTGGGTCAGCACGGCGTGAACATCATGGAGTTCTGCAAGTCGTACAACGCGCAGACCGAATCCCAGCGGGGCGACATCGTGCCCGCTGAGATCAGCGTGTACGAGGACCGGTCCTTCACGTTCGTGCTGAAGACCCCGCCCGCTGCCCGGCTGCTGCTCAAGGCCGCCGGGATCCAGAAGGGCTCGGGTGTGCCGCACACCACCAAGGTCGGCCAGGTGACCACCGCCCAGCTGCGGGAGATCGCCGAGAAGAAGATGGCCGACCTCAACGCGAACAGCATCGAGCAGGCGGAGAAGATCATCACCGGGACCGCCCGGTCGATGGGCATCACCGTCAAGGAGTGACCGTCCCGACCCGCGACTGCGGGTCGGAGCCGACCGACGTGGGAGGGCGCGCGCACGGCGTCGCCCGCCAGTGACCACAGGAGCCAGAGACAATGCAGCGCAGTAAGAACTACCGCAAGGCCACCGAGCAGATCGACCGGACGAAGCTGTACGCCCCGGCCGAGGCGGTGAAGTTGGCCAAGGAAACCAGCTCGGCGAAGTTCGACGCCACGGTCGAGGTCGCGATGCGCCTCGGCATCGACCCGCGTAAGGCGGACCAGATGGTCCGCGGCACGGTCAACCTGCCGCACGGTACGGGCAAGACGGCCCGGGTGATCGTCTTCGCCGCCGGGGCGAAGGCGGAGGAGGCCGTCGCCGCCGGCGCGGACGAGGTCGGCACCGACGAGCTGGTCGCCCGGATCCAGGGCGGCTGGCTGGACTTCGACGCGGCGATCGCCACTCCGGACCAGATGGCGAAGATCGGCCGGATCGCGCGGATCCTGGGCCCGCGCGGCCTGATGCCGAACCCGAAGACCGGCACGGTCACCATGGACGTGACCAAGGCCGTCTCGGACATCAAGGGCGGCAAGATCGCCTTCCGGGTGGACAAGCACTCCAACCTGCACCTGATCATCGGGAAGGCCTCGTTCGGCGAGGCCCAGTTGATCGACAACTACGCGGCCGTGCTCGACGAGGTGCTGCGGGCCAAGCCGTCCGCGGCCAAGGGCAAGTACCTCAAGAAGGTCGTGCTGACCACCACCATGGGGCCGGGCGTGCCGGTGGACCCGAACGTGGTCAAGGACCTGCACGAGGCGACCAGCGAAGGCTGAGCGGTCCAGATCGACTGACGGTGGGGGTGGGGTCCGGCGGACTCCACCCCCACCGCCGTGCCGGGCGGATTTGGTGCCCGCCAGTGCGGTGCCGTACGCTTGCCGTATCCACACCCAAAGACCGCTGGTCACCGTGCCTCGGCACGGTTGAAGGTCCCGTTTCCACGGGCGGCCCGCGCAGGGGCGGAACGGACGATGAGTCATCGCCGTCGGCTGACGGCTGCCTCGCCCCGTGCGCCCTGCGCCCGGGGCGTTTTTCGTGGGCGCGGGATCTTCACGGCCGGCCGGCCACCCGCCGGCCGACCGCCAGCCTGGAGCACCAGAGAGGAGGGACATGGCGGACAAGCCGGTTCGTGCCGACAAGGCGACTGCGGTCGCCGACCTGACCGAACGGTTCCGTGCATCGGGTGCCACGGTGCTCACCGAGTACCGGGGTCTTACCGTCGCCCAGCTGACCCAGCTGCGCCGTTCGCTGGGGCAGAGCGCGACCTACTCGGTGGCGAAGAACACCCTGGCCAAGCGGGCCGCGTCGGACGCGGGCATCGACGGACTCGACGCGCTGTTCACCGGTCCTACCGCGCTCACCTTCGTCTCCGGCGACGTGGTCGAGGCCGCGAAGGGCCTGCGCGACTTCGCCAAGGCCAACCCGATGCTGGTCATCAAGGGCGGGGTCTTCGAGGGGCGCGCGATCACCGCGACCGAGGTCAACAAGTTGGCCGATCTCGAGTCCCGCGAGGTGCTGCTGGCCAAGCTGGCCGGTGGCATGAAGGCGAACCTGAGCAAGGCCGCGGCCGTGCTGCAGGCCCCGCTGTCGAAGACCGCCCGCCTGGCGGCAGCGCTGCAGGACAAGCGCGAATCCGAGGGTACGCAGGCCTGACCCGCCAGCGCCCCGTCAACGTACTCAATTCGAAAGGAAGCCGACCATGGCGAAGCTCAGCACCGACGAGCTGCTCGACGCGTTCAAGGAGATGACGCTGATCGAGCTCTCGGAGTTCGTGAAGCAGTTCGAGGAGACCTTCGACGTGACCGCCGCCGCGCCGGTGGCCGTCGCGGCCGCCGGTGGCGCGGCCGCCGCCCCGGCCGAGGCCGAGCCGGAGAAGGACGAGTTCGACGTCATCCTCGACGCGGACGGTGGCAAGAAGATCCAGGTCATCAAGGTGGTCCGGGAGCTGACCGGCCTCGGCCTCAAGGAGGCCAAGGACCTGGTCGAGGCCGCGCCGAAGGCCGTCCTCGAGAAGGCCAACAAGGAGACCGCCGACAAGGCCAAGGCCAAGCTGGAGGCGGAGGGTGCCAAGGTCACCCTCAAGTGACCTGACCCACACCGAGGTTGGTTGCGGGCGGCGATCCCCGACGGGGGTTGCCGCCCGTTTCCGTTCGCACACCCGGTGCGATTGCCCGATGATCAGGGCATTTCGCCCTTGGCCGGGGTCGACGGGCTGCCCGGCCGGCCGGCAACCGGCTGACGTAGTGGGCGATCTCCCCGTACGACAGGCCTTGACGCGGCACGGACCGGCAGGCACGCTGACTACAGCAAGCTGTTTCACGGGCTTGCGACGGCCAAAGCTGGGTAATGGCACCAGCAGCGGGTCGCCGGATCGGGAGACCGGTCAGGGGTCCCGGTGTTCGCCAGCCCCCACCAGGCTCCGTGGGAACGCCGCGTTCCGAGCGGTACGGAGGCACCGGTCCCGGTCGCCCCGACCAGCTCCGCGACGTCCTTCGGCGTCGGGCTGGACAGCGGTTAGCCGCTCGGCTACACTGCTAGTTTGCGCTGCCTTCCGACTTGCCTCGCGCTCGGAATGTCCGATCCTGGATATTTTGACCGAGGTTCTTTGGAGTGCGCGCGAAACAGCCGTCTGCAGCACCGGTCCTCGGAAGGACGCATCTTGGCAGCTTCCCGCCCTGCGAAGACCAGTCGTACGTCGAGCGCTTTCGCTCCTCGCCGAATCTCATTCGGCCGGATCACCGAACACCTCGAGGTCCCCAACCTTCTCTCCATCCAGACCGAGTCGTTCGACTGGCTGGTGGGCAACGAGGCTTGGCAGGGCCGGTCGGCTGACGACCCGCACGCACGATCCGGCCTCGCGGAGATCCTCGACGAGATCAGTCCCATTGAGGACTTTTCCGGCACCATGTCGCTCTCCTTCTCCAGCCCGCGCTTCGACGAGGTCAAGGCCTCGATCGAGGAGTGCAAGGAGAAGGACCTGACCTACTGCGCACCGCTCTTCGTCACCGCGGAGTTCACCAACAACACCACCGGCGAGATCAAGAGCCAGACGGTGTTCATGGGTGACTTCCCGATGATGACGCCGAAGGGCACCTTCATCATCAACGGCACCGAGCGCGTGGTGGTCAGCCAGCTCGTCCGGTCCCCGGGCGTGTACTTCGACAAGCAGCCGGACAAGACCTCCGACCGCGACCTGTCCAGCGTCAAGGTGATCCCTAGCCGGGGTGCCTGGCTGGAGTTCGACATCGACAAGCGCGACACCGTCGGTGTCCGCATCGACCGTAAGCGGCGTCAGGCCGTCACCGTCCTGCTCAAGGCCATCGGTTGGTCCGCCGACCGGATCCGGGAGCGGTTCGGCTGGTCCGAGCTGATGATGACCACCCTGGAGAAGGACCACATCGCCGGGGTGGACGAGGCGCTGCTCGACATCTACCGCAAGCTCCGTCCTGGTGAGCCGCCGACCCGCGAGAACGCGCAGACGCTGCTCGACAACCTGTTCTTCAACCCCAAGCGGTACGACGTCGCCAAGGTCGGCCGGTACAAGTTCAACAAGAAGCTCAACCTCGACGTCCCGATCAACTCCGGGACGCTCACCGAGGACGACATCGTCGCCACCGTCGAGTACCTCTGCCGGCTGCACGCCGGTGAGGAGGGCTACGAAGCCGACGACATCGACCACTTCGGCAACCGGCGGCTGCGTACCGTCGGCGAGCTGATCCAGAACCAGGTACGGGTCGGCCTGTCCCGGATGGAGCGGGTCGTCCGCGAGCGGATGACGACGCAGGACGTCGAGGCCATCACGCCGCAGACCCTGATCAACATCCGCCCGGTGGTGGCGGCGATCAAGGAGTTCTTCGGCACCTCGCAGCTGTCCCAGTTCATGGACCAGACCAACCCGCTGGCCGGGTTGACCCACCGCCGGCGGCTCAGCGCGCTCGGCCCGGGTGGTCTGTCCCGGGAACGGGCCGGCTTCGAGGTCCGTGACGTGCACCCGTCGCACTACGGTCGGATGTGCCCGATCGAGACCCCGGAAGGCCCGAACATCGGTCTGATCGGGGCGCTGTCCACCTTCGGGCGGGTCAACCCGTTCGGCTTCATCGAGACCCCGTACCGCAAGGTCATCGACGGCCGGGTCACCGACCAGATCGACTACCTGACCGCGGACGAGGAGGACCGGTTCGTCAAGGCGCAGGCCAACGCGCCGCTGATGGCCGACGGCACCTTCGCCGAGGACCGGGTCCTGGTCCGACGCAAGGGCGGTGAGGTCGACTTCGTCCCGCCGGCGGCCGTCGACTACATGGACGTATCACCGCGGCAGATGGTCTCCGTCGCCACCGCGATGATCCCGTTCCTGGAGCACGACGACGCCAACCGGGCGCTGATGGGCGCGAACATGCAGCGCCAGGCGGTGCCGCTGGTCAAGGCGGAGTCCCCGCTGGTCGGCACCGGCATGGAGTACCGCGCCGCGGTCGACGCCGGTGACGTGGTGATCGCCGAGTCCGGTGGTGTGGTCGAGGACCTGTGCGCCGACTACGTCACCGTGCACCAGGACGACGGCCACCGCCGGACCTACCTGCTGCACAAGTTCCGTCGCTCGAACGCCGGCTCCTGCGTCAACCAGAAGCCGACCGTCTTCGAGGGCGACCGGGTCGAGGCCGGCCAGGTCATCGCGGACGGCCCGTGTACCGACGACGGCGAGATGGCACTCGGCCGCAACCTGCTCGTGGCGTTCATGCCGTGGGAGGGTTACAACTACGAGGACGCCATCATCCTGTCCCAGCGGCTGGTGCAGCAGGACGTGCTCACCTCGATCCACATCGAGGAGCACGAGGTCGACGCCCGGGACACCAAGCTCGGCCCCGAGGAGATCACCCGCGACATCCCGAACGTCAGCGAGGAGATGCTCGCCGACCTCGACGAGCGCGGCATCATCCGGATCGGCGCCGAGGTGGTTCCCGGTGACATCCTGGTCGGCAAGGTCACCCCGAAGGGTGAGACCGAGCTGACCCCGGAGGAGCGGCTGCTGCGGGCGATCTTCGGCGAGAAGGCCCGGGAGGTCCGGGACACCTCACTGAAGGTGCCGCACGGCGAGACCGGCACGGTGATCGGCGTACGGACCTTCTCCCGCGACGACGGCGACGAGTTGCCGCCCGGCGTCAACGAGCTGGTCCGGGTCTACGTCGCGCAGAAGCGGAAGATCCAGGACGGCGACAAGCTCGCCGGCCGGCACGGCAACAAGGGCGTCATCTCCAAGATCCTGCCGGTCGAGGACATGCCGTTCCTCTCCGACGGCACGCCGGTCGACATCGTGCTCAACCCGCTCGGTGTGCCGGGCCGGATGAACATCGGCCAGATCCTGGAGACCCACCTCGGGTGGGTGGCCAAGACCGGGTGGAAGGTCGAGGGTGACGACGCCGAGTGGAAGGCCGCGCTGCGCGCCATCGGCTCGGACGACGCCGAGCCGGACACCAACGTCGCGACCCCGGTCTTCGACGGTGTCCGCGAGGAGGAGATCACCGGCCTGCTGGGCAGCACCCTGCCCAACCGGGACGGCGTGCAGCTGATCGGCAGCTCGGGCAAGGCCCAGCTGTTCGACGGCCGGTCCGGTGAGCCGCTGCCGGACGCGATCGCGGTCGGCTACATCTACATCCTCAAGCTCAACCACCTGGTGGACGACAAGATCCACGCGCGGTCGACTGGCCCGTACTCCATGATCACCCAGCAGCCGCTCGGCGGTAAGGCACAGTTCGGCGGCCAGCGCTTCGGTGAGATGGAGTGCTGGGCGATGCAGGCCTACGGCGCCGCCTACGCGCTGCAGGAGCTGCTCACCATCAAGTCGGACGACGTCCTGGGCCGGGTCAAGGTCTACGAGGCGATTGTCAAGGGCGAGAACATCCCCGAGCCGGGCATCCCGGAGTCGTTCAAGGTGCTGCTCAAGGAGCTGCAGTCGCTGTGCCTCAACGTCGAGGTGCTGTCCAGCGACGGCGTGGCCCTGGAGATGCGCGAGACCGACGACGAGGTGTTCCGGGCCGCGGAGGAACTCGGTATCGACCTGTCCCGGCGGGAGCCGAGCTCGGTCGAGGAAGTGTGAGGCGCGGTCGGCGGCCCTGACCCCAGGGCCGCCGACCGAGGCCCCGTGAACCAGCAGTAGCGACGACGACATAGGGGACACGAAACGTGCTCGACGTCAACTTCTTCGACGAGTTGCGCATCGGTCTCGCCACCGCCGACGACATTCGTCAGTGGTCCCACGGCGAGGTCAAGAAGCCCGAGACGATCAACTACCGCACCCTCAAGCCGGAGAAGGACGGGCTCTTCTGCGAGAAGATCTTCGGCCCGCAGCGGGACTGGGAGTGCTACTGCGGCAAGTACAAGCGCGTCCGCTTCAAGGGCATCATCTGTGAGCGGTGCGGCGTCGAGGTGACCCGCTCCAAGGTCCGTCGTGAGCGGATGGGGCACATCGAGCTCGCCGCTCCGGTCACTCACATCTGGTACTTCAAGGGCGTCCCGAGCCGGCTCGGCTACCTGCTCGACCTGGCGCCGAAGGACCTGGAAAAGATCATCTACTTCGCGTCGTACGTGGTGACCGGGGTGGACGCCGAGGCGCGCCACCGCGACATGTCGACGATCGAGAACGAGATCTTCGCGGAGAAGCGCCAGTCGGAGAACAGCCGCGACTCGGAGATCGAGAAGCGGGCCGCCAAGCTGGAGGCCGACCTGGCCGAGCTGGAGGCCGAGGGCGCCAAGGCCGACGTACGCCGCAAGGTCAAGGAGTCCGGCGAGCGGGAGATGCGCCAGATCCGCGACCGGGCGCAGCGGGAGATCGACCGGCTCGACGAGGTGCTCGACACCTTCCGCAAGCTGGAGCCGAAGCAGCTGGTCACCGACGAGCTGCTGTACCGGGAGCTGCGCGACCGGTTCGGTGAGTACTTCACCGGCGGGATGGGCGCCGAGGCGATCAAGACCCTGCTGCAGCACATGGATCTGGACGCCGAGGCGGACAACCTGCGGGAGATCATCCGGAGCGGCAAGGGCCAGCGCAAGATCCGGGCCTTGAAGCGGCTCAAGGTGGTCGCCGCGTTCCTCAGCACCCGGAACTCGCCCGGGGGCATGGTCCTCGACTGCGTACCGGTGATCCCGCCGGACCTGCGCCCGATGGTGCAGCTCGACGGTGGCCGGTTCGCCACCAGCGACCTCAACGACCTGTACCGCCGGGTGATCAACCGGAACAACCGGCTCAAGCGGCTGATCGACCTGGGCGCACCGGAGATCATCGTCAACAACGAGAAGCGGATGCTGCAGGAGGCCGTTGACGCGCTGTTCGACAACGGCCGCCGCGGCCGGCCGGTCACCGGCCCGGGTAACCGTCCGCTGAAGTCGCTGTCCGACATGCTCAAGGGCAAGCAGGGCCGGTTCCGGCAGAACCTGCTCGGCAAGCGGGTCGACTACTCCGGCCGGTCGGTCATCGTCGTCGGTCCGAAGCTGAAGCTGCACCAGTGCGGTCTGCCCAAGCAGATGGCGCTGGAGCTGTTCAAGCCGTTCGTGATGAAGCGGCTGGTCGACCTGAACCACGCGCAGAACATCAAGTCCGCCAAGCGGATGGTCGAGCGGCAGCGGCCGGTGGTGTGGGACGTGCTCGAAGAGGTCATCTCCGAGCACCCGGTGCTGCTCAACCGGGCGCCGACCCTGCACCGGCTGGGCATCCAGGCGTTCGAGCCGCAGCTGGTCGAGGGCAAGGCGATCCAGATCCACCCGTTGGTCTGCACCGCCTTCAACGCCGACTTCGACGGTGACCAGATGGCGGTGCACGTACCGCTGTCGGCCGAGGCGCAGGCCGAGGCCCGGATCCTGATGCTGTCGTCGAACAACATCCTCAAGCCGTCCGACGGCAAGCCGGTGACCATGCCCACCCAGGACATGATCATCGGGCTGTACCACCTCACCCACCGGACCGAGGGTCTGACCGGTGAGGGTCGGGTGTTCAGCTCGGACGCCGAGGCCCGGATGGCGTTCGACAACGGCGAACTGCACCTGCAGTCGCCGGTCCGGATCCGGCTGCACGGCGTGGTCGAGGTCGACAACGGTGCCGGCGCGTCGCGTTGGGTGGCACCCGAGGATTGGCAGCCGGGTACGCCGCTGATCGTCGACACCACCCTCGGCCGGGTGCTGTTCAACGAGGTCATGCCGGTCGGCTACCGGTTCGTCAACTACGAGGTCCGCAAGAGCCAGCTGTCGGCGATCGTCAACGACTTGGCCGAGCGGTTCCCGAAGGTGGCTCTCGCGGCGACCCTGGACGGGCTCAAGGAGGCCGGCTACCACTGGGCCACCTGGTCCGGCGTGACCATCGGCATGCAGGACGTCGTCGCGCCGCCGCACAAGCAGGAGACCCTGGAGCGGTACGAGGCGGAGGCCGCCCGGATCGACAAGCAGTACCAGCGCGGTCTGATGACCGGCGAGGAACGACGCGGTGAGCTGATCGAGATCTGGACCAAGGCGACCAACGAGATCGCCAAGGATCTGGAGACCTCGCTGCCGCACGAGAACCCGCTGTGGAAGATGATCCACTCTGGTGCCCGAGGCAACCTGCTGCAGCTGCGGCAGATCGCCGCGATCCGTGGTCTGGTGGCCAACCCGAAGGGCGAGATCATCCCGCGGCCGATCAAGTCGAGCTACCGGGAGGGTCTGTCGGTACTGGAGTACTTCATCTCCACCCACGGTGCCCGTAAGGGTCTGGCCGACACCGCGCTGCGGACCGCCGACTCCGGTTACCTGACCCGTCGACTGGTCGACGTGTCGCAGGACGTCATCATCCGCGAGGAGGACTGCGGCACCGACCGGGCGATCACCATGCAGGTCGGTGAGCGGCTCGACGGCAAGCTGGTGGTGCACGAGTTCGCCGAGACCGGCGTGCACGCCCGTACCCTCGCCGAGGACATCAAGGGTGCCGACGGCGAGGTCGTGGTCGAGCGCGGCGCGGACCTCAACTCGATCCTGGTGGACAAGCTGGTCGCCGCCGGGGTCGAGACGGTGCGGGTACGCAGCGTGCTCACCTGCGAATCCAAGCTGGGCGTCTGCGGCGCCTGCTACGGGCGTTCGCTGCCCACCGGCAAGACGGTGGACATCGGCGAGGCGGTCGGCATCATCGCCGCCCAGTCGATCGGTGAGCCGGGTACCCAGCTGACGATGCGGACCTTCCACACCGGTGGTGTCGCCGGTGAGGACATCACCCAGGGTCTGCCCCGGGTGCAGGAGATCTTCGAGGCCCGGGTGCCGAAGGGCAAGGCGCCGATCGCCGACACCCCGGGCCGGGTGCGGATCGAGGACGGCGAACGGTCCCGGAAGATCGTCGTCATCCCGGACGACGGCAGCGACGAGATCGTCCACGACAAGGTCTCCAAGCGGGTCCGGCTGCGGGTGCACGACGGTGACCACGTCACCGTCGGCGAGAAGCTCACCGAGGGCACCATCGATCCGCACGAACTGCTGCGGATCCTCGGCCCGCGGGCGGTCCAGGTCCACCTGACCCAGGAGGTCCAGGAGGTCTACCGCTCGCAGGGTGTGCTGATCCACGACAAGCACATCGAGATCATCATCCGGCAGATGCTCAAGCGGGTGACGGTCATCGACTCCGGCGGCACCGAACTGCTGCCCGGTGTGCTCGTCGACCGCGCGGTCTTCGAGTCGGAGAACCGCCGGCTCGTCTCCGAAGGCGGCGAGCCCGCCGCCGGTCGGCCGATGCTGATGGGCATCACCAAGGCGTCGCTGGCCACCGACTCCTGGCTCTCGGCGGCCTCCTTCCAGGAGACCACCCGGGTGCTGACCGACGCGGCGATCAACGCCCGCAGCGACTCGCTGATCGGCCTCAAGGAGAACGTGATCATCGGTAAGCTCATCCCGGCCGGTACCGGCATCAGCAAGTACCGCAACATCCGGGTCGAGCCGACCGAGGAAGCGAAGGCGAAGGTCTACTCGATGACCGGCTACCCGGAGACCGACTACGGGTTCGGGCCGGCCAGCGGTCAGGCCGTACCGCTGGACGACTTCGATTTCGGTTCCTACCGCTGATCAACGGCTGGTACGACTGTCCGGGCGCCTGCCCCGCCGCGACCGCGGCGGGGCAGGCGCCTTCAGCTTGTAGGCTGGCACCGTGCAGGTGACCCCGGTGCCCCAGGCCGCGCACCCGACGCCACGGCATCCGGCGGACCCCGACCCGGTGCGGTCCACCAAGGCCGGAGCCGTCTTCGCGCTCGGGCTGGTCGCGGCGATCACCGGGCTACTGGTCGGCGGCGTGGTGCCGGCCGTGGTGGCGCTGCTGCTGGCCAACCAGGCGCGCCGGGAGGCGTACTCGTCGCGGGGTTACCTGACCGGGGCGGGCTGGCTGCGCCGCGGCGAACGCCTGGCCGGGACGGGCCTGCTCCTCGCCGCCGTGACGTTGACCCTGGCGCTGGTGTTCGGCATCTTCGACTGGGCCACCGGTCCGGTCGGGCAGGACTTCGACCCCGGCATCGACTGACCGCAGCGGCACTGGCCGGCCCGGGCGACCGGGCCGCGTCACCGGCCGGTCACGGACGACCGGCTGGGCCGGTCGCAGGACGAGGAGGAACGCAGGTGACCCAGCCCTCGGGGTACGGGACCGCAGCGCCACCGGCCGGGCCGCCGATCGGGCCGCCGCCCGGTGCCCGACCGGTGGCCCCGCCACCGCCGGAGGGACGGCTGTCCCCACGGCGGGTGGAGCAGGTGCCCGGCACGAGTTTCGGGCTGGTGCACCTGGAGGTGTCGCCGGTGGTGTCCGGGCTGGCGGTGACGTCGTTGATCGCCGGCGTCATCTCGGTGCTGGTCTCGCTGACCGTCGGCTGCCTGGGCGTGGCCGGCGCGGACGGTGGCTGGGGCGGCTGGGCCGCCGGGGCGTTCACCCTGCTCGGCGTCGCCTTCGGAGGGGCGGCCGTCGGCCTGGGCCTGCTCGGTCTGCGCCAGGTCCGGCAGACCGCGCCACCGCCGGCGGTGCGGTTCACCGGCCGCGGTCTGGCGATCGCCGGGATCAGCTGCGGCGGGGTGGGGCTGGCGGTGACCCTGTTCAGCTTCGCCGTCGCGCTCCTGCTGGTCGCCGGCTGACATTCGCCGGAGTATCCGGCCAGTGCCCAGTACGCCGCCCGCCGGGCCGGCAGCCGGGCGAACCGGTACACTTGGTGACCGGAGCGGTCCGCTGCGGGCGGAGCAGACAGACGGCCGATCCGAGGTCCGGGGTTCGGGTTCCGAGATTACGGGGCCAGGGTCAGGAGTTCGGTGCCGCCGTTTTGACCTGCGCGCGCGTGGTGGGTACTCTACCCTCTTGTGCCCGGCCTGCCCGGGCAAGTCGTGCGTGCGCCCGATCCAGCCGATGGTCATCGAGCAGCGCAACGGCGGAGTGCAGATCCCGGTGGTTGACAGCTGACAGCCGGGTCCGTGTGCGGGCGACACGCCCGACCGCGGGTGCCGGTGCCCTGGCGGGTGGCCGGTCGGAGTGTAGGAGAGTCGGCCTGCGGGGCGGCTGAGGAAAAGTGCGGCCGCCTGTGCGGCCGGAGGGAGCAAAGGAACCCGGTGCCAACGATCCAGCAGCTGGTCCGTAAGGGCCGCCAGGACAAGACGAGCAAGACCAAGACGCCGGCGCTCAAGGGCAGCCCGCAGCGTCGTGGCGTGTGCACCCGTGTGTACACCACCACCCCCAAGAAGCCGAACTCCGCGCTGCGCAAGGTCGCTCGGGTGAAGCTGAGCAGCCAGATCGAGGTGACCGCCTACATCCCCGGCGTCGGCCACAACCTGCAGGAGCACTCCATCGTGCTGGTGCGCGGCGGCCGGGTGAAGGACCTTCCGGGCGTCCGCTACAAGATTGTCCGCGGTTCGCTGGACACCCAGGGTGTCCGCAACCGCAAGCAGGCTCGCAGCCGCTACGGCGCGAAGAAGGAGAAGAGCTGAGATGCCGCGTAAGGGCCCTGCTCCGCGTCGCCCCCTGGTCGCGGACCCGGTGTACAACTCCCCGCTGGTGACCCAGCTGGTCAACAAGATCCTGCTGCGGGGCAAGCGTCAGCTCGCCGAGCGGATCGTCTACGGCGCCCTGGAGGGCTGCCGGGAGAAGTCCGGCACCGACCCGGTCGTCACCCTCAAGCGCGCCATGGACAACGTGAAGCCGACCCTGGAGGTCCGCAGCCGCCGGGTCGGTGGCGCGACGTACCAGGTGCCGGTCGAGGTTCGCCCGTCCCGGGCGACCACCCTCGGGCTGCGCTGGCTCGTCCAGTACTCCAAGGCCCGCCGGGAGAAGACGATGATCGAGCGGCTGATGAACGAGCTGCTGGACGCGAGCAACGGTCTCGGCGCGGCGGTCAAGCGCCGCGAGGACACCCACAAGATGGCGGAGTCCAACAAGGCCTTCGCCCACTACCGCTGGTAAGCCGCTGTCATGCCCGCCGGCATAGCCGCGCAGACACAGTCGACGACGAGACGAAGTAGGGATTGAAGTGGCCGCCGTAGACGCGCTCGCCAAGGTACGCAACATCGGCATCATGGCGCACATCGATGCCGGTAAGACCACCACCACTGAGCGGATCCTGTTCTACACCGGTATCACCTACAAGATCGGTGAGGTCCACGAGGGCGCTGCCGTCATGGACTGGATGGAACAGGAGCAGGAGCGGGGCATCACCATCACCTCCGCCGCCACCAAGTGCGAGTGGAAGGGCCACACGATCCAGATCATCGACACGCCGGGCCACGTCGACTTCACGGTCGAGGTCGAGCGGTCGTTGCGGGTGCTCGATGGTGCGGTCGCGGTCTACGACGGCGTGGCCGGCGTGGAGCCGCAGACCGAGAACGTGTGGCGGCAGGCGGACAAGTACAAGGTCCCCCGGATGTGCTTCGTCAACAAGCTCGACCGGACCGGGGCCGACTTCTTCCGCTGCGTGCAGATGATGGTGGACCGGCTCAACGCCACCCCGCTGGTGCTGCAGATCCCGATCGGCCTCGAGAGCGGCCACATCGGTGTCGTCGACCTGGTCGAGATGCGGGCGCTCACCTGGCGTGGCGAGACGATGAAGGGCGAGGACTACGCGGTCGAGGAGATCCCGGCCGACCTCGCCGATTCGGCCGCCGAGTGGCGGGAGAAGCTGCTGGAGACCCTCGCCGACGTGGACGACTCCATCATGGAGAAGTACCTCGAGGGTGAGGAGTTGTCGGTCGAGGAGATCAAGGCGGCGATCCGCCGGGCCACCCTCGCCGACAAGGGCAACCCGGTGCTGTGCGGCTCGGCGTTCAAGAACAAGGGCGTCCAGCCGATGCTGGACGCGGTGGTCGACTACCTGCCGTCGCCGCTGGACATCCCGGCGATCGAGGGCACCGCGACGGACGGCGAGACGCCGATGCTGCGCAAGCCGTCGACCACCGAGCCGTTCTCCGGCCTCGCGTTCAAGATCCAGACCGACCGGCACCTCGGCAAGCTGACCTACGTACGGGTCTACTCCGGCACGCTGGACTCCGGGTCCCAGGTGATCAACTCCACCAAGGACCGCAAGGAGCGGATCGGCAAGATCTACCAGATGCACGCGAACAAGCGTGAGGAGCGGGCGACCGCGATCGCCGGCGACATCATCGCCGTCCAGGGCCTGAAGCAGACCACCACCGGCGACACCCTGTCCGATCCGGCGAACCCGGTCATCCTGGAGTCGATGACGTTCCCGGAGCCGGTCATCGAGGTGGCGATCGAGCCCAAGACAAAGGCCGACCAGGAGAAGCTCTCCACCGCTATCCAGCGGCTGGCCGAGGAGGACCCGACCTTCCGCGTCAAGAACGACGAGGAGACCGGGCAGACGGTCATCGCCGGCATGGGCGAGCTGCACCTGGACATCCTGGTCGACCGGATGCGCCGCGAGTTCAACGTCGAGGCCAACATCGGCAAGCCGCAGGTGGCGTACCGGGAGACCATCCGCCGGAAGGTGGAGAAGGTCGAGTACACCCACAAGAAGCAGACCGGTGGTTCCGGCCAGTACGCCCGGGTGATCATCAGTCTGGAGCCGCTGCCGCTGGACAACGAGGCGCCGACCTACGAGTTCGCCAACGCGGTGACCGGTGGTCGGGTGCCGCGGGAGTTCATCCCGTCGGTCGACGCCGGTGCCCAGGACGCCATGCAGTACGGCATCCTCGCCGGCTACCCGCTGGTCGGGGTCAAGCTGACCCTGGTCGACGGGCAGTACCACGAGGTCGACTCGTCCGAGATGGCGTTCAAGATCGCCGGTTCGATGGCGCTCAAGGAGGCCGCCCGCCGGGCGGACCCCGCGCTGCTCGAACCGATGATGGCCGTTGAGGTCACCTCTCCCGAGGAGAACATGGGTGACGTCATCGGCGACCTCAACTCCCGGCGTGGCATCATCCAGGCGATGGAGGAGCGCGGCGGAGCCCGCGTCGTCCGTGCCCTGGTGCCACTGTCGGAGATGTTCGGCTACGTCGGCGACCTGCGGTCGAAGACCCAGGGCCGGGCGAGCTACAGCATGCAGTTCGACTCCTACGCCGAAGTGCCGCAGAGCGTGGCGAAGGAGATCATCGCGAAGGCGACGGGCGAGTAACGGGTTGGGGAGTTGACCCTCCCCGGCCCGTCTCGGGCGAGCTGCATACCGGGCCTGAAGGCGTGACCGCCGCAAGACCCGAGCACTTCCCGGTCGCCGACACCGGACCGGAAAGGCTGTCGACAGAGTCCTAAGCGCCGAACGGCGCGCCGGGCGTACGAACCAAGAAGTCCACAGGAGGACACCAGTGGCGAAGGCGAAGTTCGAGCGGACTAAGCCGCACGTCAACATCGGCACCATTGGTCACATCGACCACGGTAAGACGACGCTGACGGCGGCCATCACCAAGGTCCTGCACGACAGGATGCCGGACCTCAACCCGTACACGCCGTTCGACGAGATCGACAAGGCGCCGGAGGAGAAGGCCCGCGGCATCACGATCTCGATCGCGCACGTCGAGTACCAGACCGAGGCGCGGCACTACGCGCACGTCGACTGCCCCGGGCACGCCGACTACATCAAGAACATGATCACCGGTGCCGCGCAGATGGACGGCGCGATCCTGGTGGTCGCGGCGACCGACGGCCCGATGCCGCAGACCCGCGAGCACGTGCTGCTGGCCCGTCAGGTCGGCGTCCCGTACATCGTCGTGGCGCTCAACAAGAGCGACATGGTCGACGACGAGGAGCTGCTCGAGCTGGTCGAGCTCGAGGTCCGTGAGCTGCTGTCGGCCCAGGAGTACCCGGGCGACGACCTGCCGGTGGTCCGGGTCTCCGCGCTGAAGGCGCTGGAGGGCGACCAGGAGTGGTCCGACAAGCTCATGGAGCTGATGAACGCGGTCGACACCGCGATCCCGCAGCCCGAGCGGGAGACCGAGAAGCCGTTCCTGATGCCGATCGAGGACGTCTTCACGATCACCGGTCGGGGCACCGTGGTGACCGGTCGCGCCGAGCGTGGCGTGCTCAAGCCGAACGAGGAGGTGGAGATCGTCGGCATCCGTGAGAAGTCGATGAAGACCACCTGCACCGGTATCGAGATGTTCCGCAAGCTGCTCGACGAGGCGCGGGCCGGTGAGAACGTCGGTCTGCTGCTGCGTGGTATCAAGCGCGAGGACGTCGAGCGCGGCATGGTGGTCATCAAGCCGGGTACCACCACCCCGCACACGGAGTTCGAGGCGACGGTCTACATCCTCTCCAAGGAGGAGGGCGGCCGGCACACCCCGTTCTTCCAGAACTACCGTCCGCAGTTCTACTTCCGGACCACCGACGTGACCGGTGTGGTCACGCTGCCGGAAGGCACCGAGATGGTCATGCCCGGTGACAACACCTCGATGAGCGTGAAGCTGATCCAGCCGATCGCCATGGAGGAGAACCTGAAGTTCGCGATCCGGGAGGGTGGCCGCACCGTCGGCGCCGGCCGGGTCACCAAGATCATCAAGTGAACTGGTAGCCCGATTGGCCTTGCCGTACCTCGGTACGGCATACTAGTCAGGTTGCGTCCGCGTAGGGTGGCTGGCTGCCCGGCAGCCAGCCACCCTCGCACGGCGTCCGGGGCAGATTCGCCGCGGCACCCGCACTGTTCGGCAGCGTACGGCTTCGCCGTTTCGCCGACCGGGGTGGTGATGCCGCTGGCCTGGCCCGGTGCCCAAGACCTCAGCGGTGGGGATCGTCTCCGCGTGGGGCCAGATCGCTCCGGAGTCCCGGGGCGGAGCCTGGTCAGCGGTTGCGACACGCCCGACCGCGGGGGTCGGACACCGAAATGAAACGGCAGCGCCGGGGTCCGACCGGCGGCATCCGCTCCGGCGAGCGGGCTCCATTGCGGGCGGAGAGAGAAGGAACAGAAGCCACCATGGCGGGACAAAAGATCCGCATCCGGCTCAAGGCCTATGACCACGAGGTCGTGGACTCCTCGGCGCGGAAGATCGTCGAGACGGTGACGCGCACCGGCGCTCAGGTCGCAGGCCCGGTGCCGCTGCCCACTGAGATCAACCGTTTCTGCGTCATCCGTTCGCCGCACAAGTACAAGGACTCGCGCGAGCACTTCGAGATGCGCACGCACAAGCGTCTGATCGACATCATCGACCCGACTCCGAAGACGGTCGATTCGCTGATGCGCCTCGACCTGCCGGCTGGCGTCGACATCGAGATCAAGCTGTAGGGACCGGACAATGGACAGGCAAGTGAAGGGCATCCTGGGCGCCAAGCTCGGCATGACCCAGGTCTGGGACAACAACCGGGTCGTCCCGGTGACGGTGGTGCAGGCCGGCCCGTGTGTGGTGACCCAGGTGCGGACCGCCGACAAGGACGGTTACTCCGCGGTCCAGCTCGCGTTCGGCGCGGTCGACCCACGCAAGGTGAACAAGCCGGAATCCGGTCACTTCGCCAAGTCCGGCGTGGCACCGCGGCGGCACCTGGTCGAGCTGCGCACCACGGACGCCAGCGAGTACGAGCTGGGCCAGGAGATCACCGTCGAGACCTTCGAGCCGGGTGCCCGGGTCGACGTCACCGGCCGGACCAAGGGCAAGGGCTTCGCCGGTGTCATGAAGCGGCACGGCTTCCACGGCCTGCGGGCCAGCCACGGTGTCGAGCGCAAGCACCGCTCGCCCGGCTCGATCGGCGCCTGCGCTACCCCGGGTCGCGTTTTCAAGGGCGTCAAGATGGCCGGCCGCATGGGCAGCGTGCGCTACACCGTGCAGAACCTCACCGTGCAGGCGGTCGACCCGGAGAGCAACCTGCTGCTCGTCAAGGGCGCGATCCCGGGCCCGGCGGGCGCGCTGATCCTGGTCCGCAGCGCGGCGAAGGCGCAGGCGAAGAAGGGCGGTGCCGCCAAATGACCACCGTTGACGTGATCAACCCCGAGGGTGCCAAGAGCGGCACCGTCGACCTGCCGGGCGAGGTCTTCGACGTACAGGCCAACATCGCCCTGATGCACCAGGTCGTGGTCGCCCAGCTCGCCGCCGCGCGGCAGGGCACCCACAAGACCAAGACCCGCGGCGAGGTCGCCGGCGGCGGCAAGAAGCCGTACAAGCAGAAGGGCACCGGCCGGGCCCGGCAGGGCTCGATCCGCGCGCCGCAGTTCGCCGGCGGTGGCGTGGTGCACGGCCCGGTGCCGCGTGACTACAGCCAGCGGACCCCCAAGAAGATGAAGGCCGCCGCGCTGCGCGGTGCCCTCTCCGACCGGGCGCGGGCCGGGCAACTGCACGTCGTGGAGGCGTTCGTCACCGGCGAAAAGCCGTCGACCAAGAGCGCCCTGGCCACGCTGCGCAAGGTCAGCTCCGCCAAGCGGGTGCTGGTCGTGCTGAGCGCGACCGACGAGCTCAACTGGCTGTCGCTGCGCAACCTGCGCAACAGCGAGCCGCTGGTGCACCTCATCGAGGTGGGGCAGCTCAACACGTACGACGTGCTGGTCGCCGACGACGTGGTCTTCACCAAGGGAGCTCTCGACGAGTTCCTCGGTGTTCCGGCGCAGACCGAGGAGGGCGACAAGTGAGCACGATTGCCGACCCGCGCGACATCATCGTGGCGCCGGTGGTCTCGGAGAAGAGCTACGCCGAGCTCAACCGGAACTGGTACACGTTCCTGGTCCACCCGGACGCCAACAAGACCCAGATCAAGATCGCGATCCAGCAGATCTTCGACGTCCGGGTGCTGACCGTGAACACGCTCAACCGCGAAGGCAAGCGCAAGCGCACCCGGACCGGCTTCGGTCAGCGCAAGGCGACCAAGCGGGCGATGGTGAAGCTGGCCGACGGTGACCGTATCGAGGCCTTCGGCGGCCCGGTCAGCTGAGGGGTGTAGACAATGCCAATCCGTAAGTACAAGCCGACGACGCCGGGCCGCCGTGGTTCGTCCGTCGCCGACTTCGCCGAGATCACCCGGTCCACGCCGGAGAAGTCGCTGCTGGTGCCGCTGCCCAAGAAGGGCGGTCGGAACACGCACGGCCGGATCACCGCCCGGCACCACGGCGGTGGTCACAAGCGCCAGTACCGGCTGATCGACTTCAAGCGGGTCGACAAGGACGGCGTACCGGCGAAGGTCGCGCACATCGAGTACGACCCGAACCGGACCGCCCGGATCGCGCTGCTGCACTACGCCGACGGCGAGAAGCGCTACATCATCGCGCCGAAGGACCTGAAGCAGGGCGACACCGTCGAGTCCGGTCCCGGCGCCGACATCAAGCCCGGCAACAACCTGCCGCTGCGCAACATCCCGGTCGGTTCCACCATCCACGGTGTGGAGCTGCGGCCGGGTGGCGGCGCCAAGCTGGCCCGCTCGGCCGGCACCGGCATCCAGCTGCTCGGCCGGGAGGGTGCCTACGCGACGCTGCGGATGCCCTCCGGCGAGATCCGCCGGGTCGACGTGCGCTGCCGGGCCACCATCGGCGAGATCGGCAACGCCGACCAGTCAAACATCAACTGGGGCAAGGCGGGCCGCATGCGGTGGAAGGGCAAGCGCCCGACCGTCCGTGGCGTCGCGATGAACCCGGTCGACCACCCGCACGGTGGTGGTGAGGGCAAGACCTCCGGTGGTCGCCACCCGGTGAACCCGAAGGGCAAGCCGGAGGGCCGGACCCGTCGTAAGGGCCAGCCGAGTGACCGGCTGATCGTCCGCCGCCGCTACGCCACCCGCAAGCGCGGCTAGAAGGAGTCTGGTAGCACATGCCTCGCAGCCTGAAGAAGGGCCCGTTCGTCGACGACCACCTGATGAAGAAGGTGGAGACGCAGAACGACAAGGGCTCGAAGAACGTCATCAAGACCTGGTCGCGGCGCTCGACGATCACCCCGGAGATGCTCGGGCACACGATCGCCGTGCACGACGGGCGCAAGCACGTCCCGGTGTTCATCACCGAGTCGATGGTCGGGCACAAGCTCGGCGAGTTTGCCCTGACCCGCACCTTCAAGGGTCACGAGAAGGACGACCGCAAGAGCCGTCGGCGCTGAGTCGCGGGCACGGATAGAGGATCAAGGGGTTACAGCGATGCCAGTGAAGGGCGACGCTCCGGTGCTTCCGGGCGCGCGGGCGGTTGCGCGGTACGTGCGCATCTCGCCGATGAAGGCGCGTCGGGTGGTCGACCTCGTCCGCGGTCTGCCCGCGAAGGAGGCACTCACCGTCCTGCAGTTCGCGCCGCAGGCCGCCAGTGAGCAGGTGTACAAGGTCCTGGCCAGCGCGATCGCCAACGCCGAGAACAACGAGCAGCTGGACCCCGACGCGCTGCTGGTCAGCGAGGCGTTCGTGGACGAGGGTCCGACGCTGAAGCGGTTCCGGCCACGGGCGCAGGGCCGGGCGTACCGGATCCGTAAGCGGACCTGCCACATCACCATCGCGGTGGAGGCCGTCGCCGCGGCGAAGCCGACGCGGCGGGCGGCCAAGGCCCAGCCGGCGAAGGCCGCGAAGAAGGCCCAGCCGGCCGAGGCGGCAGCGACCGACACGCAGCCGGCGGCCGTGGAGCAGACCGAGAGCACGGCGCAGGGCGGCACGACCGCGAACGAGCCGGCCGGCGGCAAGCAGAGCAGCACGGAGGGTGCCGAGTAATGGGTCAGAAAGTTCACCCGCACGGGTTCCGGCTCGGCATCTCGACCGACTGGAAGTCGCGCTGGTACGCGGACAAGCTGTACAAGGACTACATCGCCGAGGACGTCAAGATCCGCCGGATGATGTCCAGCGGTCTCGAGCGGGCCGGTATCTCCAAGGTGGACATCGAGCGGACCCGTGACCGGGTCCGGGTCGACATCCACACCGCCCGCCCGGGCATCGTCATCGGCCGCAAGGGCGCCGAGGCGGACCGGATCCGGGGCAAGCTGGAGAAGCTCACCGGCAAGCAGGTGCAGCTGAACATCCTCGAGGTGAAGAGCCCCGAGTCGGACGCGCAGCTGGTCGCGCAGGGCGTCGCCGAGCAGCTGGCCAGCCGGGTCAGCTTCCGGCGGGCGATGCGCAAGGCCATGCAGTCGGCGATGAAGAACCCGATCGTCAAGGGCATCCGGGTGCAGGTCTCCGGCCGGCTCGGCGGTGCGGAGATGAGCCGTACCGAGTTCTACCGCGAGGGTCGGGTGCCGCTGCACACGCTGCGGGCCAACATCGAGTACGGCTTCTTCGAGGCCCGGACCACCTTTGGTCGCATCGGCGTCAAGGTGTGGATCTACAAGGGCGACGCGGTCCCGGGGCGGGAGGCTCCGGCCGAGGCGCCCAGCCGTCCCCGCCGGGAGCGGCCGGACCGGCCCCGTCGCGGGCGTTCCGGCTCCAGCGGGACGACCGCCGGTGGCACCGAGGCCGGCCGGGCGGCCGCCGCGGAGATCTCCGGCGGCCCGTCGACCACGACCAGCAGTGCCGCGCCGGCTGATGCCGCGCCGGCCACTCCGGCCGCTTCGGCCGGAGCGGACAGCTCAGCGCAGGAGGGCTGACAGATGCTGATCCCGCGCAAGCCCCCGAAGGGCTTCCGCAAGCCGCATCACCCGAGCCGTACCGGCGCCGCCAAGGGCGGCACCCGGGTGGTGTTCGGCGAGTTCGGTATCCAGGCGCTCGAGCCGGCGTATGTGACCAACCGTCAGATCGAGTCGGCCCGTATCGCCATGACCCGCCACATCAAGCGTGGCGGCAAGGTCTGGATCACGGTCTTCCCCGACCAGGCGCTGACCAAGAAGCCGGCCGAGACCCGGATGGGGTCCGGTAAGGGCTCGCCCGAGTGGTGGGTCGCCAACATCAAGCCGGGACGGGTGCTCTTCGAGATGTCCTTCCCGAACGAGCAGATCGCGCGTGAGGCGATGCGTCGTGCGATCCACAAGCTCCCGATGAAGTGCCGCATCGTGACGCGCGAAGTGGGTGAAAGCTGATGGCAGCGGGCGTTTCGGCCGCCGAGCTGCGTGAACTCTCCGAGGAGGAGCTGGTCACGAAGCTGCGGGAGGCCAAGGCGGAGCTGTTCAACCTCCGCGTGCAGGCCGCGACCGGTCAGCTGGACAACAACCGCCGGCTGCAGGTCATCCGTCGGGAGATCGCCCGGATCTACACGATCATGCGTGAGCGTGAGTTGGGACTCTCCGCCGCGCCGACTGAGGTGGCTGCATCATGAGTGAGAACACCGCCCCCGAGCAGGGCGCAACGGTCGTCCGGGCCCGCCGCAAGGTTCGCGAAGGGCTCGTGGTCAGCGACAAGATGGAAAAGACCGTCGTCGTCGAGGTCGAGGACCGGGTCAAGCACCGGCTGTACGGCAAGGTCATGCGCCGTACCAGCAAGCTGAAGGCACACGACGAGCAGAACGCGTGCGGGGTCGGTGACCGGGTGCTGCTGATGGAGACCCGGCCGCTGTCCGCCACCAAGCGGTGGCGGGTCGTCGAGATCCTCGAGAAGGCGAAGTAGCCGGGCGACCCGTCCGCCGCCGTCGCGCGGCGTTCGGGTCGGTCGGGTCCGGATGGCAGCCCGCGCGTAGCGCGGACCAGGTTCTTCCAAGCTCCGGGTGACCGGAGGACTGGCAGACATAGGAGATAGACGTGATCCAGCAGGAGTCGCGACTGCGTGTCGCCGACAACACGGGTGCCCGGGAGATCCTGTGCATCCGGGTGCTCGGTGGCTCCGGTCGGCGCTACGCAGGCATCGGCGACGTGATCGTCGGGACGGTCAAGGACGCGATTCCCGGCGCCGGCGTGAAGAAGGGCGACGTGGTGAAGGCCGTCGTGGTCCGGACCGCGAAGGAGAAGCGGCGGCCGGACGGGTCGTACATCCGCTTCGACGAGAACGCTGCCGTCATCATCAAGGACGGTGGGGACCCGCGCGGTACCCGCATCTTCGGCCCGGTCGGGCGTGAGCTGCGGGACAAGCGGTTCATGAAGATCATTTCTTTGGCGCCGGAGGTGCTGTGACCGTGAAGGTGAAGAAGGGCGACACGGTCGTCGTCATCGCCGGTAAGGACAAGGGTGCCAAGGGCAAGGTCATCGCGGCCTACCCACGGCAGGACAAGGTCCTCGTCGAAGGCGTGAACCGGATCAAGAAGCACACCCGCATCCAGACCACCCAGCGCGGCGGGCAGACCGGTGGCATCGTCACCCAGGAAGCTCCGATCCACGTCTCGAACGTGCAGGTGCTCGACTCCGACGGCAAGCCGACCCGGGTCGGTTACCGGTTCGACGACAGCGGCCAGAAGGTGCGGATCGCGCGTAGCAACGGTAAGGACCTGTGATGACCACCGCTACCCAGACCAGGCCGGCGCCGCGCCTCAAGCAGCGGTACCGCGAGGAGACCATCGCGCAGCTGCGTGAGCAGTTCCAGTACGCGAACCCGATGCAGGTTCCGGGGCTCGTCAAGATCGTCGTGAACATGGGTGTCGGCGAGGCCGCCCGGGACGCCAAGCTGATCGACGGCGCCATGCGTGACCTGGCCACCATCACCGGTCAGAAGCCGCAGGTGCGTCGGGCGACCAAGTCGATCGCGCAGTTCAAGCTCCGCGAGGGGATGCCGATCGGCGCGAAGGTCACCCTGCGTGGTGACCGGATGTGGGAGTTCCTGGACCGGCTGCTGTCCATCGCGCTGCCCCGGATCCGGGACTTCCGCGGGCTGGACGGTCGCAAGCTCGACGGCAACGGCAACTACACCTTCGGGCTCACCGAGCAGTCGGTGTTCCACGAGATCGACCAGGACCGGATCGACCGCACCCGGGGCATGGACATCACGGTGGTGACCACCGCCAAGACCGACGACGAGGGCCGGGCGCTGCTCAAGCTCCTGGGCTTCCCGTTCAAGGAGAACTGAGCTATGGCCAAGAAGGCGCTGATCATCAAGGCCGCCGCGAAGCCGAAGTTCTCGGTGCGCGCGTACACCCGTTGCCAGCGGTGCGGGCGGCCCAAGGCGGTCTACCGCAAGTTCGGCCTCTGCCGGGTCTGCATCCGGGAGATGGCGCACCGCGGTGAGCTGCCCGGCGTGTCCAAGGCTTCCTGGTAACCCCACCTTGACAGGTCTTCGCCGTAGGCCCGGTGGCACAGCCACCGGGAACCCCGGCGAGAAAGGTTGACGAGACCCATGACGATGACCGACCCGATCGCAGACATGCTGACCCGTCTGCGCAACGCCAACCAGGCGTACCACGACCGGGTGACGATGCCGTACTCGAAGGTCAAGGCGAACATCGCCGAGGTCCTCAAGGCCGAGGGTTACATCTCGACCTGGCAGGTCGAGGACCCCGCGGAGGGTGCCGTCGGCCGGCGGCTGGTGGTCGATTTGAAGTACGGCCAGAACCGGGAGCGCAGCCTCGCCGGGATCAAGCGCGTGTCCAAGCCGGGTCTGCGGGTGTACGCCAAGTCGGATGAGCTGCCCCGGGTGCTCGGCGGCCTGGGCGTGGCGATCATTTCGACGTCCCAGGGGCTGCTCACCGACCGGCAGGCCCGTAAGCGGAGCGTGGGCGGGGAAGTCCTCGCCTTCGTCTGGTAATCGGGAGACTGGTAACAATGTCGCGTATTGGACGTAAGTCGATCCCGGTGCCGGCCGGCGTCGATGTCAAGATCGATGGCCAGACCATCACGGTCAAGGGCCCCAAGGGCGAGCTGTCGCACGTCCTGCCCGAGTCGATCACCGTTGAGCGGGCCGAGGACGGTCAGCTCCAGATCAACCGGGCCAACGACGAGCGCCAGGCCAAGGAACTGCACGGGCTGAGCCGCACCCTGGTGTCGAACATGGTCATCGGGGTGACCGACGGTTACCGCAAGACCCTGGAGATCGCGGGTACGGGTTACCGGGTCACCGCCAAGGGCAAGGACCTGGAGTTCGCGCTCGGGTTCTCGCACCCGGTGCTGGTGCCGGCCCCGGAGGGGATCACCTTCACCGTGGAGCGGCCGACGCTGTTCCACGTGGCCGGGATCAACAAGTGGCAGGTCGGTGAGGTCGCCGCCAACATCCGGAAGATCCGCCCGCCGGAGCCGTACAAGGGCAAGGGCATGAAGTACCAGGGCGAGGTCATCCGCCGCAAGGCCGGAAAGGCAGGTAAGAAGTGAGCGCCACACTGCTGAAGCGTCGGGCGGGCGGCAGCGTCTCCGCGCGGCGTGCCATCGGGCGGGCGCGCCGGCACTTCCGGGTGCGCAAGAACCTCAGCGGGACCGCGCAGCGGCCGCGCCTGGTGGTCACCCGTTCCCTGAAGCACATGGTCGCCCAGATCGTCGACGACACCAAGGGCCACACCCTGGCGTCCGCGTCGACCATGGACGCGTCGCTGCGGGGTACCGCAGGTGCCAAGAGCGAACTGGCCGGCAAGGTGGGCACGCTGCTCGCCGAGCGGGCCAAGGCGGCAGGTATCTCCAAGGTCGTGTTCGACCGTGGGGGCAACCGGTACGCGGGGCGGATCGCCGCGCTGGCCGACGCCGCCCGCGAAGCCGGACTCGAGTTCTAGCGGCCGTCTGATGCCTGTCCAGACGCAAATCGAAGCAAACCCCGTCACGAGTAGGAAGGAAGGCTGCTGATGCCAGGTCAACAGCGTCGTGGCGGCGGGTCCGGTGGCAACGAAGGTGGTCGCCGCGACAACCGCCGTGAGGGCGGTCGCGGCAACGCGCCCGTCGAGAAGACCCCACACCTGGAGCGCGTCGTCGCGATCAACCGGGTCGCCAAGGTCGTGAAGGGCGGTCGGCGTTTCAGCTTCACCGCCCTGGTGATCGTGGGCGACGGTGACGGCACGGTCGGCGTGGGTTACGGCAAGGCCAAGGAGGTGCCGGCGGCGATCGCCAAGGGTGTCGAGGAGGCCAAGAAGCACTTCTTCAAGGTGCCCCGGATCGCCGCGTCGATCCCGCACCCGGTGCAGGGCGAGGACGCCGCTGGCGTGGTCCTGCTGAAGCCGGCGAGCGCCGGTACGGGTGTGATCGCCGGTGGCCCGGTGCGTGCGGTGCTGGAGTGCGCGGGCATCCACGACGTGCTCTCCAAGAGCCTCGGCTCGTCGAACCCGATCAACATCGTGCACGCCACGGTCGCCGCGCTGAAGAGCCTGGAGTCGCCGGAGGCGGTCGCCACCCGGCGTGGCCTGCCGGTCGAGGACGTGGCCCCAGCCGCGATGCTCGCGTCCCGCGCGGGCGCAGGGGCGTGACAGCGAAGATGAACGGAGGGCGGCTGTGATGGCACGTCTGAAGGTGACCCAGGTCCGGTCCGGGATCGGGACCAAGCGCAACCAGCGGGAGTCGCTGCGGTCGCTCGGTCTGAAGCGGATCAACGACGTGGTGGTCAAGGAGGACCGGCCCGAGATCCGGGGCATGATCTTCACCGTGAACCACCTCGTGAAGGTCGAGGAGGTCGAGTAATGGCGATCAAGGTCCACCACCTCCGGCCGGCGCCGGGGGCCAAGACCGCGAAGACCCGGGTGGGCCGCGGTGAGGGCTCCAAGGGCAAGACCGCCGGTCGGGGCACCAAGGGCTCCAAGGCCCGCAAGAACATCCCGGCGGCGTTCGAGGGTGGGCAGATGCCCATCCACATGCGTCTGCCGAAGCTGAAGGGCTTCAAGAACCGGTTCAAGGTCGTCTACCAGGTGGTCAACCTGGACCGGTTGGCGGAGCTCTTCCCGAACGGTGGTGAGGTCGGTCCGCAGCAGTTGGCCGAGTCCGGTGCGGTCCGCAAGGGCCAGCCGGTCAAGGTGCTGGGCAGCGGCGACCTCGGTGGTGTGTCTCTCCAGGTGTCGGCGCACGCGTTCAGCGGGTCGGCCAAGGAGAAGATCACCGCAGCTGGCGGCTCGGTCACCGAGCTCTGAACACCCAGCTTGGACGTGGCGCTCGCTCAGTTGTCCGCGACTGACGGGCGCCACGGCCTACTGGTGAAGCCTCCGTCCCGTTAATATCGGGACCGGTGTATGTTCTAGGGCACGCCTGCCCAGACCGACGCCGGACTGTTAGAGTCCGATGCCAGCCATGGATATCGGGCGCTCCGCACCCACCCCGACCCGCCAGAACATCCGGCGGCCGCCTCGCGCAGGAGGAAGAAGTTGCTCTCCGCCTTTCTCAGTGCGTTCCGCACGCCTGACCTGCGCAAGAAGCTGCTGTTCACGGTCTTCATCGTCGCGATCTACCGGCTCGGCGCCACGCTGCCGAGCCCAGGCGTGTCGTACGGCAACGTGCAGCAGTGCATCACCGCCCTGGAGTCCGGGGACTCCAGCGGGGTCTTCACCCTGCTGAACCTCTTCTCCGGCGGTGCGTTGCTGTCCCTGTCCGTCTTCGCGCTGGGCATCATGCCCTACATCACCGCGTCGATCATCCTGCAGCTGCTCACCGTGGTGATTCCGCGGTTGGAGCAGCTCCGCAAGGAGGGGCAGTCCGGCCAGGCCAAGATCACCCAGTACACCCGGTACCTGACCCTGGGCCTGGGCATCCTGCAGGCCTCGGCGTTCGTCGCGCTGGCCCGCTCCGGGCAGCTGTTCAACAACCAGTGCGACCAGTGGCCGATCATCCCGGACGGGACCGGCCTGCCGACCTGGTTGACGCTCAGCGTGCTGGTCATCACGATGACCGCCGGCACCGGCATGGTGATGTGGCTCGGCGAGCTGATCACCGACCGGGGCGTCGGCAACGGTATGTCGGTGCTGATCTTCACCTCGATCGCGGCGCGGCTGCCCAGCGAGGGTTGGGCCATCAAGAACACCCACGGCTGGGGCATGTTCGGCCTGGTGATCGTGCTGGTCCTGGTGGTCATCACCGCAGTGGTCTTCATCGAGCAGGCACAGCGCCGGATCCCGGTGCAGTACGCCAAGCGGATGATCGGCCGGCGGATGTACGGCGGCACCTCGACCTACATCCCGTTGAAGGTCAACCAGGCCGGTGTCATCCCGGTGATCTTCGCCTCGTCGGTGCTCTACCTGCCGCAGCTCGGGCTGCAGTTCTTCGATCCGAACGACCCTGGTCAGGTCCAGGCGTGGATCCAGAACAACCTGGCGAACCCGACCAGCCCGATCTACATCGTCACGTACTTCTTTATGATCATCTTCTTCACGTACTTCTACGTGTCGATCACGTTCAACCCGACCGAGGTCGCGGAGAACATGAAGAAGTACGGTGGCTTCGTGCCCGGCATCCGGCCGGGCCGGCCCACGGCCGAGTACCTCGACTTCATCCTCAGCCGGATCACCCTCCCCGGTGCGCTCTACCTCGGCCTCATCTCCGTCCTGCCGAACTTCTTCTTCATCTGGCTGGACAGCGACCAGTACGTGAACTTCCCGTTCGGTGGCACCGCCGTGCTCATCATGGTCGGTGTCGGTCTGGAAACCGTGAAGCAGATCGAGAGCCAACTCATGCAGCGCAACTACGAAGGGTTCCTCCGGTAGATGAGGCTGGTACTGGTCGGTCCCCCCGGGGCGGGGAAGGGGACCCAGGCCGAGTTCATCGCCGCTCACCTGGTCGTGCCCAAGATCTCGACCGGGGACATCTTCCGGGCCAACGTCTCCCAGGGCACGCCGCTGGGTGTCGAGGCCAAGCGATACATGGACGCCGGCAAGCTGGTCCCGGACGAAGTGACCATCAACATGGTCCGGGACCGGCTGGCCGAGCCGGACGCCGCTGAAGGCTTCCTGCTCGACGGTTTCCCGAGGACCACTCCGCAGGCCGCCGCGCTGGACAAACTGCTGGCCGACCTCGGCACCGCGCTGGATCTGGTGCTGGAGCTGGTCGTCGACGACGACGAGGTGATCCGGCGGCTGTCCGGTCGGCGTACCTGTCGCGGCTGCGGCAAGATCTGGCACGTCGAGTTCGACGCGCCGGCGACCGAGGGCCGCTGTGACCGGTGCGGCGCCGAGCTGTTCCAGCGCGACGACGACAAGCCGGAGACCATCGCCCAGCGCCTGGTGGAGTACGCCGAGAAGACCGCGCCGCTGGTCGACTTCTACGGTGCCCAGGGCAAGCTGGTCGGGATCGACGCCACCGGGCCGGTCGAGGACGTCACCGTACGCGCGATCGACGCCCTGCGTTCGTACGGCGGGTAGCGTCCGATGCGCCGCCAGCAGTTGGACATCCAGCTGAAGACCCCGGAGCAGATCGACCGGATGCGCGCCGCCGGCCTGGTGGTCGCCGACGCCCTGGCCCGGATGCGGGCGGCGATCGCCCCCGGCGTCTCCACCGCCGACCTGGACGCCATCGCCGCGGAGACGATCCGCGACGCCGGCGCTGTCCCGTCGTTCAAGGGCTACCACGGCTACCCGGCGACCATCTGCTCCTCGGTCAACGAGCAGGTGGTGCACGCGATCCCGGCCGCCGGGCAGGTGCTGCGCGACGGTGACGTCATCTCGGTCGACTGCGGGGCCGTACTGGACGGCTGGCACGGCGACGCGGCCTTCACCGCTCCGGTCGGGGAGGTACGTCCGGAACTGCTGCGGATGATCACGGTCGCCGAGGACGCGCTGTGGGCCGGGATCGCCGCTGCGGCGCGCGGTGCGGTCAGTGGCCGTGGCCGGCTCACCGACATCTCGTACGCGGTGGAACGGGCGATCCGGGCGGGCGGCCGGTACGGCATCGTCGAGGGCTACGGCGGCCACGGGATCGGCACCGAGATGCACCAGGACCCGCACGTGCTCAACTACGGCCGGCCGGGCAAGGGCCCGCGCCTGGTCCCGGGGATGGCGTTGGCCATCGAGCCGATGATCACCGAGGGGTCGGCCCGCACCGACGAGCTCGCCGACGGCTGGACGGTGGTGACCCGGGACGGGTCGATGG